>LZME01000062.1 GCA_001673575.1 Mycolicibacter heraklionensis | reverse complement strand
CAACCCGCTCGGGGAGATGGTCAACGGCGCCATCAACACCATTTCCGGGCAGTACCTGATCGGCAACGGTCTCGATGGCACCGCGGAGGACCCCGATGGTGGCCATGGCGGGTTGTGGTTCGGCGATGGCGGTGCCGGTTGGTCCAGTGATGTGGCCGGGGAGGCCGGCGGCAACGGCGGTAACGCTTTGGGCTTCGGCAACGGCGGCGCCGGTGGTGACGGTGGTGCGGGTGCCGCCGGAGGCAACGGTGGTATCGGTGGCGTCTGGATGGGCCACGGCGGCGACGGCGGCGCCGGCGGCATAGCGACTGTGGCTGGTGGCTTCGGCGGCGCCGGCGGCGATGGCGGTGCCGCGATGGCCTGGATGTTCGGCAACGGCGGCAGTGGTGGCGCCGGCGGCGCCGGCATGGACGGCACCCAGAATGCCAGCGGCACGGGCATGAGCGGCGGCCAAGGTGGCACCGGCGGCAACGGCGGGGTCAGCGGCTACCTGCTCGGCAACGGCGGCAAGGGCGGCTCCGGCGGCGCGGCCGGCAACGGTGGAGCGGGCACCAACGATGGCACCAATGGACTGGCCGGCGGCGTCGGTGGCCGCGGCGGTGCGGGCGGCCTGGGTGGTGCCCGCGGTTCCATGTTCTACGGCGCCCCGCTCTACGGCAGCGCCGGCCAGGCCGGCGACGGCGGGCACGGTGGCAACGGCGGCGCCGGCGGCGACGCAGTCAAGGACGCCAACGGCCACTTCCTCGGCAACGGTGCCGAGGGCGGCATCGGCGGTGACGGCGGGGCCGGGTCCACCGGTGGCAACGGCGGCAACAGCGGCGACGGCGGCTCCGGCGTCAACGGCGGCAACGCCGGCGGTTGGGGTGGAAGTGGCGGCGCGTCCCTCGGTGACAACGCCGGCGGCACCGGTGGCAACGGTGGGGTCGGCGGTACTGCCACCGGCGCTGCCGGGGTGACCGGCACCGCAGGCAACGGCGGCTCCGGCGGCCAGGGCGGCGACAGTGAGACCGGTACCGGCGGCGCCGCCGGCAAGGCCGGCGTCGGCGGCAACGGTGTCACCACCGACAACACCATCAAGACCATCGGCGGGCGCGGCGGCTACGGCGGCGGCGGCGGCAATGGTCAGACCGCCGGGGCCAGCACCAACGGCGGCGCCGGCGGCACCGGCACCTACAAGGGCGGCGACGGCGGCGGCGGCGGCAACGGCGCCCGCGGCGCCGACGGCGGAGCCGCCGGCAATGGCGGAGACGGCGGGGTGGCGACCGGGTGGAAGGACGCCGACGGCACCATCTGGAGCATTGGCGGCAACGGCGGCACCGGCGGCATGGGCGGTGAGACCACCACCAACATCCTCACCGGCGGTACTGGTGTCGGCGGGGCCGGCGGTGACGGCGGCAACGGTGGCCACGGCGCGACCGGCCCCGGAGTGGTTAGCATCGGCGGCAACGGGGGTAACGGCTCCCTGGGTGGCGGCGGCAACGGCGAGTCCGGCGGTGCCGGCGGTACCGGCGGTAACGGCGGCAACGGCACCGCCTCCGGCGGCAACGGCGGCGCCGGCGGCGGCGCCGGCTACGACCTGGGCACCGGCACCGGCGGCGTGGGCGGTACCGGCGGCAACGGCGGTAACAGCGGCGGCGTAACCACCCCGACCAACACCTTGGGCATCGGCCCCAGCCACGCCGGCAACGGCGGCAACGGTGGCGTCGGCGGCATGGGCGGCGCCGCCAATGTGGGCGGTGTGGGCGGCGCCGCCGGCAACGGCGGCAACGGCGCCGGCAACGTCAACGGCGGTAACGGCGGCACCGGCGGCCAAGGCGGCACCGGTGGTGACGGTGCAGTCGGTTCGACGGGCAACAACCCGCTCACCGGGGCGCCCGGCAAGGTGGCCGGCGGTGTCGGCGGCAACGGCGGCAACGGCGCGGTCGGCGGCAAGGGCGGTAACGGCGGCAGCTCGGAGAACGGTGTCGGCGGCAACGCCGGCAACGGCGGTCAGGGCGGTAAGGGCGGTGCCGGTGGCACCGGCGGTGCCGGTGGCGTCAACCCCGACACCGGCGCCGGCCTGGCCGGCGGTAACGGCGGTAACGGCGGCAACGGCGTGGCCGGTGGCGCAGCCGGCACGGCCGGACACGGCGGAGCCGGCAACGGCGCCGCGGGTACAGCTGGTGTCGGTGGTGCGGCCGGCGGTGCGGGAGCCGGTGGCCCCGGCGGCGCCGGAGACCCCGTTGGTGCTGACGGCACCCCCGGCAACCCGGGCAACCCGGGCTAGCCAGTACCCCCTCGACACGGTCGCCGGGTCCCCAAACGGGGCCCGGCGATCAGTCGTTTGCAGGGGATATTGCGGCTAGCGCAGGGGCCGCCTTAGCGGTTGCCGCCCTGCTCGCCGATCAGGCCCTGGATGAGTTCGACGATGTGCTGTTGACCGGCCGCGGTTGCGTCGAATCTTCCGCGCATCTCCGCGAACCCGTTGTTGACCTGGGTGAAACGGTCATTCATGTCCTCGCAAAGTGCGTTGAAGCTCGCGATGGTGGCCCGCCGAAAGTCCCGCAGTTCGTCGCGGATCTCGGACACGTCCCGATCAGCGGCGCCGGCAAGGACACGCGCGGCCGCGGCGTCGCGCTCGCTGCCACGCACCCGGCCATCAAGGTCGCGCACCTGGGTTTCCAATGCGGCGACGCGGGCTTCCAGGTTCCCCGGCTCCATGTCGGCAGCCTACCGCCGGATATGGTCGCGGCCATTCGGATCACGGCTCAGCCTGTTGATAACGCACGCAGGCCATCTCGCCAGCGTCGTTGGGCCCTAGATCACCGCCCCCACCAGCATGAGCGGGGCCAGGCCGATCAGCGCCGCCAGCGGCTCGCCGATCGCGTCGAGTGGGTTGCCGGCGGCCATCTCGGTGTTGAAGAGCTCCACGGCGAGCGGGGGCAGGGTGAACAGCTGTGCGCTGGCCATGTCGATCGCGGGGAGGCCGGTGTGGGTGAACGACAACTCCCCGAAGCCCTGCGTGAACCAGTTGGCGGCGCCGGCGAGGAACGTCGAGAGGTAGTTCGAGATGTCGTCCGGTGAGCCGTCGAGGTTGAACGCGGCGATCGCGGAGTTGATGATCGGACCGAGTACGTAGTCCATCGTCTGAGGGGAGATCAGTCGGTAGTTGGTCGGATCCATCAGGGTGTTGAATGCGTCCTGGACGCCTTGTTGTAAGCCGTTCAGCAGGGCGTCGGGAACTTGGTCCAGGACACTTTGGGGCGGCAGGAACCCCAGGGGAGTGGGCACATCGGCGAACCCCGGCGACCAGCCGTTGTCGATGCTGCCGTAGCCCAGATTGACCAACACCGACAAGCTCGGCTGCAGCAGATCCGCCAGGGGATTGCCGACGACCGGAATCAACCGCAGCGGGTCCAGCAGCGGCAGGCTCGGCGACTCGATCATGAAGTAGTTGGTCAACGAGTCGGTCGTGGACGTCGGCAGTTGGATCGCGTTGGCGACCTGATCCGGCGTCAGGCCCAGGTACGCGATGTGGTTGAAGACGATGCCGAGGTAGGCGTTGAGATCGGACAGCAAGTTGATCGGGTATTTCGGAAAGTCGGCGAAGCCGTCGTATTCGTAGGTGTAGATGTCGGTCGGGGAGATATCCGATGGCGTCGCGCCGCTGAAGGTGAGTC
Source organism: Mycolicibacter heraklionensis (assembly GCA_001673575.1). Lineage (GTDB taxonomy): Bacteria > Actinomycetota > Actinomycetes > Mycobacteriales > Mycobacteriaceae > Mycobacterium > Mycobacterium heraklionense_A. The sequence goes on along the minus strand of LZME01000062.1, from coordinate 121,557 downwards.
CCAGGCTGGTGGCGTCGGGCGTGTTGCCATCCGGGATCGCGAAGCGTTCCAGCAAGCCGCCGTTGGGATTGCTGGGGTCGCCCAGCAGCACGAAGTGCACGTCGTGGGGGTCCACCCCTTCGGCGGTCAGTCGCGACATCAGCAGCGAGTCGATCGTGGAACTCTGCGAATAGCCGCTGACCACAACGGGATTGGCGTGAGTGACTCCGCCGGCGGCGATCTGCGCTTTGATCGCGTCCAGGATGATCTGCTGGCCCTGGGTCGTCGAGTTGTCGAACGTCATGCTGAACGGGCCGGTGAAGGGATACAGCGACTCCGGCGTGGTCACCGCCCGCATGTCACCGGTGAAGCCATGCGGTTGCAGGTACAGCTTGTCGAAGGCGTTCAGCCAACCCTGGCTGGGCGTCGCGATGAAGCTGGCACCCATGATCAGGGCGGTGCCGTCCCCGAGCGAGGATTCAGCGCCGGCCAGTAGCACTCGCGCGTGCTCCGCCGCCGGTTGTAGCGGCGGAACGACCGGCACGCCGGCGCCGGTGACGGCCAGTCCGACGGTGAGATAGGCGCCCAGAGCACGCTGCATTTCCCCTCCTACATGCCTCGTTCTGCATTTATGTCATTAGGCGGTGGTCGTTGAGGCGGAATGCGCAGATTGACGCGTCGCCCGGGGGTCGCCAAGCCGATGGAACCAAAACCCGCCGAGTGCAGTCGAACTACATATCAGCGCGACTCGATCGCGGCCGCCGACGGCAGGAGACGATGTGAGCACACCCGCAGCCACCACCACACTCAGCGCCGACTTCGACGTCATGCTCGCCGTCGCGGCGGCCACCGACGCCCGCAACGAGGAGATCCGGGGGATGCTGCAGGCGTTCGTCGGCCGGATGCGGGCGGTGCCGCCGTCGGTGTGGTCGGGTCTGGCGGCTGCCCGGTTCCAGGATGTCGTGGACCGCTGGAACGCCGAATCCTTGAAGTTGCACCACGCGCTGGCGCGCATCGCCGAGACCATTCGTCACAACGAGCGTGCACTGCGCGAGGTCGCCGAGACCCACTCGCATCGCATCGCCGCCGCCGGCGACGGAATCTGAGCGGGCCCGGACATGGATGCGTTGTCCTACAACTTCGACGAGATCGACTACGTCGTCCGCCAAGAGATCCACTCCACGGCCGCCCGGCTCAACGGGGCGCTGGAGGAGTTGCGGTCGCAGATCGCACCGCTGCAGCAGGTCTGGACGCGGGAGGCGGCCGGCGCGTACCACGCCGAGCGGATCAGATGGCAGCACGCCGTCAGTGCGCTGAACCAGATCCTGTTCGACCTGGGCAGCGCCGTGCGCGACGGCGCCGCCGACGTCGCCGACGCCGATCGTCGCGCCGCGGGAGCTTGGGGGCGGTAGGAGAGGCCACCCCCGAATACGGTGTGGCCCCGCCGGTGGAGAGCCGACGGGGCCACACCGGCTCAAACGCCGGCGATCGCCGTTTTGACCCGCCCCGATCACCGCCGGTAAGCTGCACCGTTGGCGTGCGGTGCCTCCTGGTGCAGCGGGTCCTCGGGTCACTGTCGGTCGCCGAGAACCATTCCGTATGACACGCCGGACCGGCACCCGGCTCGCTCCGGGATCCGCTAGAACCGGGGAACCCCGGCTCGAGTTAAAAGAAGAGGTAAGCGCTGTGCCCACCTATGCGCCGAAGGCGGGTGACACCACACGTTCGTGGTATGTCATCGACGCCACCGACGTGGTGCTCGGCCGGCTCGCCGTTGCGGCAGCAACCCTGCTGCGCGGCAAGCACAAGCCGACATTCGCACCGAACGTTGACGGTGGTGACTTCGTCATCATCATCAACGCCGACAAGGTTGCCATCAGTGGCAACAAACTGCAGAAGAAGATGGCTTACCGCCACTCGGGCTACCCGGGCGGACTGCGCAAGCGCAGCATCGGTGAGCTGATGGAGACCCGTCCCGACCGTGTCGTGGAGAAGGCGATCCTCGGGATGATCCCGCACAACAAGCTGGGGCGTCAGATTCAGCGCAAGCTGCACGTCTACGCCGGCCCGGTGCACCCGCACACCGCTCAGCAGCCGATCCCGTTCGAAATCAAGCAGGTGGCGCAATGACCGAGACCGCATTTGAAGGTACTGAGGCCATCGACGAGGCCGCCGAGGCCCCCGTGGTTGACGAGACCGTAGAGGTGTACGAAGAGGTCGCGCCGGCTTACGAGCCGCACGACCTGGGTCGTCCCATCCAGACCGTCGGCCGCCGCAAGGAGGCCGTGGTGCGTGTGCGCCTGGTGCCCGGCACCGGCAAGTTCAACCTGGACGGGCGCACCCTGGAGGCATACTTCCCCAACAAGGTGCACCAGCAGCTGATCAAGGCCCCGCTGGTCACCGTGGACCGGGTGGACAGCTTCGATGTCTACGCCCACCTCGACGGCGGCGGCCCCTCCGGCCAGGCCGGTGCGCTGCGGTTGGCTCTGGCCCGCGCGCTGATCCTGGTGCAGCCCGAAGACCGTCCGGCCCTGAAGAAGGCCGGCTTCCTGACTCGTGACCCCCGGGCCACCGAGCGCAAGAAGTACGGTCTCAAGAAGGCCCGCAAGGCTCCGCAGTACAGCAAGCGCTGATCTGCGATTGCATTCTGGCAGCGAGTTGGGGGTGCCTTCCGCGTGCGGAAGGCACCCCCGGCTTGCGTTTGAGGGTGCGTGCTTTCGGCTTGACACCGGCGTGTCGGGCCGCGGACACGCGCGCTCGCGGCGATAAAGGATAGTTATGGGTCGACTTTTCGGCACCGATGGCGTCCGCGGGGTTGCCAACCGCGAGCTGACCGCCGAGCTGGCGGTCGCGTTGGGCGGCGCGGCGGCACAGCGGCTCGCCACCGGCACCGGGCGCCGGGTGGCCGTCGTCGGCCGTGACCCGCGGGCCAGCGGCGAGATGCTGGAGGCCGCGGTCATCGCCGGTCTGACCAGCCAGGGCGTCCATGCGCTACGCGCCGGTGTGCTGCCGACCCCGGCAGTGGCCTATCTGACCAACGCGTATGAAGCCGACTTCGGGGTGATGATCTCCGCCTCGCACAACCCGATGCCCGACAACGGCATCAAATTCTTCGGTCCCGGCGGACACAAGCTCGACGACGCCACCGAGGACCAGATCGAAGACCTGGTGGCCGCCGGACCGGGCTTGCGCCCGATCGGCGCCGAACTGGGCCGGGTGGTGGACGCCAAGGATGCGCTGGACTGCTACCTGCGGCACCTGGGCGAATCCAATCCCGGCCGGCTGGACGGCTTGACCGTGGTGGTGGACTGCGCTCATGGCGCAGCGTCGGACGCGGCGCCGCGGGCCTACCGGGCCGCCGGGGCCACCGTGATCACCATCAACGCCGACCCCGACGGGCTCAACATCAACGAGGGGTGCGGCTCGACGCACCTGGAACCGTTGCGGGCCGCGGTGCGCCACCACGGCGCCGACCTGGGCCTGGCACACGACGGTGACGCCGACCGCTGCCTGGCCGTCGACGCCGACGGCAACGTCGTCGATGGTGACGCCATCATGGTCGTGCTGGCCCTGGCCATGCGCGAAGCCGGAGAACTCGCCGATGACACCCTGGTGGCGACCGTGATGAGCAATCTCGGTCTACACCTGGCCATGCGCGAGGCCGGGGTGACGGTGCACACCACCGACGTCGGCGACCGCTACGTCCTCGAGCAGCTGCGCGCCGGCGGATTCACCCTCGGTGGTGAGCAGTCCGGCCACATCGTGCTGCCACAGGTGGCCACCACCGGTGACGGCATCATGACTGGCCTGCGTCTGATGGGGCGAATAGCGCAGACCCGCACTCCGCTGGCCGGCCTGGCCTCGGCGATGCGCACGCTGCCGCAGGTGCTGATCAATGTCGAGGTCACTGACAAGGCCGAGGCGGTGGGCCGCCCGGCAGTGCGTGATGCGGTGCGGCGCGCCACCGACGAGCTCGGTGACACTGGGCGAATCCTGTTGCGCCCGTCGGGAACCGAGCAGCTCGTCCGGGTGATGGTGGAGGCCTCAGACGAGGAGACGGCTCGCCGGATCGCGGCCGAGGTCGCCGACGCGGTACGCACCCGGAACTGAGCCCAGCGAACCCAGGGGAACCCCTCCAGCGCTGTCACCGTCAAACCCGTATGGGACGACAACAGCTCTACCTCGACGCCTCCGCGCTGCGCTCGGTCGCGGACCACATCGATGGAGTCGCATCGGTCATCGATACGGCTTCCCGTAACCGGTTGGGCGGCTTGCTATTCGACGGCGCCGCTGCCGGGCGCGACCATATCGGGGCGGGGGAGGCGCTGCGCCGTGCTCTACAGGCCTGGTTGCCCGAGCTGATGCGCTGGTCGCGGGCCAATACCGAGATCGCCACGGCACTGCGGGCAGCGCTGACGCGTTACGGACAGGCCGAGGCCAGCGCTGCCGAACGGGTTGGTTGACGTGGCCCAGCGATATGACGTGTCCACCCGGCTGGCCGAGGGGCGCGAGGCGGTCATGCACACTCAGACCTATGTGTCGGCGTGCTATCGACGGGGATACCGGCATCCGGAGCTCACCGGCTACGACGGCCAGCTCGCCGGCCGCTACGACAGCGAAGCCGGCCTGGACCTGCGATCGCTCGATAGTGACTGTGCCGCACTGAATGCACTCGCCGACACCGCCGACGACGCACTGCGTACCCAACGACAGCAACTGGTAGAGCTGGCCAATGCCTGGCGGGGGCCGGGCGGCGACGTGGCCGCGGAATTCCTGCGTCAGCACTGCGACGCCGCAGCACAGCTGACGGCCCGGTTGCGTGCGGCGGCCGCGGGTTGCGGTGTGCTGCGTGATGAGCTGTGGCGGTTGGTCGACGCCAAGGTGGCCGCGATGGTCGCCGTCGATGAGCGGGTGGGTGCGCACCGGCAGTCCTGGCTGGCGGCAGCCCACGCGGTGAGCTCCGGCACCGGCGAGGAGGGTGCCGCCGCGGTGGTAGACAATCAGATAATTCCCTACGTGGACAACGATGTTCGCGGCGAGTGGGTGACGGCCATCCGAACCGCGCGGGACGGGATTGCCGCGGCATACGGCGCCGCGATAGCGGCGGCTGATCCTGGGGCGGGCATGGTGTTCGCGATTCCGGGGGATCTGGGACCGGTGCTTCGACCCGAGATGGCGGTGCCCACGGTGCCTGTCCCGATTGCGCCGATCTCCGGCCCACTCGATGTTTCGCCGGCCCACACGGCCCAGGTGGCGCCGGATCCACCGGCGCAGACGGTGCACAACGCTGCTCCCGCCGGACCACTCGATGACCAACCCGGTGGTTTAGCGAGCCTCGACGAAGGAGAGGCGAAGCTGGAACCGCCGCATAAACCGGGTGATCTGGGGCTGCCGGGCGCGCTCGGCCTGCCCGGCGACCTGGGCATGCCGTCGGCGGGACTACCAGGTGGCCTGGGCGGTGGGCTCGGCGGACTCGCCGGCCTGGGCGGGCTGATCCCGCGACTTGTCGATGCGCTCGGCGATCCCGGCGCCGGCCAGGCGTTCGATGAACCGTTCGACGATCCAATCCGGGAAGGCGTCGAGCCCACCGACTCCGACGACCCCGAGCCGGAGGCCGAGCTGGAGACCGAACCGGAGACCGAACCGGCGGTGGAGGCGGCCAAGCAGTCCGACGCCGAGGACCCGGCGGGGGACGCGGCAATCGGCGATGTCGCAGTGGAGCCAGCACCGGGCGCCGGGGATTCCGAACCCGTAGGCGACACCGGGGACGGCGAGGCCGAACCGGCTGCCGAGTCGACAGACGCCAACCCGCCGAAGACCCCGTGTGACATAGCGGCCGAGGAATTACCGCAGGTGGGAGCCTGATTGGAGCAATCGCATCATGATGCGTTAAGTCTCGCATCATGATGCGCCAGGAGTACCATGCTCAATGTGAGAACCACCGTGGTGATCGACAGCGACGTCGCCGCCGAGATCGAGCGGCTTCGCCGGCAGGGCCTGGGTATCAGCGAGGCGCTGAACCTGCTTGCCCGCCGTGGCATCGCCGCACAGGCCAGCGCCCCCGAGTATCGATACCGTCATCGCACCGCGCCGATCGGCCTGAAGGTCGATGTCAGCAACGTGGCCGAGGTGCTCGACCTCCTCGATGACGACCGATGATTGTCGACGCGAACCTTCTGCTGTACGCCGTCGATTCCGATAGCAAACACAATCCGGTGGCCGCAGCGTGGCTGGAAGAAACGTTGAACGGCGCCAACCGGGTTGGGCTGCCGTGGCAGACCATCGGCGCGTTCTTGCGGATCGTCACACATCCCAGGGCGGCCGCCAACCCATTGACCGGGCCCGAAGCGTGGACGCACGTTTCGGACTGGTTAGCGGTCCCGGTGGTGTGGATCCCGCCCGCCACCGAAGCGACGGCACAGGCCTACGCGAAGATCTGTACGCAGGTCGATGTCACCGGCAGCCTGGTACCGGATGCCCAGCTTGCCGCCCTCGCGATCGAGCACGGCGTCGCACTCGCCTCCGCAGACACCGATTTCCAGCGATTTCCCGGCCTGCGCTGGATCAACCCGCTGGCTTCCGGCTAGGTCCCCGGCGCGTCGTTCAGCCTTGGCGGGCTCCCCAGGACTGCAGTGTTGAGACGATCTTGGCGGCCGCCTCCAGCTCCTCCAGCGACAGTTCCCGGGTGGGTGTACGCCACTCGGCGACGGTCGCCAGCTTGCCCTCGACGAAGTTCTGCTTGGACTGGCCGCGCTGGACCTTGCCGCTCGAGGTGGTGGGCAGTGACACATGATGCACCAGCACCACCGCGTCTGCCGCGATCCCGTGATGGGTGGCGACCGCCAGCCGAATCGACTCGATGACGGCGTCGAGGTCGGTCTCACCGGCTCGCGCACTGTCCACTTCGTGTACGACCACAAGTTGTTCGACACCGCCGGGCGGCGCGTCGGTGGCAAAGACTGCCCCGCGGCCCGACACCAGCACCGGGTCGCATTGCTGCACGGTGAACTCGATGTCGTTGGGGTAGTAGTTGTGACCGTCGATGGTGATCAGGTCCTTGCATCGCCCGGTAGTGAAAATCTCACCGGCACACAGGAATCCGAGGTCGCCAGTGCGCAGGAACGGGCCGCGCGTAGGGTCGCCCGGCTCGGCCAGCACCGCTCCGAACGTCGCCGCCGTCTCTTCCGGCCGGTTCCAATAGCCCTGCGCGACATTGGGTCCGGCGACCCAGATCTCGCCGACCTCGTCGGGTCCGCAGGGCTGGCGGGTCACGGGGTCGACGATCGCGATGTCAGCTTGGCGCGGCTGACCACAGCCCACGAACGTCGCGGCGGCGGGGTCATCCGGCGACACGTCGACGATGCGGTCCTGCTCCAGCGCAACGCGATCCAGGTAACGCACCCCCGGCGTGCCGGTAGCACATCCGGCCGCGACCTGCAGAGTGGCTTCGGCCAGCCCGTAGACCGGATAGCACGACGACAACTGGAAGCCGGCCGGCGCGAAGGCGTCGGCGAACGCCGCCAGGGACGTGGCACGCACCGACTCGGCGCCGTTCATAGCGACTCGCAGGCAGGAAAGATCCAGTGCGGCGCGCTCTTCGGGGGTGCTGGTCTCCACGCACCGGTCGTAGGCGAAGTTCGGTGCGGCGGTGATCACGCCGCGATGCGCCGACACCAGTTCCAGCCAGCGCATCGGGCGCTTGATGAACGCCGTCGGCGACATCAGTGCCGTGCTGACCCCGACGTAGAGCATCGACAAGATCCCGCCGATCAAACCCAGATCGTGGTGCGGGGGCAACCAGAAGACGCCCTTGTCGTTCTCGTCGCCGTTCCAGGCCTGACGGATGGCATCGCAGTTGTGCAGGATGTTGCCGTGGCTCAGCAACACGCCCTTGGGGGAGCGAGTTGAACCCGACGTGTACTGGATGGCGGCCGGGGAGTTGATATCGATATCGGGGGCGACCCAGGTGTCGGGGTCGGCGCCGGCGTCGGTGAAGAACCATTGCTCGGGTTCCCCGGGAATCCCGGCGACCGCGGCCCGGGTGTCCTGGCTCTTCTCGGCGGCGGTGAGCGCGAACCGGGCCTGGGCGTCGGGGACGACGACCTGCAGGCGTGGCGCCAGCTTCTGGTGCACTGGCACGGCCACGGCGCCCGCGTACAGGCAGCCGAAGAACCCGGCGATGAAGTCCAAGCCCGGCCGCACCAGCACCAGCACCCGTTCGCCGGTGACGTCGTAGCGCTGCAGATTCGCCGCGATCGCGCGTGCGCGGCGATCCAGCTCGTTGAACGTCAGCTCGCTGCGGCCGTCGTCGTCGCCGTTGTAGGAGAAGCTGAAGGCGACCTTGTCACCGAACCGCTCGGCTTGCCGCCGTAGCAGTTCGACCAGGGTTTCGGCAAAGGGGGTGGTCACGGTGGGCGTGAATTCCATGGGCCCATTTTGGCGTGTGGGGTGTTCTGGACCACACCCGGCCCCCGCGCGCCGAGTCAGGACGCCAGCAGGGCGCGCAGCTCCTCGACGTAGCGCAGCGCTTCGTCGGGCCGGGTGGCCAGCGGACCGACCAGCAGCGTGGTCACCCCGGCCTCGGCGTAGGCGGCCAGCCGTTGGGCCACTAGGCCCCGCGGCCCGACCAACGACGTGTTGCGCACCAGCTCGTCGGGCACCGCGTCGATCGCCTCGGTCTTGCGTCCGGACAGGTAAAGCTCCTGGATGCGATCGGCGACATCGCCGAAGCCGTAGCGGGTGGCCAGGTTGTGATAGAAGTTGCGACCTTTGGCGCCCATTCCACCGATGTAGAGCGCCAGCTGCGGTTTCACCCATGCCAGCCGGTCCTCGACGTCATCGCCGATGGCCAGCGACGCCCCCACGATGACGTCGAGCGGTCCCAGCGCCGGATCACGTTTGGCCGCACCGGCTTTCAGGGATTCGCCCCACACGTCATTGGATCGTTCCGGGTAGAAGAACACCGGCTGCCAACCGTCGGCGATCTCGGCGGTCAGTTCGACGTTCTTGGGCCCCAACGCGGCGATCGAGATCGGAATCCGCTCGCGCACCGGGTGATTGATCAACTGCAATGACTTGCCCAGTCCGGTTCCGCGGTCCGCCGGTAGGGGCAACTGGTAGTGCTTCCCGTGGTAGTTGAGCCGTTCGCGGCGCCACACCGCCCGGCAGATCTCCACGACCTCGCGAGTACGGCCCAGGGGTGCGTCGAACGGCACGCCGTGGAAGCCCTCCACCACTTGCGGGCCCGAGGTGCCCAGCCCCAGGGCGAACCGGCCGTCGGAGACGTAGTCCAAGCCGGCGGCCGTCATTGCCAGCAGTGCGGGCGTTCGGGTGTAGATCGGCAGAACACCGGTGAGGAGCTCGACTCGCGACGTCTTGGCCGCCAGGTAGCCCAGCTGGCTGATGGCGTCGAACGAATAGGCCTCGGCGACCGAGACCACGTCGATCCCGACTCGCTCCAGCGCGACGACCTGCTCGACCGCTTCCTTGAACCCACCCGCATAGGCCAGCTGTACACCGATCCGCACTCAACAGGCATACCACGGCACTCCCTACTGCGACCTACTGCAACAGTGCGGTGACCAACCTAGGCACCTCGGGGGCCGACGGCACCGCCGACACCCGGGCGGCTGGTTGCATCGCTCCGCGGTCGCGGGATTGCCGCAAAGGCCCGGCGACCGTGTCGTTTGCGGGGCGTCTACCGATTTGCCTTTATCACACTCGTCGGGCCCGTTGCGGGCATGTGCCCTGCCCGAAACAGGACGACCGTCTACTCTCAGGCGAAAATTATGCAGGATCACGAGATTTTTGAAAGTTAACACCTGTGAGCTTTGAAAACTCGAGAAAATTATTTGACGAAGGTTCTTGTGCCTTAAGTTACTCACGGTTAGTGTTCTGTCTCACATCAGTGAATAAGTGTGAATCCAGGAGCAACACGGCAGCGCCACAGCTTCTCCAGGCGTTTGCCGAGGGCGGCACCTCACAAAAGGAGATGGCTGTGCAGAAAACCCTTCGCCCCTACGCCACGGCGGGTATCGCGATCGTGGGCGCCACCCTGATCACCGTCCCCCCGGCGGTCGCGTCGTTGCCCGACATACCCAAGGCCCACGACGTCGCACTCACCAGCCTCCTGACCGACGCGATGGCGCCGTGGATCGAGCAGTACAACATCGCGGCCGAGAACGCCACGGTGCTCGCCAACAACTTCAACCTCGCGCCGTTCGTGGCGTTCCAGCAGTTCATCGCCAACCAATACGGCTACTTCCAGGAGATCCTCAACGACCCCTCGAAGATCCCCGACGTGGTCAACGAGATGCAGGAGCATCTGCGCGCGGTGAACAACGCCTACACCATGCTCGGCATCGCCGCAGACGACCCGACCGCCGCTACCACGATTCTGCACACCCTCAGCGGGGGCGCCGATCTCTCCACCTTCACCCTCGGCCACTCCCTGCTGTTCGGACTCCTGCCCCAACTGTTGCCGGCCTTCTTGCCCGCCGGTACCGACGTCGAACCGATAAACGCGATCATCAACTTCATCTCGTCACCGATGAGCGGCATGATCATGGGCATGATCGGGCCGGGGATAAGCCCCTGGGTCGCACTGATGAACAGCATCAACGACGGCGACGGTCTGAACGAGATCCTGGCCAACATGACCGGCGCCTTCTTCAACGGCGCCACCCTCAACCTCGACTTCATCCTGCCGATGCTCGACGGTGTGGTGCCGCCGGGCACCCTGTCCCACCTGGATTTCGCGTTCGGTGGCCTGCTTACGCCCGGCTCGGTGGCCAACGCGGCGTACACCACCTATGACGCCTCCGGAAACATCGTTTCCGAGGTGCCCGCGGTTGGCGGTTCGATCTTCAACAGCGTCGGCCTCGCTATCGACGCGTCGGGCTTTCTGGGCGTACCGCTCACGCTCACCGTTGAAAGCCACGGGGTCGGCCCGATCGGCGCCATGATGGGCTGGGAGCAGGCCATCACCGGGTTGCTGGGCGGGGTCGCCTGGAACTGGGACGGCAAGAACCCTGGCCAACCGCCCGTGGAGCCGCCGCTGTCCGGCTTCTCTTTCCCCGTCGTCCCCTCTGACTTCTTCGATGACGGCGGTGCCGGCTCGAGCGTGGGGGATGCGGCCGATTGGGCGAGCCTCCTGGACGCCCTGGGTCTGTAAACCCGTCCAGCCCCGCATTTCGCATGACCCGAACTGAGAAGTCACAACCGCTCAACAGGACTGTTCACACGAGAGGTGTTCGAAAATGAATCGTCGTCACACCAGCAGCCAGCGTGGCACTCAGCCCGGAAGTGGCGCGCGGCGCCGCAACAGGGTGGCCGGCGCCAGCAGCGCCGTCGCCGCGTTCTTGGCGTTCGGCATGGCGCCGTGGGCGTCCGCGCCCCCGGCGCAGGCCGACGTCGATGATCTGTTCAACTTCGACTGGCTCTCCGACCTGTTCCCCCAGTCGGATGCTTCGCCGGCGGACTTCAGCTTCAACTTCGAACCCATGCCCGCAGCCGACTTCGGCACGGACCTGCTCACCAACTTCTTCTACAACCCGCTCCACATGGTGATGGAGTTCTGGATCAATAACCCGTTGGGCGAGTTGGTCAACGGTGCCATCAACGACATCTCCGGGCTGTACCTGATCGGTAATGGTGCCGACGGCACCGAGGTAAACCCCGATGGCGGTGACGGGGGCTTATGGTTCGGCGACGGTGGCGCCGGCTGGAGCAGCGACGCGGCCGGTGTTGCCGGCGGCAACGGCGGCAGCGCCCTCGGCTGGATCGGTAACGGCGGTGACGGTGGAGCCGGCGGCGCCGGTGCGGCCGGCGGTGACGGCGGCGCGGGTGGCTGGTTCATGGGCCTCGGCGGTAACGGCGGTGCCGGCGGTGACGCCATCACTGCCGGCTTTGCTGGCGGCGCGGGTGGTGACGGCGGTGCCGCGGTGGCCTGGTTCTTCGGCTCGGGCGGTAATGGAGGTGCCGGCGGTGACGGCGCTAACGGCGCGGCCGGCACCTTCGCCAACGGCGGCAGCGGCAATGGTGCCGGGGGCGGTAACGCCGGCGTCGGCGGTGACGGCGGCCGCAGTGGCTACACCTTCGGCGCCGGCGGCAACGGTGGTGCGGCCGGCACCGCCGGTAACGGCGGCGCGGGCGCTGCCGGTGACGCCACCCACCTCAACGGCGGTATCGGTGGCGCCGGTGGCGCAGGCGCCGCTGGCGGTGTCGGCGGTGAGAAGTTCAACGGCCCCCTCGGCGGGGCCGGCCAGCTCGGCGCCAGTTCGGCCGGTGGTGCCGGCGGCGCCGGCGGCGACGCGGCCAAGGACGGCGGGGGCAAGTTCCTGGGCAACGGCGGCGCTGGCGGTGCCGGCGGTCAAGGCGGCGGCCTGACCTACGGCGCCAAGCAAGGCACCGGAGCGGACGGCGGTGCCGGCGGTGCCGGCGGTGCCGGCATTAACGGCGGTATTGGCGGTGGCGGCGGCACGGGCGGTGGCGGCTTCGGGACCGGCACCGGGGGAGCCGGCGGCAATGGCGGTGCCGGCGGTGCCGCCACTGGTTCCGCACTTGCTGCGGGCGTCGGCGGGGCCGGCGGTCAGGGCGGCTTCGGCGGTAGCGGCAACGGCACTGGGGCGGCCGGGGCCGGCGGTAACGGCGGTGCCGGCGGTGCCGGCGCCACCAACGATGCCACCGTCAAGACCACCGGTGGAGCGGGTGGAGCCGGCGGTGGCGGCGGGTTCGGCTCCAAGGGCCTCGGCGGTAACGGTGGTGCCGGTGGCTCCGGCGGTACCGGCACCTTCGCCGGCGGTAACGGCGGTAACGGTGGTATCGGGGCCTACTCAGGCGCCAACGGCGGTGCTGGAGGCGCCGGCGGTAGCGCCACCGGCTGGAACAACGGGGTCGGTGTCTATAGCCGGGGCGGCAACGGCGGCTCGGGTGGCTATGGCGGCGGCGGGTCCGGCCTCCTGGGCACTGGCGGCGGCAATGGCGGCGTCGGCGGTGCCGGCGGCGCCGGCGCGACCACCGGCGTCAGCGTGGGTGGCAATGGCGGTGCCGGCGGTGCCGGGGGTGCCGGCGGTGCCGGCCTCACCGGCGGCACGACGAATGGCGGTAACGGCGCTAATGGTGGTGCCGGCGGCAGCGGCACGGTCATCGGCGGGAACGGTGGTGCCGGTGGCGCTGCCGGTGCTCCGGGCGGTACGGCTGGGGCCGGCGGTAACGGCGGTGCGAGCAGCGGCAGCGCGGTGGCGGCGGTCGGCAACCCACTCGGCATCGCGGCTGGTACGGGCCACGCCGGTAACGGCGGCGACGGTGGTGTCGGTGGCGGCCAGGGCGGTAACGGCGGCGCCGCTACCGGCACGGCCGATGGCGGTAATGGCGGTAACGGCGGTGCCGGCACGGCCGGCGCGGCCGGTGCGGCCGGCACCGCGCTGGCCGGCGCGGCCGGGGGTAACGGCGGTGACGGCTCGGCCGGAAACGCAGGAGGCAAGGGCGGTGCCGGCGGTACCGCGACCACCGGTGACGGTGGCAAGGGCGGTAACGGCGGAGTCGGCGGCACCGGTGGAGCCGGTGGGGCCGGCGGTAACGGTGGCACCGACGCCAATGGCAACGGCCTGGCCGGCGGTAACGGCGGTAAGGGCGGTGCCGGTGGGGACGGTGGCGCGGCCGGTGCGGGTGGCGCCAGTACCAGCGGGACCGCTGGTGCCGCGGGAACCGAGGGGCTCGACGGTAGCGGCGGCACCGGTGGTGCCGGCGGTAACGGCGGGGCCGGATCTGCCGGCACCGATGGCGCCAGCTCGGCGAGCGCGGCCGGGGGCAACGGCACCAACGGCGGTAACGGTGGCAGTGCCGGCAACGGCGGGGCCGGCGGTACCTCGGGCACTGGTGCCGCCGGCAGCGGCGGAGTCGGCGGCACCGGCGGGGCCGGCGGTGCCGGCGGTAACGGTGGGGCCGGTGGCCAGGGCCTGGACGGCGGTAACGGCGGCAACGGCGGGATCGGCGGTAAGGCCGGCATCGGCGGTGCGGCCGGTACCAGCACCAGCGGCCCTGCGGGCACGGTCGGTGGCGATGGCGACGGCGGTGCCGGTGGTGCCGGCGGTAACGGCGGGGTCGGCGGTGCCGGCGCGGCGGGCGCTAACCACTCGAACGCAGCCGGTGGCAACGGCAGTGCGGCCGGTGATGGAGGCAACGGCGGCAAGGGCGGTGCCGGTGGCACCTCGGTCGGTGGTAGCGGTGGCGCCGGTGGCGCCGGCGGCCTTGCCGGCGCGGGCGGTGCCGGCGGCAACGGTGGCACCGGTGGCACCAATGCCACCGGCGACGGCTTCGACGGCGGCAACGGCGGGGTCGGCGGTACCGGCGGTCAGGGCGGCGTCGGCGGGGCGGGTGGCGGCGGCGCCACGGCCGGTAGCGATGGTGCTGACCGGGCCGGCGGATCCGGCGGCCATGGCGGGGCCGGCGGTAAGGGCGGTACCGCTCAGGGCGCCGGCAACACCGGCGGTGACGGTGGCGATGGCGCGAATGGCGGCAAGGGTGGCACGCCGGGTGGTCCCGGCGGGGCTGGTGGGGCGGCCGGTGCCGGCGGCACCGGAACCGGCGGTGCCGGCAACGGCGCCCCTGGTACCCCGGGCACCAACGGGGCGCCCGGCGCCTAGCCGACACCTGAACGCGACCACGGTCGCCGAGTCCCTCGCGGGCTCGGCGACCGTGGTCGTTTTGGTGTCGTTTTCGACTTCGATTCGCGTGGGCGTGGGGGTCCCCGCGCGACTTGAACGGCCTTAGAGCCAGATATGACCTCGCCGAGTCCACTCGACGGGCGTTCAGCGCACCTGTCTGAACCACACCGGTAACGACGGAAACGGCGGTGCCAGCACCAGTGGCGGGCCCCCGCGGCAGCCCCGGCACTGCGGGGCCTACCACGTATTCGCGTACCTCACTCACTCCAGTTCTGTTGTAGATACGTGCCGTGCCCGGAACACGACGACTGTCCACTCTCAGGTAGAAAATATGGCGGATCACGAGGTATCAACAAGTTAACGCTTGTGAACTTTGAAAACACTCGAAAGATATCTGACCGAGGCACTTGTATCTTAAGTTACCCACGGTTAATGTTCGGTATCACATCAGTGAATAGGTGTGAATTCAGGAGCAACACGGCAGCGCCACAGCTCCGCGCGGGGCCTGCCGAGGGCGGAACCTCACAAAAGGAGATGGCTGTGCAGCAAACCCTTCGCCCCTACGTCACTGCCGGTATCGCGATCGTGGGCTCCGGCCTGATCGCCGCCACCCCGGTAGTAGCGACTCCGTTGGCCGACGGTCCCACCATCCGAGACGTCGCGCTGGCCGCGGGCGGCGGCCTTCCCGATCTGTTGGCGCCGTGGACAGCGGTGTTCAATGAGGCCTCGCAGAACGCCACCGTCCTCACCCAGAACTTCTTCCTGGCCCCCGGGGTGGCATTCCAGCAATTCCTGGCGAACCAGTCGCAGTTCTGGCAGGAAGTCCTCAACGATCCGTCGAAGATCCCGGCCGTGATGCAGCAGATGCAGGCCAACCTGGACGCGGTGCTGACCGGTTACACGCTGCAGAACGCTGACGGCAGCTTCGGTCTCGACGGGTTCACCGGCACCCTCGGCACGGTGGGGCTGCACACCCTCAGCGGGACCGACATCAACACCTACGCTTTCGGCCACGACCTGCTGTTCGCGCTGCTGCCGACATTCCTGCCGGCGGACATGGCCTCGTTCGCGACGCCGATCGTGGACTTCCTGGCCTCGCCGCTGAGCGCCATCATCATCGGATCGCTGAGCCCGTCCATCGCCCCCTGGGTCGCGATGATGAACAGCATCCAGGACGGCGACGGTTTCAATCAGATCATGGCCAGCTGGCTCGACGGCTACCTCAACGGCGCGACCCTCAACCTCGACAGCCTGCTGCCGCTGATCGCCAGCACCGGCCTGCTCCCCGAGGGCACCGATATCACCCATCTGGAGTTCGCGTTCGGCGGCTTGCTGACCCCGGGCGATGTGGCGGTAGGCCCCTACCAAGTACACGACGCCGCGGGCAATCTCGTCGAGGTTCCCGCAGTAGGCGGCTCGATCTTCAACAGCTTGGGCATCACCCTGACGGCCGGCCTGCTTCCCGGAGTGCCCATCGCGATCGAAGGTCACGGCATCGGCCCGATTGCGGCCATGGAGGCGTGGGGGCAGACCGTCGGTGCGCTGCTCGGCTCCGGCTGGACGGGCAAGGGCCCCGTCGAGGTCACCCCGCCGTGGCCGGGAATCAGCTTTCCGATCGTGCCCGACGACTTCTTCGACGACGGCGGCGCCGGATCCGGCGCGGCATCCGACGTGCTGGGTGACCTGGCCGGGCTTCTCGGCTTCGACGTCTGAGCCGGCGTCCGCTGGTAACGGCATTCCCACCAACAACCTTCATCACTGCTTCAAAGAACCGCTGCACAGGAGAGGTGTTCGCAAATGAATCGTCGTCACAGCAGCAGCCAGCCCGACAACACCGGAATGCGATACCGCAGGCGGATGGTCGGCGCCGCGAGTACGGTCGGCGCGTTCCTGGCTTTCGGAATGGCCCCGATGGCCGCGGCGCCAGCCGCACACGCCGACAGCGACTTCGGTGACCTCGTCGGTGACCTGTTCAGCTGGTGGCCCGCGGGTGACACCGGCGACACAGCAGCCAGCTGGGACCTGAGTGCGCTGTTCGGTGCAGCAGACCCCGGCGCCGCGGCGGGTGACCCGTTCTCGTGGACCGGGATCATGGACCAGTGGTTCTACGAGCCGCTGCACAACCTCACTCAGCTCTGGATCACCAGTCCGTTCGGCGAGTCGATCAACGGGATGATCAACGACTGGTCCGGCCTGTACCTGATCGGCAATGGTGTTGCCGGTACCGAAGACCACCCTGACGGCGGTGACGGCGGGCTGTGGATCGGTGACGGCGGTGCCGGCTGGAGCAGCGACCAGGCCGGTGTGGCCGGCGGCAACGGCGGTGACGCGCTCGGCTGGCTGGGCAACGGTGGTGACGGCGGCGCGGGCGGTGCGGGAGCGGCCGGCGGTGACGGCGGCGCCGGCGGTTGGTGGATGGGCAACGGCGGCAACGGTGGCGCCGGCGGTGCGGCAACCGTCGCCGGCGGGTCCGGCGGCGCCGGTGGTGACGGTGGCGCGGCGGCAGCCTGGTTCTTCGGCAACGGTGGTGCCGGTGGTACCGGCGGGGCCGGAATGAACGGCGCCGTAGGCACCCTCGCCAACTCCGGCATCGGTAACGGCATGGCGGGCGGGGCCGGCGGCAACGGCGGCGCCGGCGGCCGCAGTGGCTTCATGTTCGGCGACGGCGGCAAGGGCGGCGCCGGTGGGGCAGCCGGCAACGGCGGCAACGGCATCACCGCTGCCAACAACAATGGCGCGACCGGTGGACAGGGCGGCCAGGGCGGCAACGGTGGCGCTGGCGGCGCCCGCGCCTCGGGCTACTACGCCGGCTCGTTCTACGGCAGCGCCGGGGCGGCGGGCGACGGCGCCAACGGCGGCAACGGCGGCGTCGGCGGCGACGCGGCCAAGGATGCCGGCGGCGACTACATCGGCATGGGTGGTTTCGGCGGATACGGCGGCGCCGGCGGCAGCGGTGAGCACGGCGGCAACGGCGGCACCGGCGGCGACGGTGGCGACGGCACCGGCGTCAACACCAGCGGCGAGACCTTCCCGTGGAATTCCGGCGGCAACGGCGGCGGCGGCGGCCAGGGCGGTAACTCGCTGGGCGCCAACACCGGTGGCCTCGGCGGTGACGGCGGCAAGGGCGGCCTGGCCACCGCGGCCGGCGGCTACGGCGGCCAGGGCGGCGCCGGCGGCCAGGGCGGCAGCAGCGACAGCGGCACCGGCGGCGCCGGCGGCACCGGCGGGGCGGCCGGCAACGGCGCCACCGGCGACGCCACCGTTGCCACCAATGGCGGTCAGGGCGGCTACGGCGGTCAGGGCGGCAACAGCGACAGCGGCACCAGCGGCGCCGGCGGCAACGGCGGCGCCGGTGGCGACGGGACGCTGCGCGGCGGCAACGGCGGTGGCGGCGGCAGCGGCGGCTACAGCCAGACCGCGAACGGCGGCGCCGGCGGCAACGGCGGCGCCGCGGGCAAGGGCTTGGGCTGGAAGGACGGCAGCACTACCTACAGCATCGGCGGCTGGGGCGGTGACGGCGGCACCGGCGGCAGTAGCGGCAGCACCGGTACCGCGGGCAACGGTGGCACCGGTGCGGACGGCGCTGCCGGTGCGACCGGCGCGAACGTGGTCAGCATGGGCGGTAACGGCGGCGCCGGCGGCGGGGGCGGCACCAGCAGCGGCGGTGCCTCCGGGGCGGGCGGCAACGGCGGCGCCGGCGCCAACGGGACTGCGTCGGGCGGTAACGGCGGCCAGGGCGGACGTGGTGGCGACGGCTACTCGGGTCTGTCCACCAAGAGCCCCGGGGGCAACGGCGGTAACGGTGGCGCCGGCGGCAACAGCGCCGGTGTCAGCACTCCGGGCGACGCACCTGACGGCTTCGGCGCCAGCCACGCCGGCACCGGCGGCGCCGGTGGGGACGGCGGTCACTCCTACGGCGGTCTCGCGGGCGGCAACGGCGGTACGGGTGGCACCGGTGGCGCGGCAAGCGGTTCGGTCGACGGCGGGACCGGTGGCGCGGGTGGCGCCGGTGGTGGCGGCGGCACCTCGGGCAATGGGGGTGATGGTGGTGCCGGTGGCACCGCGGCGGCCGGCAACGGTGGTACCGGCGGCGCCGGTGGCGCCGGCGGCAATACCGACCAGGGGGCGGCCGGCCTCAGCGGCATCCCGTTCCTGCCCAGCGTCGCCCCCTCGGCGGGCGGCAACGGTGGCAACGGCGGGGTCGGCGGTACGGGCGGCAACGGCGGCGTCGGCGGCGCCTCCACCACCGGAACCGGCGGCAACGGTGGCGCCGGTGGCGGCGGCGGTAATGGTGGTGACGGCGGCGCCGGTGGTGCCGGCGGCACCAACCCCGACACCGGCAACGGCTACAACGGCGGCAACGGTGGCAATGGCGGCAACGGCGGTACCGGTGGCAACGGCGGCGGTCATGGCACCGGCGGAGCGGGCAACGGCACCGGCGGCGCGGCGGGTGCCGGCGGCAACGGCGGGGCGGCGGGTGCCGCCGGCCCGGGCGGTGTTCCGACCGGCACCGGCACGCCGGGTCACGATGGCACCGCGGGCAGCGCCGGCAACGCCGGTGCGGGCGGAAAGGCCGGCACCTAGCCGACACCTGAACGCGACCACGGTCGCCGAGTCCCTCGCGGGCTCGGCGACCGTTGTCGTTTTGGTGTCGTTTCCGACTTCGATTCGGGTGGGCGTGGGGGTCCCCGCGCGACTTGAACGGCCTTAGAGCCAGATATGACCTCGCGAGTCCACTCGACGGGCGTTCAGCGCACCTGTCTGAACCACAGATCCACAAACGAAACCGCGCTGCGAAGCGGGCGCAAGTTATCAGCCATGCGGATTCACCCCGGTCCGGGACGCTTGCTGACGCTAATCACCATTCCTAAGGCAGTTCACAGCATGTCGGATAAGTCCACTTACGTGAACGAAGCGTCCGGAGGTTTGGAGTGCGGGAGTCTAGCCTTAGCGTGACCGTTAACTGCAGGTCAATGGGGGTTTAGGCCGGCCGATTCGAGGTGGGGATCACATTCTTTGCCGCTTTTGAGGCACTTCACGTTCCCGGTTGTCTCTAAGTTAAATATTAGCTATGTTGCCTCTGGTCCTACCTGCGCCTCAGGGTGCGGCGACACGTTGTGAGGAGAAAATTGATGCAGCAAGCCCTTCGCCCCTACGCCACCGCCGGTGTCGCGATAGTGGGCGCAAGCCTGATCGCCGCCACCCCCGGTGTGATGCCGGCGAACCACATGGTCATTGCCCGTGACTTCGCGTTGACCGCTGACTTCAGCTTCTCCGACCTGACCGCCCCGTATGTCGCGGCGTACAACACCGCTCAGGACAACATCGCGCAGATGATGGCCTCCTACAACGCGGCGCCCAACATCGGGTTCACCCAGTTCACGAATAACGTCGAGGGCTACATCCAGAGCATGATCGACGACCCGTCGACCATCCCGGCGATGGTCAGCGCGATCCAGACGGACCTCAAGAACGCGTGGTCGGCCATCACGTTGATGAATGCCGACCAGGCCACCATCAACGACGTCATCCGCCACACGATGGACAGCAGCTACACAATCGGCAACCTCAGCGGTGGCCACGAAATCATCTTCAACCAGGTCCCGGGCTTCCTGCCGGAGGATCAGGCCGCGACGCTCACCCCGATCATCAACTTCCTGGGCTCGCCGATGAGCGCGCTCATGCTCGCCTCGGTGAGCCCCTGGATCGCGCCCTGGGTCGCGTTGGGCAACAGCTGGGAGGACATCTCCGAGGCGCTGCGTGACGGTGACACGTCAGGGGCACTGCAGGGCCTGATCAACATCCCGGCGAACATGTTCGACGCCTCGCTCAACGGCGCCACCCTCAACCTGGACGGCCTGCTGCCGGCGATCAACGGCGCCGGTGTCCTCCCGGAGCCCATGGAGCTGACGCACCTGGACTTCGCCTTCGGCGGATGGTTCAGCACCGGCGGTCACGTCACGGCCGGCCCCATGCACATCCTGGACGCCGACGGAAATGAGATCGCCACGGCGCCGGCATCCGGCGGCTCCATCTTCAACAGCATTGGCTTCAACCTCAACACCGGTGTCGCGCTGTCGCCCACCATCGACGCGCCAAGCGACGCGATCGGCCCCCTCGGTGCCTTGCTGGGGCTGTCGCAGGTCATCGGCTCGCAGCTCGGCTGGGGCTCGTGGAGCGGCAAGGACCCCATCTTCAGCATCCCGGCACCCGAGGGCTTCGTCGTCGACGACGGCGTCGACGACGGCGGTGCGGGCAGCGCGATGGCGGACAGCTTCAGCTTCGGCGACTTGTTCTCCGACCTCGGCCTGGTCGGCTGATCCGTCGCTCGTCCTCCCACCAACTTTCACTACTAGCCGAACTTTTCATCAGGAGAGGTATTCGCAATGACTCGTCGTCACACCGGTAGCCAGCCGGGTTCAGAAGTTCAGGCCGGAGCGCGGCGCGGCAGCCGGGCGGTCGGCGCCGGCAGCGCGGTGGCAGCGTTCTTGGCCTTCGGCATGGCCCCGCTGGCCGGCGCGCCGGCGGCCCAGGCCGACGGCTTCGAGGACCTGTTCGACTTCAGTTGGCTCACCCCGGCCGACGTCACCACCGATGTCGACCCCGGACTGGCGGCTTTCGATCCCGCCGCCTTCGACATGATCACCATCCTCGACCAGTGGTTCTACACCCCACTGCACATGGGTATGACCGCCTGGATCGACAGCGACTTCGGCGCGATGGTCAACAACGCCATCAACGAAATGTCCGGGCAATTCCTGATCGGTAATGGTGCCGACGGCACCGAGGTCAACCCGGATGGCGGTGACGGCGGGCTGTGGTTCGGCGACGGCGGTGCCGGCTGGAGCAGCGACCAGGCCGGTGTGGCCGGCGGCAACGGCGGTGCCGCGCTCGGCTGGCTGGGCAACGGCGGCGACGGCGGCGCCGGCGGCTTCGGCGCGGCCGGTGGCGACGGTGGCGCGAGCGCATGGGGCCTGGGTCACGGTGGCGTCGGCGGTGCCGGCGGTATCGGTGGTGATGGTGGCGATGGTGGCGCCTCCGTGGCCTGGTTCTTCGGCAACGGTGGTACCGGCGGCGCCGGTGGTGACGGCGTGGCCGGCAGCTTCGCCAATGGCGGCAACGGAAACGGCACCGCGGGTGGTAACGGTGGTGCCGGCGGACGCGGCGCCTTCAACCTCGGCAACGGCGGCGACGGCGGCAAGGCCGGTGCCGGCGGTAACGGCGCTGCCGGCACGGCCGACCACGTCAACGGTGGCAACGGCGGCGCCGGTGGCGCCGGTGGCGCGGCCGGTAGCAACTTTTGGGAGAAGGGCCACGCCGGTATCGGAGCCGCTGGAGGCGCGGCCGGCAACGGTGGTGACGGCTTCAAGGACGCGAACGGCAACTTCCTCGGCAACGGCGGTAACGGTGGCGCCGGTGGTGCGGGCGGTGGCAGCGGTGACCCGCTGAGCAGCACCAGCGGCGGTGTCGCGGGCAACGGTGCTGCCGGCGGTATCGGCGGTGACGGTCTCAAGGGCGGCAACGGCGGCGCGGGCGGCGCCGGCGCGAACGCCGGTGACGGCACCGGGGGTACCGGTGGCACGGGTGGCGCCGGCGGCGCCGGCGTCACCAACGGTGGCAACGGTGGTGTCGGTGGCGCCGCTGGTGCCTCGACCGGATTCAACGTGGGCGCTGCCGGTGGTGACGGCGGCCGCGGTGGCGACGCCAGCGGTGCCGCCAACGTCCAAGGCGTGGCGGGCAACGGCGGCAATGGCGGTGCCGGCGGTGCCGCCGCCAGCGCGCCCGCGGGGGCAGGCGGCAACGGTGGCGCGGGCGGTAACGGCGCCACCGATGACGACACCGTCCAGACCTTCGGCGGCAACGGCGGTAACGGCGGCACCGGCGGCGCGCCCGGTTCCGGCGTCGGCGGCACCGGTGGTAACGGTGGCGCCGGCGGTAATGGCACCGTCGGCGCCGGCGGCGGCCTGCTCTCCGGCAACCACGCTCAAGGCGGTAACGGCGGTGCCGGTGGCGGTACCGGCCTGGCGGGCGCGGGAACCGCCGGCAACGGCGGTGACGGCGGTGCCGGTGGCTCCGGCACCGGCTGGCGCGACGTCAACGGCGACCACTTCACCGCGGGCACCGTCTACAGCGTCGGCGGTAACGGCGGTAACGGCGGATCCGGTCCGTCCTCCACGGCCGGTACCGGCGCCACCGGCGGCGACGGCGGCGCCGGCGGCAACGGTGCGGCCACCGGGGTGAGCATCGGCGGCAACGGCGGCAACGGCGGTAGCAGTGCCGTCGGTGTCGGCGGCGCGGGTGGTAACGGTGGCAACGGCACCGCCAGCGGCGGCAATGGCGGCAATGGCGCCGCCGGTGGCGCCGATTCGGCCGGCGGAGCGGGCGGTAAGGGCGGCAACAGCGCCGGAACTGCAGTGCCGACCAACAACATCGGTGTCGCGCCCAGCCATGCCGGTAACGGCGGTAACGGCGGCGCAGGCGGTGCCAACGGGGTCGGCGGCGCCGGTGGTGCCGGCGGCAACGGCGCCCTCGCGGCCAACGGCGGCAACGGCGGTAATGGTGGCACCGGTGGTACGGGCGCCGCGGGTGGTGCCGGTGGCAACGGTGGCACGGCGGATGCCGGTAAGGGTGGTAACGGTGGTGCTGGTGGCACCGGCGGCACGGGTAGCACGGGCAGCACCGGTGCGACCGGCGCGACCGCGACCGACACCGTCGCCGGCACGGCCGGTGGCAACGGTGGGAACGGTTCCGCCGGCGGCGTCGGTGGCACCGGCGGCAACGGCGGTACCTCGAACACCGGTAATGGTGGCAACGGCGGTGCCGCGGGCAAGGGCGGCAACGGCGGTACCGGTGGTGCCGGTGGGACCGGTGGCGTGGACAGCGACGGCAACGGTCTGGCAGGCGGCATCGGCGGTGACGGCGGGGCAGGCGGAGCGGCCGGGACTGCCGGCAGCGGCGGTGCCAGCACCAGCGGAACTGCGGGCAACGCTGGTGCCGGCGCACTGGACGGCAACGGCGGCACGGGCGGCCGGGGTGGTACCGGTGGGGCCGGGGTCGCAGGGACGGCCGGCGATGCCGGCACGACCGCTGCCGGCGGCAACGGCACCGCTGGTGGTAACGGCGGCGCGGCCGGCGCCGGCGGCAACGGTGGTACCTCGGGCACCGGCAACGGTGGCGCAGGTGGCGCCGGCGGCACCGGTGGTGCCGGCGGTAAGGGTGGTGCCGGCGGGGCCGGCGGCACGAACAACGGTGCCGGCTTCGACGGCGGCACCGGTGGTGCCGGTGGCAACGGCGGTACTGCCGGGTCCGGCGGGCTGGGCGGCGCGAGCACCTCGGGCACCAATGGTTCGACCGGTGCCAGCGGCACCGGTGGAGCCGGCGGCGTCGGTGGCACCGGCGGGGCCGGTGGCGCTGCCAGCGGTGCGGGTAACACCGGTGGTAACGGTGGCGCGGCCGGAACCGGTGGCAACGGCGGTACCGGTGGAGCCGGCACCGGTGGTGTTGCCGGCGGCAAGGGTGGTCTTGGTGGGGCCGGCGGTGTCGGCGGGGCCGGTGGTGCCGGAACCGATGGTGCCGGTGGCGGCAACGGCGCCGACGGTGGCCACGGCGGCGACGGCGGCACCGGTGGCGCGAGCACGGGAACGCCTGGCGCCGGCGGGGCGCTCGGCAAGGGTGGCGCAGGCGGCGCGGCCGGTGCTGGCACGCCGCCCGGGACAGCCGGCACGGTCGGCGCCTCGGGCACCGCAGGTGCGGGCGGGTAAACGTCCCATAACAACGGCAGCGGCCGTCGGGTCCGAAAGGACTCGGCGGCCGCTGCCGTATGTAGAACTACTTGAACAGTGCGGCGATCTTCTCTTCCGGGCTCACCGGTTCCGGCAGCGCGTCGAGCGCCTGGGTCTTAGGCAGGGCCGCCTGCGGGTTGGCGAAATCTCGGAACGTCTTGTCGCCCACCAGCTGTGCCAACAGATATCCGGCCAGCAGGGCCCGCACCCGCCGCTGCGTGCGCCGATCCGAGGTCGGCAAGCCGAAGAACCCGGTCAGCCGGCGGCCTTGCGGCAGGCCCGCCGGCGACACCTTGTCGATCATGCGCAGGGTGGAAGGCTGCCAGGCGTGTGCCAGCTCGATCGCGTTGGACCGCAGAGCTTTCGGATCGTCGGGACTGCTGAACACTACGCCCGGGACGTCCAGCGTCAACGCAGCCTGCTCGGCGGGCGGGGTGGTGACGGTCGGGAAAATCGCCGCCACCGCTTTGGGTTTCACTGACAATGTGGCCGCGGCGAACACCGCGGCCGAACCGCCGAACCCGTGTCCGGCCACCGCAAGCCGATTGCGGTCGACGCTAATTCGACCCGGCCCCAACCGGACTTCGGTAGCGATCTCCAGGGCGCGGCCCAGATCGGCGGCCAGGTCCAGCGCCGACGGTGCCAACCCCCGTCCGGTGTCGGGGGCCGCCGCCACGATGCCCCACGAGGCCAGGTGTTCCAGCAGCCCGGCGTAGCGATCGGCCCCGGTCAGCCAGTCGTGGCCGAAGGCCACCGCGGGAAGCCGATACCCGGACTGCGGGGTGTACACCACCCCGGCCAGCCCGGCATAAGCCAGATCTCCGCGCAGGACGCGGTGCGGTCCGGGTCGGGTCAACGTGGCGTAAAGGCGCTTGAGGCTGGCCATCTGATGACCGTAACGCACGCCGGCGCGGACGTTGAGCCGTCAGCCCTGCCGTGCCTTCCAGTACTGCAGCGCCACCGCTCGCTGCGCCGCCGCGGCGGTCTGGGCCGCCGCCAGGGGCTCACCGTGGCGGTTGCCGGAGCCCTGCGCGGCGCGCCATTGGGCCAGTGCGGTGAACCCTCTGTCGAGGAACTTCTGGCGGGCGGCCTGTCGTTGGATCTTGCCGCTGGACGTGGTCGGGATCGTGCCTGGCTCCACCAGGACCACGGCGTGGGCCCCGATGCCGTGGTAGCGGGCGATCGCCGCGTTGATCGCCTTCAGTACATGGGTGAAGGCCGCAGCGTCACCGGAGGCTCCGATCTCTTGCACCACCACGAGCTGTTCGCCGGCGCCGGGTTTCGGCGTCACCGAAAAGGCCGCGCCGCGGCCGGACAGCAGCGCGGGATGGCTGCCCTGCACCGTCTTTTCGATGTCGTTGGGGTAGTAGTTGTTGCCGCGGAGAATGATCAGGTCCTTGCAGCGCCCGGCGATGAACACCTCGCCGTCTCGCAAGAAGCCCAGATCGCCGGTGCGCAGGAAGGGCCCTTCGCCGGTGTCGGCCAGGTAGGCGCCGAACGTCTGCTCGGTGTCCTCTGGTTTGCCGCGGTAGCCCTGCGCGACGCACGGACCGGAGACCCAGATCTCGCCAACCTGCTCGGCGTCTCGGCGCCGGCGCGTCTCCGGGTCGGCGATCACGATCTGCTGATCGCCGCGGGGTCGGCCGCACCCGACCAACTCCACGACGCCGGGATCATCGGCGGCGGCGTCGGTGATCTCGACGACCCGATCTTCGCCGAGCGCGTTGCGGTCGATGCAGCGGATTACCGGTGCGGCGGCGTCCGATCCGCCCGAGACCAGCAGGGTGGCTTCGGCCAATCCGTACACCGGTAGGAACGCCTCTGGCCGGAAACCGGCGGGCGCGAAAGCCTCGGCGAAGGCGCGCAGGGTGCCGGCTTGAACCGGTTCGGCGCCGTTCATCGCGGCCGACCACTGCGACAGATCCAGTGCCGCGCGCTCTTCGGCGGTGCTGCGCTCGACGCAGAGCTGGTAGGCGAAATTCGGTGCGGTGGCGATGTTGGCGCGGTACCGGGACATGGCCTCCAGCCAGCGCATCGGGCGGGTGATGAAGCCGGCCGGCGACATCAGCACCGTGTTGCCGCCGACGTACACGCTTTGCAGGATGCCGCCGATCAAGCCCATGTCGTGGTGCTGGGGTAGCCAGCAGACTGCGACCTTCTGGTCGTCGCCGCCCCACGCCTCATGGATTGCGACCAGGTTGGCAAGTAGGTTGCCGTGCGTCAGGACGACACCCTTGGGTGCCCTGGTGGAGCCCGAGGTGTACTGCAGCATCGCTGTGGTGTCGGCGCCGATGTCGGGCGGCGTCCAGCTCTCCGGGTCTGCGCCGGGGTCGTCTGGGGCCAGCCATCGCAGCGGCCGTTTGGTCAAACCGTCGACCCTGGCCCTGAGCGTGTCCTGCGTGGCGGAGTCCGCCAGGGCGAAACCGGCTCGCGCATCGGGGGCGATCAGCGTCAACCTGCCGAGCCGATCCTGCACGGGCACGGCAACCGCCCCGGCATACAGGCAGCCGAAGTAGGCCGCGACACTGTCGAGACCCGGCCGGCAGACGACAAGCACACGACGTCCCGCCGCTCCCTGTTGTTGCAGACCCGCCGCGATCGCCCGCGCGCTGCGGTCGAGCTCGGCGTAGGTCAGCCGACTCTGTTCCTCCAGACCATCCGGGGCGAACACGAACGCGACCTTGTCCCGGTAGCGATCGGCCTGCTGACGCAGCAGTTCCACCAGGGTGCGCGCGGTGGCTGGGCTGTCCTGTGGCATGTCGTCACCTAGACCGTCGTTTGCTGGCCGACCCCGCCTCGGGTCTCCGTGCGGATTCCCAACATAACCGCTGCCGGCCGGAGCCGAGCCGGGTTGGCCGCAACCTGCTGGGAACAGCCCAAGAAAGTGTCGGGGTCGAAAAGACCGCATCGGTGCCGAAACGCTCGGCGCAGATGCCGTGTAACTGGGATCTGAGCCTTGTGTCACAGCTATTTATTAAATATGATCTTCCTCACACTCAGTTGTTTCCGCAGGCACGACATTGGATCTTGAGGAGTTGCTCAAATGAATCCGACACTGCGACCCTTCGTCACCGCCGGCATCGCGGTGGTAGGCGCGGGCATGATCACTGTCACGCCGGCGGCCACGCCGCTGCTCGAGGCTCAGATGGCCCATGACGTCGCGCTGACCGCCGATATCGATTTCACGGGCGCTTGGGCCGACGCCTTCAACACCGCGGAAGTCAACTTCGAGCACCTGCAGACCGCGCTGCAGGACGCCAACAGCGCCCTGAGCGATGCGCTCAGCAACGCCGATCTGAGCAACCTGGACCTCGAGCAGTTGGGCGCCGCCCTGACGTTCCTTGGTGGCGACCAGAAGGGCTTCCTCAACCCGCTGGCTGAATTCACGACGAGTCTCCCGTCGGGCGACGGCGGGCTTGGCAGCCCAGACTTCTTCCTGGGCAACTTCTTGCTCTACGGCCTGCTCAGCAACCAAGGGGAAGCATTAGCCCCGGGACTCATTCCGGCAATTCCCGATCCGATCCCGGAGATCGTCCAAGTCCTGGCCTCGCCGCTGTCCGGCCTGCTGATCGGCGCGCTGGGGCCGTCCCTATCGCCGTTGGTGGCGCTCATCAACAGCGTCGAAGCCATCAGCGCCAATCTCGGCGGCGACAACCCGGACACCACCGCGGCGTTGCAGGAGCTGATCAACATCCCGGCCAACATGGTCAACGGCCTGCTCAACGGTGCCACGCTCAACCTGGATTTCCTGATCCCGACGGTCACTGAAGCCGGCCTGCTGCCGGAGGGCGTTGGCATTTCCGGCTTGAGCTTCGCCTTCGGCGGGTTGCTGTCCCCGGGAGAAGTCGGCGGCACTATCGATGCGTTGTCCGCGGCAGAACTTCCCCCGCCCATCTTCGGCGGCGGCTCCATCCTCAACGCGCTCGGTATCACCGTTTCGGTCACCGACCCACTCACCCTGGACCTGACATTCGGCCCGGGGCAGGGAGTCGGGCTGACTGGCGCGTTGGCCGGCCTGGAGCAGGTGCTCGCATTGCTGCTCACCGGCGACCTGGACTTCGACGGGCCTCCTCCCGAGGTGGAGCCGGATCCTGGGGCGGCCACCGACTTCGACTTCGGAGCCCTGCTGGCAGATCTGTTCGGAGGCGCGCAGTAGCGCAGCGCGCAATAGGTCGGCCTGAAGCGGTAGGTGTATGGCCCGGATGCTGGACGTCACTGACCTGCGCGGCTGACGGGGCGGTGCTGTCGGTGCACTACCCTGAACAGCTATGTGTGGAATCGTCGGCTACGTCGGGCAACGCCCTGCTCGCGACGTCGTCGTCGAGGCCTTGCGTCGCATGGAGTACCGCGGCTATGACTCCGCGGGAATCGCCGTCGTCGACGGGATCGGGCAGCTGACCGTCCGTCGCCGTGCCGGCCGGCTGGCCAACCTGGAAGCCGAACTGGCCGCCACCGATCCGGCCCTGCTGGCCGGGGGCACCGGGTTGGGTCACACCCGCTGGGCCACCCATGGCCGTCCCACCGACCACAACGCCCACCCGCACTGCGACGCGGCCGGCAAGTTCGCCGTGGTGCACAACGGCATCATCGAGAACTTCGCGGTGCTGCGCGACGAACTGGAACGCGCCGGCGTGGAGTTCACCAGCGAGACCGACAGTGAGGTGACCGTCCACCTGCTGGCCCGCCAGTACCGCGAGGGTGACACCGCCGGGGACTTCGTGGCCTCGGCGCTGGCCGTGCTGCGTCGGTTGGAGGGCCACTTCACTGTGGTGTTCGCCCACGCCGACGAACCGGGCACCATCGTGGCGGCGCGTCGGTCCACGCCGCTGGTGGTCGGTATCGGCGACGGCGAGATGTTCCTGGGCTCGGATGTGGCGGCGTTCATCCCGTTCACCCGCGAAGCTGTCGAGCTGGGTCAGGACCAGGCGGTGGTCATCACCGCCGACGGCTACCGCATCTCCGACTTCCACGGCAACGATATGACCGGCGCTGCTCGGATTTTTCATATCGACTGGGACCTGTCTGCCGCCGAGAAGGGCGGCTACGAGTACTTCATGCTCAAAGAGATCGCCGAGCAGCCCACCGCGGTGGCCGAGACTCTGCTGGGGCACTTCGAGGACGGCCGGATCGTCCTCGACGAGCAGCGCCTGAGCGACCAGGAACTGCGCGAGATCGACAAAGTGTTCGTGGTGGCCTGCGGCACCGCGTATCACTCGGGTCTGTTGGCCAAGTACGCGATCGAGCACTGGACGCGGTTGCCGGTCGAAGTCGAACTGGCCAGTGAGTTCCGTTACCGCGACCCGGTGTTGGACCGCAGCACGCTGGTGGTGGCGATCAGTCAGTCCGGCGAAACCGCGGACACCCTGGAGGCTGTCCGGCACGCCAAGGAGCAGAAGGCCAAGGTGCTCGCGGTCTGCAACACCAACGGCTCGCAGATTCCGCGGGAGTGCGACGCGGTGCTCTACACCCGGGCCGGACCGGAGATCGGTGTCGCGTCCACGAAGACGTTCCTGGCGCAGATCACCGCGAACTACCTGGTCGGTCTGGCACTGGCACAGGCCCGGGGCACCAAGTACCCCGACGAGGTCGAGCACGAGTACCGGCAGCTGGAGGCGATGCCCGAACTGGTGTCGCATGTGCTGGCAGGCATCGACTCGGTCGCCGAGTTGGCGCAGCAGTTTGCGTCGTCGAGTGCGGTGCTCTTCCTGGGGCGCCACGTCGGCTACCCGGTGGCGCTGGAGGGCGCACTCAAGCTCAAGGAACTGGCCTACATGCACGCTGAAGGCTTTGCCGCCGGCGAACTCAAGCACGGCCCGATCGCATTGATCGAGGACGACCTTCCGGTGATCGTCGTGATGCCGTCGCCTAAGAATGCGGCGATGTTGCACTCCAAGCTGCTCTCCAACATTCGCGAGATCCAGGCCCGCGGGGCCGTCACCATCGTGATCGCCGAGGAGGGCGATGAGACGGTGCGCCCCTACGCCGACCACCTGATCGAAATTCCTGCGGTATCAACGCTGTACCAACCGCTGTTGTCGACCATCCCGCTGCAGGTGTTCGCTGCCGGGGTTGCGCAGGCTCGCGGCTACGACGTGGACAAGCCGCGCAACCTGGCCAAGTCGGTCACCGTCGAGTAGCGGGAGCTTTCAGTGCGAGAATTGTTGGCGGTGGCGTGCGCCGCAATGGCGGTCCTTATTCCGGTACCCAATGCCGGTGCGGCAAACGAGGTTCCCGATCTCGATCCGCTCTTCGACGACAGCGGGCCGCTGCCCGGCTCGGTTGCTGACCTCACCGGAATCCCGGATCTGGCGTTCACCACCCCGTCGGGTCTGGCGTGCCGCAAGAGTCGCGGGAAAGTGACACACAGTGTGGCCTGTGCCGGGAATCTCGTCGGCGCCCCGGCGGGAACCCGCAGCGTGAGTCTTGGGACCGTCTATGCCGACGGCAGCGGCCCGGCGCAGTTCATGCCGATGGCGCCCGCCGGGCTCCTCGGGGATCCGGCGAAGGTTCCGTCGATCATGCTGGCGCCCGGCCACAAGATCGTGTTCTGGGATTTCTCACCCACCGAGTCGCTGGTCTGCGGCGCCCCGATGGGTACCGAGGTGGCCTGTGTGCTCAAGGCCGCGCGTGAGAACGGCGGTAAGAGCGGCGGCCCGACGGTGACGCACGGGTTCGTGATCTCCGCGCCGCACAGCGAAGTCTTCTAACGCGCGCTTCGCGGCAGAGCCGGAATCTGGTTGCAGCAGCTCGATTTGTGTGCCGCTCGTCCGCCGAAAACTCGGCGTCAATCGCAGCGACGATGAGACGATGCAGCCGTCGTTGTCGACCACCAAGCTGACATCAGGGAGAACAGGCTTGTCCAACGCTGATTCTGCTGTTCACATCAACCGGCCCAGGCTGCTGCTGATCCTCGGGATGACGGTCTTCTTCGTCGCGTCCTACATCGTGACCGTCGCGCTGTATGAGCGGGCCGGGTGCGGCTGCCCCCGCCACCTCACGGAAGGTCTGGTGTCGGCCGATGGCACCACCGTGACCATCGATATCGAGGATCTTCAGACCGTGAAGGGCACCCTGACCGGCAAGGTCACGATCAGCCCGGGTCCTGCACTGCTCGACCCGGTCAGGCACGGGCTCACCGAAGACTTGAGCATCGCGGTGCACTCCGCGGTCACGCCGACCAAGCGCACCTGGACGAAGGGCATGGTGCCCGGAGAATTCCCGGTCCCGTTGACCATCTCCGGTAATTCGGCGAAGTGGCCGTTCGATCATTACCAGACCGGGCCGATCACCGTCGACGTGGTGCGTGGCGATGCCACGATTCCGGAACGGATGTCGGTGACGTTTGTCGACCACATCGCCGGTTGGAAGAACGAGATTGTCAGCGACCGCGAGGACGGTGGCCCGTACCGCATCACGCTGCATCGGTCACCGAGCACCATGGCCTTTGGTGCCGTGATCGTCGGTGTCTTGATCGCGCTGGCCGCGGTGGCCGTCGTCGTCGCGAATCTGACGTTCCTGGGCTGGCGTAAATTCCAGCCGCCGATGACGACCTGGTACGCGGCAATGCTTTTCGCGGTGGTTCCGCTCAGAAATGCGCTGCCGGATGCTCCGCCGATCGGATCCTGGATCGATGTCACGATCACGCTGTGGGTGATCGTCGCGCTGGTGATGTCGATGCTGCTGTTCATCTACTGCTGGTGGCGTGATCTGAAACCCGAGCCCGTCGCGCCGGGCTGAGAAAGATTCGCGGCATGTCCATCACCGTCGATGAAATTCGTCTTGCTGATCCGGCTGACACGTGGCGGTCGGCCGGGTTCAGCGTGGACCCCGACGGCGTCTGCCGGGTGGGTGGGGTTCGGCTGCGACTGACCGGAGCCGGCACCGGCATCCTCGGGTGGGCACTGCGGGGTCTGCCCCAAGACGGCCCGCTCGACGGTGTCCCCACCTCCCGTTCCGCGGCGGCGGCCGCTGAACCGGCCACGCATCCGAACGGCGTGACCTCGATCGATCACGTTGTGCTGTTGTCGCCCAACCTGTCTCGCACCGTCGAGGCGTTGGACGCCGTCGGGCTGCAGCCGCGCCGGGTACGCGACGCCGAACTCGGCGGCCGGCCGATGCGGCAGATCTTTTTCCGGCTGGGTGCGGTGATCCTCGAAGTCGTCGGGTCGCCCGACACGGCGGCGGACGGCCCGTCATCGCTGTGGGGTATCACCTACGTCGTCGACGATATCGAGGCGACGGCGGCGTTCTTCGGCGAGCGCACCCTGCCGGTGAAGGACGCCGTGCAGCCCGGTCGCCGGATCACCACGCTGCGACATCGCGATCTGGGTATGTCGGTCCACACCGCGATGATCTCGCCCCCTATCCTCAGCCGATGACCGAATCCACCGATGACGTGGTCGTCATCCACACCGACGGTGGGTGCCGCCCCAACCCGGGCCCCGGTGGTTGGGGCGCGGTGCTGCGCATGCGCCACCACGTCCGCGAGATGTACGGTGGCGAGCCCGGCGAGACCAGCAACAACCGGATGGAGCTGACCGCTCCGATCGTGGCGCTGGAAGCCCTCACCCGGCCCGTGGTGGTACATCTGCACACCGACAGCACCTACGTCCGCAACGGCATCACTAAGTGGGTGTCAGGCTGGGAACGCAACGGCTGGCTTACCGCCGCCAAGCAGCCGGTGAAGAACGTCGACCTGTGGCAGCGGCTTCAGGCCGCCTGCGCGCGTCACCAGGTCGAGTGGTTCTGGGTGAAAGGCCATTCGGGGGTTGCCGACAACGAGCTGGCCGATGAGTTGGCGACGCGGGGCCTACAGGAGGCGATCGCCGATGCGGCCATGCGCACCGCGGCGGCGGCTCAGCCGCCCACCGCAGCGAGATAGCCTCCAATGCCGAGAGCGCACGCCGCAGCGGTCAACACCAAGGTTGCTACGGCGAACGGCCAGGCCGGGTTACGGCGCACCAGTCGGACGATGGTTACGGCCGTTCCGCCCAGGCAGACCACGGCGGCTGCTGCGAATGCGGCCATGATCACTGTGACGCCCGCATCGATATTGCAGGTCGCGGGCGGGCAGTTGTCGGTGAAGGCCATCAGGAACAGCCCCAGAATCGCGGCCACACCACCGCCGATGACTGTCAGAGCCAGTGCGCAGAGGGAACCAGCGAGATCTCCCCTCGAGATCGGCGGCTTCGGCGGCGGGTAGCTCTCGGCCATCCTCACCGACACTACCGCCTTGGATGCACACGGTTGAGGCGGTCGATGCCGTTGACCCGCGAGCCCGTCGCTCGTAGTTTTGAAGATCTGATGGCGAACAGGGAAGCTTCGGTGATGCGGGCATTGGCACTGGCGGTCACCTCGTTGGCCCTGCTGACGACGGCGCCGAATGCCGTGGCGGCGCCGGGGATCCCGGATGTGGACTCCCTGATCGACGACAGCGGACCGCTGCCCGGTTCAGTCAGCGACCTGCAGAATGCGCCCAACGTGGTCTTCGCGACCGATTCCGGGCTGGTCTGCCGGGTGCGGCAGGGCAGGATCACTCATGACGTCAACTGCGCGGGCGATATTCCGGGGGCCCCGCGCGACGCCGGCTCGGTGGAGCTGCCCGGGATTTACGGCAAGGAAAGCATCCCCGCTCGTTTCCTACCCGCCCCACCAGACGCTCTGCTCGCCGGAAACCCGCCGGCTGCAAAGCTTCCGGTGGGCCACAAGATCGTGTTTTGGGACTTCTCACCCGCCCAGTCGATGGTTTGCGGGGTTCCGCCGTCCACCGACTTGGTCTGTGTGCTCCGCGAGCCCCAGGTCCGCGGTGAGGTGAGTAGTCCGGTGGCCACCCACGGCTTCGTCATCGCCGCACCGCAGAGCTGGGTCTTCTAAGCCCGTCACGGATGCCGCGCGGTGACCCCACCGTCGACGACGATCTGGGTTCCGGTGATGAACGACGCCCGCGACGACATCAGGAACGCCACCGCTTGGGCGACCTCCGCCGGTTGACCGATGCGCCCCAGCGGCGCCGCGGCCACAAAGCCGGCGGCGACTTCTTCGACATCGAGAGCGATCTGCAGCATCGGGGTTTCGATGAAGCCGGGACAGACCGCGTTGACGCGGATTCCGGCCGGACCCAACTGGGCGGCCATCGACCTGGTCAACCCCAGCAGTCCGGCCTTGGAGGCGCAGTAGGCGGGGATGAACGGGTTGGCGGTCAGGCCCTCGATGCTGGAGATACCGACCACCGCAGGGTCGCCGCCGGCTCGGGAGACCGTCTCCAGGTGCGGCAGCATCAGCTGCACCAGCATCGCCTGGGCCCGCAGGTTGACAGCCATCACCGCATCCCAGGATTCGCCGGTGTAGGCGCCCACCGGTTCGGGCAGCACGCGGCCCGCGGCGTGCACCAACCCGTCGATTCCGTCGAGTGCCTCGGCCGCTGCTGCGACCGCGGCGGGCAGCGCGGCGTCGTCACAGACGTCCACCACCGCGCCGGGCATCCCCAAACTCTCGGCCACGTCCACAACCGCCGGGGCTATATCCCACAACGCAACTCGGCGGCCTTCGGCGACTAGGGCCTGGGCGCAGGCCCGGCCGATTCCCGATGCGGCTCCGGTGACGACTACTCCGCCCAATTCAGCGCTCCTTTGCGATGACGAACTGCGACCAATCCGGTTCCCGCACCGCCGACCAGTACTCGTCGAGCCGCCACGGGCTCACCGTGTGGATCTCGCCGTCGGCGTTCTTGAAGTAGGAATGCTTGACCGCCGGATGCGCCCACACCGTCTGGGCGATCGCGGTCTGGGTGGCTTGATGCCATTCGGTGGCCGCTTGCGCGGTCGGCTCGATCGAGTGCAGCTGCTCGTCGGCGAGCTTGGCCAGACAGGCGTCGATGTAGCGCATCTCCAACTCGGAGTTGAAGATCAGGCTGCCACCGTGCGCCAGATGCGCGCCGGGCCCGTAGAGCACAAAGAAGTTGGGGAACCCGGGCACCGTGATGCCCAGATACGCATACGGTTTGCTGCCCCACAGCGCGTGCAGATCGGTGCCGTTGCGGCCGGTGATGCGCATCGGCCACAACACGTCGGTGTGCCGAAAGCCGGTGGCGTACACGATCACATCCACCTCGTGATGGACGCCGTCGTCGGTCTCCACACCTTGCGGGGTGATCGAGCGTATCGGGGTGCGTATCAGATCGACGTTGTCGCGCCGCAGGGTTTTGAGCCAGGTGCCGTTGTCCTGCAGTGTGCGCTTGCCGGTTGCCGGATAGTCGGGCAGCACCTTGGCCAGCAGTTCGTCGTCGTCGCCCACCTGATCGGTGATCCAGCCGGTGAACATCTGCCGGGCCAGGGCGTTGATCTCGCTCACCGCGTAGTCCTGGTCGGGATACTCCGGGTCTACTCGGGCGGCCTCCAAGCCCTTGTCGGCCCCGGGCCACAGCAGCAGGAAGCGGTACCAGCGGCCATAGAACGGCAGGTGTTGCAACGCCCAGCGAACCCCGTCGTGGACGGCGTCGTGATACATCGGGTTGGGGAACATCCACTGTGCGGTGCGTTGAAACACCTTGAGGTGAGCCACTTTATCCGCGATCGCGGGTGCGATCTGAAATCCGCTGGCACCCGCCCCGATCAGGGCCACCCGCTTACCGGTCAGGTCGACGCTGTGGTCCCAGGCCGCGGAGTGAAACGACGGCCCGGCGAAACTGTCCGCCCCGTCGAGGTCGGGCAGATGCGGCCGGTTGAGCTGGCCGACCGCGGTGATCACCGCGCGCGCTGTCATCGTGGACACCGCACCGTCGGCGGTGCGGATGGTCAGCGTCCAGGTTCCGTTGCCCTCGTCCCAAACGGCGTCGGTGACCTCGGTGCCCCACCGAATATGGTCAGCCAGACTGTGTTTGGTGACCAAATCGGCGAAGTATGCCCGCAGCTCGGGCTGCTCGGCGAAGTAGTGCCCCCAGTCGTTGTTGGGTTCGAAGCTGTAGCAGTAGAAGTGGTTCGCGACGTCCACCCGAGCTCCCGGATAGTCGTTCTCCCACCACGTTCCGCCCGGGCCCTCGTTCTTCTCGATGATCGTGAAGGGAATGCCGGCCTGAGCGAGCCGGATTCCGGCCAGCACTCCCGATTCACCGCAGCCGATCACGACCACCGAGAGCTCCGCCGCGCGTTCCGGGGCCAGGGGCGCGGGGCTTCGTGGATCGCGGCCTTCGAGGTCGAGTTCTTCGGAGAGCAGCCCCAGGTAGGCATCCGGCACGGTCTCGCAGGCCGCCCAGTCCATCATCTCCTTGACCAGCTCGGCGGGCAGGGGAGCGGGCTGCGGACAGCCGCGGTCGCGGTAGTCCACGATCGCCTGCAGTGCTTCGGCGCGGGCGCGGGCCTTGTCTTCCTCGGACATGAACCCCTGGATCTCGTTGAGGAAGATCCCGTTCTGCTTGTAGTCCCGGATGAAGCGGGGGTCGCCGGTGATGTGCACGCACGACAGCAACAAGGTGGGGATCGAGACCTGCTCCAAAGCGGCAGCGATCTCAGAATCGGTGGTGGTGAACGGTTCCCCTGCGTAGCGGTTGCGCAACGGCTCGGCCCTTTCCCTGTATTCGCTACTGTGCGACGCGAAATTGAATCGGACGATACGCGAGGCGCAGAGGCTGATCAAGGGTTGGGTGGCGCCGGCTCGCCCGGCGCGGTCAGCTCACCCGGCGGCGTCGACCTTCGGGGTGATCGAGCCGAGGATGTCCTGCGCCGCATTGGCCGGGATGCTGTTTCCACACACATCGGCCTGCGCGACGATGTTGTTGCGGATGGTGAGGGCGTCCTGGCACGCCCAGCCACCGCCGCCCTCACTGATCGCGGTCGTCTTGACTAGTTCGTCGGACTCGGTGACCTCGGTGACGGTCCAGAAAACGCGCGGCTCATTGTCGCCATTGGTGACAGTCATGTTCAGGGTGCGGCCGGCGCACCTTTTCCACTTGTCGCTCTGCTTCGCGTAGAACGCCTGCGCATTCTCCGCCCGCGGAAAGGTCGCCACCGATACCAGCAGGCCGTGCTTCAAGTCGTGGGTGTCGATGTCGGGCGGGCTGTACCAGCGCTGCCAGCGGATCGCGGTCCAACCGGTACCGGCGTAGACGGGTCCCGAGGCGACCGAACTGATCCCCTGGCAATCCGCGTCCACCACGGTGACCTCATCCATCGCCTCACCGCTGGCCACGACCCCGAGTTCGGGATCGGCCACCGCCGCGGCGAGGGCTTCCTGGCGAGGCAACAACCCGTCGATCTTGGAGACAGGTACCGGTGCCTTCTCAGAGGCTGGCGCCGCCGCCGAGGCCCCCGCCTTTGCAGCGGGTTTGGCCGTGTCGTGCTGGCCGCGGCCGGACAGCGTCACGGTGAGCACGACGCCGATCACTGCGAGCACGCAGACCGTGGCCACCAGCGTCCACATCTTGCGGCGGTTGGGCCCTGGTGATCCCGGGGGCGGACCGCCGAGTCCCGGCGGCAGCAGCGGCGGCGGGAACGGTCCGCCGCCAATCGGCGGGAAGGGCTGATTCATGGGCGTGAAAGGGGGCTGCTGGTACGGATTGGGCGTCGGACCGTGCGGTTCGCTCATGAGGTGCCCCCACATCCCCTCGGGGCCGATCGCAGGCGGATGGCCCGATTTTCACCGAGGCTATCAGCGGTCGGTCTGTCCGTGTCTGCATCAACCGTGCGACGCTGTACGCCGTGGCGGACGTCAGAACGCGCCTGGCCGCGGTGTGGCACTTTGTGCACACCGCGCCCCTGACCTACCTGTGGCTGGCGGTGTTGGGCGTCACCACCGTCATCCAGCACCTGGTCGGCCCGCGCCTGCACACCATGCTCGTGGAGCAATCCACCAACCTGCACCACCTGGCCACCGACCCGCTGGAGGTGCTGGTCTCCAGCCTGCTGTGGATCGACGGTAAGGACTGGTCGCCGTATCTGGTGCTGTTCACCCTGTTTCTGGCGCCGGCCGAACACTGGCTGGGGCACCTGCGTTGGCTGATGGTCGGAGTGATCTCCCATGTCGGCGCCACCTATGTCAGCGAGGGCGCGCTCTACGCGCTGATTCACCTGCACCGCGAATCGGAGCGGTTGACCTACGCCCGCGACATCGGCGTCAGCTACTTCCTGGTGGGCGTGATGGCGGTGCTCACCTATCGGATCCGTCGGCCGTGGCGCTGGTTCTACCTGGCCGGCCTAGTCGTGATATTCACCGTGCCCCTGCTCATCAACCCCGACTTCACCGCCATCGGCCATGCCGCCGCGGTGGTCATCGGGTTGTGCTGTTACCCGCTGACTCACCCCCACCATCCGCTGCGACATCACCCGAGCGCCGTCGCCGGCCACTAGCCTGACAGTCGCGGGCAGGGCGAGGAGGGCAAGTGCGGCATTACTACAGCGTCGAGGTCATTCGCGCCGCCGAAGCACCGCTGTTGGCGAGCCTGCCCGAGGGCGTGCTGATGCGCCGGGCCGCGTTCGGGCTGGCGACGGCGATCGCTC
The DNA here is from genome assembly GCA_001673575.1 of Mycolicibacter heraklionensis. GTDB lineage: Bacteria > Actinomycetota > Actinomycetes > Mycobacteriales > Mycobacteriaceae > Mycobacterium > Mycobacterium heraklionense_A. Next base: position 82,641 of record LZME01000062.1, on the reverse strand, counting down.
GGGAACTGGCCGCGCGCACCGGCGGGATCGCCGGTCGCAATCTGTGCGCGGTCGTGGGTTCCGGCGACAACGGGGGCGACGCGCTGTGGGCGGCCACCCTGCTGCGCAGACGCGGGGTGGCGGCCAGCGCCATCCTGCTCGACCCCGAGCGCGCCCACGCCAAGGGCCTTGCAGCTTTCCGGCGGGCCGGCGGCCGGATCGCCGGTAGCGTGCCGCCCGCAACGGATCTGGTGATCGACGGAGTGGTCGGGATCTCCGGGCGCGGCCCGTTGCGGCCGAACGCCGCCGAAGTCTTCGCCGCGGTCGAGGCGGCGGGTATTCCGGTGGTGGCCGTCGACATCCCCAGCGGCCTGGATCCGCACACCGGTGCGGCGGACGGTCCCGCGGTGCACGCCGCTCTCACCGTTACCTTCGGTGGTCTCAAGCCGGTGCATGCACTGGGGCAGTGCGGGCGGGTCGAGCTGGTCGAGATCGGTCTGGACTTGCCGGACACCGACATTCATTCGTTGACCGCAGCCGATGTCGAGGCCTGCTGGCCGGCGCCCGGCCCACGCGACGACAAATACACCCAGGGTGTCACTGGAATCCTGGCCGGCTCGGCGACCTACCCGGGCGCGGCGATCCTGTGCGCCGGGGCAGCGGTGGCGGCCACCTCCGGCATGGTGCGCTACGCCGGAAGCGCTGATGCCCAAGTGGTTTCGCACTGGCCGGAGGTGGTGGCGGCGTCCAGCCCGGCCGCCGCCGGGAAGGTGCAGGCGTGGGCGGTCGGTCCCGGTCTGGGCACCGGCGAGCAGGCTGCTGCCGCACTCTGGTTCGCGCTCGGCACCGATCTGCCGGTGATCGTCGACGCCGACGCGCTGACCATCCTGGCCGCCCACCCAACTCTGGTGGTCGAGCGCAGCGCCCCGACGGTGCTCACCCCGCACGCCGGCGAATACGCCCGGCTGGCCGGATACCCGCCGGGGCCGGACCGGGTCGGCGCGGCCCGTGAGCTGGCCGACCGGTTCGGGGCCACCGTGCTGTTGAAAGGCAACGTCACCGTCATCGCCGACCCGTCCGGCCCGGTCTACCTCAACCCGGCCGGCGGCTCCTGGGCGGCCACCGCGGGCTCCGGCGACGTGTTGTCCGGGATGATCGGCGCGCTGTTGGCATCGGGCCTGCCGCCCGCCCAGGCCGCGGCCGCCGCCGCGTTCGTACACACCCGCGCCGCCGCAGCCTCCGCCGCCGACCCCGGACCCGGCGACACGCCGACGTCGGCATCGCGCATCTTGGCCCACATCCGCACCGCTATCGCCGAACTGTAGGAGTCGTTGTGACCCATTCCCATCCGTCCGTGCCCGCGCACACCATCGCCCCGGCCTACACCGGCCGGATGTTCACCTCGCCGGTCCCGGCGTTGCGGTTGCCCGACGACACGATGGACCCGCAGACCGCCTACCGCTTCATCCACGATGAGCTGATGCTCGACGGCAGTTCTCGGTTGAATCTGGCTACCTTCGTCACCACCTGGATGGACCCCGAGGCGTCGGCGCTGATGGCCGAGTCGTTCGACAAGAACATGATCGACAAGGACGAATACCCGGCCACCGCGGCCATTGAGCAGCGCTGCGTGTCCATGGTCGCCGACCTGTTCCATGCGGAGAACCTGCGCGACGACGACCCCGCCAGTGCGATTGGGGTGTCCACCGTCGGGTCCAGCGAGGCGGTGATGCTGGGCGGGCTGGCGATGAAATGGCGCTGGCGGGCCAAGGTCCAGGCGGCAGGGCAGGACTGGAAAACCAGGATGCCCAACCTCGTGATGGGCGCCAATGTCCAGGTGGTCTGGGAGAAGTTCTGCCGCTACTTCGACGTCGAACCCCGCTACCTGCCGATGGCCCAAGGTCGCTACGTGATCACCCCCGAGCAGGTGATCGACGCCGTCGACGAGAACACCATCGGTGTAGTGGGCATCCTGGGCACCACCTACACCGGTGAGCTGGAACCCGTCGAGGCGATCTGCGCGGCACTGGACACCCTGGCCGACGGCGGCGGGCCGGACGTGCCGGTGCACGTGGACGCGGCCAGCGGTGGATTCGTGGTGCCGTTCCTGCATCCCGGCCTCAAGTGGGATTTCCGGCTGCCGCGGGTGGTCTCGATCAACGTCAGCGGTCACAAGTACGGCCTGACCTATCCGGGCATCGGTTTCGTGGTGTGGCGCAACGGCGACTGTCTGCCCGAGGAGCTGGTATTCCGGGTCAACTACCTGGGCGGGGACATGCCGACGTTCACGCTGAACTTCTCCCGGCCGGGCAACCAGGTCGTCGGCCAGTACTACAACTTTCTGCGGCTGGGCCGCGCCGGCTACACCGAGGTGATGCGGACTCTGTCCGACACCGCCCGCTGGCTGTCGCATCAGTTAGCCGCTTCGGAGCATTTCGAGGTGATCAGCGACGGCTCGGCGATCCCCGTGGTGAGCTGTCGGCTGGCCGGTGAGCGCGGCTACACCGAGTTCGACGTGTCCCACGAGTTGCGGACGTTCGGCTGGCAGGTGCCGGCCTACACCATGCCCGAGGGCGCCGAGGACGTCGCGGTGCTGCGCGTCGTGGTCCGTGAGGGGCTGTCGGCGGACCTTGCCCGGGCGCTCTTCGACGACATCATGAAGGCCGTCAGGGCGCTCGACAAGGTGAAGCCTGGCGGACACTACGACGCGCAGCACTTCGCCCACTGAGCGGCGCCACCGAGTGTGCGTTTTCGTTGGCAAAACCGCCGTGGCATTCATCAAGGCGTCGATGCGCTGCACCCCTTCGGTGAGATTGAGCTGCCTGCCCAGGTCGAACGCCGTACGCGCAGCTGTCGTCACCGGCAGCCCGCGTACCCTCCGAGTCTCGCCGGCCAGCAGCGTGTCGCTGTGCACGGTGAGCAGCGGTGGCGCCCGCCGGTTGGTGTGGATGAGTTCCGCTGGGCTGTCGGCACCAATCCACTTCGCGCCGAGCATCGCCGACGCCGACAGCCCGGCAAGAACACCACGCCGACGCGACCACAGCCAGGCGGCCCGGGCCCGCTGGACCGCCGTGAGCTCCACCTCACGTGGCACCCAAACACCGGGGTAGACGCCGACGTAGTCGCGGCGCAGCCGATCGGGGGTTACCGTGCCGGCAGCCAACGCCTCGGCCGCTCGAAACGGCCACCCCGGTGCTGGCATGACCGCAGCGTGGCACCTTGGGGCGGCTCGGCGACGACGCCGATCCACAGGCGGGCGTCGAGGGTGCGTTTTCGGTCACAAAACGGCCTCCGGGCCGATCAAACCGCACACTCGGCGATCTGGGGGGCCGGTTTGGCAGGTTCTGGGACAATCGAGGCTGACATGACTGCCGTATCCCGAACGTCCGGCCTGCTCGCGCAAGCGCTGGTGGACCTCGACGCCATTGCCCACAACGTGCGGGTGCTGGACGAACACGCCGGCACCGCCGGGGTGATGGCCGTGGTCAAGGCCGACGGCTACGGCCACGGTGCGGTCCCAGTGGCCCGTGCGGCGCTGGGCGCCGGCGCGGCCGAACTCGGGGTGGCCACCGTCGACGAGGCCCTCACATTGCGGGCGGCCGGTATCACCGCACCCGTGCTGGCGTGGCTGCACGGGCCCCACACGGACTTCGCTCCCGCCCTGGCCGCCGAGGTGCAGATCGCGGTCTCCTCGGTGTCGCAGCTGGACGAGCTGCTCGACGCGGTGCGACGCACCGGACGGACCGCGACCGTCACGGTCAAGGCCGACACCGGCATGAACCGCAACGGGGTGGGCGCCTCCGACTTCCCGGAACTGGTGACCGCCTTGCAGCGGGCTATCGCCGACGACGCGATCCGGGTGCGCGGCCTGATGTCGCACCTGGCCTGCGCCGATGAGACGGCCAACCCGGTCAACGACGTTCAAGCCCAACGTTTTTCCGACCTGATCAGGGTGGCCCGCGAGCAGGGGCTGAAGTTCCCGGTCGCCCACCTGGCCAACTCGGCTGGGGCCATGACCCGCCCTGATCTGGCGTTCGACATGGTCCGGCCCGGAATAGCGATGTATGGCCTGAGCCCGATCCCCGAACGTGGTGACATGGGCCTGATTCCGGCGATGACGCTGAAATCGCTTGTGGTGCTGGTTCGCCCGATCAAAGCCGGGGAGGCGGTCTCCTACGGCCACACCTGGGTCGCCCCGGTCGACACCACCGTGGCGCTGGTGCCGATGGGCTACGCCGACGGAGTGTTCCGACCGCTGAGCGGACGGTTCGACGTGTTGATCAACGGCCGGCGTCGGCGCAGCGTGGGCCGGGTGTGCATGGACCAGTTCGTCGTCGATCTGGGACCCGGACCCGTCGACGTCACCGAGGGTGACGAGGTCATCCTGTTCGGGTCCGGATCCGACGGCGAACCGCTGGCCCAGGACTGGGCCGACGCGTTGGGAACCATCCACTACGAGGTGGTCAACAGCCCCCGCGGGCGGGTCGCCCGGACATATCGGGGCGCCGATGGCGGGTAATCGGCGCGGGTCGCGGCGGGCCGGCGGCTGGCTGGCGGGGATGGCCGGTCTGGCGGCCGTCGGCACCATCGCCGGAAGCACCATCGCCCGGTCGGTGACACGGCGCACCACCGCCGAAGACGCTTACGCCGACGAGGATTTCGAAATCCTCGACCACGACCACAGCTCGGTGGTGGTCACCGACGACGGCGTCGAACTGGCGGTGCGCGACACCGGCCCGCGTAACGCCCCGTTGACCGTGGTGTTCGCGCACGGATTCTGCCTGCGGATGGGTTCTTTCCACTTTCAGCGGGCGCGGCTGGCCGCCGAGTGGGGCGATCAGGTGCGCATGGTCTTCTACGACCAGCGCGGGCACGGCGATTCCGGTGTCGCGCCACCGGGGACCTACACCGTGCCGCGACTCGGCCAGGATCTGGAGGCGGTGCTGCGGGCAGCCGTGCCCCGCGGCCCGATAGTGCTGGTCGGGCATTCGATGGGCGGCATGACGGTGCTGGCGCACGCTCGGCAGTTTCCCCAGCGGTACGGCAGCCGGATCGTCGGTGCGGCGTTGATATCGTCGGCCGCCAAAGGTGTTTCGCGGTCCCCGCTGGGTCAGATACTGCGTAACCCGGCGCTGGAGGCCGTGCAGTTCAGTGTGCGCTACGCGCCGAAGCTGGTGCACCGCGGCCGCGGCGCGGCGCGTGGGGTGATCGCACCGATTCTGCGGGCCGCCTCCTACGGCACCGACCAGATCAGCCCGAGTGTGGTGGCCTACTCCGAGGAGATGATGCACTCCACCCCGGTCGCCACCATGGTGGGCTTCCTGCACGCCCTGGAAGTGCATGACGAGAGTGCCGCGCTGCCGACGCTGGCCAAGATCCCTACGCTGGTCGCCTGTGGCGACCAGGATCTGCTCACCCCGCCGGGGTACTCGCGGGCGATGGCGGCCACGTTGTGGGATTGTGAGCTGGTGATCGTGCCCGGGGCCGGGCATCTGGTGCAGTTGGAGGAACCCGATGTCATCGACGAGGCGCTGGTGCGACTGGTGGAGCGGGCCACCCCGCGCCGTGGCATGCTGACTCACCGGTTGCGCCGGAAGGCCGGGCGCAGTGGCTGATCCGCAGGAGGCGACCTTGGCCACCGCCGAGGACACTGTTGCGCTGGGAGCTCGGCTGGGCGAACAGCTGCGCGCCGGCGACGTGGTGGTGCTGTCTGGACCGCTGGGCGCCGGAAAAACCGTGTTGGCCAAGGGGATCGCGGCGGCGCTCGATGTCGACGGCCCGGTCACCTCGCCGACGTACGTGCTGGCCCGCGAGCATCGGGCTCGCCGGCCCGACAGCCCGGCGATGATCCACGTCGACCTCTACCGGCTGCTCGACGAGTCGGGCCTGGACCTGTTGGCCGAGCTGGACTCCCTGGATCTTGATACCGAACTCGACGACGCGGTCGTCGTGGTGGAGTGGGGCGAAGGGCTGGCCGAGCGGCTCTCCGAACGGCACCTCGACATCCGGTTGGACCGCGCGGCGGACTCCGAGACGCGCACCGCGAGCTGGCGGTGGCACGCGCCATGACCGGAGCGATTCTGACCATCGACACCGCCACCCCCGCCGTCACCGCAGGCGTGGTGGCCGCCGACCGGCGCACGGTGTTGGCCGAACGGGTCACCCCCGACGCGCGGGCTCACGCCGAACGACTGACTCCCAATGTGCTGGGCGCCCTGGCCGACGCCGGCCTGAGCATGGCCGATCTGGCTGCGGTCGTGGTGGGTTGCGGGCCGGGACCGTTCACCGGCCTGCGGGTCGGGATGGCCAGCGCCGCCGCCTACGGCCACGCCCTGGGAATCCCGGTCTACGGCGTGTGCAGCCTGGACGCGATCGGCGTGCGCACCACGGGGCCGGTCCTGGTGGTCACCGACGCCCGCCGGCGGGAGGTCTACTGGGCGCGCTATCGCGACGGCGCCCGGGTCGCGGGCCCCGCGGTGTGTGCCCCGGCCGACGTCGACCCCGCCGATGCCGTCGCGGTGGCCGGTTCGCCCGCCCATACCGAGCTGTTCGACCTTCCGGGCCTCGACATCACCTACCCCACTCCTGCGGGACTGGTTGCCGCAGTGCGGGATTGGAACGAGGCACCGGAGTCTCTGGTGCCGCTGTATCTGCGCCGCCCGGACGCCAAACCGCCGGCGACGGCTGCGGTGCCGGTGATGCTGGACGCACTGGTGGACAGCGACGCGGAGCGCTGCGCCGAATTAGAAGCCCAACTGTTCGGCGGCGACGACCCATGGCCCGCCGAGGCATTCAGCCGGGCGATCGGTGCGCGTGATCACCACTACGTCGCGGCCCGAGTCGGCGATGCCGTGGTGGGCTACGGCGGAATCGCGCGACTTGGGCGTACGCCGCCGTTCGAGTACGAGGTGCATACCATCGGGGTGGACAAGGCCCATCAGGGGCGCGGCATCGGGCGGCGGTTGCTTGCTGATCTGCTGGAGTACGCCGACGGCGGCGTGGTGTACCTGGAAGTTCGCACCGACAACGCCGCGGCGATCGCGCTCTACCGCGACGTCGGCTTCGTCGAGACCGGACTGCGCAAGCGCTACTACCGCAACGGCGCCGACGCCTACACGATGCGGCGGGAGGCGAGCTCGTGACGATAGTCCTGGCGATCGAATCCTCTTGTGACGAAACAGGTGTCGGTATTACCCGCCTGGAAGCCGACGGCACTCTGACGCTGCTGGCCGACGAGGTGGCCTCCAGCGTGGAGGAGCACACCCGCTTCGGCGGGGTGGTGCCCGAGATCGCGTCGCGCGCACACCTGGAGGCGTTGGGGCCGACCATGCGCCGGGCGCTGGCAACGGCAGGGTTGGGAGAGGACCGCCGTCCGGACGCAGTGGCGGCCACCATCGGACCGGGACTGGCCGGGGCGTTGCTGGTGGGCGCGGCCGCGGCCAAGGCCTATGCGGCGGCCTGGGGCGTGCCGTTCTACGCCGTCAACCACCTGGGCGGGCACCTGGCCGCCGACGTCTACGCGCACGGCCCACTGCCGGAGTGCGTGGGGCTGTTGGTCTCCGGCGGCCACACCCACCTGCTGCACGTGCGGTCGCTGGGGGAGCCGATCGTCGAGCTGGGCAGCACCGTCGACGACGCCGCGGGGGAGGCCTACGACAAGGTCGCCCGGCTGCTCGGGCTGGGCTATCCGGGTGGGCGGGTGCTCGACGAGCTGGCCCGCACCGGTGACCGCAAGGCGATCACGTTTCCGCGCGGGATGACCGGCCCGCGCGATGACCCGTACGTGTTCAGCTTCTCCGGCCTGAAGACCGCCGTCGCCCGCTACGTCGAGAAGACCCCGGACTATTCGCCCGCCGACGTGGCGGCCGGTTTCCAGGAGTCGGTCGCCGACGTGCTGACCGCTAAGGCTGTGCGGGCGGCCACCGATCTCGGGGTCGGCACCCTGCTGATCGCCGGGGGAGTGGCCGCCAACTCCCGGCTGCGCGAGCTGGCCGAACAACGCTGCGCGGCAGCGGGATTAACGCTGCGTATCCCGCCGCTGCGGTTATGCACCGACAACGGGGCGATGATCGCGTCGTTCGCGGCGCATCTGATCGCCGCGGGGGCGGCGCCGTCGCCGCTGGACGTAGCCACCAACCCGGGCCTGCCGGTGGTGCAGGGACAGATCTCCTGACCATTCGCAGCGGGGTGCCCTTGAGTGCTAGCACTCTCATGTATAGAGTGCTAGGTGGCAGTCGGTCGGACTCCCGCTCGGCACCCGCGACGACGACGCGAGGGCTCGCACGAATGCCGAACACCTTAAGTAAGTACGTTCCGATGGGCTCGGCATCGGCCGGGTCGCATCCAGACAATGTGGAGGGCTCCAATCGTGGCGAGCGTGAACATCAAGCCACTCGAGGACAAGATCCTCGTTCAGGCCAACGAGGCCGAGACCACGACCGCTTCCGGTCTGGTCATTCCGGACACTGCCAAGGAGAAGCCGCAGGAAGGCACTGTCGTCGCCGTCGGCCCCGGCCGGTGGGACGAGAGTGGCAGCAAGCGGATCCCGCTGGACGTCGCTGAGGGTGACGTCGTCGTGTACAGCAAGTACGGCGGCACCGAGATCAAGTACGGCGGCCAGGAGTACCTGATCCTGTCCGCGCGCGACGTGCTGGCCATCGTCGGCAAGTAGCCACAAAGCAACCACCGTGCCCGCCCCGGAGATCCCCGTTTTACGGGTGATGTCCGGGGCGGCACGCGTAGAGAAAGGGGCTTAAACAGCTATGAGCAAGCAGATTGAGTTCAACGAGGCCGCGCGCCGGGCGATGGAAGCCGGCGTCAACAAGCTCGCCGACGCAGTCCGGGTGACGCTGGGTCCGCGCGGCCGCACGGTGGTGCTGGCCAAGTCCTTCGGCGGCCCGACGGTGACCATGGACGGTGTCACCGTGGCCCGCGACGTGGACCTGGAAGACCCGTTCGAGAACCTCGGTGCGCAGCTGGTGAAGTCGGTGGCCACCAAGACCAACGATGTGGCCGGCGACGGCACCACCACCGCCACCGTGCTGGCCCAGGCCATCATCTCCGGCGGGCTGCGCAACGTTGCGGCCGGCGCCAACCCGATCGCGCTGGGCGCCGGCATCGCCAAGGCCGCCGACGCGGTGTCCGAAGCGCTGTTGGCCGCGGCCACCCCGGTCTCCGGCAAGGAATCGATCGCGCAGGTGGCCAACGTGTCCTCGCGTGACGAGGAGATCGGTGAGCTGGTCGGCGAGGCGATGACCAAGGTCGGCAGCGACGGCGTGGTCAGCGTGGAGGAGTCCTCGACGCTGTCCACCGAGCTGGAGATCACCGACGGCGTCGGCTTCGACAAGGGTTTCCTGTCGGCCTACTTCGTCACCGACTTCGACTCGCAGGAAGCCGTCCTCGAAGACGCTCTGATCCTGCTGCACCGCGACAAGATCAGCTCGCTGCCGGATCTGCTGCCGCTGCTGGAGAAGGTCGTCGAGGCGGGCAAGCCGCTGTTGATCATTGCCGAGGACGTCGAGGGCGAGCCGCTGTCGACCCTGGTGGTCAACGCAATCCGCAAGACGCTCAAGGCCGTTGCCGTCAAGGCACCCTACTTCGGTGACCGCCGCAAGGCGTTCCTGGAGGACCTCGCGATCGTCACCGGTGCTCAGGTGATCAACCCCGACGTGGGCCTGACACTGCGGGAGGCCGGCCTGGACGTGCTGGGCACGGCGCGGCGGGTGGTGGTCAGCAAGGACGACACCGTGATCGTCGACGGTGCCGGGACCGCCGAGGCGATCGCGGGGCGGGTCAAGCAGCTGCGCGCCGAGATCGAGGCGACCGACTCCGACTGGGACCGCGAGAAGCTCGAGGAGCGGCTGGCCAAGCTGGCCGGCGGGGTGGCCGTGATCAAGGTCGGTGCCGCCACCGAGACCGCCCTCAAGGAGCGCAAGCACCGGGTCGAAGACGCGGTGGCGGCGGCCAAGGCTGCGGTGGAGGAGGGCATCGTCACCGGCGGCGGCGCGGCGCTGGTGCAGGCCCGCGCGGCGTTGGCGGGGCTGGCGTTGACCGGCGACGAGGCGACCGGCGCGGAGGTGTTCGCCGCGGCGCTGAGCGCACCGCTGTACTGGATCGCGACCAACGCCGGCGTCGACGGCGCCGTGGTGACCAGCAAGGTTGCCGAGTTGCCGGCCGGGCAGGGCTTCAACGCCGCGACACTGTCCTACGGTGACCTGGCCGCCGACGGTGTCATCGACCCGGTCAAGGTGACCCGCTCAGCGGTGCTCAACGCCGCCTCGGTGGCGCGGATGATCCTGACCACCGAGTCGGCCGTGGTCGACAAGCCCGTCGAGGTCGACGCGCACGCCGGCCACGGGCATCACGGGCACGCGCACTAGGTAGTTCGTACGAAAACACCCCCGGTCCTGATGGGCCGGGGGTGTTTTCGTGTCCTAGGCGGTACGATTCACCTGCCGAAACACGGAGACGTGTCCCTGAGGTGCGCCCTTCTCAGGCTGACGATGGCGGGCATGGTTTTTGTAAGCGTTGGACCATTGAATTTTTTTGCTGGTTTTGCGGTTTCGGAGATCATTGCAATGTTGTCGGGCTTCACTATCGAAGGGGCGGTGCGTATGGCCAAGGAATCACTTCTACGGATGGCCCGCATCGTTGAGTCTGGGAAGGCGCACCTCCTTCCGTACAGGGTTCCCCTGCTGACGAGCCTGTGAGAGTCAGGCGAAACGGATGACGGCATCATCGAACTTGTGTCCGATGATTGGGGGCACGACTCCACCCACCCGGCCCCGTTTCGGGTGGACCGCCCTGTCACGGTCGGCGCCGCGGAGGCGCTGCCAGCGGAACCCGCAAGCTCGGAGGTCAGCGCACGGCGTGGGGGTGGGCGTTCGGTCTCCAGATCGAACCCCGAATGCTTGGCCGTCAAGTGGCGTGGGGTCGGACGGCGGCTGGCTGGCGCCGGTGATGGTGCCGGCCACTGGCGGAACTCTCGGAACTGCTGGCTCGCGACCTCCTCATCCCGATTGTGCATCAGACGACGTACGTGGCTCTCCGAGAGGGGAGCCCCCTGTTGGCATCGCGGAACGGGCTCGACACTGCCGAGGATTCGATGGAGGACATCGCAATCGAGAGCGCCGAGTTGGTCACCGTGACGAGGCCGGCCGACTCGTGAGGGCGCCGGGAGGGTTCGAACATTGAAAGCCTGGAGCACATGTCACTCATAGCCGAAGCAGCGGCAAAGTCGAGCGAGGGGCATTGGGCTGCATACTCGGCGTTGGCTATCTCTGCCGGAACATTCATCTGGAAGTTTGTCGAGACATACATACGGTGGCCGCGCATCGGTGTTGTGATTCGTCAGCACATCACGATTTCGGTCGGTGGCATACCTACCGCGGAAGCCGTTGGGATTCCCTCGGTCAGACGTGAGGGCGACGACCCTCCAGCGCAGAGCTTTACGCCGCAGCTAGTACCTGCGCCACTTCCGTCGCCAAGCTCGGCCAAGCAAGGAGGCAGCGGGACGAGGATAGACGTGATCGTGATCAACAAAGGTGCAGAGGCGGTGACGGTCGCTAACGTCGGTGTGAAATCCGAAGACGGGTCATACAACATCGACGTTCAGTACCGGCGCGACCAGGGGGCGAAGATCGACGGGCCAGACTTCCCGGCGGCCATCGACGGCCACGGCGCGGCTCGGTGGACTATCGGGAAAGAGTTAGTGCGCGAGATTCCCCATGCCACCCAGGTTGTGGGCTACGCCCAGCGCTACAAATCCATCCGTAAGTACCCGAAACGGTGCGGTAATCCGCTGAAGCTCTACGTGACCCCGACAAGCCAGTTCAAGAATTAGGCGAAGCCTCAGCGTCCACGACGATCAACCGAGGGCCTCGGGGCCTGTTCGACCTCTGGGTGGGCTGCTGAAGCGGACGAGCTTCATCCGGGGTCAAGCTCTCGAACGGAGCTGGCGACTAACTAACCGGGTGATACATGACGGAAAGGTCCAAGAGAAGCGGCGCTCTATTCGGAAGCTTGCGAAGTGTGAATGGCTGTATCAGCCTCGGGTCGACAGGCAGGCTCGCAACATGATTACGAATGTCCTCAGCGAACAGATCCGTCATCGGCGTGGACTGAGCGACAATCCACAATTTTCGGCCCGAGCCCAACTGCATCTGACATACGTCGCCAACGTGGTCGGACATTGAGTCCAGGCGAGATTCTGCGTCTCCTATGTAGAATGGAACGACAGTTGCTCGGGATTCGGCGGCGGCGTCCACCACTGAATGACCTCGCCGGCCTTAAGTCTCGGCGTCTCTGGGAAGGTTCCGAAGGTGGTTGTGGGGGTCAAGATTTCAAGCTCGTGACGCCATCCGGGGACTATGGGCTCAGTCCGTTCCATGATGACAGTCATCTTGCGGGTGACCTGCGCGTTGCTGGAATCACGTTCGTTCCAGGTGAAGACCGTAGATGGCACCGGGTATCTGGGTGGTTTGGCATCATGAAGGCTGATCTTGATGAGATTCATTGTTTGCCGGGTGCCGACGTAAATGTCGTCGTGACCCTGACTGTTAGTTTTGCCCACGACGCGCCACGTGTGCGAACGCGGCCCGGTTTCGCTACCCGCCGCGAATCGAACTGACCCGGGATGGTCGAGTATTACCGGCGGCGGGGGCTTAATGAGTTCCATGCCACTTAAGCTATCGCCGGCCACCGACACTCCGCTAACAGACACGGCGTGGCGATCCGAACCTATCTCAGCTTCGAGTTAGGCGGTGGTGACATGAATTTCTTGTCACCACTAGCGGCTATTCGCCCTCTGGTGCTATCAAGTCGATGTTTGAGCGCTAAGGTTCCAGGCCACGTCTCTTACCTCGGCGATGAGATTCGTTGCCAGGCTGGACGGGATCGCTACGGGTTCGTCCGGATTGTTTTGCCAAGCCGCCCGCAATTCCTCGACATATTCGTTGCCTCGTTCCAGCAGAATCCGCCGAGGTATTCCTCGATGATGTGCGGGAGGTAGGCGACCGGCATCAGCCGATGACCTTGCGAAATCGCGGCAGCCTCAGGCCAGTGCTGGGTTGCGCGTCATCGCCGTCCATGCCGACGATCAGCGCTCACGGCTGGGCCCGCGGTTGGCGGTTCGAGCGGGACCGGCGGAAGGTTTCCCGCCCCGACATGCTTGACGCGCCGCCGCCCGCGGCGCAGTGTGATACACGTCATAAGACCACTGGTCACACCCGGTAAAGGCGGCAGCGAATGACCACGAGGGACAAGTACACCGAAGTGCCCGAGCCCTACTCGTGGGAGGTCGCCAGCGCCGGCGACGCGCGCTTCACGTGGGAGTACGACGACGGACGGGCCCGGCTGCTGTCGCTGTATCAGAAGGGCAAGGACAAGCAGTGGGATGCCCAGTCACGCATCGACTGGTCCCAAGACGTCGACCCGATGAACCCGATCGGGCTGCCCGACGAGTTCCATCCACTGTTCGGCAGCCCGATGTGGGAGTCCGCGGACGAGGCGCGCCGCGCCGAGATGCGCCAGCACTCCCAGGCCTGGCAGTTCTCCCAGTTCCTGCACGGCGAGCAGGGCGCGATGGTGTGCGCGGCCAAGATCGTCCAGGTCGTCCCGGATCTGGACGCGAAGTTCTACGCGGCCACCCAGACCATGGACGAGGCTCGCCATGTCGAGGCGTTCTCGCGGTTCCTGCAAGAGAAGATCGGCCTCGTCTACCCGATCAACAAAAACCTGACGGCGCTACTGGATGACACCCTGCACGACTCGCGTTGGGACATGCCGTATCTGGGCATGCAGGTCCTCATCGAGGGGCTGGCACTGGCGGCATTCGGGGTGCAGCGTGACCTGGCGGCACCGGACTCACTGGCCAAGAAGGTGCTGGCCTATGTCATGCAGGACGAGGCCCGCCATGTCGCCTTCGGGCGAATCTCGTTGAAGGACTACTACTCTGAGCTCACCCAGGCCGAACGTGACGACCGCGAAGAGTTCGTCGTGGACGCCTGTTACCTGATGCGTGACCGATTCCGTGGCGAGGAGGTCTTCGAGACCCTCGGCCTGGACGTCAAAGAATGCGCGAAGTGGGTCGACTCGTCACCGTCGATGACGCAGTTCCGCTCCCATCTGTTCAGCCGCATCGTGCCGATCGTCAAAGACATCGGGCTGTGGGGCCCCAAGGTGCAGAAGGCATTCCGGGACATGGGTGTGCTCGACATGGCCGGCTTCGACATTGAGGCGTTGATGAAGGCCGACGAGGATCAAGCCGAATCCCTGGACCGGGCGCACGCCGAGATGGCGATGCGGGCCGTCGAGGTCACTGAGGTGATCACCGCGGGCGCGAGCTAACCCGACGGGCTGGGCGCCAGTAATCCGGCCGAGGCGAATTTCAGGCCGGCGCGCAGTTCGTCCAGCGAAATGGGGTCGTCGGACTCGATATAGCGCATGGTGGTGGCCACGGCCATGTTGAAGAACAGCCAGGCCAGAGCGCTCGGGCTCAATTCGTCGCGATATTGGCTGCGGTAGTGACTCATGTGCAGTGTGGTCATCGCCAACAAGGTGGCGTTCAGCCCGGAGACGTTCTCGAACGCGCGCAGATGATCGGGCCGTTGAGCGAGGTAGCGAATCAGCCGACGGTTGGCGATCGTGTAGTCGATGAGGATGTCGATCGATGCCTCCATCGCGGCGGCCGGCCGGTCCAACGTGATCGCCCGCAACATGTCCTCGATCGCGGGTGCCTGTTCGGCGGCCAGCCGCTCCACGGCGGCGTCGATGATCTGCTCCTTGTTCGCGAAGTACTGATAGATCGATCCCTTGCTGATATCCGCCTTCTCGGCGATCAGATTGGTGGTGATCTGCTCGGGCGGATGCCGAAGCAGTAGCCACGCTGTCGACGTCACTATTTTTGCGACCACCTCACGGGAACGCGTCTGCTGTGGCGACTTGCGACGCCGTGAACTGGGGCTATGTGCGTTCACGTGTTCTCCTAACGCGACTTGTATGCGACCGTACGTGCACATTAGCGTCGCCGCCAGGATCAGATGGCAAGGGACGACAGGGGAAGCCGATGACTTCTACACCCGACCTCGAAGCTCACCAGCCCGCCCAGGATGTCGAGGAGGTCGAAGACCTCGAGCAGATCGAACTCATTCCGCCGGAATCGCTGACCGCCGAGCACACCGGACGCTGGACCTTCCTCATCCTGGAGGGCGCGGCGTTCATGATGCAGGCCATGCATCCGGTCATCGCCGAGGTCACCGGCCGCTACTCCGCGGCCTTCCACGGCGACCCGGGCGGCCGGGCGATCCGGTCGGTCGACTCGGTGCTGCGCTGGACCTACGGCGGAACCGAGGCAAAAGCCGAAGGCGATCGTGTTCGCGCGCTGCACAAGCCGATCACCATGAAAAGCGCCGAAACCGGCAAGCAGATCAGCGCGCTGCACCCGGAGTCCTATCAGTGGGTGATCGCCACCGGCTACATCATCAATGCCCAGGCGGGGCGATTGATGATCGGCCGCGAATTCACCGGCGCCGAAAAGGAAGAACTGCTGCGCGACAACCGCCGGCTGGCTCGCCTGCTGCACGTACCGATGCGTGGTTATCCCGAGTCGCAGCAGGAGATGGCCGACTACTACGAGCGGATGATCGACACTCTGCGTGGCACGCCGCAGGCGCTGCAGTTGATCGCCGATCTACAGTCCGGAAAGGCCGAGCTGCCGCCCACGGTGCCGAAACTGTTGGCGCCGCTGGTGCAGGCCGCGCTACGACCGGCCCTTCGGTTCAACTATCTGTCGGTGGTCGGACTACTCGACCCGCGTCTTCGCGAGAAGCTCGGCGTCACCTGGAGCGCCGACGAGGAACGCCAGCTCACCCGCATCTACACCGCCATTCGGATCGCCTATCGTGTGCTGCCCGACCGGCTCACCTACTTCCCGCTGGCGTACCACGCCCGCAAGCACCACCAGTGCCTGGAGAAGATGAAACAGCGCCAGGAGAAGTCGTTTGCCTACCATCTGCCGAAAGGCTCGGGATAACTCAGATCCAGCGAATCCATTGCATCGGTAATCAATTCATTTTTGGCCCAACTTTTTTGGCCCAACAGTCAGCGATGGGTGATTAGCCGCCGCGCAGAACGGGTATGAATCTCCCGCGGCGCTGACCGGGGCGGCGCTAAGGGTGTCGAAAAGGAGATCACCATGAACGCAGTGGCGGCCACCGAATTCCTGGCCCGTTCCACAACGTTGACCAGTGTGGGGTGGATCGGCTACATCGTGATCGGCGCTATTGCCGGCTGGATCGCGGGCATGGCCA
Source organism: Mycolicibacter heraklionensis (assembly GCA_001673575.1). Lineage (GTDB taxonomy): Bacteria > Actinomycetota > Actinomycetes > Mycobacteriales > Mycobacteriaceae > Mycobacterium > Mycobacterium heraklionense_A. Next base: position 66,355 of record LZME01000062.1, on the reverse strand, counting down.
TGAAGACCAAATATGGCCTGCTCGCCGACGTAGTCGTAGGTGTCGTCGGAGCGTTGATCGGCGGATTCCTGCTCAGCTTCGTCGTTGACACGGCGAGCGGCGGCTGGTGGTTCACCTTGTTCACCGCAATTCTGGGTGCGATCATTCTGCTCTGGCTGCTGCGCCTCTTCGGGCGTGAGGCGTAAGGAGTGTCGAGGATGAAAAGCGTTGCGTTTGCCGCCTTTGCGCTGGGGGTGCTGCTTTCCAGCGGGTGTTCGGCTTCGCAGGTGATCAACACCGGCGGCGACACCAAGTGCAAGGATTTCGTCGACCAGGACGAGAAGAAGCAGGACGACGAAATCACCAAGATGCTCAAAGACAAGAGCGGTGCCGACCCATCGAGTCTGGAGATCTCGGCGACCCGTCTGTCGGTGTCGACCTACTGCAAAACGCTGGGCAAGCCGGACAGCAAGATTTCCGAGGCGCCGCACGGCTGACGGCACAGCGCAGTTCCGGCCGGATAAGGCCGGCTGAGTTCAGTACGAGTTGGTGAACAGCAGCATCAGCGAGTCCCACACGCTCTGGAGCGGATCGCTGGTGGCCACCCCGTTGAACAACAGCGCGTTGAGCCAGGCGTCGAAGCCGTTGATGTCGTCGTCGTTGATGTTGACGTAGGTCAGCAGGCCGTCGGTCACGGTGGTGGCGTCGGCGATCTGCTCCGGGCTCAGACCCAAGTACTCCACGTGCGGGCCGAAGATGTTCAGCAGCGCACCCCACAGGCCGTTTTCGGCGTAGGAGTCCACGAAGTTGGCCACCGGGTCGGTGGGCAGGCTGTAAATGGTGGTGGGGTACAGGTCATTCGGCGTTGCGCTGCCGATGCTGTCATCCATACCGGTGAAGCTGAGGAAGGCGTCGGTGAACTTGGTGCCCAGTGTCGCGTCCATGGCAGCTTCCAGGTGTTGCCAGACGCCGTCCGGGTTGGAGGGATTGCCGATGAATACGAAATGCAGTGCATCGCTGGGGATTCCGTACGCCGCGAGCTGAGCCATGGCCATCGACCCGGCGGTGGCGCTCTGTGAGTAGCCGAAGATTGTCAGGGGGTGGTCGGCGTCGAATGCGCCTGGGTTTGCGTCGAACTCCTTCTCCACGGCCAGGACGAGCGCTGTTGCGTCGGCAAGGCTGCTCTGCTGGAACAGCTCGGGTGTCGTCAGCACCTGTAGCGGGGCGCTGCACGGGTCGGTGCCGTCCATGTGGCAGACCATCGAGCCGGTCGAGCCGCCGTTGAAGCCCAGCGCGCTGAGGTACAGCTCTTCTGCGGAGCGTGCATACTCCGGCGACGGCGTCGGCTGGCCGGTTCCGCCGAGGATCAGTGCGGTCTGGCTGCCAGCAAGAGGGCCGGTGGCCGACAGCAGAGTGGCCGCGGCGTGGACGACCGGTTGGCTGGTTGCCACACCGGCCGTAGCCGCCATCAGGCCGACGACGGCGACGTGAGCAACCGTGTTCTTGCCTGCCCTGCCTTGCGATGTCATCGCTAGCGCGTACGACTTGGAGGCTGTCAGAGGGTGTCGGGGCACAGGTGATGCTGCGCGGCGTTGATCAGCATGCGGCCCTTGTCGGCATCGTTCGGGTTCACCTGGGCCAGCGTCTGTTCGGGCTTCTCGCCCAGACGCAGTCGGTTGCAGGCCATCCAACCGTTGGCCACCACCACGCCGTCGGGCAACTGCTGGTCTCCCAGCGTCAGGCCCGGAAACCCATTGGATCGCAGTTCATTGAGGAATCCCTCGTCGTCAGCGCTCGCGATGGGTGCGCCGATCAAGCCCACGGCGAACCCCGCTGCGATGGTGGCGAACAGCAGGTGCTTCTTCACGGTGCTCTCCTTGCTCTTCTTGCCCTCGCAGCCTCGCGGGCTGCCGAAAGAAAAGCGTAATGGCGCAACCGGCCTGTGGTCGCCAGAACCGAGCGATCCGCGCTCAAGTGAGCGAACAGCCCCCGGCTAACCGGGGGCTGCTCAGGGTGCCCACGGGCCGCGGATGTGACGCCGCGGCCGGTCGGGAAGTAATCAGCCGCTGGGGCGCAGATTGCAGCGCAGCGCGGCGTGCCGCTCGGCTTCGGACATGCCGCCCCAGATGCCATAGGGCTCCCCGACGGCGAGTGCGTGCGTCCGGCACTGTTCCAGCACCGGGCAACTGCGGCACCACTTCTTGGCGTTCTGCTCGCGCTGGGCTCGGGCGCGGCCGCGCTCGCCGTCGGGCGGGAAGAACACCGATGAGTCGACCCCCCGACATGCTCCCCGGAGCTGCCAATCCCATACGTCCGCGTTGCGGCCGGGCAATTGCTCAACCTGTGGCATGGGAACCCCTCTCAAAACGCTGTTGGGGCCGGATCTTTGGGATGCGGCTTGTCGAGCGGTATCTCGGGTGGTGCGCGTAAAACAGCGCCGGCTGTCTTCCGGCGCCGAGGGGACGGTAACTAAACGATCTGAAGTAAAACCAACGCGATGGTTAAGAAAGGCTGGCCTAAACGGGTGGAGTTTCCGTGAGAGTGGATGTTATTCCGCATTCTGTGGAGTGGTTATGCGAAGGCGGTACCGCGTAACGTCGCCCAGCGATGATCGACGACCCACATGCCGTCCTGGTGGCCGCGGCGTTCGGCGACGAACCCGGCCGCTGGCCCCTGCCCAAGGCGACCAATCCCCGGCAGCGGTGGCTGCGTGCCGTCGCGGCTGGGGGGCAGGGGCGCTACGCCAGCGCCGTCGCCGATTTGGCGGCGTTGGTGCGCGAGGTGCCGGCCGGACCGCTGGCCTCCCTGGCATACAGCACCCGGGGCTCGTTCCTGCGCCAACTCGGCGGGCACGATCTGGCCCGCGGTTTCGACGGCCGGGCGCTGGCGCTGGCGCTCAACGACCGCGACGTCGACTCGCAGGCCCGCGCCGATGCGCTGGTCGGGCTGGCCGCCGACGCCCTGGGAGTCGGGCGTTTCGCGGCGTCGGCGGCACTGCTGGCCCGAGCCGAACCGGAGCCGGCCGCCGCACCGCCGCGCCTGGTGGTCCGCCGGCATTGGGTGACCGCAGAATTGGCGATGGTCACCGGCGACGGAGCCACCGCGGTGCGTCATGCCGAGCAGGCGTGCGAGCTCGTCAGCGACGGCATGGTGCGACATCGGGTGAAAAGTCAGGTGGTGCTGGCCGGTGCGCTGTGCTGTGCGGGGAATCTCGGTCGAGCGCGCGTCGTGGCGGAAGCCGCACTGCAGGACACCGGCCGGCTGGGGCTGATTCCCCTGCAATGGGCGCTGGCGTGCATGCTGGCCGATTTGAACGACGCCGCCAGCGCGTACTCGGCGGAAGAGTTACGCGGTCTGCGTGACGAGGCCGCACAGCTGGTGGTCCACCGCGGCGGAACCTGGCAGCGCCGTGATCAGCGGTAGCCGTCGGCTTCCCTGGTCACCCCGTTGAGCGACGCGTCGGCGTAGCCGCGGCAGTAATCCCACGTCACGTAACTGTCCGGCTCCGGGTCGTAGGCCGGCTCGTGCGGCCGGACGGTACCGTCGATGAGCAGCTGCAGCAGGTTGGCGCGCAGCATGTCCCAGTCGTGGTAGTGGTCCTGCTGGCAGTCGTCGCAGCACACCACCAGGCCGCGAATTCCCCTGTGCGCCAGTAACGCTTCGTAGACCGCCAGATCGGCGAGGTCGGCCTCGACTGCGGACCGTTCCTGCGGGTCCAGCGGCTGGCCCGGTTCGACGGCGTCCAGTGCGGCAGACGGGTCATGCGGATCGTCGGCGAACGGGTCGGGCGGCAAGCCGGGTGGCAGGTGGTCACGCACGCCCATCAGGGTACGCAGTCGCCATGACAGAACGCCAGCGGTGGGTCCAGCGGTCCGCCCGAAGGTCAAGGGTGGTGGCGGGCGAAAGCAGCTGTGCGCCGCTATTAGGATGGACTTTTCACCCCGGCTTTGTAGTGGAGGCTCCCAGATGGCCGTTGGTTGTCCAAAACAGAGGTCAGCGCTCCGATGATTGATGCCATGGGCCCGCAAGGCGATGCGGTATACGCCGGTGGCGCGCTCGACGGACAGTCGCCCAAGATCGCGATGTTGGGGCTGACCTTCGATGACGTTCTGCTGCTTCCGGCAGCATCCGACGTGGTGCCGGCCACCGCCGACACCGCGAGTCGGCTCACGCGCAACATTGCGCTCAAGGTGCCGCTGGTCAGCTCCGCGATGGACACGGTCACCGAGGCCCGGATGGCGATCGCGATGGCCCGCGCCGGTGGCATGGGCGTGCTGCACCGCAATCTGCCCGTCACCGAGCAGGCCGGCCAGGTCGAGACCGTCAAGCGGTCCGAGGCCGGGATGGTCACCGACCCGGTCACCTGTACGCCGGAGAACACCCTGGCCGAGGTGGACGCGCTGTGCGCCCGCTTCCGGATCTCCGGGTTGCCGGTAGTGGACTCCCTGGGCCAGCTTGTTGGCATCATCACCAACCGGGACATGCGCTTCGAGGTCGACCAGAACAAGCCGGTCGCCGAGGTGATGACCAAGACGCCGCTGATCACCGCACAGGAGGGCGTCTCCGCCGACGCCGCACTGGGCCTGCTGCGCCGGCACAAGATCGAGAAACTGCCGATCGTCGACGGCCACGGCAAGCTGACCGGGCTGATCACCGTCAAGGACTTCGTCAAGACCGAGCAGCACCCGCTGGCCACCAAGGACAGCGACGGCCGGCTGCTGGTCGGCGCCGCGGTGGGTGTCGGCGACGACGCCTGGATTCGGGCGATGACGCTGGTGGACGCCGGGGTGGATGTGCTGATCGTGGACACCGCGCACGCCCACAACCGCGGGGTGCTGGACATGGTGGGCAAGCTCAAAGCCGAAGTGGGGGAGCGGGTCGATGTGGTCGGCGGCAACGTGGCCACCCGAAGCGGCGCCGCGGCGCTGGTCGAGGCCGGCGCCGACGCGGTGAAGGTCGGGGTGGGTCCCGGCTCGATCTGCACCACCCGGGTGGTCGCCGGGGTGGGTGCTCCGCAGATCACCGCCATCATGGAGGCCGTCGCCGTGTGCGCCCCGGCCGGTGTGCCGGTGATCGCCGACGGTGGACTGCAGTACTCCGGAGACATCGCCAAGGCGCTGGCCGCCGGCGCCTCGACGACGATGCTGGGTTCACTGCTGGCCGGCACCGCCGAGTCGCCCGGCGAGCTGATCTTCGTCAACGGCAAGCAGTTCAAGAGCTACCGCGGGATGGGGTCGCTGGGCGCCATGCAAGGCCGCGGCGGAGCCAAGTCCTACTCCAAGGACCGCTACTTCCAGGACGACGCGCTCTCCGAGGACAAGCTGGTGCCAGAGGGCATCGAGGGCCGGGTGCCGTTCCGGGGCCCGTTGAGCACGGTCATCCACCAGCTCACCGGCGGGCTGCGGGCGGCGATGGGATACACCGGTTCGGCCACCATCGAGCAGTTGCAGCAGGCACAGTTCGTGCGCATCACCGCCGCGGGTCTGAAGGAGAGCCACCCGCACGACATCACCATGACTGTCGAAGCGCCCAACTACTACGTCCGCTGAGCAGGCGTTCGTTCCCGCGTCTGCGCGCAGACAAGCAGAGCAACAGAAACGAGGCTGACCCGTCATGCGTGACATGGTTGAGATCGGCATGGGCCGCACCGCCCGTCGCACCTATGAGCTCGACGACATCAACATCGTGCCGTCCCGGCGTACGCGTTCCTCCAAGGACGTGTCCACCGCCTGGCAGCTGGACGCCTACCGGTTCGAGATGCCGGTGCTGGCTCATCCCACCGACGCGCTGGTCTCCCCGGAGTTCGCCATCGAACTGGGCCGGCTCGGTGGACTGGGCGTGCTCAACGGCGAAGGACTGATCGGTCGCCACGCCGACGTCGAGGCCAAGATCGCCCAGGTGATCGAAGCGGCCGCCAAAGAACCCGAGCCCTCGGCGGCGATCCGGCTGCTGCAGCAGTTGCACGCCGCGCCGCTGAACCCCGAGCTGCTCGGCGCCGCGGTGGCGCGGATCAGTGAGGCCGGCGTGACCACCGCCGTGCGGGTGAGCCCGCAGAACGCCGCGGCACTGACCCCGGCGCTGGTGGCAGCCGGCGTCGACCTGCTGGTCATCCAGGGCACCATCATCTCCGCCGAACGGGTCGCCGTGGACCGCGACGGTGCCGGCGAACCGCTCAACTTGAAGACCTTCATCTCCGAGCTGGACATTCCGGTGGTGGCCGGCGGCGTGATCGACCACCGCACCGCGCTGCACCTGATGCGGACCGGCGCGGCCGGGGTGATCGTGGGTTACGGTTCCACCTCCGGGGTGACCACCTCCGATGAGGTCCTGGGCATTTCGGTGCCGATGGCCACCGCGATCGCCGACGCGGCCGCTGCGCGCCGTGAATACCTCGATGAGACCGGCGGGCGCTACGTGCACGTGCTGGCCGACGGCGACATCCACACGTCCGGCGATCTGGCCAAGGCGATCGCCTGCGGCGCCGACGCGGTGGTGCTGGGCACGCCGCTGGCGGGCGCAGCCGAGGCGCAGGGCGACGGCTGGTACTGGCCGTCGGCTGCCGCCCACCCCTCCCTCCCGCGTGGCGCGTTGATGCAGGTCGCCTACGGGGAGCGCCCCAGCCTGGCGCAGGTGCTCGAGGGCCCCTCCGATGACCCGTTCGGTTCCTTGAACCTGGTTGGCGGGCTGCGTCGCTCGATGGCCAAGGCCGGCTACTGCGACCTCAAGGAATTCCAGAAGGTCGGCCTGACCGTCGGTTCGTGAGCCCGCCAGGTAAGGGCAGCCTATCTAGCAAGTTACCGGTGAGTACGGTCATACTTGCTGGCTATGGAGCCTGACTACGACGTCCTGATTATCGGCTCGGGTTTCGGTGGCAGCGTGAGCGCGCTGCGGCTGACCGAGAAGGGCTATCGGGTCGGCGTACTGGAAGCCGGACGCCGATACGCCGACGCGGATTTCGCCAAGAACTCCTGGCACCTGCGCGAGTTTCTGTGGGCGCCGAAGCTGGGGTGCTACGGCATCCAGCGCATCCACCTGCTCAACAACGTCATGGTTCTGGCCGGCGCCGGCGTCGGAGGCGGTTCGTTGAACTACGCCAACACCCTCTATGTACCGCCGGAGCCGTTCTTCGCCGACAAGCAGTGGGCGCACATCACCGACTGGCGCGCCGAGTTGATGCCGCACTATGACCAGGCCAAGCGGATGCTCGGCGTGGTCCAGAACCCGACCTTCACCGACGCCGATCGCATCGTCAAGCAGGTCGCCGATGAGATGGGCGTCGGCGACACGTTCGTAGCCACCCCGGTCGGGGTGTTCTTCGGCCCGGACGGGGCCAACGGTGCCAAGGAGCCGGGCAAGACCGTGGCTGACCCGTTCTTCGGCGGTGCGGGTCCGCAGCGTACCGGTTGCATCGAGTGCGGCGAATGCATGACGGGCTGCCGCTGGGGCGCCAAGAATACCTTGGTCAAGAACTACCTGTATCTGGCGGAATCGGCTGGCGCACAGGTGCATCCGATGACGACGGTGACAGCCTTCGAGCAGGGTGCCGACGGATTGTGGCAGGTGACGACGGTGCGAACCGGCCTGCGCGCGCGCCGGCACCGCAAGACCTTCACCGCCCGGCACCTGATCCTGGCCGCCGGCACTTACAACACCCAGCGGCTGCTGTTCAAGATGCGCGATAAGGGCAAGCTGCCCAAGCTGTCCGACAAGCTGGGCGTGCTGACCCGCACCAACTCCGAATCCATCGTGGGCGCAGCCACATTGAGCGTCAACCCGGACCTGGACCTGACCCACGGCGTGGCGATCACCTCCTCGATTCACCCCACCGCCGACACCCACGTCGAACCGGTGCGCTACGGCAAGGGCTCCAACGCCATGGGGTTGTTGCAGACCCTGATGACCGACGGCTCCGGGCCGGGCGGGACGGATGTGCCGCGTTGGAAGCAACTGCTGAACCAAGGCCGCGAAGACCCCCGCAACATCCTGCGGCTGCTGAACCCCAAGGACTGGAGCGAGCGCACCGTGATCGCCCTGGTGATGCAGCACCTGGACAACTCGATCACCACCTTCACCAAACGCAGCAGATTGGGCATCCGCCGCTACACCAGCAAGCAGGGCCACGGCGAGCCGAACCCGAGCTGGATCCCGGTCGGCAACGAGGTCACCCGCCGCATCGCCGCCAAGATCGACGGGGTGGCCGGCGGCACCTGGGGCGAGCTGTTCAACATCCCGCTCACCGCACACTTCTTGGGTGGGGCGGCGATCGGGGACAGCCCCGAGCACGGCGTCATCGACCCCTACCAGCGGGTGTACGGCTACCCGACTCTGGCGGTGATGGACGGCGCGGCGGTGTCGGCCAACCTCGGTGTCAACCCGTCGCTGTCGATCACCGCACAGGCCGAGCGGGCCGCGTCGTTGTGGCCCAACAAGGGCGAGGCCGATCTGCGGCCCACCCAGGGTGAGGCCTACCGGCGACTGGACCCGATCGCGCCGAAGAACCCGGCGGTGCCGGACAGCGCCTTCGGTGCACTGCGCTGGTCCTCCGGTATCGCCTGAGACCTCACCGCGCCACCTCCCGGCGGTGCTTCGGCTCGCGCCCGGGCGGCTGCGGCGGGGCGGGCAACAGCGGTTCACGCCGACGGGCGGGCAGCGTGGTCGGGGACTGCGTACTGAGTTCGACCTCCTCGTCGGCATGGTTGATCGTCAGCCGACCGTCGGGGCCATCGCGCAGGGTGTAGGTGACCTTGCTGTGGTTGGCGTCGACCGTCACCCGAAATCCCTGCCAGCGCAACCCAAACCGCAGCCGTGAGATCCCGTCCGGCAGTGCGGGATCCAACGACAGCACGCCGGCGTCGTCACGCAGACCGCCGAACCCGGCCACCAAGGCGAGCCAAGTCCCGGCCAGCGACGCCATATGCAGGCCGTCGCGGGTGTTGTCGTGCAGATCGCGCAGGTCGACGAACGCCGTCTCGTAGGTGTAGTCGTGGGCCAACTCCAAATGCCCCACCTCGGCGCACATCACCGCCTGGGTGCACGCCGACAGTGATGAGTCGCGCACCGTGCGCCGCTCGTAGTAGTCGACGTTGCGGGCCTTCTGCTCGTCGGTGAACGCGTGGCTGCGCCACTGCATGGCCAGCAGCAGATCAGCCTGCTTGACCACCTGGGCCGGATACAGCCGCACATAGGGTTCATTGAGCAGCAGCGGGTAGGTGTTGCGGGTCTCGAAGTCCCATTCCGCGGCCGTGGTGAAACCGTCGCACTGCGGATGCACCCCGAGTTCGGAGTCATAGGGGATGTGCGCCGCGTCGGCCGCGTCCCGCCAGCCTGCCATCTCCTCGGTGGTGACCCCCAGTTCGTGGGCGGCGTCGGGGTGACGGGCGCACGCCTGCGCGGCGGTGCGCAGATTGTGAGCGGCCATCAGGTTGGTGAACACGTTGTCGCGGACGATCGCGGTGTATTCGTCGGGACCGGTGACCCCGTACAGGTGCCACACCCCGTGCCGATCGTGGTGCCCCAGCGAGCGCCAGAGCCGCGCGGTCTCGACCAGCACCGCCAGCCCGCACTCCTGCTCCACCGTGGTGTCGCCGGTGACCACCCGGTACTGCTCGAACGCCGCCGCGATATCGGCGTTGATGTGCCAGGCGGCGGTGCCCGCCGGCCAGTACCCGGAGCACTCCTGGCCACGGATCGTCCGCCACGGGAAAGCCGCGCCGGACAGCCCCAGCTCGGTGGCTCGCCCGCGCGCGATATCGAGCGTGGTCGCTCGCCAGCGCAGCGCGTCGGCTGCGGCGTGCGGAGCGGTGTAGATCAGCACCGGCAGGATGAAACTCTCGCTGTCCCAGAAGGTATGGCCGTCATAACCGGTGCCGGTCAGACCCTTGCTGGGGATGGCACGCCGTTCGGCGCGGGCACTGGCCTGCAGCAGGTGGAACAGCGCGAAGCGGATCGCCTGCTGGCAGTCCGGGTCGCCGTGGACCTCGACGTCGGCGCCGTCCCAGAACTCGTCGAGGTAGGCGCGTTGGGCGTCGACCAGCCCCTGCCAGCCGCTGTAGCGGGCACCGGTCAGCGCCGCGATGGCCTGATCGCGCAGCGCGGGCCGGGACCGCTCACTGGACCAGCCGTAGGCCAGGTATTTGACGATGCGCAGTTTCTGCCCCGGGCGCAGGCCGCACACCACGGTGGTCGCCGCCACGTCGGAGATCGTCATCGTGGACACCTGGACCCGGCCGGGTACCTCGACCTCGTGATCCATGGCCGCGGCCATCATCAGTTCGCTGGCCCGGGTGCGATGCACCAGCACCGCGCCGGTGTTGGTGTTCTCGCATTCGACGGCCTCCAGCGGATTCTCCAGGATCGCCGCAACTCGCGGGTCGGTGGAGGTCGGTGGCTGGTCCTCGTTGGCGACCAGCTCGGATTGCACTGTCACACGGACGAATTCGTCGATCGCCTCGACGACGTATTCGATGGCCGCGACGGCGCGGTGCGCCAGCGAGACCAGTCGGGTCGAATGGACCTTGACCTGTTTCTTCGCTGGGGAGCGCCAGTGGATGTGGCGGGTCAGGGTGCCTGCCCGCAGGTCGAGGATGCGCTCGTGGTCGATCAGCTCGCCGTAGCGGACGTCCAGCGGTTCGTCGTCGACCATCAGCCGGATGATCTTGCCGTTGGTCACGTCGACGACGGTCTGCCCGGCCTGCGGGTAGCCGAATCCGGACTCGGCGTGCGGCAGCGGCCGCACCTCGTAGAACGAGTTCAGGTAGGTGCCGGGCAGTCCGTGCGGTTCGCCCTCATCGAGGTTGCCGCGTAAGCCGATGTGTCCGTTGGACAGCGCGAACAGGGACTCGGTCTGGCCAAGCAGATCCAGATCGAGGTGGGTTTCGCGGATCTGCCACGGTTCTATCGGAAAATAATCTTGCGCGATCATCGGCCCGCTTTCACAACAGTTGATCCAGATCGGTGACTACGACATCGGCGCCGTGGCTCAGCAGGTCATCGCGCTGGCCCACCCGGTCGACGCCCACCACGAAGCCGAACCCGCCGGCTCGACCGGCCGCCACCCCCGACAAGGCGTCCTCGAAAACCGCTGCCGCGGTGGGGGTGACCCCGAGCAGCTGCGCGGCCCGCAGGAACGAGTCCGGTGCGGGCTTGCCCGCGATGTGTTCGGTACGCAGCGTCACGCCGTCGACCCGCTGCGCAATGAACTTCTCCAGACCGGTGAGCGCCAGCACGTCGCCGGCGTTGGCGCTGGCGGACACCACGGCGGTGGCCAGGCCGGCAGCGGTGACCGCCGCCAGGTAGCGCCGGGACCCCTCGAACACCTCCACGCCGTCGGCCTGCAGCGTCACCCGGAACGCCTCGTTCTTGCGGTTGCCCAGTCCGTGCACGGTTTCGGCGTCGGGCGGGTCGTCGTCGGCGCCGTCGGGCAGCGTGATGCCGCGGCTGGCCAGAAACGCGCGCACCCCGTCGTCGCGTTTGCGGCCGTCGACGAAGCGCCGGTAATCACCTTCCGCGTCGAACGGCACGAACGGCTCGCCGGTGCGTTCGGCACGCGCCGACAGGTAGGCGTCGAACATGGATTTCCAGGCGCGGGTGTGCACGCTGGCGGTGTCGGTGAGCACTCCATCGAGGTCGAACAGGCAGGCACGCACCGTTTCGGGCAGACCCAGCACGTGTTCTCCCTCCGGCGTTCCGGCGTGCCTACACTTCACCATGCCCGCCGTTGGTCCGGCTGACTTTCGCCGCCACTAGACTCTTTGCGTGTCATCACCATCGTCTCGCCCCGTCTTGGTCATCGACTTCGGCGCGCAGTACGCCCAATTGATCGCCCGCCGGGTTCGGGAGGCGCGGGTGTTCTCCGAAGTCGTCCCGCACACCGCGACCGTCGAAGAGATCGCCGCGCGCGATCCGCTGGCGATCGTGCTGTCCGGCGGGCCGTCCAGCGTCTACGCCGAGGGTGCCCCGCAGCTCGATCCGGCGCTGTTTGACCTCGGCCTTCCGGTGTTCGGCATCTGCTATGGCTTCCAGGCCATGGCGGCCGCGCTCGGCGGCACCGTCGAGCACACCGGGACCAGTGAGTACGGCCGCACCGAACTGACGGTGACCGGCGGGGAACTGCACTCGGGCCTGCCGGGCACCCAGCCGGTGTGGATGAGCCACGGTGACGCGGTGACCGTGGCGCCGGACGGGTTCACCGTGGTGGCCGGCACCGCGGGCGCGCCGGTGGCCGCATTCGAGAACCGCGCCCGCCGGCTGGCCGGGGTGCAATACCACCCCGAGGTGCTGCACACCCCTTACGGGCAGCGGGTGCTCAGCCGGTTCCTGCACGAGTTCGCCGGCATCGACGCGGCCTGGACGCCTGCCAATATCGCCGATGCGCTGATCGAGCAGGTACGCGAACAGATCGGCGACGGCCACGCCATCTGCGGACTGTCCGGCGGGGTGGACTCCGCGGTGGCCGCGGCGCTGGTGCAGCGTGCCATCGGTGACCGCCTCACATGTGTGTTCGTCGACCATGGGCTGTTGCGCGCCGGGGAGCGTGAGCAGGTGCAGAACGACTTCGTCTCCGCCACCGGCGCCAAGCTGGTCACCGTGGACGCCGAAGCGGTGTTCCTCGACGCGTTGTCCGGGGTGTCCGATCCCGAGGGCAAGCGAAAGATCATCGGGCGCCAGTTCATCCGGGCGTTCGAGGGTGCGGTGCGAGACACCTTGGGAGACCACGCTTCCGAAGGGGGAGTCGAGTTCCTGGTGCAGGGCACGCTGTATCCGGACGTGGTGGAATCCGGCGGGGGGACCGGTACCGCGAACATCAAGAGCCACCACAACGTCGGCGGGCTGCCCGACGACCTGAAGTTCAGTCTCGTCGAGCCGCTGCGCCTGCTGTTCAAGGACGAGGTGCGTGCGGTCGGGCGCGAGTTGGGGCTGCCGGAGGAGATCGTTGCCCGCCAACCGTTCCCGGGGCCCGGGCTGGGCATCCGGATCGTCGGCGAGGTCACCGGCCCGCGGCTGGCGACGCTGCGGGCGGCCGATGCGATCGCCCGCGAGGAGTTGACCGCCGCCGGTCTGGACCACCAGATCTGGCAGTGCCCGGTGGTGCTGCTGGCCGATGTCCGTTCGGTGGGCGTGCAGGGCGACGGCCGCACCTACGGCCATCCGATTGTGCTGCGGCCGGTGTCCAGTGAGGACGCCATGACCGCCGACTGGACGCGGGTGCCCTACGAGGTGCTGGAGCGGATCTCAACCCGGATAACCAATGAGGTTCCCGAGGTCAACCGCGTAGTGTTGGACGTCACCAGCAAACCACCCGGCACTATTGAGTGGGAGTAGCCACGATGATTGCTGCGCTTTCGGCTGCCGACGCCCAGCGTCGCGAATTCTGGGCGCAGCTGTGCCCAGAAATGTCGATAGAAGCCGGGGGCGCCCGCCCGTCCGCCGCGGTCGGCGAGCTCGACACCCAGCTGGCCAACTTGAAGCGCGAGGGCTACGTCCAGGTTCCCGACGCCCTGCCGGAAGCGGCCATCGCGCCCATTCGCGCGGGCGTGTCGACGCTGTTCCAACAAGGCATCCCACTGGCTTTCGCCTTCGTCTATGACGAGCTGTGGCTGGCTTTCCAGGGGCTTTCGGAGTTCCTGTCCAGCGTGATGGGCGAGGGGTATCAGGCGTTGCCCGACTTCTGGGTCTGGCACGTCAACCCCAGCGATAACGCCGTGGGTTGGGGCCCGCACCGCGACCGGGTGATCGGGACTCTCGATGCCGACAACTCACCGCGGACGCTGACGGTGTGGCTCCCGTTCACCGATGCCACCCCGCTCAACGGGTGCATGTACGTGCTGCCGGCTCATCTCGACGATCGTTTCGTCCAGCGTCGATGGGACGGGCCGGACAACACGACGGTCCGTAATCTCCAGGACATTCGGGCGCTGCCGGCCACGGCGGGCACCATGTTCGCCTGGAATCAGGCAGTCCTGCACTGGGGCGGGCGCGGCAGCCGTCTCGGAGCCGCGCCGCGGATCAGCGCCGCCTTCGAGTTTCAGCGTTCCGACTGCGCGCCGTTCAACACGCCGTTGCTGGATCCGGGCCGCATGCCGACGTTCACCGAGCGGCTCGGGCTGATCGGCAAACAGGTTCTGCAGTATCGCCACATGTATCCGCTGGCCAGTGATGTCGAGGCCATCGCGACCCTGCTCGCGGAGCGCTACATGCCCGAGGTGGCTGCCTCGATGGGAGTCAGTGCGGCTCTCTGATCGAGTGGGGGTAATCCCTACATTGGCATTGCGCGCAGTGCCGCGGGAAGACTCGGCAGAAAATGCGCGGTCGCGAACGTGCGGATGTCCTCGGCGGACTCCAGCGGTTCGCGCGACGGCAATAACAGTGCCATCGCGGCGTAGCGCAGGATGGTGTCGGCCAATTCGGTGACGACCGCCGCGCCGATGCGTTCGGCGAATCCGGCCGGGAAGATCACCTGCAGCGCTTCAGACATCCGGTCCATGATCGCGTCGTAGTGCCGTTGGCCCAGTTCCAGCGCCAGCGCCGGCTCGTCGGTGATCATCCGATTGAGCACCCGATGCCGGCGAAACTGCATGATCGCCGAGGTGAACGCCTCGACATAGTAATTCGACTGGGGGCCAGAGCTTTTCAGCTCGGCGGCGATGTCGTCGTAGAGCGCGGCGTTCTCCCGGTCGATGACCGCGGCGACCAGCTCGTCGCGGCCGGCGAACCGGCGGTAGATGGTGGTGCGGCTGACTCGCGCGCGGCGGGCGACGTCGTCGAGTGCGACCCGTCGGAAGCCGTGCTGCTCGAATTCGGCGACCGCGGCATCGAGGATGGCGGTGGTCGTCGGGTCAGCCCCGGGTGTAGCCGGCATAGGCGAATTGGTTGTAGCGCAGTCGCATCGGCAAATGATCCCACGCCCAGTTGACCGGCCGCGACCGGCAGACCGCGGCGAACCGCTGATAGCGCCGCTCGTGGCGATCACTCCACGGCAGGCCCAGTTGGGCGCGGGTGCTCGGCGGCATACCGCCGGTGGTGAGAAACGCCGCGAGCGGATTGAAGACCACCGAGATCGCCCGCCACAGCGTCGGCGGCACTCCCTTGGGGCAGGGGAAGCCCTTGGTGACATAGCCGACGCCGTACTTGGCGGTCGGGTGGTCGACGAGAACCTTGTCCAGCATCTGATTCCAGTAGCGCTCGAACGCGGCGTAGTCGGCCGGCATCGCCCGGTCGCTGACACCGTAGCGGCGATACCAGGTCTTCGATTCGAGGTAGATCCGCTCCTTCTCGGCGGGGGTCAGCCGCTTGACGAAGGTGTCGGCGAAGTACAGCACCTGCTCGACGAAGGTGGCGTGCGCCCAGAAGTAGGTCTCGGGATCCAGGGCGTGATACCGGCTCCCGTCAGGCATCTTCCCCTTGATGTTGTGGTGGAAGTCGCGCACCTGCTGGCCGGTGTTATCCGAGTCGTCGCCGTAGACGGTCATGAAGATCGGCGGCAGCGAGCGTTTGACGCGGGCGGCGGTGTCGGTGAAGAACACCGAGTGGTCCAGCACGCCCTGGCCGAGCTCGGCGAGCATGTTCTGCAGCACCGCGGGCCGCGGCCCGATCAAGAACATCCGGTTGTCGCCGAAGTAGCGCCACACCAAGGACTGCGGTCCTAACGGCAGCGCATCGGTAGTCGCGTCGGACTCCACGGATTGGGTCATGCGGAACAGTGTTACATATTTTGAACTCTGTACCAACCCCGGGCTGCTGACGGCCTTGGTGACGGTGCTGGTGGGGCACGCGAGGTCGTTGATGCGCCGCCGCGAGATCCGGCTTGACGGTTGTCGGTGGGGAAGTGTTCACTCGGGTCAATCGAACATAGTTTCGAACATATCGAGTGGTTTCCGGAGGCGATCATGACGGCGGCGGTGGACTTGGGGCAACGTCATAGCTCCGGAGAAAATCGCGCCGACCAGCTAGAACGGCTGCGTCGGCAGATGGCGGCGGTGTCGGGCAAGGTGGGTGCGGGCCGGCGGGGGGCCGGATCGTCGGCGACGACCACTCTGGTGGCCCCGGCCGCCGACTCCGTGCTGCCGGTCCCGTCGCTGCTGGCCGGGGTGTTGCCCGCCGGACTACCGCGCGGCACGGTGGCGGTGCTATCGGGGGCCCGCTCGCTGATGCTGAGCATGGTGGCCACGGTGACGGCGGCCGGCGGCAACGCGGCCATCGTCGGTCAGCCCGATCTCGGGCTGCTGGCCGCCTCCGAGATGGGTGCCGACCTGAGCCGGCTCGCGGTGATCCCCGACCCCGGCAACGACCCGGTGGAGGTGGCCACGGTGCTGATGGACGGCATGGATCTGGTGGTGCTCGGACTGGGCGGCCGATCGGTGCCGCCGGCGCGCACCCGGGTGGTGCTGGCCCGCGCGCGTCACCGGGGCTGCGCCCTGCTGGTCTCCGGCGGCACCTGGCAGGGCACGGCGCTGCAGTTGGACGCCCGGGTGAGCGGCTATGAGACGGTTGGCGACAAGACGACGGGCTGCGGCGCCATCTCCGGCTTCGGGCGGATCGGCGCGGTGCGGCTCGAGGTGCGGGCCGCCGGACGCGCGGCCGGGCGAACCAGGGCCGGGTAGCGAGCCTTCGCATGGCCGACTCTCGAGTACTGGCGCTGTGGTGCATGGACTGGCCCGCGGTCGCCGCGGCGGCGGCGGCGGGGCTGCCGGCCACCGCGCCGATTGCGGTCACTCTGGCCAACCGGGTGGTCGCCTGTTCGGCGGGCGCCCGTGCGGCGGGGGTGCGGCGGGGGCTGCGACGCCGAGAGGCGGCGGCCCGCTGTCCGGCGCTGCATGTGGTGGCCGCCGACACCGATCGCGATGCCCGGCTGTTCGAGCCGGTCCTGGCCGCGGTCGACGAACTGATGCCGGCCGCTGAGGTGTTGCGGCCCGGGCTGCTGGTGGTGTCGGTGCGTGGTGCGGTGCGCGCCTTCGGCTCCGAGGAGCAGGCCGCCGAACGCCTCGTCGATGCGGTGGCCGCGGCCGATGTCGAATGCCAGGTCGGGATCGCCGACGGGCTCTCCACCGCGGTGCTCGCCGCACGTGCCGGCGCCGTGGTGCCGCCCGGGACAGACGCCCGATTCCTGTCGGCGCAGTCGATCCGACAGCTGGCCGCCGAGCCCAGCCTGTCCGGTCCGGGGCGTGACGGCCTGGTCGACCTGTTGTGGCGCCTGGGTATTCGAACCATCGGGCAGTTCGCTGCGCTGCCCCGCCCGGATGTCACCTCGCGGTTCGGCCCCGACGCGCTCATCGCGCACCGGTTCGCCCGCGCCGAGCCGGAACGCGGGCCGTCCGGGCGTGAGCCCACGCCGGATCTCGAGGCTGTGCTGCATTGCGATCCGCCGATCGACCGGGTCGACGCCGCGGCGTTCGCCGGGCGTTCGCTGGCCGGTGCGCTGCACCGGACGCTGATGGCCGCCGGGGTCGGCTGCACCCGGCTGGCCATTCACGCCGTCACCGACACCGGGGAAGAGCTGACCCGGGTGTGGCGATGCGCCGAGCCGTTGACCGAGGACGCCACCGCAGATCGGGTGCGCTGGCAGCTGGACGGCTGGCTGAACAGCCGCGTCGGCTCCGATCGGCCGACCGGCCCGGTGACGCTGCTGCGGCTGGAGCCGGTGGAGGTGCTCTCGGCGACCGAGGCGCTGCAGTTGCCGCTGTGGGGCGGCCTGGGGGAGGAGGATCGGTTGCGTGCCCGCCGCGCCCTGGTGCGGGTGCAGGGCCTGCTCGGCCCCGAAGCGGTGCGGGTGCCGGTGCTCTCCGGCGGCCGCGGTCCCGCCGAGCGCATCACCTTGACCCCGCTGGGGGACGAGCCGGTGCCGCTGGCCGACCCGCGCCAGCCGTGGCCCGGCCGGCTCCCCGAACCCTCGCCGTCGGTGCTGCTCGACGACCCGGTGGAACTGCTTGATGCCGAACGCAATCCGATCCGCGTGACGGGCCGGGGGCTCTTCTCCGCCGACCCGGTGTGGCTGGTCGCCCGGGGCCGCGACGACCGGCTGCGCTGGTGGGCCGGTCCCTGGCCGGTCGACGAGCGATGGTGGGACCCGCAGCGGGAGGGGCCGGGTTCCGGGCGCACCGCCCGGGTCCAGGCGCTGCTGGAGGACTCGCCGGGAAGCGCGGCGCCCGGGCGGGCGCTGCTGCTGTGTTACCGGCTGCGGCGGTGGTATCTGGAGGGGGTGTACGAGTGAACCGGCGCCGGCTACCCTGCCCGGGCGCCTCGCCCGGCTTCGCCGAGCGTGTCATGACTGCGAAAAAACTTGGCTCGAATCGCAGTGGTTACACGTTCGGCGGTGTGTGACCGGCGAATGCGCTGACCCGCTGCACGAACCGGTCGAAGAACGCCGCCGGATCGATGCCCACCCCGATCAGCGCGTTGGGCTGTGCGGCATCCCAGTCGGGGATCGTGCGCCCGCGCGTATCGCCGGGCGCAAGCTCGACCCGCACCGCAGCCGGGCGAGTCGTCACCAGCGTGGGTTCCAGTGCGACCGCCGCGGCCAGCGGATCGTGCAGATACGCCAGGTAGCCGTGGCCGTGCGCCTCGTGTGCCTCGAAATAGAACCGCAGCGCGTCGCCCAGCATCTGGACCACCGGACTGTCCGCCGGCAGCTCGGCCAGGATCTCCGGCGTGATCGCGATGTGCCGGGTCAGATCCAGGCCGCACACGATCGGGAGCCGTTGCGGCGCAACCGTTCCCCACGTCGTGAATACCTCGGCGGCCGCCTCGGGATCGAACCCGATGTTGAACTCGGCCCAGCCGGACCGCTCGCCGGAGAACGCACCGCCCATGATCACCAGCCGACGCAGCAGCGTGGGCAGTGCGGGTTCGGCCCGCAGCGCCAATGCCAGGTTGGTCAGCGGGCCGGTGGCCAGACCGATCAGCTGCCCCGGATGTTCCCGCGCGGCGGCGACCCAGGCTGCGGCGGCGTCGGATCCGGTGAGTTGTCCGGTGCCGGCCGGCAACTCGGCATACCCCAGCCCCTGAGGGCCGTGGATGTTCTCCGCGGTGCGGGCCAGTCCGTCGGCACCTTTGGACACTGGGACACCGGTCGCCCCGCACAACTCCAACAGGGCCAGGTTGTTGCGTCAGACCTGCTGCACCGCAACGTTTCCGCCGGTAGCGGCGATCCCGACAAGTTCGGCCCCCGGACTGGCCAACAGGTACACCAGCGCGACCGCGTCGTCGACGCCGGTGTCGAAGTCGGCGAAGACGGGCAGCGTCACGAGCGCAGGCTCACCAGTACACGCCCGGAACCAACCGCACCGCCCGCTTGACCGGGCGGGGCGTCCGTACCCGGGGGATCGCCCGCGACGGCCGCTTCGGGCGGCGTCGAGTTGGTTGTGCCGCAACGGGTGCAACGGCTTCGGTGTTTTCTTGGGGCGCCACGCCGCGTGCCGCGGCCGAGTCCGGGTAGCCCAGGTACAGCTGGTGCAGGACCCGTCGGGACAGCTTGGGGGTGAAGTAGTTGCCGGCCGCGCCCAGCGTGCCCGATGGGGTGTCGATCCGGTCCGGCTTCTCGACCAGCCCGCGAACCACCATTGCCGCCGCGTGTTCGGCGCTGATCGCTCCCATCGGAACCAGCTTTCCGGTCGGTGCGATCATCGGAGTGGCCACCAGCGGCATGTGGATGGTGGTGAACGTGATGTGGTCCGACAGTGTCTCGGTCGACACCACATTGGCGAACGCGTCCAGCGCCGCCTTGGTGGGCACGTACGCGCTGTACTTGGGGCTGTGCGCCTGTACCCCCACGCTGGAGACGTTGACGACGTGGCCGAACCGTCGTTCCCGCCAGTGCGGCAGCAGCGCCAGCGTCATGCGCACCGCGCCAAAGTAATTGACCGCCATCGTGCGCTCGTAGTCGTGCATCCGATCGCATGCGTTGACCACCGATCGGCGGATCGACCGGCCTGCGTTGTTCACCAGGTAGTCGACGTGCCCGAACCGGCCCAGGATGTCCTTGACGGTGTGCTCCACCGACGCCGAATCGGTGACATCGCAGGTGAACGCGTGCGCCTGCCCACCACCGGCCCGGATTTCGGCCACCAGATCATCGAGTGCCGAGCCGTTGCGGGCCAGCGCGAAGACCGTGCCGCCGCGCTCGGCGACGGCGATCGCCGAAGCCCGGCCGATACCGCTGGACGCCCCGGTGATGATGACGTGCCGGCCGACCAGGGGCCCGGCCGGATCGTCGCGGCGGGCGCGGTCGGGATCCAGATGTTGCGCCCAGTACCGCCACAGCCCCGGCGCGTAGTCGGCGAACTCGGGCAGCCGGACACGGTCACCCAGCGCCGCGCGGGTGGCGTCGGCGACGAACGTCGGCCGCAGGTTCACCAGGTCGAGCACCTCGGCGGGCAGGCCCAGTTGGGTGGCCATCATGTTGCGCCACACCCGGGCCCGCCCGCGGACGTTGAGCACCGGGGCCGCCACGGCGCCGGGCAGTGTGGCGCGGAGCGGCGGAAGCCCGGCCTCTCGCGCGACGGCGCGGTAGATGTCGGGCAGCCCGATGGAGCGCGGCGCGGTGAGGTGGAAGGTGCGCCCGTCATACCCGTCGGCGTGCATCAACTCGATCAGTGCATCGACGACGTAGTCGACCGGAACCACGTTGGTGCGTCCGGTGTCCGGCACCGCCATCGGGGTGAGCCGGGGCAGTGCTGCCAGCTTGGCCAGCAGCGGAAAGAAGTAGTACGGCCCGTCGACCTTGTCCATCTCGCCGGTGCGGGAATCGCCCACCACCACCGCCGGCCGGTACACCCGGTAGCGCAGTCCCGGCGTCGAGCGCACCAGTGCTTCGGCCTCGAACTTGGTCTGGTGATACGGGGTTGGCAGTTCCTGGCCGATGTCGAAGTCGTCTTCGGTGAACTCACCGGCGTAGTTGCCGGCCACCGCGATCGACGACACGTGCGACAAGGTGGCGTCGAGCCGCTTCGCCAGCCCGATCACCGCGCGAGTGCCTTCGACGTTGGCGGCCTGTTGTTCGGCCGCGCCGGCGGTGATGTCGTAGATGGCCGCACAGTGCAGCACGTGGTCGATGTCGCCCAGTTCGGCGAGCGCCGAGTCGGTCAACCCCAGATTCTCTTCCGTCAGGTCGCCGACCAGCGGATTCACCCGCTCGCCCCATGCCTGACCGTGCTGAGCGGCCAGGGCCTCAAAGCGGCCCAGCGAGGCGCGGCGCACCAGCACCCACACCTGCGCTTCCGGCCTGGACTCCAGCAGACGCGACACCGCCCGCCGCCCAATAAACCCGGTACCGCCGGTAACGACATAACGCATGCGGTCATGGTGGTCGCTCGGGTCGGCTACGTCAATGGTGACTTGAGTCTCGCCGTCGATATCCGCCGATATTGATCGCGTAGAAGGCCGGCATCACGACGAAAACCGCCAGCGCGACCATCGGCGACCACATCACGCCGATCACGCCCGCCACCAGATAGGCGACGATCCCGGTCATCGACCGAAGCCGTTGGGCGGCGAACACGCGCGGGTCCACCTCGTCTGCGACCAGCCGGTCGGGGCATCGGCTGACCTGGTCGAACAGCAGCAGCCAACTCGCGCACATCACCGCCAGAATGCCGGCGTACAGGGCCACGGCGGTACGCGCGTCGGGGGTGTCAGCCCCGTCGATGAACGCGCGGGAGAGCACCGCGGTCGGAAACGGGATGAGTGCCGTGGTGAACAGCAGGGCGATGTTGGCCAGGTGGACGCCTTTGTTGACCTGTTTGATCGCGGTGAACGCCTGGTGGTGGTTGAGCCAGATCACCGCGACGTAGCCGAACGACGCGAGGTAGCCGAGATAGGCCGGCCACTGCCGGATCAGGCCCTCCAGCAGCTGCCCGGGGGCGTGCTCGGGTGCTTTGAGGTCGAGCACCAGCAGGGTCACCGCGATCGCGAATACACCGTCGCTGAACGCCTCCACGCGTCCGGTGTCGGTCAAGCCGGCCGGAGCGTCGGAGCCGTCAGGCGTGCTCATCTGCGCCAGGTCAGAATACGCGAATTCCGTCCCAGTCCAACAGTTTCCAGCCGGTGGCCGGGTTGCCGGTGATCACCACCTTGCCGAGGTTGGGCAGTGGATGGTCGATCAACAGCTCATCGCGGGGGTTCTTGACATTCATCAGGGTCCACGTCGCGATCGACGCCCCGTGCGCGAACGCCACCGGGTTGGTGTCGCCGGAGTCGTAGATCTGCTGGACGGCGGCGCCGAACTCGTCGTTGAACTGGTTGCCGTCGATCGAGCCGGGGATGGCCGCGGTCCGGTCACCGTGAAGCCATGCCTGCGGGGCAAGCCAATATGCCGAATTGGCCACATCTCGGGGCTTGTCGCCGAACCAACCGGCGCTGATCTCTCGCAGCCCGGGCAGGATCTGCACCTGACGGCCGAGTTCGCGGGCCAGCGGGGCGGCGGTCTGCTGAGTGCGCACCATCGACGAGGCATAGACACCGTCGTGGTGGCCGCGGGAGAGCTGATCCGCGATCTCCTGAGCCTGGACGCGGCCTTTCTCGGTCAGTCCCGGTCCGGGCACCGAGGTGTCGAGGATTCCGGCGGCGTTGGCTTCGGATTCCGCGTGCCGGACCAGCGTCAGGGTGATGTTGCGCGGGTGCGGTGTCCCCGAACAACCGCTGAGCACCAGCACCGCGGCCAGCGCCGCCGCCAACAGTGCGAACAGGGTGCCGGTGCGGTTCCAGATGCGCTTCCCCATGTTCGACAGCCTGCCGTGTGGATGGCGCTGGCGCGACCGGTTCTGCTGAAATGGTGGGGGCCAATTCGTCCGAGGTGAAGGAGAATCCGTGGCACTGGACCCGACGGCCATTGGCGCGACCGCCGACCCGATGCCGTTCACATGGACCGATCGCGACACCATGCTCTATGCGCTCGGGGTTGGCGCCGGAACAGCCGATCTGGCATTCACCACCGAGAACAGCCATGACACCCCGCAGCAGGTGCTGCCCACCTACGCCGTCATCTGCTGCATGGGCTTTGCGGCCGTCGGCAAGATCGGCACGTTCAACCCGGCGATGCTGCTGCACGGCTCTCAAGAGGTGCGACTGTTCGCGCCGCTGCCGCCCGCCGGAAGCCTGCAGGTGGTGGCCGAGGTGGCCGACATTCAGGACAAGGGCGAGGGCAAGAACGCCGTCGTGATGCTGCGGGCGCGCGGCACCGATTCGAAGACTTCCGAGCTGGTCGTCGAGACGCTGACCACCCTGGTGATCCGCAAGGCCGGCGGCTTCGGCGGGGAACCCGGGCAACGGGCGGTCGCCCCGCAGATCCCCGACACCGAACCGGATTCCCGCGTCGCGTATGCGACCCGAGAGGACCAGGCGCTGCTCTATCGGCTCTCCGGCGACCGCAACCCGCTGCACAGCGATCCGTGGTTCGCCACCACGCTGGCCGGTTTCCCCAAGCCGATCCTGCACGGGCTGTGCACCTACGGTTTCGCCGGTCGTGCGCTGGTCGCCGAGCTCGGCGGCGGCGACGCCAGCCGGGTCAGCGCCATCTCGGCACGATTCACCGACCCGGTGTTCCCGGGGGAGACGCTGACCACCTCGATCTGGCGGACCGAGCCGGGCAAGGCGGTGTTCCGCACCGAGGCGGCCGGTCCCGACGGCGCCAACCCGCGGGTGGTGCTCGACGACGGCGCGGTGGAATACCAGGACTGAGGCCGCTGATCAGTCGGCGGCCAGGCGCTCAGCCAGCCGTGCGGTGAACTCGGCCGCCTGCGCCGGGCTGTCCAGACCGTAGCGTGCGGCGGTCGCACGATCGCCGTCGTCGTTGTGCCGCACCACTATTCCGGCACCCGACAGTTCGGCCACCGCGTCGAACGCGTCCTCGTCGGTGATGTCGTCGCCGAGGAAAAGCGGTGTCTTCACCCCGGTCATCCGATCCAGCAGCCAGTGCAGCGTACGGCCCTTGTCCCAGTCGATCTCGGGGCGCAGCTCGATCACCTCACGCCCGGTCGTCACCCGTAGGCCGCGGCGCCGACCGGTCTCGCGCACCGCTGCCAGTACCTCACCGACCCGATCCCGGGCAGCATTGCGGTAGTGCACGGCGACCGCGAAGCGCTTGTGTTCCACCATGATTCCCGGGATCGCACCGAGCTGCTCATGGAGCGAACCGGCCGCGGCGGCCAGCACCAGCACCGCATCGACGGCGGCGTCGTTCTGGTGGTGAGCGCCGTCCGGTCCGATCAGCTCGAAGCCGTGACTGCCCGCATACCAGATCCCGTCCAGGCCCACCCGGGTTCGCACGTCGGCCAGGTCGCGACCGGACAGCACCGCGACCGGGCACTGGGCGGCCAACGCGGCCAATGCCTCCACCGCGCCGGCCACCGGCCGGGCCGCGTCGGGATCGTCGACGATGTCCGAGAGCGTCCCGTCGAAATCGAAGAACGCCGCCGGGTGATCGAGGTCACGCAACGCTCCGGCGTTCAAGGCCGTCATCGCATCCGGCAACGCCGACATCGGCCGATCGCCGGTACGCACCTGCACCGCGCTCGGATCAGCCACCACCGCGTCACCGCCGTCGCACCCCACGCCGATCACCAGGGCGAATCCGGCACTGCGAGCGGCGATTACCTGCGATTGGGAGTCGGTGAGCACCACGCAGCGGCCCGGCCGTACCGCCAATCCGGCGGCGGCAGCCACCAGTTCGGCGCTCGCACTGTCGGAGCCACCGGGGGGCGCCGCAGCTACCCGCACGCCCGCTCGCTGCAGCCGCTCGGTCAGGGCTTCAGTGTCGGCATCGTCGTCGAGCCGCAACAGCACCGCGTCATGCCGGCGCGGGTCGATCGTGACCGACATGCCAACCATGTCCACCACGGTGCCACAGCCGTGCTCCGATTAGCGTGGTAGGGGTCTAGAGTTCCCCGAGCACAAGGAGAGCCCCGATGTCGTCCACTCCCGGAATCCTGGTCGGTGTCGACGGATCGCCGTCGTCGGTAGCGGCAGTCGACTGGGCGGCGCGTGACGCCGCGCTGCACAACCTGCCGCTCGTCCTGGTCCACGTGCTGGCTTCCCCGGTGGTGATGACGTTCCCCGAGACACCGATGCCGCCCGGCTACACCGAGTGGCAGCGTGACCAGGGCGAACGCTACCTGCGTGAGGCCGTCGAGATCGCCGAGGCGGCCGGCGCGAAGCAGGTCACCGCCGAGACCGTGGTGGGCTCCACGGTGCCGATGCTGGTGGACATGAGTCGCGAAGCCGCCCGCCTGGTGGTCGGGTCGCGCGGGCACGGGCGGATGCGCCGGCTGCTGCTCGGCTCGGTCAGCTCGTCGCTGGTGCGGCACGCGCACTGCCCGGTCGTGGTCATCCACGAAGACCATTCGCGCCCCGACACCGCACCGGTGGTTGTCGGTATCGACGGATCCCCGGTGTCGGAGGCCGCAACCGCGCTGGCGTTCGAAGAGGCCTCGTTGCGTGGGGTGGAACTGATCGCGGTGTATGCCTGGCACGACACCGGACTGATGGACTTCCCCGGCGTCGACACCGCGGCGATGGCATCTGAAGGCGAACTGGCCCTGGCCGAACGACTGGCGGGCTGGCGGGAGCGCTACCCCGACGTCACGGTGCGCCGCGTGGTGGTCGATGACCGACCGGCCGACCAACTCGTCGACCAATCCCAGGAGGCCCAGCTGGTGGTGGTGGGCAGCCACGGCCGCGGCGGCTTCACCGGCATGCTGCTCGGCTCGGTCAGCCAGGCAGTGGTGCAGTCAGCCCACACCCCGGTGGTCGTCGTCCGCCCGGCGTCATAACGGCCAGCGTCAGCCGGCCGACACCGGCTCACTTGCCCGGGCCACGGCCTGCTGCGCCACCGGACTCGGCCGCAACGGCACCCGCTGCGGCCACCAGAACCAGCGGCCCAGCAGCGCGGCGATCGACGGCGTCATGAACGAGCGGATCACCAGGGTGTCGATGAGCAGACCCAGTCCGATGGTGGAGCCCACCTGGCCGATCACGCGCAGGTCGGAGACCAGCATCGACATCATGGTGAACGCGAACACCAGGCCCGCCGAGGTGACCACGGAGCCACTGCCGCCCATGGCGCGGATGATGCCGGTCTTGAGCCCGCCGTGCAGCTCTTCCTTCATCCGGGAGACCAGCAGCAGGTTGTAGTCCGAGCCGACCGCCAACAGGATGATCACCGACATCGCCAGCACCATCCAGTGCAGGTCCAGGCCGATGATGTGCTGCCAGATCAGCACCGAGATACCGAAACTCGTGCCCAGCGAGAGCAGCACCGTGCCGACGATCACCGCCGAGGCCACCACGGCCCGGGTGATCAGCAGCATGATGATGAAGATCAGGCACAGCGAGGCGATACCGGCGATGATCAGGTCGTAGGCCGACCCGTCCTTCATGTCCTTGAACATGGCCGCGGTGCCACCGAGATAGACCTTGGAGCCCTCCAGTGGGGTGCCCTTGAGCGCCTCGTGCACGGCGTGCTTGATCGGCGCGATGTGGCTGACACCCTCCGGGGACATCGGGTCGCCCTCATGGCTGATGATGAACCGCACCGCGTGCCCGTCGGGGGACAGGAACATCTTCATGCCGCGCTTGAAGTCGGGGTTGTCGAACGCCTCGGGCGGCAGGTAGAACGAGTCGTCGTTCTTGGACTCGTCGAACGCCTTGCCCATGGCGTTCTGGCCTTCCATCATCTTCTCCATCTGAAGCTGCAGGCCCTCCATGGTGGACTGCATCTTCAGCTGGGTGGTCCGCATGTTTTCCATCGTCTCGATCATCGGCGGCATGATCTCGAGCATCCGGGGGATCAGCCGGTCGAGGTTGTCGATGTCGGGCAGCACCTTTTCGAAGTCCTCGGTCATCTGGTCGAGGCCGTCCATCACGTCGAAGATCGACCGGATCGACCAGCAGATCGGGATGTCGAAGCAGTGCGGCTCCCAGTAGAAGTAGCTGCGCATCGGACGCCACATGTCGTCGAAGTCCGCGATCGAGTCGCGCATCCGCTGGATGTCGTCGAGCATGTGGTGCATCTTGAGGTCCATGCTGTGGGTCGTCTCGGACATCGCGCGGGTGACCTCGAGCATGTCCTTCATGCTCTGGACAGAGACCGCCATGTCGTCGCCCATCTTGAGCATGTTCTTCATGCTGTCGAGCTGGTACTTCATGTTCAGCTGCTGGGTGGTGCCCTGCATGCTGATGGCGAACGGGATCGTGGTGTGTTCGATCGGCGTGCCCAGCGGCCGGGTGATGGTCTGCACCCGCCCGATGCCCGGCACCTCGAACACCCGCTTGGCGATCCGGTTGATCACCAGGAAGTCGGCCGGGTTGCGCAGGTCGTGGTCGGTCTCGATCATCAGCAGTTCCGGACTCATCCGGGCCTGGGAGAAGTGCCGGTCGGCGGCGGCGTAGCCGATGTTGGCCGGCACGTAGTCCGGCAGGTACTGCCGGTCGTTGTAGTTGGTCTTGTACCCGGGCAGCGTGAGCAGGCCGATCAGGCAGACCGCCGTGGTGGCTACCAGCACCGGCCCCGGCCAGCGCACGATCATCGCGCCGATCCGCCGCCAGGTGCGGATTCGCATCGCCCGCTTGGGCTCCAGCATGCCGAAGCGGCTGGCCACCGCAACGACCGCGGAACCGAAGGTGAGCGCCGCGAGAACCACGACCACCATGCCGATCGCCAGGGGAACGCCCAGCGACTGGAAGTAGGGCAGTCGGGTGAAGTGCAGACAGAAGGTCGCACCGGCGATGGTCAGACCCGATCCCAAGATCACGTGCGCGGTGCCGTGATACATGGTGTGGAAGGCCGATTCTTTGTCCTCGCCGAGCGCTCGGGCCTCTTGATAGCGGCCCAGCAGGAAGATCGCGTAGTCCGTCGAGGCGGCGATCGCGAGTGTCACCAGCAGGTTCACCGCGAACGTCGACAGGCCGATGATGTTGTAGTAGGCCAACACGGCCACCACGCCGCGGGCAGCGCTCAGCTCGAAGACCACCATGCCCAGCACCAACAGCACGGTGCCGATGGAGCGGTAGATGGACAGCAGCATCGTGATGATCACCACGAAGGTCAGCGCGGTGATGATCTTCAGGCTTTTGTCGCCGGCGATGTGCTGATCGGCGTTGAGGGCGGCCCCACCGGTGACGTAGGCGTGCACCCCCTCGGGCGCCGGGGTGTCGGCGATGATCTGCTGGACGGCCTCGACCGATTCGTTGGCCAGGGTCTCGCCCATGTTGCCGGCCAGGTAGACCTGAACATACGCGGCCTTGCCGTCCGGGCTCTGCGATCCCGCCGCGGTCAGCGGGTCGCTCCAGAAGTCCTGGATGTGCTCGACGTGGGTGTGGTCGGCCTCCATCTTGGCGACCAGTTGGTCGTAATACTTGTGCGCGTCGTCGCCGAGCGGCTGGTCGCCTTCGAGGACCACCATCGCCGAGCTGTCCGATTTGAATTCGTCGAACACCTTGCCGATGCGCATCATCGCGATCATCGACGGAGCGTCGCGTGGGGCCATCGACACCGCGCGCATCTTCCCGACGTCGTCGAGCTGCGGTACGACGACGTTCACCAGTACGGTGATCGCCAACCAGCCCAAGATGATGGGCACCGCGAGCTGGCGAATCCACGCCGGGATACCGCCGCGCTTGGGCGGCGGCTGCGTGGCCGGCAGGGTGTCGGTCGGGGTGTCGTCGCTGGTGTGCTTGCTCATGCGGATTTCACAATGCAGAAGGTCTGGGCGCTCACGGGGCCGGTGGCGATTCTTTCTTCTTTGATGACGCCGTCGATGGTGACGCGGCAGCCGATGGTGGCGCCGTCACCCTGGGCGACGATGTTGGGGCTCACCGCCGGGTTGGTGGTCGACAGGGTCAGCGACCACGGCAGGCTGGCGCCGTCGATCCGCTGCGGCGTGGCGTCGAGGTCCAGGTAGTTGATGTCGGCGTAGGTGCCGTCCGGGCTGAAGATGTCGTAGACCACGACCTTGGGGTGGAACGGCTTGGTGTCCTCGAAGGGGATAGACCCCGAGCCGCTGTCGTCGGCTCCGAAGAAGCCGCGGACTCGTTGCACGGTGAACCCCCCTACCGCGACGACTATGACGATGAGCAGGGGTAACCACGCGCGTCTGAGAGCGCCGAACATGAAAGCAGTGGCCCTTTCGCATCGTGCCGGAACTGACACAGATTAGTGCATCAAAGTTCTTTTTCACACCCATCCCAGATTGATTCGTACATATGTTCGATATCCTGGAGGGCGTGGGCTGGGGTAATGGGCCGCCGAGCTGGGCGGAAATGGAACGTGTTCTCGATGGTAAGCCTCGTCACACCGGTGCTGCGGCCGGTGTGTCGGCGGATCACGGCCCGCCGGTCCCGCAGGTCGAGCCGCTGCGGCCGGCTGGGCAAACGGCGTCTTCCCTGTCTTCCCCGCCTTATGCCGAGTTGCACGCGCACTCGGCGTACAGCTTTCTGGACGGGGCCAGCAGCCCGCAGGAGCTGGTCGCCGAGGCTGCCCGGTTGGGCCTGCGGGCGATCGCGCTGACCGATCACGACGGTTTGTATGGGGTGGTGCGGTTCGCCGAGGCGGCGGCCGAGCTGGATATGGCCACCGTGTTCGGCGCCGAGTTGTCGCTGGGGAGGGTGGCGCGCACCGATGCCCCGGACCCGCCCGGTCCGCACCTGCTGGTATTGGCCCGCGGGCCGGAGGGTTATCGGCGGTTGTCGCGGCAGATCGCCGCCGCGCACCTGGCCGGCGAGAAGGGCAGGCCGCGTTTCGATCTGGATGCGCTGACCGAGGCGGCGGGCGGGCACTGGCACATCCTGACCGGCTGCCGTAAGGGCCACGTTCGCCAGGCGCTGGCCACCGGTGGCCCGGATGCGGCTGCTGCGGCGCTGGCCGATCTGGTGGACCGGTTCGGGGCCGCGCGGGTCAGCGTGGAGCTGACCCGGCACTCCGATCCATACGACGACGAACGCAATGCGGCGCTGGCCGGCCTGGCGCCCCGGTTCGGGGTGGGGCTGGTGGCCACCACCGGCGCGCATTTCGCCCGGCCGGATCGGGGCCGGCTGGCGATGGCGCTGGGCGCGGTGCGGGCCCGCCAGTCACTGGATGCCGCCGCCGGCCGGCTGGCTCCGCTGGGCGGCTCGCATCTGCGCTCGGGCGCGGAGATGGCCCGGCTGTTCGCGGCGCATCCGGCGGCGGTGCCGGCGGCGGCCGAACTCGGTGAGCGGTGTGCTTTTCCGTTGACGCTGATCGCCCCGCGGCTGCCGCCGTTTACCGTCCCAGACGGTCACACCGAGGACAGCTGGCTGCGACAGCTGACCCTGGCCGGCGCGGTCGGGCGCTACGGCCCGCCCGACCGCATGCCCGCCGCGTACGCCCAGATTGAACGCGAGCTGGAAGTCATTGCCCAACTGGGTTTTCCCGGATATTTCCTGGTGGTGCACGACATCACCCAGTTCTGCCGGCGCAGCGACATCTTGTGCCAGGGCAGGGGATCGGCGGCCAACTCCGCGGTCTGCTACGCCCTCGGTATCACCGCGGTGGACCCGGTGGCCAACGGGCTGCTGTTCGAGCGCTTTCTGTCGCCGGCCCGCGATGGCCCGCCCGACATCGACATCGACATCGAATCGGATGAGCGCGAAAAGGTGATCCAGTACGTCTACGACAAGTACGGCCGAGACCACGCCGCCCAGGTGGCCAACGTCATCACCTACCGGGGCCGCAGTGCCGTGCGGGACATGGCCCGTGCGCTGGGCTATTCACCGGGGCAACAGGACGCCTGGAGCAAGCAGCTGAGCCGGTGGGGCCGCCCCGGCCGTGAGGACTCCGATCTTCACGGCATCCCCGAACAGGTGATCGAGCTGGCCGACCAGGTCGCCGACCTGCCACGGCATCTGGGCATCCACTCCGGCGGCATGGTGATCTGTGACCGCCCGATCGCCGACGTGTGCCCGGTGGAATGGGCCCGGATGCCCGGGCGAAGCGTGCTGCAGTGGGACAAAGACGATTGCGCAGCAATAGGTTTGGTGAAGTTCGACCTGCTGGGGCTGGGGATGCTGTCGGCATTGCATTACGCGATCGACCTGGTGGCGCAGCATTGCGGCGTCGAAGTGGATTTAGCCACGATCGATCTGTCCGAGCCGGCGGTGTACGAGATGCTCGCGCGCGCCGACACGGTCGGGGTGTTCCAGGTGGAGTCGCGCGCGCAGATGGCCACCCTGCCACGGCTGCGCCCACGGGTGTTTTACGACCTGGTGGTGGAGGTGGCGTTGATCCGCCCCGGGCCGATCCAGGGCGGATCGGTGCATCCCTACATCCGCCGCCGCAACGGTATCGACCCGGTGACCTATGAGCATCCGTGCATGGCGCGGGCGCTGGAGAAAACCTTGGGAATTCCACTGTTTCAAGAACAGCTGATGACGCTGGCGGTGGACTGCGCCGGATTCACCGCGGGCGAAGCCGACCAGCTGCGCCGCGCGATGGGCTCCAAACGATCACCGGAGCGGATGCGCCGGTTGCGTGACCGGTTCTACTCCGGCATGGCCGAGTGTCACGGCATCACCGGCGAGGTGGCCGACCGTATCTACGAGAAGCTGGAAGCCTTTGCCAACTACGGATTTCCGGAGAGTCACGCGATGAGCTTCGCGTCGCTGGTGTTCTACTCGGCCTGGTTCAAGCTGCACTACCCGGCGGCGTTCTGCGCTGCGCTGCTGCGGGCTCAGCCGATGGGCTTCTATTCGCCGCAGTCGCTGGTCGCCGACGCCCGCCGGCACGGGGTCGTGGTGCACCGCCCGGACGTCAACGCCAGCCTGGCGCACGCCACGCTGGCCGAAGCCGGCACGCAGGTCCGGCTCGGGCTGGGTACTGTCCGTGGCATCGGTACCGAACTCGCCGACCGGCTGGTGGCCGACCGTGAGGCCCACGGTCCATTTACTTCAATGCTGGATCTGACTGCGCGGGTGCAGCTTTCAGTTCCCCAGACTGAGGCGCTGGCAACCGCCGGCGCGTTTGCCGGTTTCGGGGTGTCACGCCGGGAGGCGCTGTGGACGGCCGGGGCTGCGGCGGGGCAGCGGCCGGACCGGCTGCCCGGGGTGGGGGTGGCGACGCATACTCCGGTGCTGCCCGGGATGAGTGAGATCGAGTTGTCGGCTGCCGACGTATGGGCCACCGGGGTGTCCTGCGACAGCTTCCCGACTCAGTTCCTGCGTACCGATCTCGATGCGCTCGGGGTGGTCCCGGCGGCGCGGCTGACCGCGGTTCCCGACGGCACCCGGGTGCTGGTGGCCGGGGCGGTGACGCATCGGCAGCGGCCGTCGACCGCGCGCGGGGTCACGTTCGTCAACCTCGAAGACGAGACCGGGATGGTCAACGTGCTGTGTACGCCGGGGGTGTGGAAGCGGCATAGACGGCTGGCGCAGACCGCGACGGCACTACTGATCCGCGGGCGGGTGCAGAACGCCAGTGGGGCGGTCACCGTGCTGGCCGATCGGCTGGGGTCCCTTGAGTTGACTGTGAGTTCGCGCTCTCGGGATTTCCGGTAGTGCCCGGCGGTCAGCGAGGTTCGACGCAGGAGAGCCGAAGCTGGACCGCCGCAGCAAGCCCGGCGGTCAGCGAGGTTCGACGCAGGAGAGCCGAAGCTGGACCGCCGCAGCAAGCCCGACGGTAACCTCCACCCATGAACCTCAACTTGTCCGCCGACGAAGTCCTGACCACCACGCGATCGGTCCGCAAACGCCTCGATCTCGACAAGCCGGTTCCCCGCGAGGTGCTGATGGAGTGTCTTGAGATCGCCCTGCAGGCACCCACCGGTTCCAATGCTCAGGGCTGGCAGTGGATGTTCGTCACCGACCCGGTCAAGAAGCAGGCGCTCGCCGACATCTACCGCGCGAACGCCATGCCGTATCTGAACCGGATGCGGCCGGACTACGGCGAGGGCGACGTGCGCAGCGAGCGGATGCAGTTCGTCAGCGGCTCAGCCCGATATCTGGCCGAGAACCTGCAGGACGTGCCGGTGCTGATGATCCCGTGCCTGGAAGGCAAGCCCGAGACCGGCTCGCTGGGGTTCGGCGCATCGTTCTGGGCGTCACTGTTCCCGGCTGCGTGGAGTTACTGCCTGGCGTTGCGCAACCGCGGGCTGGGTTCCTGCTGGACGACGCTGCACCTGCTGGGCGACGGCGAGCAGCAGGCCGCCGAGGTGCTCGGCATCCCGTACGACGAGTACAGCCAGGGCGGGCTGTTTCCGATCGCCTACACCAGGGGCACCGACTTCAAGCCGGCCAAACGGCTGCCGGCCGAGCAGGTCGCGCACTTCGACACTTGGTGATCGCAAGCGCGGCGGAGCCGGGCGAAGCGGATCACCAACATGGGCGCAGGTGATCGCAAGCGCGGCGGAGCCGGGCGCTGCGGTCAGCAGTCCATTCCGCCCCACAGCGACTGGGCGCCGGTGTGGCCGATGCGGATGACCAGCCACGTCGACACAGCCGCGAATATCAGGGTGCCTGCCCCGGTGGCGGTGACGCCGATGCGACGGATCGCCGGTGGCAGCGCTCCCACCTCATCGGCAAACAGTGGGGTATGCAGCGCCCACCACACGATCATGGCGACGGCAAGCAGCGCGGACCACAGGACGAGCTGAGCGCCCAATGCGGCGTGGCGATGGAGGATTTCACCTCCCATCACCCGTTGTTGGAGCCAACTGCCGGCCGTTGTGGTCAGCGGGATCGCCACCAGCGTGCCCACCGCGACGAACGACGCGGCGCCACTGACACGCCGGCGTGCGGCAGGCCAGAGCACGGCAACTATGGCCAGTAGGGCAGTCGCGGGTACTAAGACCGCTACCAGGTGTGCGAGCAGTGGATGTGCCGGCAGGCCATCGATGGTGTCAAGCATGGAGACTCCCTGTTTGGTCGCGAATCACGCTTTGTCGCAGCACTTTTTGTCGGACTTGTGCATGGGCATGCCGGGCTTCATAGGCTTCTTGTTCGGTCCCATTTCGCCGGGGGGCATCTCGCCGTGCTTCTTCATGTTCGGACCCATTTCACCGCCGGGCATCGGCGAGTCATCGGAATCATGGCCGTGGGGCGCGGGCGAATGCATCGCGTGGGACGCCACGGCCGGAGTCGTGCCCAAAGTGAGTGCCCCGGAGGATCCTGCCCAGGCTCCGGCCACGAAGACCGCCACCGCGAGGCCGGTGAAGGCCAGGGTGCCGGCGACTCGGCGCTTGTGCTCGCCGAACTTGGTACGAAGCTTGCGGAAGATTGCCATCGTGTGTTCCTTTCGGTGGGTGGTGGAAACGCTTCTTCTACAGTCGATCTGACGGTGGGCTTAGGCGTTGCACTGGCAGCCTGAACGGCTTTCAGCGCCGGCACTGTCTTGCTGGGCGCTGTGGTCATCCGCGTGCGGTTGCCAGTCGAACGGGAAGTGCTTGCTTGAGCCGCCGTGGTATTCGTGGGAGAAGTCGAAGCCTCGCGCCTGATCGCGTTTCACCACGCCCCAGGTCGCGACCTGACCCGGGCCGACCTCCGCGCCCGGAGCGTTGGCAGTGGTGACCCGCCGGTCCGGATCCGACGTCGGGCCGGTGAGCGCCTCGACGCGTACGTCGACCTTGCCCGGTATCTCCGCGCGCCAGTACGCCAGATCATCGGCGGCCTCGAAGGTGATCGGTGCGTACTCGATCCTGTCCAATGTGCCGATCAGGCTGCCGAATTGGCCCGGCCAACCGCCCTCTTTCCCGGTAAAGATGCGCTCGAGGGCATAGCGCTGGTCCGGGTCTGCCTTGGCGTCGATGTAAAACATCAATTTCATCGTGGCGCTGGGATCGTCGATCCACATGTTGCCCTCGAACTCGCCGAGGGCGATCACGCCCAGGTCGGTGAGTTCGACGTCGCCGTAGTGCCCCTCGTGGATCTGCCAAACCAGGGTGAACAGACAGTCTCCGTGGGTGGGCTCCTGGGCGAAACTGCACGGGCAGGGCAGCTTGCAGCTGCACACGTCAAACCACTCGCCGCGCAAGTGCCAATCCACGGCCGTCGATGTCGTCATGAACTCCTCCTCGTTATATACCCCTAGGGGGTAGGGGTATGTGCAGGACCGTACATGGTCCCGCCGAGTGGTGGCAAGTGCTTCGGCTCGCAGACCGGTTGGCCCGCGCCGCTGGAGGAGGGTTGCGCCCTGGGGGGCGGAAGGGGCTACACCCCGTCGGCGAACCCGTGCTGGCGCCACGCCTCGTAGACGGCGACAGCAGCCGCGTTCGACAGGTTCAGTGAGCGCCGCCCGGCCAACATCGGGATACGCACTCTCGCGGTGATGTGCGGGTCGGCCAGCGTCGCCGCGTCCAGGCCGGTGGGTTCGGGACCGAACATCAGCACGTCACCGGGCTCATAGCTCACGTCGGTATAGGGGATGTGGGCGCCGGCGGTGAACGCGAACACCCGGGCCTCGCCCAGCACCTCCCAGGCCGCCGGCAGCGACGAGTGCACGCGCACCCAGGCCAGGTCGTGATAGTCCAAGCCGGCCCGCCGCAGCTTGGGTTCGGACAGGTCGAATCCCATGGGTTCCACCAGGTGAAGCTCCGCGCCGGTCGCCGCCACCATCCGAATCGCGTTGCCGGTGTTGGGCGGGATGCGGGGCGAATAGAACATCACTTTGAACACAGCAACATCCTTGTATGACGGCGGGTCGAGAAGCGACCGGCCTCCGGTCGTCGCTTATCGAGCAGGGTATGCCTGGCGAAGTCGATCGAGACGCCCACGTGTTCATGCCGGGCCGGTCCGAGGCGCCCGCAAATCGTCAACAAACGCCGGCAATGGTTGTCGGGAACTCAACCCCGGCTTTCGCTCCGAGGCGAATTCCCGGGACGAATCGCGAACCTTGTCCGGGCGCGGTAATCTCGCACCCCGAGCTATGCCGATCACAAAAAGAATAGGGAATCGAAATGCTTTCTGGTAAAGCGGGGGTAATTGCTCCCATTGCGGCGATGGGACTCTCGGTCGGCGTTTTCACCGCGCCCGCAGCGCACGCCGATGAGCAGACCTTCATTGACGCATTGCGCGAAAACGGTTGGTCGGGTGTGAGTTTCGGCGCGACGGGCCACCCGCTGGCGCCGGGGCTGATCACGCGTCCGGATGTCGCGATCGCGAGCGGCCACGACGTGTGCAACCAGTTGCAGCTCGGGTTGACTCCAGACCAAATGGTCGCAACCACGCTCCCGGCCGCTCAGGATAATTACCGGATTTTCATAACGGCCGCGCAGCAACATTTGTGCTGACGGGCTAGCGCCCGTAGTTATGGCGCGTCCTTTTCTTTGGGCAGGCACTAGGCCCCGTCTTGTCGGGGTTTGGTGCCAGCCCTCTTTATTCGACCGTCGCGCCGCGTGGAGGCTGCGCGCGTCGTGGCAACTGCACCTGACGCCGGCGTGCCAGCGGCTTATGGGGGTCGAACACGGCGAGTCGGTCTGTTTGCTCGACCGAAGTACGCCAAGACACGCGAAGGTCTCGGAAAGTGTTCTGTTCAGTAAAAATTCTGGCCAGGCCTGCGGCCGACTGGCATACTCGTCGAATTGCTATGCCGTGAAACACACCGCAACCCGCTGTGCGGGTGCGATGTCCCGGAGAGTCCGATGAATGAGGCGCAGACGGTGAATTTCAGCCGAGCGGTCGGCGAATCGGCCGCCGACCGGTGACGCTCTTTGACCACCCGGAAGAGGTGGGCCAGGTCTTTGAGGAGTCAGCCGAATCAGCCGAGGGCGGCCACAAGCCGGAACCGGCAGCGGTCAAACGTCCGTCGCGATGGTCGGTGCGCAACTGGCCGGTGCGGTGGAAGGTGCTGGCGATCGCGTTGCTGCCGCTCACGCTGGCCGGGCTGTTCGGCGGGCTGCGTATCTCCAATGCGCTCACCGAGGCCAACCGGCTTCGGCTGGTCGCCGACCGCGCCGAGATGATTCCGGCGATCACCAATTACATGTCGGCGTTGGGTGACGCGCTGGTGGCCGCTTCCTCTGACGGCGATGCCGAAGGTGCCCGGAAGAACTTCGAGAACCGCAAGTACGAGCTGCAGTCTCGGCTGTCGCACACCGATGTAGCGACCGATGTGCGGTCCGGGGTGGAGTCGCTGATCGAACGCGGCCAGGGGTTGCTGAGTTCGGTCTCGACCACCGGTGTCGGCCTGCGCGACGAGGTGACCGGCTACGCGCCGATCCTGCTGACCGCCGAGGACGCCATCAACGGGTCGGTGCGGGTGGACAGCGAGCGGATCCGGGCGCAGACCGAGGGCCTGAGCCGTGCCGTCGGCGCGCGGGGCCAGATGATGATGCAGGAACTGCTGGTGAATCGGGGCGGCGAGCTTCCCGATCCGGAGCTGCGCAGCTCGATGATGACCTTGGCCGGTACCGAGCCGTCGACGCTGTTCGGGATGAGCGAGGTGCTCGGGGTGGACTCCCCGGATGCCAAGTCGCTGCAACAGCAGCTGGTGACCCGGATGTCGATCATGTCCGACCCGGAGCAGGTGCTGCCCAACAACCCGGTGCTGCGCGACTCCATCCGTACCACCGACCAGATCGCCGCCCAGCTCATCAGCGAGAACACCGGGGCAGTCACTGCGGCGGTGGAAGACCGGGCCGCGGACCGGCGCGCCGCCGCCCTTCGCGACATCGTGCTGGTGCTGGCCGCGATCACCGCCACGCTGCTGGCGGTGTGGCTGGTGGCGCGCTCGTTGGTGCGCCCACTGCGGACCCTACGCGACAGCGCCCTGCAGGTCGCCCACGTCGACCTCGAACAGGAGATCGCCCGGTTGCGTGCCGGTGTGCCCGGTTCAGACCGCGACCCCGACCCGCTGCCGGTGTACACCACCGAGGAGGTCGGGCAGGTCGCTCACGCCGTCGATGAGCTGCACGCCCAGGCGCTGCTGCTCGCCGGTGATGAGGCACGGCTTCGGCGCCTGGTCAACGAGATGTTCGAGACGATGTCGCGGCGCAACCGGTCCCTGGTCGACCAGCAGTTGGCGCTCATCGACCGGCTGGAGCGCAATGAGGACGACCCGGATCGACTCGAGAGCCTGTTCCGGCTGGACCACCTGGCCGCCCGGATGCGGCGCAACGGTGCGAACCTGCTGGTGCTGGCCGGTGCGCGGGTACCGCATGAGCGGGGCAGGCCGGTTCCGCTGGCGACCCTGATCAGCGCGGCCGCCTCGGAGGTGGAGGGCTACGACCGGGTGCAGACCGTGCTGGTGCCCGACACCACCGTGATCGGCGCCGCCGCCGCGGACTGCATACACCTGCTCGCGGAACTGATCGACAACGCGCTGCGCTATTCGGCGCCGACGGAGCCGGTGCGGGTGGTCGCCGGTTTCGAGAACGACGGTGGGGTAGTGGTCGAGGTCGTCGATGTCGGATTGGGGATGACCGACGCCGACCTGCGGATGGCCAACATGCGCCTGGCGGCCGGCGGCGAGTTCAGCCCGGAGAACGCCCGCCACATGGGTCTGTTCGTGATCTCTCGGCTGGCCGCTCGCCACGAGATCGAGGTCCGGCTCTTCCCGGCCTCGCAGGGATCTCGGGGCATCACCGCCGAGGTGTATCTGCCGCCGCACCTGCTGACCGTCAGGCCCTTCGAGGAGCCGTCGCCGGCACTCGCGACGCCCGCCCAGCCCTACTTCGCCCCCGCCGAGCAGCCGCAGCCCGCACCGCAGCGGGACGAACCCGAACCATACGAATACGAGCCCGAGCCCTACCAGTCGTATGCGCCCTACCAGGACGCCGAGCCTGCCGAACCCGGTCCCGTCGTCTCACTGCTGCCGCGACGTACCCCGGGGTCCAGCGGCATCACCGGCATGCCCTCCGAACAACCGGAACAACCGGCGCAGCCGCCGACCGCCCCCGAGCGAGTACGCCGTGAACTGCCGCAACCGTGGTGGGAGGCCGAGGAGCAGGGCGCAGGGCAGCCGGACGCACCGGCCCCGCACGGGGCACCCGAGCCGGTGGCCGAGAAGTTCGCTCCCGCTGATACGTCGGGGTATTTCGCGGCGCGTGCCCGGCTCGGCGCCGCTGCCCCCGAGCCCGAGCCTCAACGCGAGCCCGAGCCCGAGACCGAGACCGAGACCGAGACCGAGACCGACTCGATCTATCAGCGGATGCTCTCGGAGTCGGTGGGCATCGACCCCAACGAGCCCAGCCTGCGCGCCGATCTGGACTGGCAGTCGGTCTGGGATCGCGGTTGGTCGGTAGCCGCGGAAGCGGAGAACGTGCCGGTGGTCGCTCATACCGAACACGGCCTGCCGGTCCGCGAGCCCGGTGCTCGGCTGGTGCCCGGCTCAGCCGCGGCAGCGGCGCCGGCCGAGGAAGACCCTCATGCCGCAGCGCACGATCCGGCTGACGCAGAACAGCCGGTAACATCCAACGGCGTACCGCCCCAGCCCGCCCACGAGCCACTGGAACGGGATCCCGCGGCGATCCGCACTTCGATCAGCAGTCACTTCGGGGGAGTGCACGCCGCGCGATCGCACGCCCGGGAAAACGGCCTACAAGGCGGCTTGGACAAGGGCCTGGAAAAGGGCCCAGAAAATGGCCTCGACACCGACCAGGGACAGAACCAGTAATGACTTTCCCAACCGATCCCACCGCGCAGCGCCGTACCGCCGAAAACTCGTTGGACTGGCTGGTCTCCAATTTCGCCCGCGAGGTGCCCGGGGTGTCGCATGCGGTGCTGGTGTCGGTCGACGGTCTGACGGTGGCGGCCAGCGAGCACCTGCCCACCGAGCGGGCCGACCAGCTGGCGGCGGTGGCGTCCGGATTGGCCAGCCTGGCGACCGGGGCGTCGCAGTTGTTCGAAGGCGGCCGGGTACTGCAGTCGGTGGTGGAGATGGAGCACGGCTACCTGCTGCTGATGCGAGTCGGAGACGGCTCGCACCTGGCGACGTTGGCGAGCACGTCCGGCGATATCGGCCAGATCGGGTACGAGATGGCGGTTCTGGTGGAACGGGTCGGAGCGGTGGTCTCATCGGCGCGCCGGTCGGCGCCGTTGCGGGGCGGCCACTCGTGAGGTGCCGGTGAATGGTGATGGACATGCCCGAGCGTTGGTCGCGCCCGCAAGCGCCGCAGGCCCCAGTGGCACCAGTGGCCCGAGAGGCCCTGGAGCACCTTGAAACTGAGGCCAACTTGGTCCGTCCGTACACGCTGACCGCCGGTCGAACCCACACCGACGTGCCGTTGCCGCTGGAGGCCCCGGTGCAGACCCTGCGGGCGGCTCAGCCCAACCAATGGCCGGTCAGCGATCCGCGCGGGCGGATCGTCGAACTGTGTCAGGGCGCGCCGTCGGTCGCCGAGATCTCTGCCCGGCTGAACCTGCCATTGGGCGTCGCGCGGGTGCTGGTGGGTGATCTGGTCACGTCGGGATACCTTCGAGTGCGTGCCACACTGACTGAGGCATCCACCCGGGACGAACGCCGAGACCTGATAGGAAGGACCCTTCGTGGCCTACGAGCGCTCGGATAGGTCCTGGGATAGGCCAGCTCCGCGAGACTCGGCCTCGACGAAGATCGTCATCGCCGGCGGATTCGGGGTCGGCAAGAC
This sequence comes from Mycolicibacter heraklionensis, assembly GCA_001673575.1. Lineage (GTDB taxonomy): Bacteria > Actinomycetota > Actinomycetes > Mycobacteriales > Mycobacteriaceae > Mycobacterium > Mycobacterium heraklionense_A. The sequence goes on along the minus strand of LZME01000062.1, from coordinate 25,862 downwards.
CACGTTCGTCGGTACGGTCTCGGAGATCATGCCGTTGCGCACCGAAGCGCTGGTCACTGATGCTTCGGCCGGTGTCGACGGCCTAGAGGCCACCCCCGACAAGCGGACCACCACGGTGGCGATGGACTTCGGCCGCATCACGCTGGCCGACGACTTGGTGCTCTACCTGTTCGGTACGCCGGGCCAGCGCCGGTTCTGGTTCATGTGGGACGACCTGGTGCGCGGCGCGATCGGTGCGATCATCCTGGTCGACTGCCGCCGACTGCAGGACAGCTTCGCCGCTGTGGACTTCTTCGAGCACCGCAACCTGCCTTTCCTGATCGCGGTCAACGAGTTCGACGGCGCGCCGCGTTATCCGGTCGCCGCGGTGCGCAAGGCGCTGGCTCTAGCCGAACACATCCCGGTGATCGCCGTCGACGCCCGCGACCCCCGGTCGGCCCGCGATGCGCTCATCGCGATCAGCGAATACGCGCTGTCCACCCTGGCGCCGCAGGCTTGAGCGACACGCAAGAGTGGCTCGGGCTGGAGTTCGCCGGCCACGATTTTCGTGACGCGGACCTGTCGCGGCTGCGCACCGAGCGGGTGGTGTTCGACGAGTGCGACTTCACCGGTGCCGACCTCGGCGAGTCGGTGCATCGCGGATCGGCGTTCCGCAACTGTCGCTTCGAGCGGGCCTCGCTGTGGCATTCCGAGTTCGTCCAGTGCAGCATGCTCGGCTCCCAGTTCGTGCAGTGCCGGCTGCGGCCGCTGGTGTTCGACGAGGTGGACTTCACCCTGGCCGGGCTCGGCGGCGCCGACCTGCGGGCGGTCGACCTGAGCGGTTGCCGGCTGCGAGAGGCCAACCTGGTGGAGGCGGACCTGCGCAAAGCGGTGCTGCGGGGCGCCGACCTGAGCGGCGCCCGGACTATCGGCACTCGACTGGACGAGGCGGACCTGCGTGGCGCGCGAGTCGACCCCACGTTATGGACCACGGCCTCGCTGACCGGCACGCGGATCGACATCACCCAGGCGCTGACCTATGCGGCCGCCCACGGGCTACGGCTGGACAGCGAATCCGATGAGCGCTGAGGCGCAGTCCGGCTCGCAGCCTGGCGCCCCGACCGACGTCACCGCACACTCAACACCTTCGACGCACACTCAAAGCACCTGTGGATAGCTGAATGGTGCCAGTCGCCCGACCCGGCGATGCTCATCGATCGTGGAGGGGCAACCGTTTATCGGCAGCGAGGCACTGGCAGCCGGAAGACTGAATCGGCACGGGCTGCGGACCCACTATCGGGCCGCCTACCCCGACGTCTACGTGCCCGGACAGGTCTCGTTGCGACTCGACCAGCGCACCATCGCGGCGTGGTTATGGTCAGGACGGCGAGGCGCCGTCGCCGGTCCGGCGGCTGCGGCACTGCATGGAGCCAGGTGGGTGGACGACGACGTGCCGGTCGAGCTGGTCCACGCCAACCCGCGAGCGCCAGTCGGGGTGATCACCCGTCGGGAGACCCTGCTTGACGACGAGATGCAGATGCTGGCCGGCCAAGACAACGGGATGCTCGTCACTACCCCCGACCGCACTGCCTTCGATATCGGCCGCCACCAACCGCTGCGGCCGGCAGTAGCGCAGCTCGACGCGCTGGCCCGAGCGACCCACCTTGACGTTGACGTCGTCGCGGCGCTGGCCCTCCGTCATCCCCGCGTGCGCGGATTGCGGCAGTTGGAGCAGGTGTTGAGTCTGGTTGACCCAGGCGCGGAGTCGCCCCGCGAGACTTACCTGCGTTTGCTGCTGACCGATGCCGGGCTATCCCCGGATCAGACCCAGATCCCGGTCCCGACCGCCGACGCCACCTATTACCTGGATATGGGGTGGCCGGACGTCATGGTTGCCGCCGAGTACGACGGCGAGCATCACCAGGTCGACAGCCTGCAGTGGCGCAAGGACATCATTCGGCTTGAGACGCTGGCCCGGATGGGCTGGATCGTCATTCGGGTGGTAGCTCGCGACCGTGCACCGGCGGTCGTGTGGCGGGTGCGCCAGGCACTGCAGGTCCGAGGCTACTCACCGGCATTCATTGTGCGTTGACGGCGTTGAGTGTGCGGGGCGAACGGGGAGCTCAGCGCTTGAGCCGGATCTTCCACCACACCATCACGCTGTAGAACACCGACAGCAGCGCCAGCATGCCCATGTCGAGCAGCCAGATGCCCTTGGTGTGGTCCCAGAGCCGGTCTTTGGGGATCTGCGGCGCGTTCATCAGGGTGTTGAAGTCGACGGTCGACCCGCCCGCCGCGTACCCCCAGCGTGCCGGGGTGAGCCAGGACAACTGGTCGAGCCCGGTCCGGCCGCCGACCGGGATCATTCCGCTGGACAGCACCAGCTGCGACATGATCGACACCACCAGCATCGGCATGATCTGCTCGTTGGACTGCGCGAACGCCGACAGGGCCAAACCGAGAATCGCCGAGGCCACGCAGGTGCCGGCCACCCCGAGGAACAGCTCGAAGTTCACGCTGCCGAACAGCAGTGCGTCACGCGCGGGGCCGCCCTTGCCCACCACCACGATCGTGGTGGCGATGGCGGCCTGGATCGTGGCGAATACGCAGAACACCGCGATCTTGGCCAGCAGGTAGGCCACCGTCGACAGCCCGACGGCCTGCTCTCTTCGGAAGATCGGGCGTTCGCCGATCAGGTCGCGGATGGTCAGCGCTGTCCCCATGAAAACAGCGCCGATGTTGAGCAGCACCATGATGTACCGCGGTTCGGTGGGCGCATCGGGGGCCGGTACGCCCAGTCCATGGCTGCCTTCGACGGTCAGCGACAAAATGCCCACGATGAACGGCAGCAGGGCCAGGAAGATCGAGTAGCCACGGTCGGAGACGATCAGCCGGATCTGGCGGCGCGCGATCGTCGAGAGCTGTTTGAGCAGGCTGGTGGCCGCCGGCTTTCCGAGATCGGCGGGTGGCGTCTCGGCCACCGACGCCGAGGACCGCTGGCCGCCCTCGCGCTCCAGGAAGCGCCGGTTGGCTTCGTCGGGATCGGCACCGACGTTGGCGAAGATGTCGGCCCAGTTTTCGGCGCCCATGGCCGGGAAGACTTCTTTGGGCGGGCCGCAGTAGGCCATCTTGCCGCCGGGGGCGAGCAACAGTATCTGGTCGCAGACATCGAGGTAGGCCACCGAGTGGGTGACCACCATGACCACGCGACCGGCGTCGGCCAGGCCGCGCAGCATCAGCATGACCTGGCGGTCCAGTGCCGGGTCCAGGCCTGATGTCGGTTCGTCGAGCAGCAACAACGAGGGCCCGGTCAGCAGTTCCAACGCCACCGAGGCGCGTTTGCGCTGACCGCCGGAGAGCTTGTCCACCCGTGTCTCGGCGTGCTTGGTCATCTCCAGTTCCTCGAGCACCCGAGCGACCGCCTGATCGCGGTCGGCTTGGCTGCTGTCGGGCGGCAACCGTAGCTCGGCTGCGTAGCCGAGCGCCTGGTTGACCGTCAGCTGGCGGTGTACCACGTCGTCCTGGGGGACCATCCCGATTCTGCTGCGCAGCGAGGCGTAGTCGGCGTGGATGTTGTGCCCCTCGAAGAGGGTGGTGCCAGAACTGGGGCTGGTGTAGCCGGCGATCAGCCGGGCCAACGTGGTCTTGCCCGCACCCGAGCCACCGATGATTGCGGTGAGGGTGCCCGGCCGGGCATTCAGGGAGATGTTGTTGAGCAGCCGCTTGCCGCCCTCGACGTCGAAGCAGACATCGCGCACTTCAAGGCCGCCGCTGCCGGGGGTGGCATCGGTGCGACGCACCAGGGTGCCGCCGTGAAACTCCAGGTCGACGTTACCGATAGTGACGATGTCGCCCTCGGACAGGATCGCCGATCCGATGCGGACACCGTTGACGAACGTGCCGTTGATGCTTCGGCTGTCGCGGATCTCGGTGCCCAGCGGCGTCGGGATCAGCATGGCGTGGTGACGGGAGGCCAGCACGTCGGAGATCACGACATCGTTGTCGGTGGCGCGGCCGATGGTCAGTGCTCCGGCCGGCGCGTTGGGTGCTGACGCCGACGACGGCCTCAGGATGTCAATCATGCGGGTGGCGATATTGCCGACTTCGGGCGGCGTCGCCGACACCGGTGCCATCCGGGTGGCGGGCTGGCGCGGGGGGAAAACCTCGGCGGGCGCCACCGGCGCTGCGGGCGGTTGATACCCGGGACGCAGTGCCGCCTCGGGGGCCGGGCTGGGCGAAGCGGACTGATATGCCGGCGGCCGGTGCGGAGCGGGCGGCGCGGAATAGGGTGCTGGACCGGTCGGCGGCCGGTAGGACTGCTGCTGCACACCGGGGTGCCCGGCCGACCGCGGATCTGCATACGGCGCGGGTTCGGGCGGCGCCGGCCAACCCGAGGGCTGAGGCGGCCGGGCCGGGCGTGCGATACCGGGCTGCGGTACCTGGATCGAAACGGTCTGCGGTGGCCGGCCGGCCTGGCCCTGGTGCCGTCCCACCTCAAAGGAGACCCGCGGTCCGTCCGGGTTGCCGAGGTTGACCGTCTGTCCGTCGCGGATGTCGACGACGGGCACCCGCTGGCCGTTGACGTAAATGCCGTTCAGGGAGCCGTTGTCGATCCCCAGCCACCGGCCCTGCTCGAAGCGCAGTAGCAGATGGGCCCGCGAGACCAAGGGATGCGGGATGCGGACGTCGGCCCGCAGGTCGCGTCCGATGACCACGTCGTGGCCTGCGGAGAACGTGCCTTGCGACCCGTCGTGACGGACGGTCAGCACCGGCGGGGCTGGGTGACTCATCGAGTCAACTCTAGCGAGTTGCGTCCGGTGCGCCCGTAACGACGCAGTGCGTGCGCCGGTAGATCGTCGGCATGCACTGGTTGCAGTGCGTGCATTCCGACAGTGTTGTTGACTCCTCGGCGATCCGGTTGACCAGGTCCGGTTCGGCCAGCAACGCCCGGGCCATTGCGACGAATTCGAATCCCTCGGCCATCGCCTGATCCATCGTCGCGCGGTTGGTGACGCCGCCCAAAAGGATCAGCGGCATCGACAACTCGGCGCGGAACAGTCGGGCGTTGTCCAACAGGTAGGCGTCGGTGTAGGGGTACTCGCGCAGAAACTTGTTGCCGGTCATCCGCATGCCCCAGCTCAACGGCGGGGGGAAGACGCTCGCGAATTCCTTCACCGGGGCGTGCCCGCGGAAGAGGTACATCGGGTTGACCAGCGAGCTGCCGGCCGTGAGCTCCAACGCGTCCAGGCCACCGTCGTCCTGCAGCCATTTCGCGGTGGTCAGCGACTCGTCCAGGTTGATACCGCCGCGGACCCCGTCGGCCATGTTCAGTTTGGCCGTCACCGCGATCTGTCCGCCCACCGCCTTGTGCACGGCGGCCACGATGCCGCGGGCCACCTTGGCCCGGTTGGCCAGCGACCCGCCGAACTCATCGGAGCGGCGGTTGATCAGCGGAGAAAGAAATGAACTCGCCAGGTAGTTGTGGCCGAGATGGATCTCCACGGCGTCGAACCCGGCATCCACGGCATAGCGCGCGGCGTCGGCGTGCTGGGCGATGACCTGGTCGATGTCGTCTCGGGTGGCCTTCTTGGCGAAACGCATGCCGATCGGGTTGAAGAATCGGACCGGGGCCAGGGCACGGGCCTTGTTGGAACGCGCGTCGGCGACCGGGCCGGCGTGACCGATCTGAGCGCTGACCAAGGCTCCCTCGGCGTGCACCGCATCAGTGAGCCGGCGCAGCCCGGCGACCGCCTCCGGGCGCATCCACAGCCCGTCGTTGGAGGTGCGCCCGCCCTGGGAGACCGCGCAGTAGGCCACGGTGGTCATGCCCACTCCGCCGGCGGCCGGCAGCCGGTGATACTCGATGAGGTCGTCGGAGGCCAGCGCGCCAGGTGTGCGGTTCTCGAACGTCGCGGCCTTGATGATCCGGTTGCGCAACGTGATCGGGCCGAGTTTGGCGGGGCTGAAGACGTCGGGAACAGGCATAGCGGGAGCTTAGTGACGGATCGTCATCGTTGGAACTGCGGGTGGCATGCCAGACTGTCCGCGTGGGTGCGATTACGTTGGACGGCAAGGCCACGCGCGACGAGATCTTCGTCGACCTTCAGGCACGGGTGGCGGCGTTGTCCGCCGCGGGCCGCACACCTGGTCTGGGCACCATTCTGGTGGGAGATGACCCCGGGTCGCATGCCTACGTGCGCGGCAAGCACGCCGACTGCGCCAAGGTCGGCATCACCTCGATCCGCCGCGACCTGCCCGCGGACTGCAGTCCGGCGCAGCTCAACGACACCATCGACGAGCTGAATGCCAACGATGACTGCACCGGCTACATCGTGCAACTGCCGCTGCCCAAACATCTGGACGAGAACGCCGCCCTTGAGCGTGTCGACCCGGCCAAGGACGCCGACGGGCTACATCCGACCAACCTGGGCCGGTTGGTGCTGGGCACCCCGGCGGCGCTGCCCTGCACCCCGCGCGGCATCGTGCACCTGCTGCGCCGCTATGAGGTGCCGATTGCGGGCGCCCATGTCGTGGTGATCGGACGTGGCGTGACGGTCGGGCGCCCGCTGGGACTGCTGCTGACCCGCCGGTCGGAGAACGCCACCGTCACGTTGTGCCACACCGGGACCCGCGACCTGCCTGAGCTGACCCGCCAGGCCGACATCATCGTCGCCGCGGTCGGTGTGCCACACATGCTCACCGCCGACATGGTGCGTCCGGGTGCGGCCATCGTCGACGTCGGGGTGTCGCGTACCGACGCCGGACTGGTCGGTGACGTGCATCCCGACGTGTGGGAGGTGGCGGGCCACGTGTCGCCCAACCCCGGCGGGGTGGGTCCGCTGACCCGGGCGTTCCTGCTGACCAACGTCGTGGAAAGAGTCGAGAGCTCGCTGTGACCCTCGCCGATGTCCGCCGGGTGATCGCCGCGCAGTGGCCGATCCTGCTGGTCGGGCTGATCTTCGCGGCGGCATTCGTGCTGGCCGGGGCGAACTTCTGGCGGCGCGGTGCGCTGTTGATCGGGATCGGAACCGGGGTGGCGGCCGTCCTGCGCCTGGTGCTGTCCGAGGACCGGGCCGGGCTGCTGGTGCTGCGCGAGCGGGGGCTGGACTTCGCGACGATGACGACCGCGGCGACGGTGATGCTCTATGTGGCCGCGACGATCGATCCGCTGGGGACCAGCTAGTCGTTTTTGACAGGCCCGACAATATTTGGGCCGGTGCGACGGCGCGGATTCGCCCGCCTCCCAGTCGGATCGGCTGCCGTGTTTGACGGCCCTGTTCTGGGGGAACTCGTGTCCGGTCGGCCGGTGTGGGTCGGCTGTGTCGGGGAGGGGGCTGTGCCCGCAATGAATTCATCGCGCAACAGCCCTTTTGAAGACAGCTGGTCGTGTTAAGCGCAGCTCGGGAATCGTTCGATCCCCCGGGAACACGGCGTGAGTTGCCGCGTCGTCGAGACGACGGACGCCTTTCAAGTCGCTTTGTGCAGCGGAGGAACAGATGAGCGACGTTGAGCTGATTCCGGATGTCGATCACATCCGCTCGCACTACGACCGATCCAACGAGTTCTTCCGGTTGTGGCTGGATCCGACCATGACCTACAGCTGCGCATATTTCGAGCGCGAGGAGATGACGCTCGAACAGGCTCAGATGGCCAAGGTGGACTTGGCATTGGGCAAGTTGGGACTGCAGCCCGGGATGACGCTGCTCGACATCGGCTCCGGTTGGGGTTCCACCATGCGGCGGGCCGTCGAGAAGTACGACGTCAACGTCATCGGGCTGACGCTGAGTGAGAACCAAGTGGTTCATTGCGAACAGAAATTCGCCGAGATGGACAGCCCGCGCCGCAAGCAGGTGCGACTACAGGGCTGGGAGGAATTCGACGAGCCGGTGGATCGCATCGTGTCGCTCGGCGCCTTTGAACACTTCGCCGATGGCGTCGGAACCTACGAGCGCTACGACGACTTCTTCACCATGTGCCACCACGTGCTGCCCGACGACGGCGTGATGCTGCTGCATTCCATCGTGGTGCCCACCGCCGAAGAGGGCGAGCGGCGGGGACTGAAAAAGACGATGTCGCTGCTGCGTTTCATCCATTTCATCTTGACCGAGATCTATCCCGGGGGCCGGCTGCCGCAGATCTCCATCGTCGACGAGCACGCGACCCGCTGCGGTTTCTCGATCACTCGCCATCAGTTGATCGGGTCCAACTACGTACGCACGTTGGACACCTGGGCCAAGGCGCTTGAAGCGCACAAAGACCAGGCGGTCGAGCTCAAGGGCGAGCAGACCTACGAAACGTTCTTGAAGTACCTGACGGGTTGCCGGGAGCTGTTCCGTGACGGTTACACCGACGTCTGCCAGTTCACGATGGAAAAGACAGTGGCGTAAGCGATTCGGAGGACATGGTGACGCAGATGACTGACCTCAAGCCGTACTACGAAGAGTCTCAAGCAGCATATGACATCTCCGATGAGTTCTTCGCGCTGTTCCTCGATCCGACGATGGCTTACACCTGTGCGTACTTCGAGCGCGACGACATGACGCTGGAGGAGGCGCAGAACGCGAAGTATGACTTGGCATTGCGCAAGCTCAACCTCGAGCCGGGAATGACGGTGCTGGATGTCGGTTGCGGGTGGGGAGCGGGCCTGGTTCGGGCGGTGACGGAGTTCGACGTCAACGTCATTGGAATCACGCTCAGTCGCAACCACTGCGCGCGCAGCGCGGCCACTCTGGCGAGACTCGGTACCGAGCGTCGTGCGGAGGCGCGCCTGCAGGGGTGGGAAGAGTTCGACGAGAAGGTCGATCGGATCTTCACCATCGAGGCGTTCGATGCGTTCAAGAAGGCCCGCTACGCCGCCTTCTTCGAACGCGCCTACGACATTCTGCCCGACGACGGTCGAATGTTGTTCCACAGCATATTCACTTACCCGCAGACCTATTGGCGCGAGCACGGCATCAAGGTGACGATGAGCGATCTGCGCTTCGTCCGGTTCCTCGGCAAGGAGATCTTTCCCGGTGGGGAGATGGCGGGTCGCGACGACATCTACGAATACTCGCAAGGCGCCGGATTCCATATCCAAGACGCCTTTTTGATGCCGGAGCACTACATCCGGACTCTGGACATGTGGGCGGACAATCTGCGGCACAACCGCGAACGCGCCATCGCCATCCAGTCCGAGGAAGTGTATGAGCGCTACCTGCGCTATCTGACCGGCTGCGCGGACCTCTTCCGCAGAGGAATCAGCAACGTCGGGCAGTTCATCCTGACCAAATAGCGTCCTGGAAGCGAGGCGCGGACATGGCCCGAATGGCTCGGCTCTCCACCGGCAGTGGCCTTCCCGAGGTCGTGGTCACCGGTGTCGCGATGACAACGGCACTGGCGACGGACGCCGAGGATACCTGGAAGAAACTGCTGGACGGGCAGAGCGGCATCCGTAAGCTCGAGGACCCCTTCGTCGAGCAGTTCGATCTCCCGGTGCGTATCGGCGGGCATCTGCTCGAGGACTTCGACCACGAGTTGAACCGCAAGGAACTGCATCGGCTGTCCTACCTGCAGAAGATGGCGGTCATCCTGGGGCGTCGGGTCTGGGCGAATGCTGGTTCGCCAGAGGTGAATCCGCGCCGACTGCTGGTATCGATCGGTACCGGGCTCGGCTCCCCGGAGGAACTGGTCTGGGGATACCAAGGCATGGTTGAACGGGGCATGAAGGCGGTTTCGCCGCTGGGCGTACAGAAATACATGCCTAATGCCGCGGCCGCTGCCGTGGGTCTGGAGCGTGGCGCCAAAGCAGGTGTCTTCACCCCGATCTCGGCGTGTGCTTCCGGCGCCGAGGGTATCGCGCAAGCCTGGCGCAACATCGTCTACGACGAGGCCGACATCGCAATCTGCGGCGGAGTCGAGACCAAGATCGAAGCGGTCCCCATCGCGGGATTCGCCGCGATGCGTATCGTGTTGTCCACTCACAACGACGACCCGGCCGGCGCGTGCCGGCCATTCGACGCTGACCGCAGCGGGTTTGTATTCGGTGAGGCGGGCGCGTTGATGGTCATCGAGACTCTTGAGCACGCAAAGGCGCGAGGCGCAACCATTCTCGGCCGGCTGATGGGAGCCGGAATCACCTCGGACGGCCACCACATCGTGGCGCCCGATCCGCAGGGGGAGCGCGCGGGCTACGCGATGACCCGGGCGATCGAACTTGCGGGCCTGGCTCCGACCGACATCGACCACATCAACGCACACGCCACCGGAACCCGGATCGGCGATCTGGCCGAGGCCCAGGCGATCAACAACGCCATGGGCGTGCACCGTGCCGCGGTGTATGCGCCGAAATCCGCTCTCGGGCATTCGGTGGGGGCGGTCGGTGCGGTGGAGGCGATTCTGACGGTCCTGGCGCTGCGGGACGGCGTAGTCCCGCCAACGCTGAACCTGCACCGCCTCGACCCGGAGATCGATCTGGACGTCGTCGCCGGCGACGCACGGACCGGCGATTACCACTACGCGATCAGCAACTCCTTCGGATTCGGCGGCCACAACGTGGCGCTTGCGTTTGGAAAGTACTAGAAGGGAGCCGCTTTCGGCCCCAGTCGAGAGCACATTGCCATGCCAAAAAACCTGACTCCGCATTTCAAAGACGTGCAGGCACACTACGACCTGTCTGATGACTTTTTCCGACTCTTCCTCGATCCGACCCAGACCTACAGCTGCGCCTACTTCGAACGCGACGACATGACGCTCGAACAAGCCCAGCTCGCCAAGATCGACCTGGCGCTGGGCAAACTGGGCCTGCGGCCCGGCATGACGCTGCTCGACATCGGCTGCGGCTGGGGAGCCACCATGCGGCGTGCCGTCGAAGCCTATGACGTCAACGTCATCGGCCTGACCTTGAGTAAGAACCAGGCCGTCCACGTGGAGGCGATGTTTGCCGGCATGGACAGCCAGCGCACCAAGCGGGTGCTACTGGAGGGTTGGGAGAACTTCAGCGAACCGGTAGATCGGATCGTGTCCATCGGCGCCTTCGAGCACTTCGGCCATGAGCGCTACGAGGACTTCTTCACCATGGCCCACGCCGTTCTGCCGCCCGATGGAGTGATGCTGCTACACACCATCTCCGGGTTGACGCTGCCGCAGATGGCCGACCGTGGCATGCCGCTGACCTTCGCGATGGCCCGGTTCATCAAGTTCATCGCCACCGAGATCTTCCCCGGCGGGCGGCTACCCACCATCGAGATGGTCGAAGAGCATTCCGCCCGAGCGGGTTTCACTCTGACCCGAAGGCATTCGCTGCAGCCCCATTACGCCAGGACCCTGGACTGCTGGGCGGCAGCGCTGGAAGGCAACAAAGACAAGGCCATCGAGATCCAGGGCCAAGAGGTCTATGACCGCTACATGCATTACCTGACCGGTTGCGCCAATGGATTTCGCACCGGCTACATCGATGTCAACCAGTACACGTTGCAGAAGTAGGTCTGGCGATGACTGATACTCCGGCCGCCAAGACCTTACGGCCGCATTTCGCCGACGTCCAGGCTCATTACGACCTCTCCGATGACTTCTTCGCGCTGTTCCAGGATCCGACCCGCACCTACAGCTGTGCCTATTTCGAGCCGCCGGAGCTGTCGCTGGCACAGGCCCAGATCGCCAAGATCGACCTCAATCTCAATAGGCTCGATCTGCAGCCCGGAATGACGCTGCTCGATATCGGCTGCGGTTGGGGCTCGACGATGAAGCGGGCGCTCGAGCGCTACGACGTCAACGTCATCGGGCTCACCCTGTCGAAGAATCAACACGCCTACGCGCAGCGGCTACTGGACGCTGTCGACACCGATCGCGAGCGCCGAATACTGCTGCACGGGTGGGAAGAGTTCGACCAGCCGGTCGATCGGATCGTTTCCATCGAGGCGTTCGAGCATTTCGGGCACGAGCGCTACGACGATTTCTTCGCACGGTGTTACGACATCCTGCCCACGGACGGGCGAATGACGATCCAGAGCAGCGTCAGCTATCACCCCTACGATCTGAATGCGCGCGGCAAGAAGCTGACGTTCGAGACCGCCCGCTTCATCAAGTTCATCCTCACCGAGATCTTCCCTGGCGGGCGACTGCCCACCACGGAGATGATGGTGGAGCACGGCCAGAAGGCCGGTTTCACCGTTCCCGAAGCGCTTTCGCTGCGGCCGCACTACATCAAGACCCTGCAGATCTGGGCCGACGCGTTGGAGGCCAACAAGGAAACGGCCATCGAGATTCAGTCCGACGAGGTGTATCAGCGCTACCTGAAGTACTTACGCGGCTGCGAGTACTACTTCATCGACGAAGTCCTCGACGTCAGCCTGGTCAGCTACCTCATGCCCGGCGCCGCGACGTGCTCCTAGAAGCCGGGAATGGCGGGAATAGCCGGAATTCCACCGGACAGGCCGGGGACGCCGACCGACATCCCCGGGATCTGCGGCAGATCCGGCACCTGGCCGCTGGCCAGTTGAGACAGCATCTGCGGGCAGTAGATCTGTACGGCGATCTCGGTGAACAGCTGCGCCATCTGGGGCGACATGCTGGGTCCGCCACCCAGGCCGGCGACCGGGGCCGCCACCGATGCGGCGGTCCCGGCGGGCTCGGTCAGCATCGGGCACACGGATTGGCCGAGAGCAGCCGTTGCGGCGGGGTCGGCGACCGGGATGCCGGCCCCGGCCAGATCGGACAGGAACGAGGTGTCGACCGGGCTCGCCTGCGCCGGTGCCGCCAACCCCGTGGCGGCGATCAGGCCTACTAAGCCCGCCCCCGCCCCCGCGCCCGTCTTGCTCATGAAGCCTCGCATGCATCCCCCTCGTCTGGGTTCGGCGCCGAGCGGAGCCCGGGATTTGTCCGAACGTTCTTGTTGAAATCCTGCATCAAAGCGGTAACACCGGCGAGTCGGCCGGGTCACGGTTTGCCTACGGCGCTGTCTCGCCCGTCCGGTCAAACCTTGGCGTTTCCTCCTGGCATGCGGACAGCCAACAACATAAGTGATCGTATGGTCCATGATCGGGAGAAAAGCCCTGTTCGGCGGATATTTCTACAGTAGAAAGTTTGAGTTATTCAGAAATACTTCAGGTAGTAATCATGTGAGCGTTAGTGTGCTGCAAGCAATAAGCAGTCCCACGCTCGCTGTCGGAGGTCGCCATGAAGGTAAGCCCCACGTTCCACCCTCTGGGCGTTGCGGCAGTGGCCGTGACCAGCGCTGCCGCGGTGGTCGCCTCGCCGGCCATGACGCCGGCCTTGGCGTCCTCGATCTCTGGGGCGCGCACGCTGGTCGCCGATGTGGCATTGCTCGACAACGTCGCCCTGGTCATGGGCGGCAGCGGCACCCCCATCCCAGGCAACTGGGACTTCCACTGGGCCGACCAATACCTCTCGCACCTCGGCTACGACGGCTACACCATGCAGGGCGTCTTCACCCCCGAAGGCCTCTACCCGGGAACCGGCGTCAAGAGCCTGCCGCTGGACACCTCGGTCGACCAGGGTGTACGGATGCTCGACTCGACCATCCGCGACCGCATCGAGGCCGGCGACAACGTGGTGGTCTACGGCGTCTCGCAGAGCGCCGTCCTCTCCTCGATCGAGATGAACCACCTGCTCAGCTCCGGCAATGCCCCCGACCCCGACCAGTTGTCGTTCGTCTTGATCGCCAATGAGATGTTCCCCAACGGCGGCCTGCTGTCACGCTTCGCCATCCCGGAAGTCCCGCTGTACATCCCGTCGATGGGCATCGACTTCTACGGGGCCACGCCCGACACCCCGTACGCGACCGACATCTACATCGCGGAGTACGACGGATTCGCCGACTTCCCGCGCTATCCGCTGAACTTCCTGTCGGTGCTCAACGCCGTGCTGGGGATCGCGCTGGTGCACGGCCCCGGCTACAGCCGGCCGGACTCCATCGACAGCGCTCAGCTGTTGCTGGGATCCACCAACTACGACGGACCCCTGACGCTTCCGGACGGCGCCTCGGCCGCCCTCAACACCGACTACTACATGATCCCGACGGAGATCCTGCCGCTGCTGCAGCCGTTGCTCGGCATCCCGGTGATCGGCGAACCGCTGTACGACCTGCTGGAGCCCGTCACCCGGATCCTGGTCGACCTGGGCTACGGCAACGTCGACACCTACGTCGATGGCGAATTGACCCATGGTGGCTGGGACCAGGGCCCGGCGAATGTGCTCACCACCTACGGCGTGCTCCCGGACATCGACGTCATGACGCTGCTGAGCTCGCTGTGGCAGGGCGCGCAGCATGGCTTCAACGACTTCATCGACGACCTCGGGCACCTGTCGTTCGGGAGCCCGGCCGATGCGCTCGGTTCGGGGATGGACTTCGCGCTGCCCAGTCTGCTCGACGTCGTCAACACCTTCTCCGGCGCGGCCGCCACGCTGTATTCGGTGCTGCTGCCGACCGCGGACATCATCAACGCCTTGCTGACCACCATGCCCGCCTACGACATCAGCATGTTCTTCAACGCATTCGGCAACGGCGACGACCTGCTGACCACCCTGACGAACGCCATCGGAATGCCGATCGCGGCCGACGCCGGGCTGATCCCCACCGCCATCGGGTTCGAGCTGATGAGCGTGATGAGCGCGTTCCAGTCGATCGCCAACGACTTCGCCGACTTGTTCAGCGCCTAGCGGGAATCGCCGCCGCGCTAAGGGCTTTGGCTGCGGCTACTTGGCCAGGGTGAACTGGTTGACGTCGAAGCGGCCCTCTCGGAATTCCTCGGCGCAGCCGGTCAGGTAACGCATGTAGCGCTCGTAGACCTCTTCGGACTGAAGCGCGATGGCCTCACACTCGTGCGCTTCCAGCGCCTGCGCCCAATGGTCGAGGGTCATGGCGTAGTGCTGTTGCAGCGACTGGATGCGGTTCACCCTGAACCCCGCCTTGACGGCGTGCTCTTTGACCAGTGCCACCGACGGCAGCTCGCCGCCGGGGAAGATCTCGGTCATCAGGAAGATCTGAAAGGCGGCCAGGTCGGCGGTCAGCTGCATGCCGTACTCGACCATTTGTTGCGGGGACAAGCCGCAGATGGTGTGCAGCATCATCACCCCGTCGCTGGGCAGTGCCCGGTAGGCCATCTCAAAGAAGTCGTCGTAACGGTCGTAGCCGAAGTGCTCGAACGCCCCGATAGACACGATCCGATCGACCGGTTCGTCGAACTCCTCCCAACCGGCCAACAACACTCGTCGGCTGCGCGGGGAGTCCATCGCGGCGAACATCGATTGCACGTGGACGGCCTGGTGCTTGCTCAGTGTCAGACCGACCACATCGACGTCGTACCGTTCGATCGCCCGCTGCATAGTGGCGCCCCAGCCACAGCCCACGTCGAGCAGCGTCATGCCCGGGCGCAGGCCGAGCTTGCCGAGCGAAAGATCGATCTTGGCGAGTTGGGCTTCCTCCAGCGTCATGTCGTAGCGCCGGAAGTAGGCGCAGCTGTAGGTCTGGGTGGGATCCAGGAAGAGTCGAAAGAAGTCATCGGACAGGTCGTAATGGGCTTGGACGTCAGCGAAATGTGGAGTCAGGCGGTGAGTCATGTGCTGTGGCCCTTCGGACGGCCGGGGCCATGTCAGATGCCAACCGTAGGGCCCCCCTGGTTCCGGCCGACCGAGGCGGCATACCCGCTGTCGGCCGGCGTAAACACCTGCTTGCGCTAGGAATCCGCGAGCGTGGCCCGGGTGCACACCGTGATGTAGGGCAGTGCAAGTCCGGTGGACCCGACCAACGCCGGGTGGGTGGCCAGCAGGTTGCGAACCTGGTCGAGTGTCTTGGTGCGCACCGCGTGCGGTGAGGTGATGCAGTAGCTGCGGGAAGCGACCAGATCGATCAGGGCCTGCGGCGTCAGGTAGTTGGTCCACTCCACCTGGTGGCTTTCGATGTCGCCGAACGGCGCGGGCAGACTCACTCCGGCGTCAACCACGTCGCGCGCGTCCTCGCGGCCGATGATCGTGCCGAGTTCCTTGACCCAGCCGAGTCGTTCGTCGCGGGTGTTCCACACCAGCCCCAGCCGGCCGCCGGGCCGCAGCACCCTGACCAGCTCGGGGATGGCCCGCGCGGGATCGAACCAATGCCAGGCCTGGGCCACCAGCACCGCGTCGACGCTGTTGTCGGGCAGCGGGATCTGCTCGGCGGACCCGAGCAGTGCCGGAGTGCTCGGCAGGGCGCTGGCCAGCACCTCGAGCATTTCGGCGATCGGGTCCACCGCCACCACGTCCAAACCGCGCTCCACCAGCCGCGCGGTGAGCTTGCCGGTGCCGGCACCCAGATCCAGGACGTCGCGGGCGCCCGGCGGCAACAGCCAATCGATCGCCTCCGGGGGGTAGGACGGACGGCCCCGCTCGTAGGCGGCGGCCTGCGACCCGAACGACAATGAGCGGTCGCGCCGGCCCTGCTCGGACGGGCTCACCGTCGGCGTTCCCGGGCCGAGCTCGCCAAGTCCAGGGTCTGGCGGATCAGCTCGCCGACTCGGGCGGTGTCCAGCAGGAAGCCGTCGTGTCCGCAGTCGGAGTCGAGTACCTGTAGTCCGTCGCAGCCCGGCAGCAGTTCGGCCAGCTCGGCCTGCAACCGCAGCGGATACAACCGGTCCGAGGTGATCCCGGCGACCACCGCGGGAACCGGGCAGCCACGCAATGCCGCGGCCACCCCGCCGCGTCCGGCGCCCACGTCGTAGCTGGACAGCGAGTCGCTCAGGACCACGTAGCTGCCCGCGTCGAACCGTGACACCAGCTTGTCGCCCTGATGTTCCAGGTAGCTCTGCACCGCGTAGCGCCCGCCGTCGGCCGGGTCTTCCCCGTCCTGGGCGGCATTGGCGAATCGCAGGTCCAGCTCGGCCTCACCGCGGTAGGTCAGGTGTGCGATGCGCCGGGCGATGGCCAGTCCGGCGTCGGGGCTGCGGCCGGTGCCGTGGTAGTCGCCGCCCTGCCAGTCCGGGTCGGCTTTGATGGCGGCGATCTGGGTGCTCTGCGTGCCGATCTGGTCGGCGGTGGCTCGAGCGCCGACCGCCAGCAGCAAGCCCGCGCCCACCTGATCGGGGTGACCCACCATCCACTCCAGCCCGCGGGCGCCACCCATCGAACCACCCAACACGGCGGCCACCTCAGTGATACCCAGCGCGGCCAGCGCGGCGATGTCGGCCTCGACCTGGTCGCGGATCGTGATGGCGGGAAACTTGGAGCCCCAAGGCTTCCCGTCGCGGGCCAGCGATCCCGGACCGGTCGACCCGCGGCAGCCGCCCAGCACGTTGGTGGCCACCGCACACCAGCGGTCGGTGTCGATCGGAGCACCGGGGCCGATCACCCCGTCCCACCAGCCCGGGGTGGGATGGCCCGGCCCGGCGGGCCCGGTGACGTGGGAATCCCCGGTCAGTGCGTGCAGCACCATGACGACGTTGTCGCGCTGGGGCGACAGCTCGCCCCAGCGCTGCACGGCGATGTGGACGTCATCGAGCACCGCGCCGCTCTGCAGCGTCAGCGACCCGATGGCGACCACGCCGGTCTCTCCCTCGGCGGGCAGTAGCTGCCTGGACACGTCGGAGATCGTCACCGGGGACCGCCTCAACGGGCCGCCAGCGCCGACGAGTCGCCGAGCTGTACCGAGGCCGCGGCGAAGCCGAGTTCCAGGTCCGCCAGGATGTCGTCGATGCCCTCGATGCCGACCGCCAGGCGAACCAGGCCCGGGGTGACCCCGCTGGCCAGCTGCTCTTCGGCGCTGAGCTGCCCGTGCGTGGTCGATGCCGGGTGGATCACCAGGGAACGCACGTCCCCGATGTTGGCGACGTGGCTGTGCAGCTTCAGTGCGTCGACGAACGCCTTGCCGGCCTCAATGCCGCCGGCGAGCTCGAACGAGAGCACGCCGCCGACACCCTTGGGTGCCAGCTGCTGCGCCCGTGCGTGCCACGGCGAGCTGGCCAGGCCGGCGTAGTTGACGCTCAGCACGTCATCGCGGGCCTCCAGGAACTCCGCGACCCGCTGAGCGTTGGCGACGTGCCGCTCCACCCGCAGGCTCAACGTCTCCAGGCCCTGGGCAATCAGGAAGGCGTTGAACGGCGAGATCGCGGAGCCCAGGTCGCGCAGCAACTGCACGCGGGCCTTGAGCGCGAACGCGGGCGCTCCCAGGTCGGCGAAGACCGCCCCGTGGTAGCTCGGGTCGGGTGTGGTGAAACCGGGGTGGCGGCCCTGCGTCCAGTCGAAGGTCCCACCGTCGACGATGACGCCCGCGATCGCCGCGCCATGCCCGCCCAAGTACTTGGTGGCCGAGTGCACCACGATGTCGGCACCGTGGGCCAGCGGCTGGATCAGGTAGGGGGTCGCCACGGTGTTGTCGACGATCAGGGGAACGCCGTTGTCGTGGGCCACGCCCGACACGCCCGGGATGTCGAGTACGTCGATCTTCGGGTTGGAGATGGTCTCGGCGAAGAAGGCCTTGGTGTTGGGCCGCACCGCCGCCCGCCAGGACTCCAGGTCATCGGGGTCCTCGACGAAGGTGGTCTCGATGCCCAGCTTGGTCAGCGAGTAGTGGAACAGGTTGTAGGTGCCGCCGTAGAGCCGCGGGCTGGAAACGATGTGGTCGCCGGCGCCGGCGAGATTGAGGATCGCGAAGGTCGCCGCGGCGGATCCGGAGGCCACCAGCAGCGCCGCGACCCCGCCCTCGAGCGCGGCGATGCGCTGCTCGACGACGTCATTGGTCGGGTTCATGATCCGGGTGTAGATGTTGCCCGGAACCTCCAGACCGAACAGCTTGGCGGCGTGATCGGTGTTGTCGAACGTGTAGGAGGTGGTCTGGTAGATCGGCAGCGCGCGGGCGTTGGTGGCCGCGTCGGGAACCTGCCCGGCGTGGACCTGCTTGGTCTCGAACGACCAGTGCGAACTGGGGTCGATGTTGGTGTCGTCGGTCATTGCTGAATGGTTTCCTCGGATGTGTTGTCGCTGGGTGACGTGCGGATTAGGCGTGGGTTCAGCGACAACAGCAACGGGTGAGCGGGCGCAAGGAGGCACGCATCAGGTTCCCCTGTCTACTCGGGGGGCCCGTTGTGGCGGACCCGCGCTTGCCGCGTAGCCGATCGTGGCTACTCAACCCGGTCATCACCCGGGGCACCCCACCGCGGTTGGAGGGTTGCCGGCCAGCAAGCCGGGGCTTCGCGCTGGCACTCATGACCGCCACGCAGCCTATCGCATCTCATCGAGGTGCCGCCACCGACTCACCGGCCGTGAACGCCAGCGGAGCGGTACGCGATACTGATGCCGCCGTGTACAACGCGGGACAATCGAACACCTAAGCCCCTGACGCCGGGAGAACAGCCATGTGCGCCGACCAGCCGACCATCATCTACACGCTGACCGACGAGGCGCCGCTGCTGGCGACGTACTCGTTCCTGCCGATCGTGCAGGCCTTCACCGGGCCCGCGGGAATCGACGTCCAAGCCAGTGACATCTCGCTTGCGGCCCGTATCCTGGCCGCATTCCCCGACTGCCTGACCGAAGATCAGCGGGTGCCGGACAACCTGGCCGAACTCGGCCGGCTGACCCAGCTGCCCGACACCACGATCATCAAGCTGCCCAACATCAGTGCCTCGGTGCCGCAGCTGGTCTCCGCAATCAAGGAGCTGCAGGGCAAGGGCTACAAGTTGCCCGACTACCCCGAGGACCCCAAGACCGACTCCGAGCGCGACATTCACGACCGCTACGCGAAGTGCCTGGGCAGTGCGGTGAACCCGGTACTGCGGGAAGGCAACTCGGACCGTCGTGCGCCCAAAGCGGTCAAGGAGTACGCGCGCAAGCACCCGCACAGCATGGGCGAGTGGTCACAGGCCTCACGCACCCACGTGGCGACGATGCGCCACGGCGACTTCTACCACGGTGAGAAGTCGATGACACTGGACCGCGACCGCGACGTCAAGATGCAGCTGACCACCAAGAGCGGCAAGACGATTGTGCTCAAGGAGAAGGTGGCTCTGCTGAGCGGCACGGTCATCGACTCGATGTTCATGAGCGTCAAGGCGCTGCGCGAGTTCTACGAAGAGCAGATGGAGGACGCACGCAAGACCGGCGTGATGTTCTCCCTGCACGTCAAGGCGACCATGATGAAGGTCAGCCACCCGATCGTGTTCGGCCACGCCATCAAGGTGTTCTACAAGGACGCATTCGCCAAGCACCAGAAGCTCTTTGACGACTTGGGCGTCAACGTCAACAACGGTCTGGTCGACCTCTACAACAAGATCGAGACCCTGCCGGCCTCCCAGCGTGAGGAGGTCATCGAGGACATGCACGCCTGCCACGAGCACCGTCCCGAGCTGGCGATGGTGGACTCGGCCAACGGCATCACCAACTTCCACTCGCCGTCGGATGTGATCGTGGACGCCTCGATGCCGGCGATGATCCGGGCCGGCGGCAAGATGTACGGCGCCGACGGGCGGCAGAAGGACACCAAGGCCGTCAACCCCGAATCGACGTTCGCGCGGATCTACCAGGAGCTGATCAACTTCTGCAAGACCCACGGCCAGTTCGACCCGGCCACCATGGGCACCGTCCCCAACGTCGGGCTGATGGCGCAGAAGGCCGAGGAGTACGGCAGCCACGACAAGACGTTCGAGGTTCCCGAGGGCGGCGTCGCCGACATCGTGGACCTGGCCACCGGCGAGGTGCTGCTGACCCAGAAGGTGGAGGCCGGCGACATCTGGCGGCTGTGCACCGTGACCGACGCCGCCATCCAGGACTGGGTGAAGCTGGCCGTCCAGCGGGCACGGGCGTCGGGCATGACCGTGGTGTTCTGGCTGGACACCGAGCGTCCGCACGAGGCGGAGCTGCGCAAGAAGGTCAAGGCCTACCTGAAGGACCATGACACTGAAGGCCTGGAGATCCAGATCATGCCGCAGGTGTGGGCGATGCGGTACACGCTGGAGCGGCTGATCCGCGGTCAGGACACCATCGCCGCCACCGGCAACATCCTGCGCGACTACCTCACCGACTTGTTCCCGATCCTGGAGCTGGGCACCAGCGCCAAGATGCTGTCGATCGTGCCGCTGATGGCCGGCGGCGGCATGTACGAGACGGGCGCGGGCGGTTCGGCCCCCAAGCACGTCAAGCAGCTGGTGGAGGAGAACCACCTGCGCTGGGACTCGCTCGGTGAGTTCCTGGCGCTGGGTGCCAGCTTCGACGACCTGGGCGCCAAGACCGGCAATGTCCACGCCAAGATCCTGGGCGAGACGCTGGACTCGGCGATCGGCAAGCTGCTGGACGCCAACCAGAGCCCGTCGCGCAAGACCGGTGAACTCGACAACCGCGGCAGCCAGTACTACCTGGCCAAGCACTGGGCGGAGGAGCTTGCCGCGCAGACCGAGGACGTCGAACTGGCCAAGCACTTCGCGGGGCTGGCGAACACGCTGGCCAAGAACGAGGACGTCATCTTGGGCGAGCTCAACGTGGTGCAGGGCAACGCGGTGGACATCGGCGGCTACTACGCGCCCGACCGCGACCTGACCTCGGCGGTCATGCGGCCCAGCGCGACGCTGAACGCCGCGATCGACGCCAAGGACTGAGGTCGGGCGGCTCCCTGCCGCCTCGGCCCCGCCGAGTGGGGATCTCCCGACGGACACGCCGACGGAGTCGTCGTGGATTTCCCACTCGGGGGTGCCGGCGACGCTCAACGTGCGACAATTCGCCGGTAAGGCGATGACGATGTAGGAATCCGGTGTTAATCCGGAGCGGTCCCGCCACTGTCATCGGGGGAGTGACCTCACCCGAGAGCCAGACACTCACGTCGTCGCAACCTCCGATTCGGGGCGGGTAACCCGAGAGAGCTGACGACCGTGACCGCGCCCATCTGGATCGCGTCTCCACCCGAAGTCCACTCGACATTGCTGTCGGCGGGCCCCGGGGCTGGTCCGCTGTTGGCGTCGGCTGCCGCATGGAACACGCTGAGCGCCGAATACAGTGCGGTCGCCGACGAGTTGACGGCGCTGCTGGGGGCGGTGCAGGCCGGGGCGTGGCAGGGGCCCAGCGCCGAAGCGTATGTGGCGGCGAACCTGCCGTATCTGGCGTGGCTGATTCAGGCCGGCGTGGCCAGTGCCCTGACCGCCACCGCCCAGCAGGCCGCGGCCACCGCCTACAGCACCGCACTGGCCGCGATGCCGACGCTGGGTGAGCTCGCGGCCAACCACGCCACCCACGCGGTGCTGGTGGCCACCAACTTCTTCGGTGTCAACACCATCCCGATCACGCTCAATGAGGCCGACTACGGCCGGATGTGGCTGCAGGCCGCCACCGTGATGACCACCTATCAGGCCGTCTCGGGCACCGCGGTGGCATCGAGCCCGCAGACGTCGGCAGCGCCACAGATCGCCAAGGCGCAGTCCGCGGACGCCAGCCAGCCGCAGCTGCCGCCGGATCGACAGAACGAGATCATGGAATGGCTGCAGAACAGCGGCTACACCGACTTTTACAACAAGGTGCTGCAGCCCATGATCGACGAGCTGGCGAGCAACCCGTTCCTCCAGTCGATGTTCGGCGGGTTCGACCCCTGGTTGACCATCACCGGCAATCCGCTGAGCTTTCTGCACCCGTTCAACATCGCGTTCGCGCTCGGCTACCCGATGGACTTCGGCTCGTTCGCGGCCTATCTGTCGCAGACGTTCGCGTTCATCGCCGCGGATCTGGCCGCGGCCTTCGCCTCCGGTAATCCGGCCACCATCGCCGCGACGCTGATGTTCACCGCCGTACAGGCGATCGGCACCATCATCACCGACGTGATCGCCCTGCTCAAGACGCTGCTGGAACAGGCACTGGTGCTGATTCCGGTGGTGCTGCCGATGCTGACCGCCGCATTGGCGCCACTGGCCGCGGCGCCTTTGGCCGGACTGGCGGGGTTGTCCGGCCTGGCTGCACTGCATGCGGTTCCGGTTCCAGTGGTTCCGATCGTGCCCCCGCCGTTCGCCGGGTTGACGGTGGCTCCCACGCCGCCGGTTCCCGCTCCGGCCCCGGCCCCTGCACCGGCTCCCGCGCTTGCTCCGGCGCCGCCCGCAGCGCCGCCCGCGCCTCCGCCTCCGCCGCCCGCGCCGCCGTTGGCCCCGGGGGACAGCCTGGCCGCGATGTATCTGGTCGCCGGCGCGAGCCAGCAGGCCCGCCGGGCCGCGGGCACCAGTGCCCGCCGACGCAAGGCCCCCGAACCCGAGGCCGCCGCGGCGCCCGTGGAGGCCGTGGTCGCCGAGGAGAAGGCCAAGGCCCGCCGGCGACGGCGGGCGAAGGCCGACATGCTCGGCCGTGGGTACGAGTACATGGACTTAGACGACGCCTCGGATGCCGTGCAGCCGAGTGGACTCACCGCCCTGGCGGCCGACGCCTTCGGCGGAGGTGCCACCACTCCCATGACGCCGGGAACCTGGATGCCGGAGTATCAGCGCGGTCTGCGGTAAGACTCCAGGTAAGACGGCAGCGCGATCGCCGGGTCGAGGTCGGCGGCCGGCTCCGGGCGCCCGGCGACCATCCGCAGCGGAACCACGCCCGCCCAGTGCGGCAAAGCGACGTCCTCGGGTTCGTCATTGGGTCCACCGTCGCGCACCGAGGCGGACACCTTCACCAGGTCGAGCGCCAGCACCGCCGTGGCCGCCAGTTCCCGGCGGTTGGGCGGCCGGGCGTCGGCGGCCCGACCGGGTGCGACGTGATCGAGCAGTGCGTTCAGCCCGAGCCGCTTCTCGGCTTCGTCGTCGACCAGGCGGGCGGCGCCGATGACAACCACCGAGCGGTAGGCCATCGAATGATGCAGCGCCGAGCGGGCCAGCACCAGCCCGTCGACCAGGGTCGCGGTGACGCAGACCGGCAGACCGCCCGGGCCGGCGGCCAGCACCGGGCCGCTGCCGGTGGAGCCGTGCAGATACAGCGTCTCGTCGACCCGGGCGTGCGTGGTCGGCAGCACCACCGGATGGCCGTCGCGGGCGTATCCCAGGTGGCAGATCAGCGCCTCGTCCAGGATGCGGTGCACGGTGTGGCGGTCGTAGCGGGCCCGTTCCCGATACCGGGTGGGGGTGGTCTGGGGCGTCGGGGCATAGGACACGGGGTTGCCTCCATTAATGTACTAGTGCAATATAGACCATGTGTCAGTACAATACAGCATTACCGGTGGGGGAGCCGAGGCCATCGCGGCCAGCGTCGAGGAGGGCATCGCGCGCGGCGCGTTGGCGCCCGGGGCCGCACTGCCGCCGATTCGCGGGCTGGCCCAGCAACTCGGGGTGAACCCGAACACCGTCGCCGCCGCCTACCGGCTGTTGCGCGACCGCGGCGCGGTCGAAAGCTCCGGCCGCCGTGGCACCCGGGTGCGTGATCGGCCGGCGACCACACCGCGCTCGCTGCGCGGACTGGCCGTGCCGCCGGACGTGCGGGACTTGTCCACCGGAAACCCCAACCCGGCGCTGCTGCCGGTCGTCACCGCTGCGTCGGCACCTGTTGTGCTCTACGGGCATCCGGCGATCACGCCGGCGCTGGCCGAGCACGCCGCGGCCGAGCTGGCCGCCGACGGTGTGCCGGCCGACCATCTGGCGGTCACCTCCGGCGCCCTGGACGCTATCGAGCGGGTGCTCAGCGCCCACCTGCGTCCCGGTGACCGGGTGGCCGTCGAAGATCCGGGGTGGCCCAACCTGCTCGATCTGCTCGGCGCGCTGGGGCTGACACCGGAGCCGGTCGGGGTCGATGACGACGGTCCACTGCCTGCCGACCTGGACCGCGCGCTGCAACGCGGGGTGCGCGCTGTGGTGGTGACCAGTCGCGCCCAGAATCCCACCGGCGCAGCGGTTTCCGTTGAACGAGCCGATGCCCTGCGGGCGCTGCTGGACGGAGCCGACGTCCTGGTGGTCGAAGACGACCACGGTGCGGCGATCGCCGGGGCGCCGCTGCATCCGCTGGCGGGTGTGACCCGGCACTGGGCGTTCGTTCGGTCGGCGGCCAAGGCGTATGGCCCGGACCTGCGGCTGGCGGTGCTGGCCGGTGACCAGCGCACCGTCGAACGGGTGCAGGGTCGCCAGCGGCTCGGGCCGGGCTGGGTCAGCCACCTGCTGCAGAACCTGGCCGTCGACCTGTGGCGCGACGACGCGGCGACGCGGCGGGTGGCCGAGGCCGAAGCCGCCTACCGCGCGGCCCGCGACGGGCTGTGCTCGGCGCTGGCCGACCGGGGCGTGATTGCGCACGGCCGGTCCGGGCTCAACGTGTGGATCCCGGTGCCCGACGAGGCGGTGGCGATGACGGCGTTGTTCGCCGCAGGCTGGGCCGCGGCGCCGGGGGCGCGGTTCCGGATTCGGGGCGCCGCGGGTCTGCGGATCACCATCGCTGAGTTGGCTCCCTCCGATGTTGACGAGCTGGCCGATGCTGTCGTCGCTGCGGTGCGCGGCCCAGGCCGGGCCAGCGTGTAGTCGCGCTTTCCGGGCCGCTTTCCGGGCATTGTGCGCCGCGGCATGCGATAATCCCCCGGTACGGCAACGATGGTGCAGGAAGCCGGTGTGAATCCGGCACGGTCCCGCCACTGTGATCGGGGAGCGACCCTCAACTGCCACGGCTCTGAATCGAGCTGGAAGGCGAGGCGAGCGATGATCCGAGAGTCAGGACACTCACATCGTCGCATCCTGCGACCCGGGGCGGTGTACCCCGAGAGAGCTGAAAACCCCATATGTTGCGCCCTTTTCGGGTGGCATCCGGTGGTGTGCGATGACTGCGCCGATCTGGATGGCCTCTCCGCCAGAAGTACATTCAACGTCACTGTCGGCCGGCCCCGGGGCTGGCCCATTATTGTCATCGGCTGCCGCGTGGAGCGCGCTGAGCACTGAATACGCCGCGGTCGCCGACGAACTGACGTCGGTGCTGGGTGCGGTGCAAGCCGGGACGTG
>LZME01000061.1 GCA_001673575.1 Mycolicibacter heraklionensis | reverse complement strand
GCAGGGCCCGTCCGCTGAGGCGTTCGTGGCCGCCAATGCCCCGTATCTGGCCTGGCTGCTGCGCGCCGGTAGCGATGCGACGGTGACGGCGGCGCAGCAGCAGACCGCGGCGGCGGCCTACACCGCTGCGTTGGCGGCGATGCCGACCATGGCCGAGTTGGTCGCCAACCATGTCACCCACGCAGTGCTGGTGGGTACAAACTTCTTTGGTGTCAACACGATTCCGATCGCGTTGAACGAGGCCGACTATGCGCGGATGTGGGCGCAGGCGGCCGCCGTGATGACCACCTACCAGGCGGTGGCCGGCGCGGCGGTGGCGACCGCGGCGACAGCTCAGACCGAACCGGCGCCGGCGGTGCTCAAGACGCCCGGCAGCGCGGCCGACACTGCACCGGAGCCACCGCAGTGGTTTCTGGACTTCGCCAAATGGCTCGAAAGCCTGGTCCCGCATCCGCCTTATCCCGACAGCGGCCAGTACCCGCTGTATGCCGAGCTGCAGGAGTTCTTCAAACAGATTGGATTCACCGGTCTCGCGGACCCGCTTGCCGAATTCTTCGCCAGTCTGCAGAACGGTTCGTCGTTGCTACCGCCGTGGGGCGTCCCCGGGTCGTGGCTGGGCTGGACGGGCAACCCGCTGAGCTTCTTCAACCCGGGGAACCTGGCCTACATCTTCTCGGTGCCACTGGACCCGGGCTCGTACTTCGCGTTCACCAGCATCGTCATCATCGACGACCTGATCGCGATCATGTACACCGCGCTGTTCAATCCCCAGGGCCTGGGGCTGGTCGTGCCGTTGGCGATGGTCGAGATTGTCACCTCGACGATCGGCAACACCATCCAGGCGCTCAACTACCTGATCACTCAGACGGCGCTGCTGCCGGCGTTGTTGCCGGCGCTCGCCGCCACGACCGTACTGGCTCCGGCCGGGGTGATCGGCGGTCTCGGCATCGGGGCTCTGG
>LZME01000060.1 GCA_001673575.1 Mycolicibacter heraklionensis | reverse complement strand
GTCGGCCTCGATCATTGCCGGCACCGCCGCCCGGATGGTGCGCCAGGTACCGGTCAGGTTCACGTCGATGACGGTGTTCCACTGCTCGTCGGTGAGCTCCCACAGCCGGCCCCAGCTCAGCACGCCGGCGTTGGCCACCACCACGTCGAGGCGTCCGAACTGCTCGACACCGTCATCGACGTGAACCTGACCGGTACCTGGCGCACCATCCGGGCGGCGGTGCCGGCAATGATCGAGGCCGACAACGGCGGTTCGATCGTGATCGTCAGCTCGTCGGCCGGGCTGAAGGCCACACCCGGCAACGGCCACTACGCGGCGAGCAAGCACGCCCTGGTCGGTCTGACCAACACGCTGGCTCTCGAGGTCGGCGCACACCGGATCCGGGTCAACTCCATTCACCCTTACTCGGTGGACACCCCGATGATCGAGCCGCAGGTGATGGCCCAGATCTTCACCGAGCGCCCCGACTACCTGCACGCCTTCCCTCCGATGCCGCTGCACCCGCAGTCGTTCATGACCCCTGACCAGGTCTCCGACGTGGTGGTTTGGTTGGCCGGTGATGGCTCTGGAATCCTGACGGGAGTCCAGATCCAGGTCGACAAGGGCGCGCTCAAGTACTGATCGTCCCTGGCCGGGAGAAACAGGGGGATCGTGGTGCCCGACAACGGGATCGTTATCGTCGGCGGCGGCCTGGCGGCTGTCCGCACGGCCGAGGAATTGCGGCGCGAGGAATACCCGGGGCCGATCTCGATCGTCTCCGATGAGACTCGCCTGCCCTATGACCGGCCGCCGCTGACCAAAGAGGTGCTGCGCGGCGAACGCGACGACACCACGCTCGAGCCCCCGGAGTTCTACGCCTCCCACGACATCGGCCTGCGGCTGGGTTGCGGTGCCCGCAGTGTCGACACCGCGGCGCAATCGGTGACGCTGGCAGACGGCAGCGTGCTGGGCTACGACCAACTCGTGATCGCCACCGGACTGGTGCCGCGGCGTATCCCGAGCTTCGGTGATCTGGACGGCATCCGCGTGGTCCGGTCCTTCGAGGACAGCCTGGCGCTGCGCGACGACGCGGCCGGCGCCAGTCGCGCGGTGGTGATCGGCGCCGGATTCATCGGCTGCGAGGCGGCGGCCAGCCTGCGCAAGCTGGGTGTGGACGTGGTGCTGGTCGAGCCGCAGCCCACCCCGCTGGCCGCCGTGCTCGGTGAGCAGATCGGCGAACTGGTGGCACGGCTGCACCGGGCCAACGGCGTCGATGTCCGCAGCGGCGTCGGCGTCGCCGAGGTTCGCGGCGCGGGCCGTGTCGAGACCGTGGTGCTCACCGACGGCACCGAACTGACTGCCGACGTGGTGGTGCTGGGTGTGGGATCGCGGCCGGCGACCGAGTGGCTGGGCGGCAGCGCGATCGACCTGGACGAGCGGGACAACGGAGTGGTCTGCGACGCGACCGGGCGCACCAGTGCGCCGAACGTGTGGGCCGTCGGCGACGTGGCGTTCTGGCGGGGTCGCGACGGGCATCAGGTGCGCGTCGAGCACTGGAGCAATGTCGTCACCCAGGTGCGGGCGATGGTGCCGACCATGCTGGGCCGGGAGTCGCTGCATGACGTGGCGGTGCCGGCGTATTTCTGGAGCGACCAGTACGACGTGAAGATCCAGTGCCTGGGCGAGCCGGAGGCCACCGACATCGTGCACCTGGTCGAGGACGACGGCCACAAGTTCCTGGCCTACTACGAGCGCGACGGTGTGCTCGCCGGTGTGGTGGGAGCGGGGCGGCCCGGCAAGGTGATGAGTGCGCGCGCCAAGATCGCCGCGGGTGCCCCGATCTCCGACGTGCTGGGCTAGTAGCTCCTTTCCTTCGCGCGGGCGCGCGTGTTTGTACACCAACACGCCGCGTTGCGCGTACAACCATGCACGCTCACCCGCTTTACATTGCTTGGCGTCTGTCGCCGATCCCGTAGAGAATCCGCTGAATCCGGCCAATCTCTCCGTGGAGAACGCTATTCTCTGCACAGAGATTGCGAGGTGCATGCGATGGCGGACGGACAGGGGGCACGGCTTGACACCGCCCAATTAGGGCGATGGCTCGATGCCCATGGTGCCCCCGACTCACCGGGCCAGGGCGAGCTGCCGCAGCTGGAACCGCTCAGCGGCGGCTCGCAGAACACCTTGTACCGGGTTCGTCGCGGCGAGGCCACGATGGTGCTGCGAATGCCGGGAGCGCGGGCCGACGCCGCCCGCATCGACGGGTTGCGGCGCGAGATCCGACTGGTGCGGGCGCTGTCGGGAACCGACGTCCCACACGCCCGGTTGATCGCCGCCGACGACAGCGGCGAGCTGCTCGGCGCACCGTTTTACGTGATGGCCGAGGTGGACGGGTGGAATTCGACCGGCAACGCCTGGCCGCCGCCGTACGACGCGGATCTGAGTGCTCGCCGCGGCCTGGCCTTCGAACTGGTCGAGGGCGCCGCCCGCCTCGGCCGAGTGGACTGGCGGGCACAGGGGCTCGACGGGTTCGGCCGCCCGGACGGCTTCCATGAGCGCCAGGTGGACCGCTGGCTGGCCTTCTTGGACAGCTACCGAGTACGCGATCTACCGGGCCTGGACGAGGCCGCGGACTGGCTGCGCCGCAACCGGCCGGCACGCTACACGCCGGGCATCATGCACGGCGACTACCAGTTCGCCAACGTGATGTATGCCCACGGCGCACCCGCGAAGCTCGTCGCGATCATCGACTGGGAGATGACGACCATCGGCGATCCGCTGCTCGACCTGGCCTGGGCGCTGCTGGGCTATGACGGCGAAAACCCGCGCACCCAAGGCTATTACGCCGACCTCGCGGGTATGCCGACCCGATCGGAATTGCTGGAGCGCTACGAGCAGGTCAGCGGCCTGTCCACCGAGAACATCGACTACTACCTGGTGCTGGCCAACTGGAAGCTGGGAATCGTGCTGGAGAAGACCTACGCCGCTTCGGTCACCGGTAACCGGGTCGACCCGACGATCGCTGCCGCCATGGGCCCGATGATCCCACAGTTGATCGGCGCCGCAGCCGAACTCGCCCGTTCCCTGCCGGCAAAGCGAGGTTGACATGGGGTATGCGGATTCGCTCTTCGACCTGACCGACCGGGTGGTGCTGATCACCGGCGGCAGCCGCGGCCTGGGGCGTGAGATGGCCCTGGCGGCCGCCCGGTGCGGCGCCGACGTGGTGATCGCCAGCCGCAAACTCGAGACCTGCCAGGCCACCGCCGCCGAGATCGAGGCCGAGACGGGGCGCTTCGCCCTGCCCTATGCGGTGCACGTCGGGCGCTGGGATCAGCTCGACGGCTTGGTCGATGCGGCCTACGAGCGGTTCGGTCGGGTGGACGTGCTGGTCAACAATGCCGGTATGTCGCCGGTTTACGGCAAGCAGACCGACGTCACCGAGAAGATGTTCGACGCCGTGGTGAACCTCAACCTCAAAGGCCCATTTCGGTTGTCGGCGTTGATCGGTGAACGGATGATGGCTGCCGGCCGCGGATCGATCATCAATGTCAGCACCCACGGTTCGCTGCGCCCGCACCCGTCGTTCATCCCCTACGCCGCGTCCAAGGCCGGCCTGAACGTCATGACCGAAGCACTGGCCCAGGCGTTCGGCCCCACGGTGCGGGTCAACACCTTGATGCCCGGGCCGTTCTTGACCGACATCTCCAAGGCGTGGAATTTCGGCGAAGCCGACAACCCGTTCGGCGCCGCCGCATTGCAGCGCGCCGGGAATCCGCCGGAGATCGTCGGTGCGGCACTGTTTTTGATGTCGGACGCTTCCAGCTTCACCACCGGCTCGATCGTTCGGGCCGACGGCGGCAGTGTCTGACTCACCGTGAAAGGAGCGGAAAGTGGCGTGGGACTTCTCTACCGAACCGGAGTTCGAGGCGAAGCTCGATTGGATCCGGGCGTTCGTGCGCGACGAGGTGGAACCGCTGGAGGTGCTGTTTCCCGGCTGCGAATACCTGCCGCTGACCGAGGAACGCCGCCGGATCGTCGACCCGCTCAAGGCCCGGGTGCGCGAACAAGGCCTGTGGGCGCCGCATCTGGGGCCGGAGCTCGGCGGCCAGGGATTCGGTGCGGTCAAACTGACGCTGATCAATGAGATCCTGGGCCGGTCGAGCTGGGCTCCGATCGTATTCGGCACCCAGGCCCCCGACACCGGCAACGCGGAGATCCTGGCCCGGTTCGGCACGACAGAGCAGAAGGACAGCTATCTGGCCGGGTTGCTGTCGGGGGAGATCTTCTCCTGCTTCTCCATGACCGAGCCGCAGGGCGGCGCCGACCCGCGGGTCTTCACCACCCGGGCCGTGCGCGACGGCGATGACTGGGTGATCACCGGACGAAAGTACTTCTCCTCCAACGCCTCGGTGGCCTCGTTCTTCATCGTGGTGGCCATCACCGACCCGGACGTGCCGGTGCACCGCGGTGCCTCGACGTTCTTGATCCCGGCCGGCACACCGGGCCTGGTCATCGAAGCCACCCATCACCTGGTGGGGTCGCACCCCCACGAGGCCGGGCATTCACTGGTGCGCTACGACAATGTGCGGGTCCCGGCCGACGCGATCCTGGGCGAGCCCGGTCAAGGCTTCCTGATCCTGCAGAGCCGGCTGGCCGGCGGGCGTCTGCACCACGCCATGCGCTCGATCGGGGTGGCCCAGCGGGCCATCGACATGATGGCCCGCCGCGCTAAAAGCCGCTTCACCCAAGGCAGTTCGTTGGCCGACAAGCAGCTGGTGCAGGCGTTCATCGCCGACTCCTATGCCGAGCTGGTCCCGTTTCGGCTGACGGTGCTGCACGCGGCGTGGCTGATCGACTCCGGTGACGAGAAGGCGGCCCGGGCCGAGATCGGGGTCTGCAAGATCCTGGCCTCGCAGGTGCTCAAGTCGATCGGTCTGCGCGCGATCCAGGTGCACGGTGCGATGGGCCTGACCGAACAGTTGCCGCTGACCAATGTGTTGTTGGGTGGGGTGGCGCTGGGTCTGGCCGACGGCCCGACCGAGGCGCACAAGGTGAACCTGGCCCGGTTGCTGCTCAAGGACTACGACGCCGAGGACCCGGAGTGGCCCAGCGAATTCCTGGACAACCGCATCGAGGCCGCGCGCGCGAAGTACGGCGACTTGGTTGACCGGATTCCGGCCGTGCCATGACCACACGTGTCGACGCCGCGGTGCACCGCGCGCTCGACGACCGCCAGCGCGAGGCCACCGCCGAGGTGGAACGGATCCTGGCCGCGGCGGTGACGGTGCTGCAGCGCAGTGCGCCCGACCCGCCGCGGGTGTCGGACATCGTCGCCGAGGCTGGCTCGTCGAACAAGGCGTTCTACCGCTACTTCGCCGGTAAGGACGACGTGATCCTGGCCGTGATGGAGCGCGGTGTCGCGCTCGTGGTGTCCTACCTGGATCATCAACTGGCCAAGGAGCCCACGCCGGAAGCCAAGGTCGCGTGCTGGATCCGGGGCGCCCTGGCGCAGCTGTCCGACCCGCACCTGCTGAGCCTGAGCCGCGCCGCCAGCACCCAGCTGGCGGTCAGTGCCGACCGGCCGCGCTCGGATGAGGACATCCTGGCGCCGTTGCGTGATCTGCTCACCGCGCCGATCAGCGCGCTCGGCGGCGACGACCCCCGCCGGGATGCCGATCTGGTCTTTGGCGCTACCTTGTCGACCATGCGTGGCTATCTCAATGCCGGCCGGCGACCGAAGCGGGCCGATGTGGATCACCTGGTGTCGTTCTGCCTTCGTGGGCTGGGGGCGGCCTGATGCGTGCGATCGTCTGCGAGCAGTACGGGCCGCCGGAAGACCTGGTGCTGCGAGAGCTGCCCGACCCGACGCCCGGACCCGGCACGCTGGTGGTCCGGGTACGGGCCGCGGCGGTCAACTTCCCCGACGTGCTGCTGATCGACGGCAAGTACCAGCTGAAGATCCCGGCACCATTCACGCCCGGCAGCGAACTGGCCGGTGATGTGATCGCCGCCGGCGACGGGGTGCCCTTCGCGCCCGGTGATCGGGTGGTCGGCACGTCGTTCGTGGGAGGTTTTGCCGAGCAGGCGCTGGTGCCCGCCGCGGCGGTAAGTGCCATCCCCGACGGCATCGACTACGCGGCAGCGGCCGGATTCGGGGTCACCTACCGCACGGCATATCACGCACTGCGCTCGGTTGCCCAAGTCGCAGAGGGTGATTGGGTGGTGGTGCTGGGTGCTGCCGGCGGTGTCGGGCTGGCCGCCGTCGACCTGGCGGTGGCGATGGGCGCGAAAGTGCTTGCCGCGGCCTCCAGCCCGGAGAAGCTGGAAGTGTGCCGCCAGCGCGGTGCGGCCGCGACGGTCGACTACGACCGCGAAGACCTCAAGACGCGGATCCGCGAGATCACCGGCGACGGCGCGCAGGCCGTGCTCGACCCGGTCGGCGGTCCCTACGCGGAGCCGGCGCTGCGCAGCCTGGCCCGCGGCGGCCGGTTCATCACCTTGGGCTATGCCGCCGGATCGATTCCGGCGATCCCGCTGAACCTGGTGATGCTCAAGGGCATCACGGTGCAGGGCATGGAGATCCGCACGTTCGCCTCCGACTTCCCGGCGTGCAACGAGCGCGACCTGGCCGAACTGCGGCAGCTGTTCGCCGAGGGCAAGGTCAGCCCCTACATCGGTGCCCGTTTCCCGCTCGCCGAGACCGCGACCGCACTGCGCTACGTCGCCGACCGCAAAGCGGTCGGCAAGGTCATCATCGACGTCTGACCCAGATCAACGTGTTGTGTGTCGTCGCACCGTCGTTGGTGGTCGTCGCCGACAGCGTCAGCCGGTCGCCGTCCACGCGTGCCTGCCGCAGCTGCGGGCTGGCCAGCAGCTCCGGCAACATCGAGACGCTGACTTCGTGATGCACGGTCGCGGTGTGCTCGTCGACGCGGAATCGGCCACCGTAGGCGATGTAGGCGGGTAGGGCGGCGTCGGCACTGCCGGTCAGTTGCGCGGACATATAGCCGTCGGCGGTGTAGAGGATCAGCCCGCGCGGCGCGGTACCCAAGGGGTGGGACACCGCGCCGGTGGCGGCGTCGACCGAATGGAATGACGACAGCTCCCAGCCGCCCAGCAGCGCCTCGCGCAATGTGCTCATCAGGGCATGATGACGGTTCGGGTCACCGGCTCGGCGGCGGCCTGGCGGCTGCGCAGCCCGCGCAGCAGGGCGGACAGCAACGCGTCGCGGGTCTCGCGGGGATCGATGAGCTCGTCGAAGCCGAGCTGCTGGGCGGAGTGATACGACGCCTGCAGTTCGGTGTCACGCAGTTTGGCGGCCAGATCCTCCCCGGCGTGGGTGGCCGAGCTGAGCGCGGCCGCACTCATCGCGCCCATCGTCGCCCCGGGATAAGCGAACGTCGCCACCTGGGAGTCGAAGCCCAGCAGCGACATCACCATGGAACCGAAACCGTAGGCCTTGCGTAGCGTCAGATGCAGTTTCACCGTGGTGGCCGCGGTCTGGGCGGCGAACATCCGCGCGCCGGCCCGCAACACCCCGGCTCGCTCGGAGCGGCTACCGGGCAGCATGCCGGGGTTGTCGGCCAAGAACACGATCGGCAGATGGAACGAATCGGCCACCATGATGAAGTGCGCCGCCTTGTCCGCGGCGTCGGTGTCGATCGATCCGGCCAGCACCTGCGGCTGGTTGGCCACCACCGCCACCGGGTGGCCGCCGAGATGGGCCAGCGCGCAGATGATCGCCCGACCGAATCGCGGCTGCACCTCGAACCAGTCGGGCCGGTCGAAGACGACGTCGAGTACCGACCGCATGTCGTAGACCCGACGGTTGTCACGCGACACGATGTCGAGCAGCTCGGGAGTGGGCCGCGATTGCGCGGCCGCGTCCGGCGACAGCGCCGGGGGGTAGGACCATGCGCTGGACGGGAAGTAGGACAGATACCGGCGGATGTCGTCGAGCACCGTCTCGTCGTCGGCGCCGAAGTTGTGCACCACACCGCTGTTCAGTGCGACCTCGGGACCGCCCAGGTCCTCCTTGGTGATGTCTTCGCCGGTGGATTCTTTGACCACCGGCGGGCCGGCGGTGAAGATCGCGCCGTGCGGGCTCATGATCCGGAAGTCGCAGACCGGACCGACCAGGGCGCCGTGCCCGGCCGAAGGACCCATTACCGCGGCGACGGTCGGCACCTTGCCCGAGCATTGCGCCTGGGCCAGCAGGTCGGTCGGAGTGCGCCCATAGTGCTCACCGGTAGGACGGAATCCCGCGCCCTCCAACAGCATTACCAACGGGATCTTGTCGCGCAGCGCCAGCTCGGCGATCCGGTAGCGCTTGGCGTTGCCGCCGGGACCGATGCTGCCCGCCAGCGTGGTGAAATCCTCGGCGCCCACCATCACAGGGGAGCCGTTGATCAGCCCCGAGCCCACCACGATGCCGTCGGCGGCGATCTGCCCGCCGACCATGGTGCCCAGTTCGCGGAAGCTACCCGGGTCCAGCAGGTGTCCGATTCGGGCGCGGGCGTCGAGCTTGCCCTTACCGTGGTGTTTGGCCACCCGCTCCGGGCCCCCCATGGCCCAGGTGTGCTGGCGCCGCCGGTCGAGGTCCTCCAGGGTCTCCTGCCAGCCGTTCGTCATCTGCGGGACCTCATTTCGTTGACCATACTGAAATTCTTACTGTAGCGTCTCCCGGCGTGGGCGGAATTGGCCGCCCGGACGGGCATTGACTATGAGTTCCCTTGCGCCGGAGTGCGACCGATGACTTCCGTACGACAGATACCACGCCATCCGCACGACGTGACCAGCCAGTGGCTGTCGGCCGTGTTGAGCGCCCGGGGCGAACCGGTCGAGGTGGCCTCGGTCGATGTCACCCCGGTCGGCACCGGCCAGACCGGAGCCACCTATCGGGTGGCGGCCCGCTACGCCGACAACCCCGGCGACCTGCCGGCCAGCTTCGTGATCAAGCTGCCGGCCGGCGACGACGCCGTCCGTGATCGCGTCGTGCTGGGCTATCGCAGCGAGTGCGCTTTCTACAGCGAGGTGGCCGCCGGCGTCAAGATTCCGATACCGCAGTGCTTCCACTGCGAAATCACCGATGACGCAACCGAGTACGCCCTGCTGCTCTCCGATCGAGCGCCGGCGGTCCAGGGCGATCAGCTCGCCGGCTGCGGTGAACGCCAGGCCCGGCTGGCGGTGACCGCCCTGGCCGGGTTGCACGCGCCCACCTGGTGCGACCAGCGCTGGCTTACCTTCCCCGGCCTGGCCATGACCCAGCTGGACGAGGCCGGCGCCAAGGGCATGGGGGACATCGCCCGGATGTGCGCCGAGGCATGCGTGCAGCGGCTCGGCGCCCAGCTCGGCGATGCCGACTGCGCGACATTGACCGCGGCGCTGGACCTGATCACGCCGTGGGTGTCGGCGCCGCTGGGCCGGTTCGCGTTGATTCATGGTGACTATCGGCTGGACAACATGCTGTTCAGCCCCGACGGGGACCAGATCTGGGTGGTCGATTGGCAGACGCTGGGTGTGGGGCTGCCGGCGCGCGACCTGGCCTTCTTCACCGGCACCAGCTTGGCGCCCGAACTGCGCAAAGAGATCGAAGCCGACCTGGTCACCGCCTATCACAGCGCGCTGCTGAGCCACGGCGTCCGCGACTACGACCGGGAAACCTGTTGGCAGGACTACCGGTTCGGCGCGCTGCAGGTACCGCTGATCTGCGCGCTCGGATTGGTGTTCGCAACAGATACCGATCGCGGCGACGACATGTTCGTCACGATGCTGCAGCGCGGATGTCAGGCCATCCGCGATCTGGGCACCCTGGAGCTGGTGGGCGAGCTGGCCGGCTGAGCCCGAGGGTCCACGCCGAACAAGGAGAGGTCGGGGTCTGATGGATGCTCACGCGCAGGGGCAGGCCTCGTCGGGCCCGCCCGACGGTGATTGGCTGGGAACGCCGTACCTGACGTTTCGGCGGGAGGGCCCGATCGCGGTCTGCACCCTGGATCGCCCCGAGGCCCGCAACGCGATGACGCCGGCCATGTACTTCGGCCTGCGCTACGCGGTGGGCCGGGTCAATCAGGATCCGGAGCTGGCAGGGCTGTTGATCACCGGTACCGCAGACGTATTCGCGCCCGGCGGCGACATGGGCGGCGGGGGAGCGGACGACTGGCTCACGTTCGGGGCCGCACTGGGCATGGACATCACCCCGTTCGACACCCTGCGCAGCTCGGTCAAACCGGTGGTCTCCGCGGTCAACGGGCTGTGCCAGGGCGGCGGACTGCAGATCGCGCTCTGTAGCGATGTGGCTGTGGTCAGCGACCGGGCCACCTTCCGGGTGCCCGAGCTGTTCCGCGGCATCGCCGACACCTACTACAGCCAGATGCTGGCGCGGGTGGTCGGGCCGGTCCGAACCCGCGACCTGATGTTCACCGGCCGCACCTTCGGCGCGCAGGAAGCCCTCGACTGGGGCATGGTGGCACGTGTGGTTCCGCACGAGGAGCTGGCCGACACCGCGCGCGACGTGCTGGCGCAGTGCTGCCGCACCGCGCCGGCCGCGCGCGCCGTGGTCAAGTCCAGCCTGGACTCCTACCTCGGCCTGTTCGACCGGATCGGGATGAACACCAGCCTGGGTGCGCCGGAAGCCGTCGAAGGGTTCCGCGCCTTCAAAGAGCGCAGGTCACCGGCGTGGGTGCACCCCGATCTGCGGGTCGACGGCCGGCTATAGATGACTCATTTGCTCCAAACGAGAATGAGTGTGCATAAAAACTAGAATCGAGTATCGCAGAATCCACGAATCGGATAGGATTCACGCGCACTGTCTCGGGAGGAGCCTGTCTGTATGGGGATGAAGGACCTGATCCGCTGGTCCCCGGAATCGGCGATGGTTCGCCTGGCGGGGCCGATGGAGGCGGTCGGCGGGCTCTTCACCATGTCGGTGGACGCGGTCAGGTTCTTGTTCAAGCGCCCGTTCCAGGCCCGGGAATTCATCGAGCAGTCCTGGTTCGTCGCGCGCGTCTCGCTCGCGCCCACGTTGCTGGTGGCCATACCCTTCACCGTCCTGGTCAGCTTCATTCTCAACATCCTGCTGCGTGAGCTCGGTGCGGCCGACCTGTCCGGTGCCGGTGCGGCGTTCGGCGCGGTCACCCAGGTCGGACCGATGGTGACGGTGCTGATCGTGGCGGGGGCCGGGGCCACCGCGATGTGTGCCGACTTGGGGTCGCGCACCATTCGTGAAGAGATCGACGCCATGGAGGTCTTGGGGATCAACCCGGTGCAGCGGCTGGTGACACCGCGGATGCTCGCCGCCGGGCTGGTGGCGTTGCTGCTCAACAGCCTCGTGGTGATCATCGGCATTCTCGGCGGCTACGTGTTCTCGGTGTTCGTGCAAGACGTCAACCCGGGCGCGTTCGCGGCCGGGATCACCCTGCTGACCGGGGTGCCCGAGCTGGTCATCTCCTGCGTCAAGGCAGCGCTGTTCGGTCTGATCGCGGGAATGGTCGCCTGCTACCGCGGCCTGACGATCTCCGGCGGCGGCGCCAAGGCCGTCGGCAACGCGGTGAACGAAACGGTGGTGTACGCCTTCATGTCACTGTTCGTGGTCAACGTGGTGGTCACCGCGATCGGCATCAAAATGACGGCGCGCTGAGCCGTGGCACTTCGTGCTCTGGCCGCCGTCTATCCCGGTGTCACCCGGCAGCTTCGGCGACCGATCGCCGCGATGGGACGCATCGGCGACCACACCCTGTTCTACGGCAAGGCGATCGCCACCACACCGTTCGCGTTCGCGCACTACCGCCGCGAGGTCATCCGGCTGATCGCCGAGATCAGCATGGGCACCGGCACGCTGGCGATGATCGGCGGCACCGTGGTGATTGTCGGCTTCCTGACCCTGGCGGCCGGCGGCACGCTGGCGGTGCAGGGCTACAGCTCACTGGGCAACATCGGCATCGAGGCCCTGACCGGATTCCTGGCGGCGTTCATCAACGTGCGCATCTCGGCCCCGGTGGTCGCCGGGATCGGTCTGGCCGCCACCTTCGGCGCCGGTGTCACCGCGCAGTTGGGCGCCATGCGGATCAACGAGGAGATCGACGCGCTGGAGTCGATGGCCATCCGCCCGATCGCCTACCTGGTCAGCACCCGCATCGTCGCCGGGCTGGTGGCGATCGTTCCGCTCTATGCCATCGCGGTGATCCTGTCGTTCGTGGCCAGTCGCTTCACCACGGTGTTCTTGTTCGGGCAGTCGGCCGGCCTCTACGACCACTATTTCCGCACGTTCCTCAATCCCATCGACCTGTTGTGGTCGTTCCTGCAGGCCTTCTTGATGGCGATCACCATCTTGTTGATCCATACCTATTTCGGCTACTTCGCCGCAGGGGGTCCGGCCGGGGTCGGCGTCGCGGTGGGCAATGCGGTGCGGACCTCGCTGATCGTCGTCGTCTCGGTGACGCTGTTGGTCTCGTTGTCGGTTTACGGGGCCAGCGGCAACTTCAACCTGGCCGGTTAGCTGACGGCATCTCCGCAC
The DNA here is from genome assembly GCA_001673575.1 of Mycolicibacter heraklionensis. GTDB lineage: Bacteria > Actinomycetota > Actinomycetes > Mycobacteriales > Mycobacteriaceae > Mycobacterium > Mycobacterium heraklionense_A. The sequence continues at coordinate 39,315 of LZME01000060.1, read as the reverse complement.
GTCGCGGTAGTGGTATTGGCATTCTCCTTTTTTGCAAGTACCGTATCCATCGATGAGCGACCCAGTGCAAACCTCCTCAGGGATCCCGCTGAAACCGGTGTACGGGCCGGACGACCGGCGCGAAGAGCCGCCGGCGCCGGGGACGTATCCCTTCACCCGCGGAAATTTCGAGTCCGGCTACCGCGGACGGTTATGGACCTTCCGTCAGTACTCCGGCTTCGGCACCGCCGAGGAGTCCAATCGGCGCTACCAGTACCTGCTGAGCCAGGGCGGCACCGGACTGTCGGTGGCGCTGGACCTGCCGACGCAATGCGGCTACGACTCTGACGACCCCGAGGTCGGCGAGGAGGTCGGCCGGGTCGGTGTCGCGGTGGACACCCTGGCCGACGCCGAGATCCTGTTCGATTCCATCCCGCTGGACAAGATCAGCACCAGCTTCACCATCAACGGCACCGCCGCCATCCTGCTGGCGTTCTACGTGGCGGCCGCCGAGCGTTCCGGGGTGCCACGGGCCAAGCTCACCGGCACCATCCAGAACGACATCCTCAAGGAGTACGCCTCCCGCGGCACCTGGATCTGGCCGCCCGAACCGTCACTGCGGCTGATCGCCGACACCATCGAGTTCTGCGCCGCCGAAGTACCGCGGTTCAACGCGATCTCGGTGGCCGGCGCGCACTTCCGGGACGCGGGCGCCAACGCCGTGCAGGAGATGGCGTTCACCCTCGCCGATGGCGTCACCTACTGCGACACCGTCGTGGAGCGCGGCCGGATGAGCATCGAGCAGTTCGCCCCGCAGGTTTCGTTCTTCTTCTACACCCACGGCGACTTCTTCGAGGAGATCGCCAAATACCGGGCCGGCCGGCGGCGGTGGGCCACGATCGTGCGGGAACGCTACGGCGCCCAGGCCGACAAGGCGTCGATGTTCCGCTTCGGCTGCGTGGCCGGCGGTGCATCGCTGTTCGCCCCGCAGGCCCAGAACAACCTGGTTCGGGTGGCCTATGAGTCGATGGCCGCAGTGCTCGGCGGAGTCCAGTCGATGTTCACCGCCGCCTGGGACGAACCGTTCGCCCTGCCCAGCGAGGAGTCCGCGACGCTGGCGCTGCGCACCCAACAGATCCTGGCCTATGAGACCGGAGTGACCCGGGTGGCCGATCCGCTCGGCGGCTCCTACTTCGTCGAGGCGCTCACTGACGCCACCGAAGAACGCATCATCGAGATCATGGCCGACCTGGAGAACCACGGCGGCATGGTCCGGGCCATCGAAGACGGCTACCTGCAGGGCCTGATCGCCGACGAGGCGTTCAAGATTCACCACGAGATCGAGTCGGGTAGTAGGCCGGTCGTGGGCGTCAACAAGTTCACGTCCGACGAGCCGGCACCGGAGATCGCCACCTACGAACTGGACGCCGAAGGCCGTGACGTCCAGCTCAAGCGGCTGGCGCGGGTCAAGGCCGACCGCAACGCCGACGACGTCGCCGCCACCCTCGCGGCGCTGTCGCGCGCCGCCGAGGGCGACGTCAACCTCATGCATCCCCTGATCGACTGCGCCAACGCCTACTGCACGGTGGGTGAGATGGTCTCGGCGCTCAAGGACGTCTGGGGCGAGTTCCAGCAACCGGTGGTGTACTGATGACTTCTCCGCACTCTCCCTCCGCGGCCGTCCCGGCCCGGGTCCTGGTCGCCAAACCCGGTCTCGACGGCCATGATCGCGGGGCCAAGATCGTCGCCCGGACCCTGCGCGATGCCGGCTTCGAGGTCATCTACACCGGCATCCGGCAACGCGTCGAGGACATCGTCGCCACCGCCCTGCAGGAGGACGTGGCGGTGGTGGGGCTGAGCATCCTGTCCGGCGCGCACGTCGCCTTGACCGGTCGCATCGTCGAGGCGCTGCGCGCCGCGGACGGCGGGGACATCGCGGTCGTGGTCGGCGGCACCATCCCGCAGGGCGACGTCCCCAAGCTGTTGGAAGCCGGTGCCGCAGCGGTCTTTCCCACCGGAACGTCTTTGGATGATCTGGTGACCGGGGTGCGCGAGGTGGTCGAGAAGGCGGAGGCGCGCTAGCTATGCGACTTGGGGTGATGATCGGCGCCGAACGCGGTGATATGGCGCGCAAGGTCGCCAAGCTGATCTCCGACATCGAGTGGGCCGACACGGCGGGGCTGGCCACCGCGTGGATGCCGCAGGTGCCCGACGACTTCGACCTGCTGACCATGGTGGCGCTGATGGCATCGCACAGCACCCGAATCGAACTCGGCACCGCCGTGGTGCCCTTGCAAGCTCAGCACCCCATCGCTCTTGCCCGCCAGGCGCTTTCGGTGCACGCCGTGTCCGGCGGCCGGCTGGCGCTGGGCGTGGGGCCGTCGCACCACTGGATCATCCGGGACATGCTCGGCCTGCCCTATGACAAGCCCGCTGCCTACACCCGCGACTATCTGCAGGTGCTGGGCGCCGCCCTTGCCGGCCCCGGACCGGTGGACGTCGAGAACGATCACTTCACCGTGCACAACCCGACCGCCCTGGGCGCCGACACCAAGATGCCGGTGCTGGTGGCCGCGCTCGGCCCGGTGATGTTGCAGATCGCCGGCGAGCACGCCGACGGCACGTCGCTGTGGATGGCCGACGAGAAGGCGATCGCCGAGCACATCGCCCCGAAGATCAACAAGGCCGCGGCCGATGCGGGCAAACCGCAACCGCGCATCGTGGCCGGCATCCCCGTCACCCTGTGCGCCAATTCCGAGATCGAGGCCGCCAAGGATCGTGCCAACCGCATCCTGGCCGAAGCCGAGACTTCGCCCAACTATCAGCGGCTGCTGGACCGCGGTTCGGCCCGCAATGTCGGCGACCTGTGCGCGGCCGGCGATGAGGAATCAATCCTGAAGCGGTTCAAGCAGTTCGCCGACGCCGGGGTGACCGATCTGTCGGTGCGGCTGCTGCCGATCGGTGACACCCGTGATGAATTGATCGCCTCCAAGTACCGCACCCGCGAGGTGATCGCCGAACTAGCCAAGGCCGTGTAGGTGAGCGGACCGCTTGCCGGAATCCGCATCCTCGAAGTGGGGGTGATGCTGGCCGGCCCGTACGCCACCATGCTGCTGGCCGACCTCGGCGCCGAGGTCATCAAGATCGAACCGCCGGGCGGGGAGATCTCCCGCCAGGTCGGCCCGAGCTACTTCGCCAGCCTCAACCGCAACAAGACCAGCATCCAACTGGATCTGGCGTCGGAGGCCGGGCAGGCCGCACTGGGCGAACTCGTTGCCGAATCCCATGCGCTGCTGGTGAATATGAAACCGTCGGTGATCCGCCGACTGGGGCTGACCTATGAGTCGTTGCGGCGCTTCAATCCGAAGATCGTCTGCGTCGCGCTGACCGGGTTCGGCCTGGACGGCGGCGACGAACCGGCCTTCGACTACGTGATCCAGGCCGCCACCGGGATCGCCGCGATGACCGGCGACCCGGACGCGCCGCCGACCCTGCCGGGCTACTCCTCGGCGGACAACTCCACCGGGCTGACGGCGGCACTGGGTCTGCTGGCGCAGATCGTCAGCGGCCGCGGCGGGCAGGTGGAGGTGTCGTTGCTGGACGTGATGCTCTCGCAGTTGAACTACCGGGCGTCGGCCTACCTCAACGACGGCGTCGAACCTCAGCGGCACCCGCACGGTGCGCACTCGTATTACGTTCCCGCGCAGCTCTTCCCGACGGCCCAGGGGTATCTGGCCTTGTTCGTCACCCATGACGGATTCTGGAAGGCCTTTGCCACGGAAGCTGGTATCGAGGGCTTCGCGACGATGGCGCAGCGTGCGGCCCGCCGTGACGAGGTGCTGGCGGTGGTCACCGCCGCGCTTGCCGGCGACACCGCGGCGGGCTGGGAGGCACGGCTGCGTCCGCTGGGCATCCCGGCGGCGGCGGTGCGCACACTGCCCGAAGCCCTCAAGGAGCATCCGGAAATGGTCGTTACGGCAGGCGATTTCCGGCTGGTGGGCAGCCCGATCCGGATCGACGGGTATGAACCGGCCTACCGGCCGCCGCCGGGGTTGGGCGATTAGCGCTCCGGCGCCGGCTCAGACCGTGACGATCGATGCCGACGCCGTGCCAGGTGCGCCGTAGACCTGCGCGAATCCCACCTTCGGGCCCCCGGGCACCTGACGGTCACCGGCCTGGCCGCGCAGTTGCAGCACCAGCTCGTGCAGCTGGCGCAGTCCCGAGGCGCCGATCGGCTCACCGTTGGCGATCAGCCCGCCGTCGGTGTTGACCGGCAGTGACCCGCTGATCTCGGTTGCCCCGTCGGCCAGCAGCTTCTCCTGGTCGCCGTCGGCGCAGAAGCCGCACTCGGCCATGTGGATGATCTCGGCTCCGGCGTCGGTGTCCTGCAACTGGACCACGTCGACGTCTTCCGGTGTCACGCCGGCCTTTTCGAAGGCGGCGCGAGCGGCGTAGACCGTCGGTGACACGTCTTCGGTGATCGGAGCCGAGGTCGCATGCACCTCGTAGGCGCCGTAGGTGCGGGTGCGGATCTCGGTGGCCTGCAGGTAGACCGGCTTACCGCTGAAACGGTGTGCGATGTCGGCGCGACACATGACCACTGCGGCCGCACCCTCGTCCGGTGCGCAGAACATGAATTGGGTGAGCGGGTAGTTGAGCACCGTCGAGTCGAGGATGGCGTCTTCGGACATCGGCTTGCGCCGGAATGCGTTGGGGTTCAACGCGCCGTTGCGGAAGTTCTTGGCGGCGACCTTGGCCAGCGTGCGCGCCGAGATGCCGTGGTCGTGCAGGTAGCGGTTGGCCTTCATGCCGAAGAACTTGGTGGTGACGAACTGCCCGTTCTCGGCGTACCAGGCCGGCAGGGCCAGCTTGGCCGGGTCGTCGGTGAACGCACCGCGGGGGTGTTTGTCCATGCCGATTGCGATGCCGATGTCGTACTTACCGGACCGGATGTTGTCGGCGCAGACCTGGGTGGCGGTGGCCGCAGTGGCGCAGGCGTTGAACACGTTGGTGAACGGGATGCCGGTCAGGCCGACCAGCCGTGTCACCGCATCCGGATTGGAGATCTCGTAGCTGCCGCCCACACCGAACTGGATGTCGCGCCACTGCGCCCCGGCATCGGCCAGGGCCAGGTGGATGGCCTCGGCGCCCATCTGCATCGCCGACTTGTCGAAGCGGCCGAAGGGGTGCAGGCCGACCCCGATGATCGCCACATCGTTGTTCGCTACCGTCATGGTCCAGGTCTCCTTAGACGGGCTGGAATGCCCAGGTGAGAATCTCGGTCCCGTCGTCGTCGACGTAGAACGGCACCATGGTCAGTTCGACGTTCATGCCGAATTTCAGCTTGGCGGGGTCGGATTCGGTCAGGCGAGCCTCGACCTGGACCACGTCGCCGAGTCGGACCAGCCCAATTCCGTAGGGAGTGAAGCCCTCAGCGGTCTCGCCGCCGGCGTAGGGCAGCTTCGGGACGAAGCCCTGAGTGGTCCAGGCCTCCAAGGTGCCTTGGCGGGGTAGCAACCGGTCCTGCATCTGCGGGCCGCTGCACCGCGGGCAGTGATCCTGGCGGGGCCAGACCGTGGCTTGGCAATCCGCGCACTGGCTGCCGATCAGGGCCAGGTTCTCGTCGGGCCAATTCGTGACGTCGGCAGCGAGGGCCTTACGCATGGGTGGCGGTCTTCCAGGCGGACACGCACAAAGTGGAAATCACATTCTCGATTAGAGCATACGTGCGTACTGCTAGGGAAGCCTGAACGGACCATCCGGAGCGTGCGGTGGCGGAACCGGTCGCGCGAGAGTGCGCAGAATGTCAGTTTTCTGCGGCGTGTCGCGTGCAGACGCGCACGCTCAGGCGGGTGGGGGTCCCCCCGCTTGCGGGGGCGTACCCCCAGCTCGCGCAGGAAAGGGCCTACTTGGCGAGGCCGTGGGCGCAGAAGTCCCAGACCTCGTCGGCGGTGATCGGGTGGGCTGCCGGATCGTCGGATTCGGCACTGGACTGCGCCACGAACATGACGGTCTGCATGATCATGGCTGCCATGCGCCGGGCGTTCACGCCCTTGCGCAGCTCACCGGCCGCGTCGGCGGCCTCCATCAGTTCGGTGAGCAGCGTCAACAGCGGCGTGAAGGCCACCCGCACTTCGGTGGGGTGCGAGACCAGCAGGCGCGGTGCGAAATCGGTGAACAGCGGCCGCTTGGCTGAGGGGTCCGGCCGAGACAGCTCGAAGAGCAGCTCGACCGCCACTTTCAGCTGCTCCAGCGGCTTGCTCTGGCCCTCGGTGGCGGCACGGATCTGGTCGGATGTGCGCACCAGGGCGTCTTCGAAGAGTGCCAGCAGCAGCTCGTGCTTGCCGTTGAACTGCAGGTAGAAGCTGCGCAACGACTGCCGGGAGCGCTCGACGACCTCTTGGACGGTGAAGTCGGTGCTGCCCTTTTCGATGATGATGGCTTGGGCTGCGTCCAGGAAGCGCTGAACGCGCTGGGCGGCCCGCAACCGAGCGGTCTTGATCGACCGCTCGACCGCCCGCTGCTTCCAGACGGGCTCTTCTTCCGGGTTACTCACCAGCGGCTCCGAGGGTTGCCTTTTTGGGAGAACACGAATGCACCCTACCGGAGAACAGGCCCGGATCGACGTCGGCTATTTCGGCGCTGCCATCCCGGTGGTGAAGATGGTAACTTTCCTAGAACGAGAAGACCATTCTCGCCAATTGCCGGCGCGGGCGGAGGGACCCCATGTACATCGACTACGAGGTCGCCGATCGGATCGCGACGATCACCCTGAACCGACCCGACGCCGCCAACGCCCAGAACACCGAGCTGCTCGACGAGCTCGACGCGGCGTGGACGCGCGCCGCCGACGACGATGACGTCGCCGTCATCGTGTTGCGCGCCAACGGCAAACACTTCTCGGCCGGTCACGACCTCAAGGGCGGCGGCCCGGTGCCGGACAAGATCACCCTGGAGTTCATCTACAAGCACGAATGCAAGCGCTACCTGGAGTACACGCTGCGGTGGCGCAATGTGCCCAAGCCGTCGATCGCCGCGGTGCAGGGCCGCTGCATCTCCGGTGGGCTGATGCTGTGCTGGCCCTGCGATCTGATCATCGCCGCCGACGACGCCCAGTTCTCCGACCCGGTGGTGCTGATGGGCATCGGCGGCGTCGAATACCACGGGCACACCTGGGAATTGGGTCCACGCAAAGCGAAAGAGATGTTGTTCACCGGTCGGGCGATGACCGCGCAGGAAGCCGAGCAGACCGGCATGGTCAACCGGGTGGTTCCGCGTGAGCAGCTGGACGCCGAGGCCCGGCAACTCGCCGAGCACATCGCCACCATGCCGTCGTTCGCACTGCGCCAGGCCAAACGTGCGGTCAACCAGACCCTCGACGTGCAGGGTTTCCATTCGGCGATCCAGTCCGCGTTCGACATCCACGAAACCGGTCACGGCAATGCGCTGTCGGTATGCGGATGGCCGATTCTGGTGAACCTGGACGAGATGAAGTCTCAGGTCAAATAGTCGCTCCGCCGGATCCGGCTCGGCGGTTTGGTTCTCGGGGAATCTAACGATTGAGGCGAGCGGCACCTGATGGCACCGTGGTACCCACATGTACCGACGTGTGGAAGGTGTTGGAGTGGCCGAGAAGACGACCGAGCCGGTGCGGCTGCCGCCGGTAGCGCCGATCCCGAAGCCGCTGGCTGCACTGCTGTTTCTGACCGCTCGCAAGACCGCGATGCGGGCACTGGGGAAGCGCTACGGTGGCGCGTTCTCGCTGCGTCTGCCGATCGTGGGACACGCGGTGGTGCTCAGCGATCCGGTGCTGGTCAAAAGCCTGTTCACCACCCACAGTGACCTGGTGGGTCGACCCGGCAATCTGGGGGCGGTCCTGGGGCCGGGCTCGACCTTCAGTCTGAACGGTGCCCCGCATCTTCGGCGCCGCAAACTCTTGGTGCCGCCGTTTCACGGCAAACGGATGAGCGGCTACGAATCCATCGTCGAAGAGGAGGTGCTGCGCGAGATCGCAACGTGGCCGCAAGGCCGCGAGTTCGCCACCCAACCGTCGATGATGCGCATCACGCTCAACGTGATCCTGCGTGCCGTATTCGGTGCTCAAGGAGCCGAATTCGACGAATTGCGCGAAGTGCTGCCGACTTTGGTGGAGTTGGGGTCGCGGTTGGCGGTGCTGCCGCCACGGGCGCGACGCGACTTTGGCCGACTGAGCCCGGGCGGGCGCTACCGCGACTATCGACGACGTTACGACGCGCTGATCGCGAAATTGATCGACACGGCGCGCAACTCGCCTGACTTTGCCGACCGTACCGACGTCCTGTCCCTGCTGCTGACGGCCCGCTATGACGACGGGCAGCCGATCAGTGACGTGCACATCGCCGATGAGCTGCTGACGTTGCTGGCTGCCGGTCACGAGACGACGGCGACCACGCTGGCGTGGGCGGTGGAGCGACTCCGCCGCCATCCGGACGTCGTGAATCGCTTGGTCGCCGAAGTCGATTCCGGCGGATCGGACCTGCTACAGGCGGTGATCTGGGAAGTGCAGCGGACCCGATCTGTCGTCGAGGGGACCGGGCGCATCACTCGTACGCGGATCAAATTGGGCCCGTGGGTCATTCCGGAGAACCACGCGGTGGTGGTGGCTTTCCGGTTGGTGCACTTCGCCGAGGGCAACTTCGCCGATCCCGAGGTCTTCGACCCGGATCGCTTCGTCGGCAATCCGCCCGACACGGCATTGTGGATCCCCTACGGCGGTGGGGTGAACCGTTGCGTGGGCGCCGCGTTCGCCAACATGGAGATGCTGGTCACGCTACGTACGCTCTTGCGCCACTACGAGCTCGTTCCGACCACGGCCAAGGGGGAGCGTCACCACTCCCGAGGCGTCACTACCGCCGCGGGACGCGGCGGTCTGGCGGTGGTGCACCGGCGCGAAACCGGCGGGCCGGTGGTCGCCGACCTCACCGCAGCTGGGAACGCAGCTGGCGTTTGAGCACCTTGCCGTAGCTGTTCTTGGGTAGCGCGTCGACGAACTCGTAGCGCTTGGGCCGTTTGAATCGCGCGATACGTTCCAGCAGGTGACTGTCCAACTCGGCAACTGAGGCGTCGCCCACGATGAAGGCGACCACGATCTCGCCCCACTCGGGGTCGGGGGCGCCCACCACGCCGGCCTCGCTGACGCCGGGATGGCTCAACAGTGCCTCTTCGACTTCGCGCGGGTAGATGTTGCTGCCACCGCTGATCACCACATCCTTGGAGCGGTCGCGCAGGGTGAGGCATCCGCGGGCGTCGAATGAGCCTTTGTCGCCGGTGAACAGCCAGCCGTCCCGGATGGCTTCGGCGGTGGCGCCCGGGTTGTTCCAGTAGCCGATCATGACGACATCGCCGCGGCAGACGATCTCGCCGACCTCGCCGGCGAGTGCTCGGCTGCCGTCCTCGCGCAGGACCGCGACCTCGACGCCGGTGCGCGGCCAGCCGACCGAGCCCAGGATCGCGTCGTCGCCCAGGTGGTCGGCGCGGCGCAGGCCGGTGATCGTCATGGGCGCTTCGCCCTGGCCGTAGAGCTGGGCGAACACCGGTCCGAACGCGGTCATCGCCCGCTTCAAATCCCCGAGATACATCGGCCCGCCGCCGTAGACGATGGTGCGCAGGTTGGCCGGGCGCCCGCGGCCGGTGGCTACCAGTCGGCTCACCATCGTCGGCGCCAAAAAAGCGGTGGCGCCGCGATGATGCCCACACAGGTCGAGGAATTCGGTCGCGTCGAACGAGCCCGATTCCAGTACCACCTGGCGGGCTCCACGCAGTACGTAGGGCGCGACGTAGAGCCCCGATCCATGCGACATCGGCGCGCCGTGGATCAGGCTGCAGTCGGCGTCGGGGTCATCCAGGTCGGCCAGATGCGCCAGCGTCATCGCCATCAGGTTGCGGTGGGTGAGCATGGCGCCCTTGGAGCGCCCGGTGGTGCCGCTGGTGTAGAACAGCCACGCCAGCCGGGACGGATCCGGGTCGACCTCTGCGACGGGCGGGCAGGCCAGCCGGTCCAGGTAGGTTGCGCCACCGATGGTCTCGACGGGCGCTGCAATGAGGTCGACCAGCCCTGGCGCCAGCTTCGGCGACGCGAAGATTAGCGCTGCGCCGGCGTCGTCGATGATCTGGGACATCTCCCGCGGGTGCAGCTTGTAATTGAGCGGAACCACCACGCAACCGGCCGCCCAGGTGGCGAACATCAGCTCAATGATCTCCGGCCGGTTCTCGCTGGCGATCGCGATCCGGGCGCCGGCTCCCGCCACCCGGCCTAGCGAGGTCGCCAGCCGCCGTGCCCGATCGGCCAGCTCGCTCCAGGTGTGCAGCTCACGCTCGCCGTGATACACCGCGCCCCGCTCCCCGAACCGGGTTGCGGCCTGGTCCAGCAACGTGAACAGGTTCACCGCTGCACCCAGTCGGAGTCGAGGCCGAAGTCGGAGAGATATTTGGTCGAGCTCCAACCCCCGTCGACGACGATGGTCTGGCCGTTGATGAAGGAGCCGGCCTCCGAGCACAGGAACGCCACGGTGCCCGCGATGTCGTCCACCCGGCCCAGTCGCGGCGACGGCGTCATCTCGGCGTTGAGCTTGCGGAACCGGTTGTCGGACAGGCGTTGCTGCACCATCGGGGTCACGGTGACTCCGGGGGCCACCGCGTTACAGCGGATGCCCTGGGCGCCGTACTGGCAGGCGATGTGGGTGGTCAGCGCCGTCAGCCCACCTTTGGCGGCCGAGTACGCCCCGCCGCGCAGCCCGCCCACCACAGCGAAGGTGGAGGTGATGTTGATGATCGCCGATCCGGGCTGCAGGTGCGGCAGCACGTCGCGCGCCAGCCGGAACGGCGCCCGCAGCATCAGATTCAGGAACTGGTCCAGGGTCTCGTCGTCGGTCTCGTGCAGCGGTTTGGGGCTGCCGATACCAGCGTTGTTGATCAGATAGTCCACCCGGCCCCATCGGGACAGGGCGGCGTCGAGGATCTGCTGTGGCGCCTGCGTGGTGGTCAGGTCCACCGCAACGGTGGCGATTCGGTCGGGATCGATGCCGGATTCCTGTAGCTCGGCCGTCAAACCGGCCAGGCGTTCGGCGTCGCGGCCGGTTGCCAGCACCGCCATCCCGGCCTCGGCAAGTTTTGCCGCGCAGCCGAACCCGATTCCGCTGCTGGCCCCGGTCACGATCGCCACCTGCATGATCTACTCACCTACCTCTGCGTGGGACAGCTCTGCCCGGATCTGCGCCTTGACCACTTTGCCGGCATCGTTTTTGGGCAACGCATCCCAGATCAGCACCTGCTCAGGGGTTTTGAACAGCGCGACGCCGTGTTCGGCCAGCATGGCGCGCAGCTCGGCGACACCCGGAGGGGCCGGGCCGGCCGGCACGATCACCGCGCAGGCGCGCTCACCGGTGCGGGCATCGGGTATCCCGACCACCGCGACCTCGGCGATCTGCGGATGACCGATCAGGATGTCCTCCACCTCGCGCGCGGAGATGTTCTCGCCGTTGCGGATGATCACGTCCTTGAGCCGCCCGGTGACGAGCAGGTAGTCCTCGTCGACCCACCGGCCGAGATCGCCGGTAGCGAAGTAGCCCTGTTCATCGAAGCAGCCGAGTTCGTCGTCGCGGTGCTGGTAGCCCAGCAGCATCTGCGGGCCGCGGACGTAGATCTCTCCTTCACCCGGCGGAGCGTCGGGGTGAGGGACCAGCTTGATGTCGGCGATCCCGGCCCGGCCGTCGGTCTCCGCGGCGTGGGCAAGGTCGCGGGCGCCCAACGATCCCACCGTGCTGACCGGAACCTCGCTGGACCCGTACACCCGGGTGACGACGGCGGTGCGAAAGTAGCCGTCCGCCTCGCGGATCAACGACGCCGGGACCGACGCTCCGCCGCAGACGAAAAGCTTGAGATCGGGCAGGCGAGTGCCGGCATCACGGGCGGCGGTAAGCAACTGGGCCAGAAACGGCGTCGCTCCCGCCACATGGGTGCAGTGCTCGGCGAGCATGAGCGCTACCGCGGCATCGGGATTCCAGGTGTCCATCAGCACGGCGGTGGTGCCCAGCAGCAGAGGGACCTCGAATGCGTAGATCGATCCGCCGATGTGGGCGATTGGGGACGGGACCAGGAAACGGTCACCGGGCTCAACCATCCAGTGCCGCCCCAGCTGGCGTATCAAGGCGTTGATCGAATTATGGCTGTGCAGAACACCCTTGGGGTTACCGGTGGTGCCGGAGGTGTACAGCAGCATGCGGGCCGCATCGGCATCCACGGCCGGCAGCGCGACGGGTTGCCCGATGCCGTGCAGCAGGGTGCGGTAGTCGGTGTGCCCGGTCGAGGCCCCACGCACCACCACCACGTCGGGCGGATCGGCAAGGTCCGCGGTCACCCGGGTCAGCATCGCCGCGTGGTCGTGGCCGCGGAACCGCTCGGGCCCGAACAGCATTCGGGTGTTCGAATCGGCCAGGATGAAGGTCAGTTCCGCATCGCGCAGCGACGGCAGGATCGGGTTGATCACCATCCCGGCCAGCGTCGCGGCCAGATACACCGCGGCGGCCTCATGCCAGTTCGGCAGCATGAATGACACCACACTGCCGGGGGCCATCCGCTCGAGCATCGCGCCGGCCAGCGCCGTCGCCGCAGTGTGCAGCTCCCGGCAGGTCAACCGGGTCTCGCCGTCGATCACCAGGACGCGGTCGGGGGTCTGCTCGGCAGCCTCTCGCAGGGTGTCGGCCAAGGTGGTCGAGACCCACAGGCCCGCAGCGTAAGCGTCAGCGGCCTCTGCGGCGGTGCGGCGGGATATCACGGGCCGCTCGGTCCGGGCACCCGGTGCAGCGTCATCGAGTAGCGATAGTCGTCGCCGGCATGGGTGTTCACCGTCACCTGGGCGATCTCACCCTCGGAGGTGGTATAGCTGCGCTGCATCTGTAGCCCGGCGGTGCCAGGATCGACGGCCAGGGCAGTGCTGAGTTCGGGGGAGACGATCACCGCCCGGATGTGTTGGCGGACTTCGACGATGCTGACCCCGAACACATCCTCGATCAGTGGGAAGATCGGGCCGGAGTGGCGCTGCAGTAGTCGGCCGACCCCGGCGAACGCGCGGTTGATGTAGTACTCGGTCCGACAGATCGGCGCGGCCTGCCCCTGCGCGCGGCGGTTGCCGCGCACGGCCAGCCATTCGGTGCCGACCGGCAGGCCGGTGCGTGCGGCGACATCTGCGTCGAGGGTGACCATGGCGTTGGAGTCGATCTCGAACTGTGCGCCGGCCGCGAAGGCCACCAGGTCATCGATCGAGACCACGTCTTGGGCGTAGCAGTTGGTCGCGGCGCGGGGGATCACCACGGTCCCCGCGCGGGGACGCGAAACCACGAGGTTGTCCTCGCGCAGTCGTCGTAGCGCCTCGCGGACCGTGTAGCGGCTGACGTTGAACCGTTCGCACAGTTCATGTTCGGTAGGCAGCTGCGAACCGATCGGATAGACCCCGTCGGCGATCTCCTTGCGCAGCGTCCGCGCGACCTTCAGATAGCGGTGGTCGGTCACGAGCCGACCGGGTGCAGTGCCAGCACGCTGCCGTCGCCGTCGGCCGAGACGAACAGGGTGCCGTCACGACCGCGCGCGATGCCGGCGAACGGGCCTTGGGGGCCGGAGAACGGCGGCATTCCGTTGAGTGGTTTCGGTGTCACGCCCGGTGGCGGCCCGATCGGTAGCCCCTCGGCGATCACCTGCTGCGTCCCGGTGTCGAGGTCGACGGCGAGCACTTGGCGGGTTCCGGCGTCGACGACGTAGAGCGTGCGGTCTGCCAGCGCAATCCCTTGCGGCCGAACAAGACCGTCGACTACCGGCGCAGCCCCCGAGCCGCTGATGCGCAGCACCCGGCCGGCCCCGGATTCGGCCACCAGGTGCGTCCCGTCGTGTGCGTCTTCGATCCCGACCGGACCATCCAAGTCGCGGGCCAGCACTTCCACCGCACCGGCGCGCACCCCCAATACCCGGCCGGTGCCGAACTCGGTGACCGCGATACCGGCGGGTCCTACCGCCACCCCGTAGAGCTGGTCGAAACCGTCGGCGAGCACCTCACTGGACGAATGCGCCGGCACATAGCGGGCGACCTGCCCGCCGGAGGTGGTGACGACGAATTCGCCGGGGCCGACGGCGGCCACGCCCCGCACGAATCCGGGATAGCCGGGTCTGAACAGCATTCCGAGGGTTTCCAGCCGGCCGCCCGCGCCGACGGCGTAGAAGTAGGTGCCATCGGCGATATAGAGCCGGCCGGCGCCATCCACGGTGAGATCCAGCGGCCAGTTCAGTCCGCCCGGCAGCACCGTGGATGTCCGTCCCTCGCCGGCGATTTCGGTGATCTCGCCGGTGAAGTTGGAGACGAACAACCGCCCGTCGACGAAGGTGCAGTTGTCCAGTCCGGGATGCAGCTGCGCCAGCACGGTGGATGTACCGGTGCGCGGATCGATGCGCAGTACCTGTCCGCTGGCGGCCTGGGTGGACACGATGAAGCCGTCGGCGTCGAACTTCACCGAGTCCGGGACGCCCAGATCGCCCGCGACCCGTTGTGGCGCGGCATCGGTGGCGAAGGGATCGATGCGCCAGATCTCGTTGGCGGTCATCACCGGGAAGTACAGCAGGCCGTCCGGCCCCACCTCCATGGCGTTGGGCGACGGCAGGTTCTCGGCCAGGATGCGCCTGCCGCCGGTGGCCCGGTCCAGTTCCATCAGGCGCCCGCCCTCGCGGCATTCGCCGACGAACAGCCGGTCTTGGTGCACGGTGATGCCGTTGGCGCAGGGCAGGTCGTCGCGCAGGACACGGCTGCGGCCGGAGGCATCGAGCGCGCTGACCCGGGCGTCCATCACCTCGGTGGCGTACAAGGTGCCGCTCGCGTCGAAGGCGACATCGTCGGGGGCGACGACGTCGCCGCCGCGCGCGCTCACGACCGCCAACTCGCAGGTGGTCACGTCCAGTGCGCTGATCTGACTTCCGGTCACCTGCGCGATGTAGACCCGCCCGTCCGGTCCGGTTCGCAGCCCGTTGGCCCCGAACAGCCGGCTCGGTTCGGTGAGCCGTTCCAGCCGCCAGCCCGGCGCCGCGGCGGGAGTGCCGGCCAGCTCGCGAGGGAGTGGCAGGGAGGCAGTCATGACTCCGGACGTTATCAAGCCCAGTTAGTCCAGACAATAGTTCGCAGAATGGCGATTATCCGACCTTGACGCACCAATAACCGCTGCGGAATAGTGTTCTGCATTGCGCAGAATGGAGTATTTTGTCCGAACAAATGATGGCGGGCGACCACGGGGTGGCGGGGGAGGCCCCGGCGCACGGGCCGCTGAGCGGGGTGCGGGTGGTCGACCTGACGACCATGGTGATGGGCCCGTACTGCACGCAGATCATGGCCGACATGGGTGCCGACGTCATCAAGGTCGAGCCCCCGGAAGGCGACGCGACCCGCTACATCTCGGCCGGTCCGGCACCCGACATGAGCGGAGTGTTCGTCAACGTCAACCGGGGCAAGCGCAGCGTCGTGCTGGATCTGCGCACCGTGGCCGGACGAACCGCGATCACCGCACTGATCGGCCGGGCCGACGTGTTCATTCACTCGATGCGGGCCAAGGCGATGGCCAAACTGGGCCTGGGCTATGCCGAGGTGGTCGCGCTCAACCCGGGGATCGTCTACACCAACTGCTATGGCTACGGGCGCCGCGGCCCGGCCGCCGATCGCCCCGCCTACGACGACACCATTCAGGCCGAATGCGGACTGCCCGCGGTGCAGGAGCAGCTCACCGGCCGGGCCGACTACGTCGGCACCATCATGGCCGACAAGATCGCCGGACTGACCGCCCTGTACGCCACGATGATGGCGCTGTTCCACCGGGAACGAACCGGACAGGGCCAAGAAGTCGAAGTCGCCATGTTCGAGACCATGGCCTCGTTCATGCTCGTCGAGCACGCCAACGGTGCGATGTTCGACCCGCCGCTGGGTCCGGCCGTCTACCCGCGCACGGTGGCACCCAACCGGCGCCCCTATGCCACCAGCGACGGCCAGATCGCCGCGCTGATCTACAACGACAAGCACTGGAACGCCTTCATCGGTGCGGTGCAGCCGCCGTGGGCTTGCGAGCAATACGCCACCCTGGCGCAGCGGGCCCGACAGATCGACACCATCTATGGGCTGGTGGCGCAGACCCTGAAAGAGCGCACCACCGCCCAGTGGCTGGCGCTGTTCGAGGAGCTGGAAATCCCAGCGGCCCCGCTGAACTCGCCGGGGGCGCTGTTCGACGATGCGCACCTCAACGCCGTGGGTCTGTTCGAGACCGTGGACACCCCCCACGGCCCGGTCCGCTTCCCCGGGGTGCCCACCTGGCTGTCGCGGACCCCCGGCCGGGTCGCCGGCGCGGCCCCGGAGCTCGGCGCGCACACCGCGGCGGTGTTCGCCGAACTTGGACTCGAGCAGGAAACGGCATGAGCCTCGACTTCGACATGGGGACGCGAGCCGGCGAACTACGCGTGGCGCTGCGCGAGCTGATCGAACGGGAGCTGCCCGAACACTTCCCGGGTGCGTTCACCGACGACCCCGCAGATCTTGCTGCCGCACAACGGTTCTGCCAGGTGCTGGCGGAGCAGGATCTGCTGTGTCTGTCCTGGCCGGAGGAGTTCGGCGGGGCGGGCGCCTCGGTGTGGGAGCAGACCGTGGTGCGCGAGGAGATGTGGGCGCATCATGAGCCGCGCGGGGCGCAGTACATGGGGGTGAACTGGGTCGGACCGATCATCATGCGGCACGGCACCGCCGAGCAGCAGCGCCGCCACCTGCCGCCGATCGCGGCCGGCGAGGTGATCTGGTGCCAGGGCTTCTCCGAACCCGAAGCCGGGTCGGACCTGGCCTCGTTGCGCACTCACGCCCGCCGTGACGGTGACGGCTGGCTGATCAACGGTCAGAAGATCTGGACCTCCTACGCGACCATGGCGCAGTGGTGCTTCCTGTTGGTGCGCACCACCCGGGTCGGTGAAGGATCGGTCACCAAAAAGCAGCAGGGCCTGACGGTGTTCCTGGTCCCGATGGACAACCCCGCCATCACCGTCCGGCCACTGGGCACCATGATGGGCCCGCACCACCTCAACGAGGTGTTCTTCGACGACCTGCGCGTCACCGACGCCGACGTACTCGGCGAACTCGACGCCGGCTGGTCGATCGTGGCCGACGTGATGGCCTTCGAGCGCGTCGGAATCGCACGCTACGCGCGCTGCGAACGGCTGCTTGCCGCGGCGCCGCATGCCCTCGGGTCGCGATGGGAGACCCTGCCCGGCGAGGTGATCGCGCGATGGGTCCGGATGCTCACGCACTGCCGCCGGGCCCGGCTGATGGCCTACCGGGTGGTGTCGTTGCAGGCCAGTGGCCGCATAGCGCCCGGTGACGCCGCCGCCTACCGGATCGCGGTCACTCGGCTGGACCAGGAGAGTGCCGAGGTCCTGATGGAGATCGCCGCCGAAGCCCCCGACAGCCCGCAGGCACAGTGGTATCGCCAGGAGGTCGAAGACCACTGGCGCTACTCGCAAGCGGCCACGGTGTCCTCGGGCAGCATCGAGATGCAGCGCATCCTGCTGTCGCGCGCGCTGCTGGCGGAGGCGCGATGAAGCTCGAACTCGGCGCGGATGCACAACAATTCGGGCACGCGGCGCGTCGCGCCTTCGAAGCGGCCGGCGGCGACGATCTGGTGCTGCGCGCCGACGCCGACCCCGGCGTGCGCGAGCAATTGGTCGGGCCGATCCTGCGGGGGCTGGGAGTCAACGAGCTGAAGCCCCGCGCCGACGCCGACGAACTCGAGGCCGCCGCCGCGCTGTGCCGCAGCGCCGGCTACTGGGCGCTGCCGTACCCGGTGGCCGAATGCCTTTCGGCACCAGCTGATCTCGACGTCGACGGGCTGATCGTGGTCGCCGATCACGCCCCCGCCGGCGTGGTGGCGGGACTGTCGAAGCGCTGGGCCACGGTCACGCTGGCAGGGATGCGCAGCACCGTGGTGGGGCAGTCGGAGGCCCGACCGGCCCTGGTGGCGGAGCTGAGCCTGGCGCGGGTTGACGACGTCGGCGTCGGGGATGTCGCACTGGCGCTGACGCTGCCCTGCTGGACGCTGCTGGGGATGCTGGACCGGGCAATGGATCTGACGATCGCCCACGTGCGGCTGCGCGAACAGTTCGGCCAGGCGCTGTCGGCGTTTCAAGGCGTGCAGTTCCAGCTCACCGACGCCGAGGTGGAGCGCGCCGGGGTGGACATGCTGGCCAAATACGCGCTGTGGAGCATCGCGACCGGGCGACCCGAAGCCACCGATGACGCGCTGGCACTGCGATCGGCGGCGCTGGAAGCCGCCGAGGTGGTGTTCCGTATCTGCCACCAACTGCACGGCGCCGTCGGGTTCTGCGATGAGACCGCCCTGTCGTGGCTGTCGCGCTACAGCCAGCCGCTGCGCCGCCTGCCGTGGGGGCTGTCGGCCACCCGCGACCGGCTGGCCCGCCGCGCTCAGCAGACCGGACTGACGGGACTCTACGCATGAAATACGATCTGCCCCAAGAAATCACCGTGACCGGCGACGGCCCGGTCCGCACCGTCACGATCAACCGGCCCGACGAGCTGAACAGTGTCAACGCCAACCTGCACTGGGGCCTGGCCAATGTGTGGCGCCAACTGGCCGCCGACAAGGCGGTCCGGGTCGTGGTGCTGACCGGCGCCGGGCGGGCGTTCTCCGCCGGCGGCGACCTGAACTGGATCACCACCTTCCTCGACGACGAAGCCGCCCGAGACGAGAGCATCCGCGAAGGGGCGCAGATCGTCGAAGAGATGCTGCGGTTCCCGCTGCCGATCATCGCGGCCGTCAACGGCCCCGCCGTCGGACTGGGCTGCAGCGTGGCGGTGCTCTGCGACATCGTGTTGATCGCACAGAGCGCCTACCTCGCTGATCCGCACGTCGCGGTCGGGTTGGTCGCCGGTGACGGGGGAGCCGCCCTCTGGCCGCTGATCACCCCGATCTTGCGATCCCGCGAATACCTCTACACCGGAGATCGCATCGACGCGGCCACCGCCGTCGAGCTGGGACTGGCCAGCCGCACGGTGGCCCCCGAAGAGTTGCTGCCGCAAGCACATCAGCTGGCCGACCGCCTGGCGGCGCAGCCGCCCGAGGCGCTGCAGGGCACCAAGCGGGTGGTCAACATGTATCTGTCGCAGGTGCTGGCCGGGCCGCTGCAAGCCGGGTTCGCCGCCGAGGTGACGACCATGAAGTCCGACGAACACCGGCAGCGTTTGCTGGCCTTCGCGGAGCGGGCTAGGAGAACATGACCGCCGGCAACGACTTTCGCCTTCGCGTACGCCAGTGGTGCCGCGACAACATCCCCGCGGACTGGCGCCGCGCCCAGACCGGCGTGAGTGAACAGGAGTTCGTCGACTTCCAGCGCAGCTGGTTCGCCACTTTGCACAGCGCCGGGTTCGCGGTCCCGCACTGGCCCCGCGAGTGGGGCGGCGGGATGTCCGTGGCCGACCAGGCCGTGCTCTACCAGGAGCTCGCCGCCCACGACGCGCCGCGGCTGGTGCTGGCCTTCGTCGGCATCCACCACGCCGCCGCCACCCTGCTGGCCGCCGGAACACCGGAGCAGCGCAACCGGCATCTGCCCGCGATCCTCGATGGCGAGATCTGGGTGCAGGGCTTCTCCGAACCGGAGGCCGGCTCGGATCTGGCATCGCTGCGCACCACCGCGCGCCGGGTGGGCGATGGCTCGAAAGACTGGGTGGTGAACGGCCAGAAGTTGTGGGCCAGCGGTGCGAGCCACGCCCAGTGGTGTCTCCTGCTGGCCCGTACCGACCCGGATGCCCCCAAACGCAAAGGGATCTCGTACTTCCTGCTGGACATGGCCAGCCCCGGTGTCGAGGTACGGCCAATCCGAAACGCCGTGGGTGACCAGCATTTCTGCGAGATCTTCCTCGACGACGTGGTGATCCCGGCGGCCAACCTGATCGGGGCGGAGAACGCCGGCTGGCAGGTGGCGCAGGCGACCCTGGGCGCCGAGCGCGGGATGACCATGCTCGAGCTCGCCGAGCGATTGGGCTGCGCCGGTTTTCGGTGGCTGGTGCAGGCCGCGCCCACCGATGACCCGGTGGTGGCCGATCGGCTGGCGCAGCTGGAGACCGAGATCACCGGGCTGCGCGGCATGTGCCGCCAACTGGTGCACGACGTCGAAGCCGGCTTCGCCGGGCCGGCCGACGCCTCGATCGTGAAGCTCTTCTACAGCGAGCTGCTGCAGCGGCTCACCGATTTCGGTGCTGAGATCGGTGGGCCGGAGGCCCACACCGTGCTGGGCAAACCGCTGTCCAGCGGCTGGGAGTCGGGATCGTGGGTGCTGGACTTCATCGGCTCGTGGGAGTGGACCATCCCCGGCGGCTCCAGCGAGATTCAGCGCACCATCATCGGCGAACGCGGTCTCGGCCTGCCGAGAGAGCCGAGTGTGACCTGATGGCAGGGGAATTCGCCGAGCTGCACGATGACCTGCGGGCCGTCGCCGCCGATGTGCTTTCCCGAAAGGCCGACTGGGCGACGCTGGTCGCGGCGGGCTGGGTCGGGCTGGAAGTGCCCGAGAAGCTGGGCGGGTCGGGCGCGACGTTCGCCGAAGTCGCGGTGATCTGCGAGGAACTGGGTCGCGCCGCCGCGGCGTCGCACTATCTGGGCTCTGCGGTGTTGACGGTGGGCTTGCTGAACAGCCTGCAGGACAGCGAGGTCCGCGACGGGCTGCTGGCCGACGTCGCCGCCGGACGGACCCGCGTCGCTGCGGTGATCGGCGGATCGTTCACCCTCGACACCGATCGCCGACTGACCGGACAGGCCGACTTCGTGCCGGACGCCGCCGGCGCCGACCGGCTGCTGGTGGCGGCCGCCGACCCGGGCGGCGCCGACGTCATAGTGGTGGCCGAAGGCCTGACCATCACCGCGCAACCATTGCTCGACGAGACCCGCAGCGTCGCCACGGTGACCGCCGACGGCATCAAGGCCGACGGGGTGCTGCGCGGCAACGGAACAGCGGCGCTGCACAATCGGGCTGCGCTGGCGGTGGCCTGCGACAGCCTCGGGCTGGCTGAGGCGATGCTGGCCGCCACCGTGGACTATGCCAAGACCCGCACCCAGTTCGGCCGGCCGATCGGATCATTCCAGGCCGTCAAACACGCCTGCGCGGACATGCTGGTGAAGACCTCGGTGGCCCGGGCCCTTATCCGCGAGGCCGTCAATGCGTCAGACGCCGACGCCGACACGGCCGTCGCCATGGCGAAGTCCTACACCTGCGCGGCCGCCGTCGACGTGGTCGGCAAAGCGCTGCAACTGCATGGCGGCATCGGCTACACGTGGGAGAGCGGCATCCACGTGTACCTGAAGCGCGCCACGTTCAACCGGTCGCTGTTCGGATCCCCGGCAGCGCACCGTCGTCGTCTCGCTCAACGGTATTAACGAGTCAAGCAAGGAGTTTCGAGAAGTGGGTGTGCCCGTCTATCGCCGAATCCTGGAACTGTTCGAGGCCGAAGGCGTCAACACGCTGTTCGGCATCCCCGACCCCAACTTCGTGCACATGTTCGTCGAGGCCGAACAACGGGGCTGGTCGGTGGTGGCGCCGCATCACGAGGAGAGCGCAGGGTTCATGGCCGAGGCCGCCTCACGGATGACCGGCCGACCGGGCCTGTGCATCGGGACCCTGGGTCCCGGGGTGGCCAACATCGCCGGCGCCATGATGTGCGCGCGAGTGGAGAACTCCCCGGTGGTGTTCTTGGGCGGCCAGCGCGCCCGCATCACCGAGCGCCGGGTGCGGCGCGGACGCATCCAATTCGTGCGCCAGGAAGAGCTTTTCACACCGTCGGTGAAGTACAGCGCGTCGATCGAATACGCCGACCAGACCGACGAGATCGTGCACGAGGCCATCCGCCGCGCCATGTCGGGCACTCCCGGTCCGGCCTATATCGAATACCCGTCGCACGTCATTCTCGAAGAGCTCGACGTCGCCGAGCCGCCCGAGCCGCACCGCTACCGGCTGGTGAATCAGCGGGCCGGCGCGCCCGAGGTGGCGCAAGCCGTCGACATCATCCGCAAGGCGTCCAGCCCCATCCTGCTGGTGGGCCACGGGGTGCACACCTCGCGCAGTGCGGCCGCGGTCGCCGAGCTGGCCAAGTTGATGGCCTGCCCGGTGATCCAGACCTCCGGTGGCACCGCCTTCATCCCCGGATTGGAGGACCGCACCTTCCCCTACGGCTTCTCCACGGCGGCCGTCGAGGCCGTCGCCGGATCGGATGTCTGCGTGGCGCTGGGCACCGAGCTGGGCGAGCCGGTGCACTACGGCACCACCCGGCACTGGGCCGACAAGAACGGCGAGCGCAAGTGGATCTACGTCGAACAGGATCCACTGGCGATCGGGGTGAACCGGCCGGTGGACGTAGCGCTGGTGGGCGACCTGCGGGGCATCGTTCCGCAGTTGGTCGAGGAGCTCAAAGGCAATCCCCGCGTCCCTTCCGCCGACCTGGACCGGTGGATCAAACAGGACGCCGACCAGCTCGCCGAACTGGCCGAAACCGCACCGGCTGGTCGTTCCCCGGTGCACCCGGCGCGCTTCGTGGTCGAGGCCACTCGGGCTTTCCCGGCCGACGGCATCATGGTGCGCGACGGCGGCGCGACGGTGATCTTCCAATGGACCTATTCGCAGGCCAAGCCGCACGACGTGATGTGGAACCAGAACTTCGGGCACCTGGGCACCGGGTTGCCCTATGCCGTGGGCGCCTCGGTCGCTGAGGGCGGCAAGCGGCCGGTGATGCTGCTGACCAGCGACTCGGCGTTCCTATTCCACATCGCCGAGCTGGAGACCGCGGCCCGGCTGGGCCTGCCGCTGGTCTGCGTGGTGGGCGTGGACCACCAATGGGGTCTGGAAGTCGGCGTCTACAAGCGGACCTTCACCCAACCCTCGCCGCAGCCCGGCGTGCACTGGGGCAAGGACGTCCGGTTCGACAAGATCGCCGAGGGCATGGGGGCGCGCGGGGAGTTCGTCGACGACGAAGCGCAGATCGGGCCGGCCATCGAGCGTGCCTTTGCCGCCGGCGGGACCGCGGTGATCCACGTCTGCATCGACCCCAAGGCCAACTCCGAAGAGATGCCCAACTACGCCGAGTTCCGCACCTGGTATGCCGAAGGAACCCAGTAAGCGAGAATGTTATTCTCGTTTCCGGCTAACAACGTGCACGCGCTGATGGGCTGGAGGAAACCATGTCCGGCGGAATGAGCTTCGAACTGACCGAGGATCAGCAGCTGATCCGGCAGTCGGTCGCCGAACTCGCGGCGAAGTTCGACGACCACTATTGGATGACCAAGGACCAGGCGCACGAATTCCCGCAGGAGTTCTACGACGCCATCGCCGGCGGCGGCTGGCTGGGCATGACGATCCCCGAGGAATACGGCGGCCACGGTCTGGGCATCACCGAGGCCACCATCCTGGCCGAGGAAGTGGCGCGATCGGGCGGCGGGATGAACGCCGCCAGCTCGATCCACATGTCGATCTTCGGCATGCAACCGGTCGTGGTCTTCGGCTCCGACGAGATGAAGGCCGAAACCCTGCCCCGCATCGTCAACGGCGACCTGCACGTGTGCTTCGGCGTCACCGAACCGACCGCGGGCCTCGACACCTCCCGCATCACCACCTTCGCCAAGCGCGACGGCAGCGATTACGTGGTCAACGGCCGCAAGGTCTGGATCTCCAAAGCCCTGGAGTCCGAGAAGATCCTGCTGCTGACCCGCACCACCCCGCGCGACGAGACGACCAAACCCACCGACGGCCTGACGTTGTTCCTCACCGACATCGACCGCGACCACGTCGACATCCGGCCGATCACCAAAATGGGCCGCAACGCGGTGTCGTCCAACGAGGTGTTCATCGACGATCTGCGTATCCCGGCCGAACACCGGATCGGTGAAGAGGGCAAGGGCTTTTCCTACATCCTGCACGGGCTCAACCCGGAGCGCATGCTGATCGCCGCTGAGGCGCTGGGCATCGGCCGGGTCGCACTCGACCGTGCGGTCAAGTACGCCAACGAGCGGGTGGTGTTCGACCGGCCGATCGGCATGAATCAGGGCATCCAGTTCCCGCTCGCCGACTCGTTGGCCCGCCTGGACGCCGCCGAGCTTATCCTGCGCAAGGCCACCTGGCTCTACGACAACGGCAAGTCCTGCGGTCGCGAGGCCAATATGGCCAAGTATCTCTGTGCCGATGCCGGCTTCGCAGCAGCCGACCGCGCTTTGCAGACCCACGGCGGGATGGGCTACTCGGAGGAATACAACATCTCCCGGTTCTTCCGCGAGTCCCGCCTGATGAAGATCGCACCGGTCAGCCAGGAGATGATCCTGAACTTCCTGGGTTCCCATGTGCTCGGCCTGCCGAGGAGCTACTGATGGCGAGCTACTTCGACCTGACCGGACGAAGCGCGGTGGTGACCGGGGCAGCCGGCGGCATCGGCTCGGCAGTGGCGGCCGCACTCGCCGAAGCCGGTGCGGCGGTGCTGGTCACCGACGTCGATGGAGATGCGGCAGCCGCGGTGGCCGAACGGATTTCGGCTTCCGGTGGCCGGGCCGTATCGGCGGCGCTCGATGTCACAGACCGCGACTCGGCCGAGGCGGCCGCCGCCAAGGCCGCGGAACTGGCCGACGGGAAGATCCACATCTTGATCAACAATGCCGGGGTGACCCGCCCGGCGATGTTCGACAAGCTCACCGCCGAGTCGATGCGGCTGCTGCTCGACGTGCACACCGTCGGCGCCTTCAACTGCACCCACGCGGTGCTGCCCTACATTCCCACCGACGGCACCGGCCGCATCGTCAACGTGACCTCGGCGGCGGGCCTGACCGGCACCCTCGGGCAGGTCAACTACTCGGCGGCCAAGGCGGCACTGGTCGGGTTCACCAAGTCGCTGGCCCGCGAGCTGGCCACCAAGCGGATCTGCGTGAACGCCCTGGCGCCGCTGGCGGCGACCCCGATGACCGAGACCATCCGCACCAACGAGAAATTCGCGGCCAACATGATGAACCGCATCCCGATGAAGCGCTGGGCCGAGCCCACCGAAGTCGCCGGTGCGTTCGTCTTCATGGCCTCCGATGCCGCCTCGTATGTCACCGGGCAGGTGCTGCCGGTGGACGGTGGCATGGTGATGTGATGGCTCAACACCCCGGCGCACCGCTGGCCGGCGTCACCGTGGTGGCCCTGGAGCAGGCGGTATCTGCGCCGATGTGCACCCGTGCGCTGGCCGACTTCGGCGCGCGCGTCATCAAAGTGGAGAACCCCGACGGCGGCGACTTCGCCCGCTACTACGACGACGTGGTGCACGGCCAGGCGGCGCACTTCGTCTGGGTCAACCGGGGTAAAGAGTCGGTGACCCTGGACCTGAAAAGCGAAGCGGGACGCGACGTCCTGCACCGGCTGCTGGACCACGCCGACGTGCTGGTGTCCAACCTCGCGCCGGGTGCCACCGCCCGGCTGGGTCTTTCCCCCGAGCAGATGGCGCAGCGGCACCCGAACGTGATCGCCGTCGAGATCGACGGCTATGGCACCGGCGGGCCACTGTCACACAAGCGGGCCTACGACCTACTGGTGCAGGCCGAATCGGGGGTGTGCTCGGTGACCGGCAATCCGGGCTCCCCGGCCAAACCCGGTCCGCCGGTCGCCGACGTCACCACCGGCCTCTACGCGGCGCTGTCGATCATGGCGCTGCTGGTCGGCCGCAAAGGAGCAGGTGCCCGACCGGATTCGCCGGCGCCATCGGTCAGCGTGAGCCTGTTCGACACCATGGCCGAGATGATGGGCTACCACCTGACCTACGCCCGGCACTCCGGCATCGACCAGCAGCCGTTGGGCATGAGCTCACCTGCGGTGGCGCCCTACGGGGCGTATCCGACCGCGGACGGCCACACCGTGGTACTGGGCACCACCAACGACCGCGAATGGCAGCGGCTGGCCCGGGAACTGCTGGGCCGCAACGATCTCGCCGATGATCCCCGCTTCGCCGGCAACGCCGACCGGGTCGCCAACCGGGCAATCCTGGACGAAGCGATCGCCGCGTGGTGCGCTCGCCACAACCTGGCCCACATCCAGGACGCCGCCGACGCCGCCGGGATCGGCAACGCCCGCTACAACACACCCAGCGACGTGCTGGCGCATCCGCAACTGGCCGAACGCGACCGCTGGCACACCATCGGCACCCCGGCCGGCCCCATCCCGTCGCTGCTGCCGCCGCCGGTGATCTCCGGCTACCACCCGCCGATGGGGGCGGTGCCGGGCCTGGGTGAACACACCGACACGGTGCTGGAAGAACTGGGTCTGACCGGCGAGGAGATCGTCGCCCTGCGCGCCGACGGTGTCATCCGGCAGGCTGGGCGCTGATGGCTTCCGACCAAGTACTGCTGCGCGCCGACCGCGACGGCGTGCGGACGCTGACCCTGAACCGGCCCGCCCGCAAGAACGCGATCAACCCGGAGCTGTGGCGTGCGCTGCGGGACGCGCTGCGCGACGCCGCCGACGACCCCGACCTGCGGGCCCTGGTGATCACCGGCGCCGGCGGGGCGTTCTGCTCGGGCGCTGACATCGGCACACCCGATGACGTGCACCCGGTGGAGAAGCTGCGCCGGCTCTCCGACGTCGCACTGGCCCTGCACGAGCTGACCATTCCCACCATCGCGAAGGTGGCCGGCGTCGCGGTGGGGGCCGGCTGGAACCTGGCGCTGGGCTGCGATCTGGTGGTGGCAACGCCGGAATCGACGTTCTGCCAGATCTTCTCGAAGCGTGGGCTCTCGATCGACCTGGCCGGATCCTGGCTGCTGCCCAAACTCGTAGGACTGCAACAGGCAAAGCGCCTCGCGCTGCTGGCCGAGACCATCGATGCCGACGAGGCGCTGGCGCTGAACCTGGTGACGTGGGTGGTGGGTGCCGGCGAGATCGACGACTTCGTGGACGAGCTCGCCGGGCGACTGGCCGCCGGCCCGCCGCGGGCGCTGGCGCAGACCAAGGCGCTGCTCAACCAGGGTGCCGATGCCACCCTGCCGGAGGCCCTGGCCAATGAGGCGCGGGCCCAGATCGTGAACTTCGCGGGCACCGATGCCGCGGAAGCCTATGCGGCGTTCGCCGAGAAACGCCCGCCGCGCTTCACCGGCGGGTGGCCGCCGAAGTCAACGAGATCGGAGTAGTCAGATGCGACCCACGGTGATCGTCGGAGCGGTGCGCACCCCCGTCGGAAAGCGCAACGGCGGCCTGGCCGGCACCCATGCCGCGGACCTGTCCGCGATCGTGCTCAACGAATTGATGGAGCGCACCGGAACCGACCCCGGCGTCGTCGACGACGTGGTGTGGGGCTGCGTGTCGCAGGTCGGCGATCAGTCCTCCAACATCGGCCGGTACGCGGTGCTGGCCGCGGGCTGGCCCGAGCACGTCCCGGCAACCACGGTCAACCGGGCCTGCGGCTCCAGCCAGCAGGCGTTGGACTTCGCGGTGCAGGCCGTGATGTCGGGCCAGCAGGACATCGTGGTCGCCGGGGGCGTGGAGGTGATGAGTCGGGTCCCACTGGGCGCCGCCCGGGCCACCGGCGAACCCTTCGGCCCGAAAGCGCTTGCCCGCTATGACGGATTCCAATTCAACCAGGGCATCGGCGCCGAGATGATCTGCGAGAAATGGGGCTTTGACCGCGCCCAGGTCGATGAATATTCGGCGCGCTCCCACGAGTTGGCCGCCGCCGCCCAGGACATCGGTGCGTTCCGCGATCAGATCGTCCCGGTCGCGACCGACGGCGGCGTGGTGGACGCCGACGAGGGCATCCGCCGCGGCACCACCGCCGAGAAGCTGGCCGGGCTCAAGCCGGCCTTCCGTGAGGACGGATTGATCCACGCCGGCAACTCGTCGCAGATCTCCGACGGCGCCGCAGCGCTTTTGGTGATGAGCGAGGACGAGGCCGCCCGGCGCGGGCTGACCCCGCTGGTGCGCTACACCGCCGGCGCGGTGACCGGCGCCGACCCGGTGCTGATGCTCACTGGGCCCATCCCGGCGACCGCGAAGGTACTCAAGCGTGCCGGACTGGGCATCGACGAGATCGGCGTATTCGAAGTCAACGAGGCCTTCGCCCCGGTGCCGATGGCGTGGCTGGCCGAGACCGGCGCCGACGCCACGCGGCTCAACCCGCTCGGCGGGGCGATCGCCCTGGGCCACCCGCTCGGCGCGTCGGGTGCGGTGCTGATGATCCGGATGATTCACCACATGCGCGACAACGGGATTCGCTACGGCCTGCAGACCATGTGCGAGGGCGGCGGTACCGCCAACGCCACGATCGTCGAGCTGGTCGGTTAGGGGATTGTTCATGCGGCGCAACTTGTTCACCCACGACCACGAGGCATTCCGGGCCTTGGCCCGCGATTTCGTCGAGAAGCACGTGGTGCCCGAATACCCCCACTGGGAGAAGGCCGGCCGGATGCCCCGCGAGGTGTTCGAGCACCTGGGATCGCTGGGGATGCTGGGCATGGCCATCCCCGAGGAGTACGGCGGTGCGGGTGTCGAGGACTATCGGTACAACGTTGTGCTGCAGGAGGAAGCGGCGCGCGCCCTGGTCACGCTGTCCACGGTGCGCACCCAGCTCGAGGTGATCCTGCCGTATTTCCTGCACTACACGAACGACGAGCAGCGGGCGCGCTGGTTCCCTCAGATGGCGGCCGGCAAGCTGCTCACGGCGATCGCGATGACCGAGCCCGGCACCGGATCGGATCTGGCCGGGATGCGCACCACGGCCGTGCGGGACGGCGACGACTACATCCTCAACGGAGCCAAAACGTTCATCACCGGCGGCATCCAGGCCGATCTGGTGATCGTGGTGGCCCGCACCTCGACCGACCCCGACAACCGTCGCCACGGGCTGACCCTGTTGGTGGTCGAGGAGGGCATGGCCGGCTTCGAGCGCGGCCGCGAGCTGGACAAGATGGGCTGCAAGGTTCAAGACACCGCCGAGTTGTCATTCACCGATGTGCGGGTCCCGGTGGCCAACCGGCTCGGGGCCGAGGGCGAGGCCTTCAGCTACCTGGGCCACAACCTTGCCCAGGAGCGGCTCACTGTAGCGGTCGGGTCGGTGGCGCAGGCCCGCTCAGCGTTGGCCGCGACCATCGACTACGTCGCGAACCGCAACGTGTTCGGTTCGCCGGTCGCGTCCTTCCAGAACACCAAGTTCGAGCTGGCGGCGGTCTCCACCGAGATCGAGGCGGCCCAGTGCATGCTCGACCGGGCGGTCGCCGACCACGTCGAGGGAGTGTTGTCGGGCGCCGACGCCGCCCGCACCAAACTGTTCTGTACCGAGATGCAAGCCCGGGTGATCGACCGCTGTCTGCAGCTGTTCGGCGGCTACGGCTACATGATGGAATACCCGATCGCTCGGCTGTACACCGATGCCCGGGTGGCCCGGATCTACGCCGGGACTTCCGAGGTGATGAAGATGATCATCGCCAAGTCGCTGGGTTTGTAAGGGCAGAAAACACCCCGGATCCCGCCCGAGCGTGAAGCCAACTTCACGCTCGACCGCCGACAGTGAAGCCAACTTCACGTTCGGTGAGAGATCCTCCGAAAAATTTGTTGGGTGAGACCCTTGTCACAGCAGGCCTAACCAACCTACTGTGTGTTCACTTGGTTGGTTAAGCGAAGGAGACCGGTGACGTCACCCCGGCCGTACGCCACACTTCTCGCCAAAGGCGAGGACCGCAGGCAGCGGATTCTGTTGGCGGCTGAGCACCTGCTGGCGCGTAACGGCTGGCGCAACACCTCGCTGGCGCAGATCGCCCGCAACGCCGGCGTCAGCGCCGCCGGCCTGTTGCACCATTTCGCCTCCAAGGAGCAGCTGCTGCACGCGGTGCTCGACGCCCGCGACGCCGACGACGACATTCACGCCGACCGCAGCGGCGACCTCATCGAGGAGATCCAGCGGGTGGCCGAGCGGTTCACCCGGGCGCCCGAATTGGTCGGCACCTTCACCGTGCTGCTCGCCGAGAACGTCCTGCCCGAGGCGCCGCTGCACGACCGGATGCTGCACCGGTACCGCAGCGCGCTGGAGATCGTGGCCGACCTGATCCATCGCGGCATGGACGACGGACGCTACCGCACAGACCTCAACGCGACCGCCAAGGCCGCGGAGATTATCGCCTTTATCAACGGAATGGAGATGTCATGGCTGCTGGATCCCTCAATACCCCTGACCGAAGTGTTCGCGGGGTACGCGGAAACGCTGGCCCGCGACTTCGCTCCGCAGGAAAAGGACGCCCAGCGGTGAGCGGGGCAGGGGAGCAGGACATGCGCTACCGGTTCGACATCGTGGGCCGCAGCGTCGTCGACGTCGTGATGGCCGCCGGCGGCTGGCTCTATGACCGTGCGACGGCCGGCTGGGACGTCACGGTAATGATCCTGGACGCCCCCGAAAACACCGACACCCGTCCCCTGGAGATCCTCGGCGCCAAGGTGCTGGACCTGGCGTCGGTGCTCACCCAGTGGGAGCACTGGCCGCACCCGCAGACCATCGCGGTGTGCGCCGAGATGTTCGACGGCCACGCTCAGGTCCGCCAGGGCGTGATCGACGCGCTGGAGCACAGCAGCACCGAGGTGACGTTGTGGGGCGACGTGCCGCCCGAGTTGGACAGTGACGTCGACGCCCGCCACCATCGGCTCAGCGCGGCCGCGCGCGCCTTCAAGGCGCAGGCGCTGCGTGCGGCCGGCATCGACCCGGCGAGTTCGCACGCCTGGGACGCCCACATCGAGACGTTCCGCTGCGGGCCTGCGGCGTGTACCTCGGTCGCGGCGGACCTGAGCCCAGCCAGTTGAAAGGCGAGGGCGGCGCGCGACCGAAATGATGCCTGACCCGCTGGCACGCTCCCTGGTGCTGGTGACGGACTATCGGGTGCCGGATCCGGCCAGGGTCTGGCCGCTGATGCAGCGACACCGCGACAGCCTTGCCCACCTGGGCGCCCATCACGTACTGGTCTATATCTCGACGGTCGATCCGGGCCGGGTGCTGGCGGTGATGGCGATCCACGCCGCGCAGCCGGTGGTCGACCTGCTGCGCGATGAGGCCTTCATGGCCTGGTTCGACGCCGTCGGCGTCAGCGACATTCCGGCGGTGTTCGCCGGATCCTTGGTGGAGCGCATCGATCTTGCGGATTTGTCGAGCCTCGCCGAACCGCCGGGTTCATGCGGCGGTCCCGGCTTCGCCTCTCCTTCGTCGAGCCTCGCCGAACCGCCGGGCGTAGTAGTCGCTGCCGTCGCCGAAGTCGGCGACACCCAGGCACTGATCTCCCACGTTCACGCCACCGAGAAACACTTCACCGCGGCTGGTATCCGAAAGATCCTGATATTCCAGGCCTTCGACAATCCCCGCGAGATCTTCATGCTGCAGGAAGCAGACGGCGAGCTCGGCGCCGGGCAGTGGATCAACGAACCCGAGTTCGCCTCTGAGTGGATCACTCGAGCCGGCGTCGGGATCTACCCGCCGGTGTTCGTCGGTCGCCTGGCGCACCTGATGCGCGTCGGCGACGAATCCGAAACGGCCGACGAGCCGGCCAGTTGAGCGCTAGTCGCTGGCCGGCAGCGGCTTGGCTTCCTTGATGCTCAGCGGCGCGGTACCGATACTCAAGCTTCCGGCGCCGGCCTTGGTCACCAGCACCTCGGCGCCCGCCTCGTCGACGTAGCGCTTGCCCATCACCGCACCGCCGGAGAAGTCCGGGTCCAGTGCTGCGCTGTTTTCGCCCGCCGGGGTGTCGGCGTCCAGCGGCACCATCGGGGCGCCGCCGGCGCGCAGATCATCGAGGCTGTCGGCGGTCTTGACGACGATGACCTGGGTGTCGCAGACCTGACTCTTCAGGCGGGTGCCGGACTTGATCATTGCGCCCCTTCGGCATTGGCGGTTTGCAGTGCGTCGATTTCAGAGACGAGTTCCCGGCGTAGTACCTTGCCGGTCGGGGTGGTCGGCAACTCCGACCGGAAGACGATCCGGTCGGGGGTGCGGGATCCTCGCAGCTGCTGTCGAACATACTTGCGCAGTGCCTCGGAATCCGGTGACGCACCCGGTGCCGGCACCACGCACGCGACGATGATCTGCCCCCACTCCGGGTCGGGTGCGCCGACCACCGCGACGTCGCGGACCTCGGGGTGCTCGACCAGTACGTCCTCGATCTCGGCGGGGGCGATGTTCTCCCCGCCCCGGATGATGGTGTCATCGGAGCGTCCAACGATGAACAGGTAGCCGTCCTCGTCGAGCACGGCAATGTCGCGGGTGGGAAACCAGCCCTCGGCGTCGAGCACCGATCCGATACCGGTGTATTTGCCCGAAACCTGTTCGCCGCGCACGTAGAGCTCGCCGGGTTGTCCGGCTTGCAGTACCCGGCCCTCGTCGTCGCGGATGACGGCTTCGATCCCGGGCACCGCGCGGCCGACCGATCCCAACCGCTTGCGGACGGCTTCCTCGCTGGACGCGTAGGCGGTCCGGTGGTCTTCGGGAGTCAGCACCGCGACCGTCGAACTGGTTTCGGTCAGACCGTAGGCGTTGACGAAGCCCACTTCGGGCAGCAGATCCAGGGCGCGGCGCACCAGCGGCAATGCCACTTTGGAGCCGCCGTAGGCGAGGTTGCGCAGGGTGGCCAGCGGGGTTGGGCGGGCTTCGAGCTCGGAGACGATGCGCTCCAACATGGTTGGGACCACGGTCGCGGTGGTCACCGACTCGGTGTTGACCAGCCGGATCCATTCCGCGGCGCTGAACCGGCGCAGATAGACCGCTTTGCGCCCGGCGTAGAGATTGCTCAGCGCCGCGCCGACACCGGCGATGTGATACGGCGGAACGCAGATCAGCGCGGCATCCGAGGGCGCCGCGGAGCCGAACTCGACCGTCTGGGTCACGTAGCTGGTCAGGTTATTGTGGGTCAGCTCAACGGCTTTGGGCTTGGACGTGGTCCCCGAGGTGAACAGCACCACCGCCACATCGTCGGGGTCGGGCCACTGCACCGTGGGCGTGGCGGTCTGGGCACGGACGCAGAAGGTGTCGGAATCGATTACTGCGACGCCGATATCGCCGGCCTCGCCGATCATGTCGCGGTATTCCTTATCCACCACGACCAGCGGCCGCGGCAGTCGCTCGATCAACTCCCGCAGCGCCTGGCCGCTGAGCCGGTAGTTCAGCGGTGCGAACGGGCGCCCGGACCGCGCCGCGGAGAACAGCAGCAGCGGCAGCATGTGGCCACCCATCCCGACGTAGGCCACGCTGCCGGCGCCGGTCTCCTCGATCACTCCCGCGCCGGCGTCGGCGAGGGCGTTGAGATCCGCAGTGGTGTAGCGGGTGGTCTCGGAGACGACCGCGACCCGATCCGGGTCGGCGGACACCGCCATCTCCAGCAGCAGCGAAATACTCACCGTTGCGCCCTCCGAACAGCCATGAGAACGACATTATCATTTTTCGGTAGTTTCGATACCGTACGGGCTGTGGCAACAGCGCCGCTGGGTACGCTCACGTGCGAGATGATCGCAACGGTCGACCTGGAAGCCGCTGGGCCCGACGCCGTGCCCGGCGCCGGGATCACCATCGCGACAGGTGCTCGCTTCGACACCGCGCACGCCGAACGCTGGCTACAGCACGCCACCTTCACCCTCACCGAGACCGAGACTGCGGATCGCCGGGTGATCACCGTCGCCTCGGTGCCCGAGGCGCTGGCCGAGATCACCGAGCGCTGCGCGCGCTGGCCGCAAGCCGCGGCGATCTGCGACGACGTGCTGCGTGCGGTGGACCCGGGGGCGCCGGCCTGGTCCGGGGTGGTCACCGAATCACTGGCCTATTCGGTGCTGCAAGCCGGCCCGGAGTTCGCCGACTGGCTGGCAGCGCGCGGCCCGGTCACCGTGCCGACGGCCGCCGACCCCTTGCTGCTCGACCGCGACGGCAACACCCTGCGACTGCGCTTCAACCGGCCGCAGCGCCACAACGCCTTCGACAACGCGACGCGGGCCGTTCTGCTCGACGGACTGGCCGTGGCCGCCGCCGACCCCGCGATCGACGAGGTGGTGCTCAGCGGCGTCGGACCGTCATTCTGCAGCGGCGGCGACCTCGCCGAATTCGGCGGGTTCACCGACGTGGTCAGCGCGCATCTGGCCCGCACCCGGCACAGCCCGGCGCTTGCGCTGGACGCGCTGACCGCTCGGCTGGGCGCGCGGTGCCGCGCCGAGATCCACGGCCAGGTGCTGGGCAGCGGCCTGGAGATGGCCGCCTTCTGCGGCTGGATACGAGCACACCCCGCCACGGTGCTGGGCCTGCCCGAGCTGTGCCTCGGGCTGATCCCGGGCGCGGGCGGCACGGTCAGCGTCACTCGCCGCATCGGCCGGTGGCGCACCGCCTATCTCATCCTGTCCGGCCACACCATCGACGCGGGGACCGCGCTGCGATGGGGCCTGGTTGATGAGATCGCGTCGTGACTGCCGAGCAAGCCTGGGGTGCGTCCGGGCTGGCCTGGCTGACCGGTCAGCCCGACGGCCGCCCGGATTTCTCCCGGGCCGCGGTGCTGCAGCGCGCGACGCACGTGCTGGGCGGCTTCACCGCCGCCACCGGCGTAAAGGCCGACGCCGTGGAGCTGCTGGCCGGGCGGGCCGGGCTACTGGGCTGGACGCGTGCCGGGCGGATTTCGGCCGGGGGAGCCTCGCGGCTGCTGGCCGCCGCAGACGGGTGGTGGGCGCTCACGCTTTCGCGTGCCGACGACCTCGACGCCGTGCCCGCTCTGATCGAATCCGAGTGCTGCGATCCATGGGCGGGGATCGCCGGCTGGTCTTCGACGCGGCCGGTGGCCGAGGTCGTGGGGCGGGCGCGGCTGCTGGATCTGCCCGCCGCCGCGCTGGGCGAGACCGCCCCCGGAGCGCCGGTGGTGAGCCGAGTCGGCCCGCCGGGTACGGCCCGCGGTCTGCCCGGAGCGCTTGTCGTCGACCTGACTTCACTGTGGGCCGGACCGTTGTGCGGGCAACTTTTGGCGCGGGCCGGGGCGACGGTGATCAAGGTGGAAAGTCCATCGCGCCCCGACGGCACCCGCGCCGGGTCCAGCGCGTTCTTCGACTGGATGAACGGCGGAAAGCTTTCCTGCGCACTGGATTTTGACCGCGATACGGCGTTCCTGGCCCAGCTGCTGGCCGCAGCCGATGTGGTGTTGGAGGGTTCGCGACCGGCCGCACTGGCCCGCCGCCGCCTGGGTCCGCTCGAGGTGGCCGGCCGGCCCGGGCGGGTATGGCTGCAGATCACCGCACACGGCGCCGAGCGCGGCTACGCCGGGTTCGGCGACGACGCCGCGGCCGCCGGCGGCCTGGTGGGTTCCGATGCTGATGGCGGCCCGGTGTTCTGCGCCGATGCCATTGCCGACCCGCTGACCGGCATCGAAGCCGCTGCGGCGGTTGCCGATTCGTTGGCGCGCGGCGGCGGCGAGGTGATCACGGTGGCGCTGGCCACCGTCGCAGCAAACTACGCCGCCCTGCCCAGGCATGCCCTGGCCGATGGGGTTCCGGCCCTGCCGCCGCCCCGCCCTCGTATCGAGGGCGCCGGGCCGGCGCTGGGCGCCGACAACACCCGCATCCGCGATCTCGTGGCGGCGCGGTGCTGATCCAGCGAGCGGTACTGCTCGACGGGTCGCGGCTCGACATCCGGCTCGGCGACACCATCGAGGAAATCGCACCGGCATTGACCGCGCAGCGCGGCGAAGACGTCCTCGACGTATGCCACGCGACCGTGATTCCCGGGCTGCACGATCATCACGTGCACCTGCGGTCGGCGGCCGCGGCGCTGGATTCGGTGTGCCTGGGTCCGCCGCAGGTCCGCACCCTCGACGAACTGGCCGTCGCACTGCGGGCCGCTGCCCCCGACTCCGACGGGTGGGTGCGTGGCTACGGCTACCACGAATCCGTCGCCGGCGAACTCACCGCCGCACTGCTGGACCGGTTCGCGCCGCAGCTACCGGTGCGGGTGGCGCACCGCAGCGGCGCGCTGTGGGTGCTCAACTCGGCTGGGCTGGCCCGCACCGGGATGGCCGACCGGCCCGACGGGCGACTGCTGCGCGCACACGGCGATCCCGCGCCCCGGCTCCCTCGCCGCGAACCCTCGCTGGCCCGGCTGAGCCGGCAGCTGGCGGCGCGCGGCGTCACCGGAATCACCGACGCCACCCCGGGCCATGGCGACGCCGACATCGCCGCGTTCGCCGCGGCCCGCGACGGCGGCGAGCTGCTGCAGCGGCTGCACTGCATGGCACCGGCCGGGGCCACCGCTGCCTCCGGGATCACCCTCGGGCCGACCAAGATCATCCTCGACGACGAAACCCTGGATCTGGACGCGCTGGTAAAAGCGTTGTCCGACAACCACGCCCGCGATCACGGTGTGGCACTGCACTGTGTTACCGACGCCCAGCTCACCGTCGCCATCGCCGCATGGCAGGCCGCGGGAGCGCACCCCGCCGACCGCATCGAGCACGCGGCGGTGGTACCCGAGGACCGGCTAGCCGACCTCGCCGCACTCGGGATCACCGTCGTCACCCAACCCAACTTCGTCGCGGAGCGCGGCGACGATTACCTCGCCACCATCGAAGCCGCGCGTCATCGCGAACTGTGGCGGGTTGCGTCGTTGCAGCGCAACGCAATTCCGGTGGCGCTGTCCACCGACACGCCCTTCGGCGACGGTGACCCCTGGGCGGCCATGCGTGCGGCGGTGCACCGGACCACTCCCAGCGGCGCGGTGCTGGGGCCGGGGGAGCGGATCTCGGCTCGCGCCGCCTTGCAGGGATTCACCGGCCATGGCGATCGGCCCGCCACGCCGCGCCGCATCGCCGTCGGCGAGCCCGGCGACCTATGCGTGCTCAGCGGTGATCCACTTGCCCTCGACGCCGGTCTGGTGGCGTTCACGATCGTCGCCGGTGCCGTGGTCCACGGCGGTCGGTAGCCTGGCTAGATAGTTTGCAGAATTTCTTCGGAGAGGCATCGATGACGCGCACGGACAGTGACAGCTGGGACTTGGCCACCAGTGTGGGGGCGACCGCGACCATGGTGGCCGCGCAGCGCGCCCTGGCCACCTCGGGACCGGACAAGCTGATCAACGATCCCTGGGCGGCACCGCTGGTGCGCGCGGTGGGCATCGACTTCTTCACCCGGATGGTCGACGGAGACATCCCGGTCGTCGAGGGCGGCGAGTTCGACCCGATCCGGATGGGCCACGGCATGGGCGTGCGGACCCGATTCTTCGATGAGCACTTCCTGTCCGCGACGAGCAGCGGCATCCGCCAGGCGGTCATCCTCGCTTCTGGCCTGGATTCCCGCGCCTACCGCCTGGACTGGCCGGCGGGCACCGTGGTCTACGAGGTCGACCTGCCGGAGGTAATCGAGTTCAAGACCACCACCCTGCGTGACCTGGGTGCCGAGCCGACCGCCGAGCGTCGCACCGTCGCCATCGACCTGCGCGACGACTGGCCGACCGCCCTGCGGGCCGCCGGATTCAACCCGCAGGCCCCGACGGTGTGGAGCGCCGAGGGTCTGCTGATCTACCTGCAGCCCGACGCCCAGGACGCCCTATTCGACACCATCAAGTCGCTGAGCGCACCGGGCAGCCGGGTGGCCTGTGAGTTCATCAGCGACACGTCGGTATTCGCCAGCCCGGCCTGGCGTGAACACCGGGAGAAGATGTCGGCGCTGGGGTTCGAAGTGGAGATCGGCGACCTGATCTACCACGGCGAACGCAACCACATCATCGAGTATCTGACCGGTGCGGGCTGGACGGTGACGGGCCGCCAAGTCCGTGACCTCTACGCCGAGTGCGGCCTGGAGTACGGCGATGACGAACTGGCGATCGCGTTCGACGACATGACCTACTTGAGTGCCGTTTTGCCTGGGCCCGCGGTATGAAAAGGGTCACAGCGGGTGGGTTGAAGACGTTGACCGTCGGATGTGGTGTGTGGTGCCCCCAGCAGGGCTCGAACCTGCGACCTGCGGATTAAAAGTCCGTAGCTCTACCAACTGAGCTATAGGGGCCGTGCTGGAACAGAATACTGCCTGCCCGATCGTGCTCGATGGGGGCCGGGTTTGAGGATTCGGGCTCCTGTGCCCTAAGCTAGCCAAGCTCCCAACGTGAAGCGTTGTGAGTGCCTCGGAGAGATTCGGTTCTGGCCCCCATCGTCTAGTGGCCTAGGACGCCGCCCTTTCACGGCGGTAGCACGGGTTCGAATCCCGTTGGGGGTACTCACAAGCGGCGGAAATGCCGGGAGTGAGGCAGTACAAGCAAGGCCCTGTGGCGCAGTTGGTTAGCGCGCCGCCCTGTCACGGCGGAGGTCGCGGGTTCAAGTCCCGTCAGGGTCGCTTTTTATTTACGGCGAGGCACCTGGTGCCTTCCGGCCAGGTAGCTCAGTTGGTACGAGCGTCCGCCTGAAAAGCGGAAGGTCGCCGGTTCGATCCCGGCCCTGGCCACAACGAGAACCACCTGGCTTCAGGTGGTTTTTTTCTTTGGGCAAGTGTCGCCCGTTCGGTTGCGCGTCGTCAGTCATCTGCCCCTTGCAGGCCGCTCCGCTTGACCGTCCGAAACAGGCGCGCGATCGCGGCGTCCATGCTGGCGCGGCTGGCCCAGCCGGCCTCGGCAGCGGCCTCATTCCAGGTATCGCCGGCGAGGACGCGTTGCGCGGCGCAAGCGAGGCGCTCCGCGCTGGGCCGCTCGGGCAGGGCGGCGAGAGCGGCGAGGACGCGTCGCGCGCGGCCGCGGTGAGCGTGCGCGTTCGCCCACCCGCCGAAGCTGCCCGTGCGCCCCGCCGCGGCGGCGTCCCAAGCCGGCCCGTCTTTTACGATCATCGGGTTTGTTGCGCGGTTGCTGGGGCTTTCCGTGACCCACGCAGTGATCACGTGCTCGAAGGCGAGAACGATCCAGAGATAGCACTTGGATTCGAGTTTGCGGCGCAACGACATATAAGTGACGCGGCCGGTGCGCACGGCGGTCTCGACCATGACCACCTCCCAGCATGCGGGCTGGAATTCGGTCAGGTACTGCCGTGGAACATCGCGCTCATCGAAACGGGCTTTTGCGTGCGATATCTCGAGGTTCAGGCCGTCCAGGCCCTTCAGCTCCTCCCTGGCCTTGTCGAACAGCGTTGCGGGGCCGTACTTGACGTGGAATCGGAGAGTTCGTACTTGGGTCATGGCGCGACCAGAATGCCAACTGCCACCGACAACTTCTCTCGCGACGGTGAGACGCTGAGTCGGACCATGCGGACGGCTCGGCAGTGCAGCTCGACG
>LZME01000059.1 GCA_001673575.1 Mycolicibacter heraklionensis | reverse complement strand
CCGATGACGTGCTGCAGGCGTCGGGGGAGTCGGGGGCGCCGGCTGCGCAGCGGGAGCCGGGCGGGTCGCCGCCGGTGCGGCCGCACCATCACCGCCGGGTGCCTGCGCCGATCCCAGCCTCGACTCTCCTCCGTCGAGCCTCGCTGAATCGCCGGGCGCGTCGGGGGAGTAGTCGGCCAGGAACTCGTGCCAGCTGGGATCCACAGAGGAGGGATCCTCGCGGAATTTGCGGTACATCTCCTCGACTAGCCACTCGTTCTGACCGAAGGGTGAACTGATACCGCTCACGACAGCTTCTCGCCTCGATTCCTGGTCGTTCGGCGTGGCACTTGCGCCCGCGCCCGCCTGCCTCATAAAGGCTAGCGCCTCGGAGATATTCCGCCAGGCTCGCGGCCGCTTGTCCGGCGGCCCCGGTCTCGCTGACAGCTATGCGGAGTGTGCTGGAGACCCTGGGCCGTCGTGCAGGGCCGGCACCAGATGCAAGTTCACCGGCCAGCGGCGGGCGGGCGCGCCGAACGCCTTGCGGGCATTGCCGATGATCTTCTTGCCCATCAGCCGGTTCCCGATGGCGCCGATCACAGCTCCCAGGCCGACCGGCAACAGCTTGCCGAACGCCAGCGCCCCGCGGCGCAGGGTGAAGCGCTTGACGAAGTACCGCAGCAACCGAGAGTTCAACTCCTTGACCGCCGGGAGCGGCAGCGCCGCCACACCCGCAGAACCTTCGGCGAGCCACGCGCCGCTGGTGCGGCCCGGACCGAGCAGGTCGGCGAGCGCGCCCTTGCCCTGGTCGCCCACCAACACCGCCAGCACCAGCGCGCGGCGCCGATCCCGGTTGTCCACGGGAATGCCGTGTACCTCCGCGACGGACAGCACGAAGAACGCGGTGGCCTCCAGGAAGACCGCGGTCTCCCCGGCTACCGCCGACAATGCCATCAGGGTGCCGATCGCCGGCACCGCCGCGGTGGCGCCCACCGCAGCGCCGCTTGCTGTCGCGGCCGCCAGGTAACGCTTCTCCAGCTTTGCTATCACCTGGGCCGGGTCGGCATCGGGATCGGTTCGCCGCAGGCGCTCCACGTAGGCCCGCACCGCCGGACCCTGCACCCGCTCGCTGCGCTCGATGACCCGCGCCAACACCCGGGCCGCCATGCTCGGCTGCTCCTCGTCGGGTTCACGCGGCGGTCCCAGCTTCGCCTCTCCTCCGTCGAGCCTCGCTGAACCACCGGGGGCCGGCGCCGGGGCCTGCGCCGGGCGTCGCCGTCGAAAGATGCCCATGGCTGCCTCCCGTTTGGACTCGGTGGTGTTCAGGCTAACGCGCTGGTGGTTGGTTACCCGTTTCAACGGACGCGATCGTCATCCCGCAGCGAACAGCACCACGGCGCTCCGAGTTGTTCCCGGCATCATCTGTCCGTAGCGTCGCAGGGAGGTGGGTTGATGCCCCGAACAGCACAGCGCAGCGACGGGAGGGCGGCGCTTGAGCAGCACGTATGACGACCCGGAACGCGCTGATATCGCGCGTTCCGGTCCGGCGCGCTCGGCTGATCCGGTCAACCCGTGGAACGCCCTGTGGGCGATGATGCTCGGCTTCTTCGTGATCCTGGTGGATTCCACGATCGTGGCCGTCGCCAACCCGAGCATCATGTCGGCGCTCGACATCGGCTACGACACGGTGATCTGGGTTACCAGTGCCTACCTGCTGGGCTACGCGGTACCACTGCTGGTCGCAGGTCGCCTCGGCGACCAGTTCGGACCCAAGAACCTGTACCTGATCGGGCTGGCGGTGTTCACCGCGGCGTCGCTGTGGTGCGGTCTGGCCGGGGGCATCGAGATGCTGATCGCCGCCCGAGCAGTCCAGGGCATCGGCGCCGCTCTGTTGACCCCGCAAACCCTGTCGGTGATCACCCGCACCTTCCCTCCGGAACGGCGCGGCGCGGCCATGAGCGTGTGGGGCGCCACCGCCGGGGTTGCCACGCTGATCGGGCCGCTGGCCGGCGGCGTGCTGGTCGACCGGCTGGGCTGGGAGTGGATCTTCTTCGTCAACGTCCCCATCGGTGCCATCGGCCTGGTTCTGGCCATCGTGCTGATCCCCGAACTGCCGGTGCACCGTCATCGCTTCGACATCCTCGGCGTGGCGTTGTCGGGGGCCGGAATGTTCCTGCTGGTCTTCGCCCTGCAGGAAGGTGAGTCGCAGGGGTGGGCGCCGTGGATCTGGGCGCAGATCTTCGGTGGCATCTGCTGCATGGCGGTTTTCGTCTACTGGCAGGCCGTCACCGACGGCGAGCCCTTGGTACCGCTGCACATCTTCCGCGACCTCGACTTCGGGCTGGCCAACGTCGGCGTGGCCGTCATCGGTTTCTCGGTCACCGGGATGGTGCTGCCGGTGATGTTCTACGCGCAGGCGGTGTGCGAGATGTCACCCACCCGTTCTGCGCTGCTGACCGCCCCGATGGCGATCGCCAGCGGAGTGCTGGCACCGCTGGTGGGAAAGATCGTCGACCGCGCTCATCCCCGTGCGGTGGTCGGATTCGGCTTCTCGATACTGGCGATCGGGCTCACCTGGCTGTCCATCGAGATGACACCGGCGACCCCCATCTGGCGGCTGGTGCTGCCGTTTGCGGTCATCGGGGTCGGAATGGCATTCATCTGGTCGCCGCTGGCGGCCACCGCCACCCGCAACCTTCCGCCGCATTTGGCCGGTGCCGGTTCCGGGGTCTACAACGCGACGCGCCAGGTCGGGGCGGTGTTAGGCAGCGCGGGCATGGCCGCCTTCATGACGTCGCGGATCGCCGCCGACCTGCCGCCGATGCCGGGTGGCCCGCACCCTGAGCATGCTTCCGCAGTCCTGGAGCTGCCTGAGTTCCTGCACGAGCCGTTCGCGGCGGCGATGTCGGAGGCGACGCTGCTGCCGGCATTTGTGGCGCTGTTCGGTGTGGTAGCCGCGCTGTTCATGGTCGGTTATGTCATCGACCCGGGCCGCCGGACGACCAGCCGGAGCGGCGGCGGCACCGATGCCGACGATTTCGGTGACTACGACGACTTCGATGATTCCGACGACTTCGACGACTTCACCAACCTCGTTGAGGGCCCCGGTAATGCCAGAGCCCCTGAACGCGTCAGCGTGTCCCGACGCTTCCAAGCCCCGAATGCCGAACCTGAGGTCGAACGCACTGACCGGATCCCGGTTGTCGCACCGCGGGCTCCCCAGGCCCGTCGTGCGCCGGACCCCGCCACCGAACCGCTGACTGTCGAGATTCCGCCGGTGCCGGCGGTGATTGCGGAGCCCGAACCGACAGCACTGCACCACAACGGTTTTGACGTCGATGCGGGACACCGGCTACGTCCTCTTACCAACGGGGCTGCGGTGCCCGACGTGTTGGCCAAATTCGGGATTACCGGCAACAGTCCGACCCGCCGAAATCGGCACTATCGCGAGGACCCCGACGACACCGATGCCTTCGGGCGGCACTCGCGGCGCGACAGTTGGTTCTAAGGGCTTCTCAGGGCGCGACCGGTTACCGGGTGGTGTTGCCGATGATGTCCACCCCATTGCCGTTCCAGTGGAATTTCACGATCCCGGCCAACCCCGGTATGCCGCTGGCGTTGCGCAGCACCACCGTATCGCCGGTGGATTGCGCCACGTCGATTCCGCTGAACCCATAGGTGTCCGGCACGGCTTGCGGAAGGAATTCGCCGCGGTGAAACAGCACCGCACGCGTACTCGGGTGTTCGGCATTGGTGTTGGCCTTGACGATCACCGCCGAGATATCGGCGCAGGCGTTGTAGTTGCCGGCCAGCGGCTCCGGGCTCCAAGGCTGCTTGCTGCGCGGATCGGCGGGCAGTTCGGCGACCGCCTTGGCGATCGCCGGCGCGGCCAGGTTGACCGCGCACGGGTCGGCGGGGGCCGGGCTGTTGGACGTGGCAGGCCCGGTGGTGGTGGGGGGCGCCTCCGGCGGCGCGGCGGCCGGGCTGGTGTTCTCCGGGGTTTTGGCGACGGTGGAGTCGCCCGAACCGCAACCGGCCAGCAGAGCTGCGGCCAGTGCGGCGATCAGTACTGAGGATTTGGCGGCACTCGGCACACCGGGCACCGTACCGCCGCCCGGCCGGCTGCCCGGGGAGGCGCGGCCGAGCACCGATGTCGGGTCGCCGTGGTCCGGGCGCTCAACTGTGGCATGAGGCGGACCTGTTTGCCCGTAGACTGCTAGGCGCTATGACCTCGCCTGATGCCCCCGCTGAACCTTTCCCGGACACCACCGGGTCCCCTTCTGACCCGATTGCCCCAACTTTCGCTGACCTGCAGATCCACCCCTCGGTGCTGAAGGCCGTCGCCGACGTCGGTTATGAGACGCCCTCGGCGATTCAGGCCGCCACCATCCCGGCCCTGCTGGAGGGCTCCGACGTGGTGGGGCTGGCCCAGACCGGAACCGGCAAGACCGCCGCGTTCGCCATTCCGATCCTGTCGCGCATCGACACCACGAGCAAGGCCACCCAGGCGCTGGTGCTCGCGCCAACCCGCGAGTTGGCGC
Organism: Mycolicibacter heraklionensis; assembly: GCA_001673575.1. Classification (GTDB taxonomy): domain Bacteria; phylum Actinomycetota; class Actinomycetes; order Mycobacteriales; family Mycobacteriaceae; genus Mycobacterium; species Mycobacterium heraklionense_A. The sequence continues at coordinate 84,950 of LZME01000059.1, read as the reverse complement.
TGCAGGTCGCCGAGGCGTTCGGGCGTTACGGTGCGCATCTGCCTCGGATCAACGTGCTGCCGATCTACGGCGGCGCTTCCTACACCGTGCAGCTGTCCGGTCTGAAGCGCGGGGCGCAGGTCGTGGTCGGTACTCCGGGCCGGGTCATCGATCATCTGGAACGCGGCAGCCTGGACTTGTCGCACCTGGATTACCTGGTGCTCGACGAGGCCGACGAGATGCTGCAGATGGGCTTCGCCGAGGACGTCGAACGCATCCTGGCAGACACCCCCGAGTACAAGCAGGTGGCCCTGTTCTCGGCGACCATGCCCTCGGCGATTCGCCGCATCACCAGCCGTTACCTGCACGACCCCGTCGAAGTCACCGTCAAGGCGAAAACCACTACGGCGGAGAACATCTCGCAGCGCTACATCGAGGTCGCCGGGCCGCGAAAGATGGACGCCCTGACTCGGGTGCTCGAAGTCGAACCCTTCGAAGCGATGATCGTCTTCGTCCGCACCAAGCAGGCCACCGAAGAGGTAGCCGAAAAACTGCGCGCCCGAGGGTTTTCTGCGGCGGCGATCAATGGTGACATCGCGCAGGCGCAGCGGGAACGGACCATCACCGCCCTGAAGAACGGCAACATCGACATCCTGGTGGCCACCGATGTCGCCGCCCGCGGACTGGACGTGGACCGGATCTCGCACGTCGTCAACTACGACATTCCCAACGACCCCGAGGCCTATGTGCACCGGATCGGGCGCACCGGACGAGCCGGGCGCTCGGGAACCGCGCTGCTGTTTGTCAACCCGCGGGAACGCCACCTGCTCAGGCTGATCGAGAAGGTGACTCGGCAGAAGCTGATCGAGTCCGAGCTGCCCAGCGTCGAGGACGTCAATGCGCAGCGGGTCGCCAAGTTCGCCGACGCGATCACCAACCACCTCGGTGCGTCGGGCATCGAATTGTTCCGCCGCTTGGTCGAGGACTACAGCCGCGAGCACAACGTGCCGATGGCCGACATTGCCGCCGCACTGGCGCTGCAGTCCCGCGACGGCGAGGCGTTCCTGATGGTGGAACCGCCGCCGGACAAGCGACGCGAACGTGCCAAGTCGGATCGCGACGGCGGCCGGGACGACCGCAAAGGTGACCGCAAGGGCCCACCGAAAGACGGATTCGCCACCTACCGGATCTCGGTCGGCAAGCGCCACAAGGTCAACCCCGGTGCGATCGTCGGGGCACTGGCCAACGAGGGTGGACTGCACCGCAGCGACTTCGGGAACATCAGCATCAAGGTGGACCACTCGCTGGTCGAGCTGCCCGCGAAACTATCCGGCAAGACCTTCAAGGCGTTGGAGCAGACCAGGATTCAAGGTCAGCTGATCAACCTGCGTCGCGAACGGCCGTCTGGTAAACCCGATCGGCGCGGCGAGGGCGGGTACCGGAAACGGACCGAATGACCCTGCCGCGCGACGACGTGGCCCAGGGCGGGCTCGAGCAGGTCGCCCAGGTCGATCGGGTCGCGTCGCTGACCGGTGTGCGTGCGGTGGCCGCGCTCTTGGTGGTCGGTACGCATGCGGCCTACACCACCGGCAAGTACACCCACGGCTATGCGGGGTTGCTGGGTTCTCGGATGGAGATCGGCGTGCCGATCTTCTTCGTGTTGTCCGGTTTTCTGCTGTTTCAGCCGTGGGTGCGCGCTGCCGCATTGGGCCGGCCGGACCCGTCGGTGCGCCGCTACGCCTGGCACCGGGTGCGACGCATCATGCCCGCCTATGTCGTCACGGTGCTGCTGGCCTATGTGATCTACCACTACCGCACCGCCGGACCGAACCCCGGCCACAACTGGATCGGGTTGCTGCGGAACCTGACGCTGACCCAGATCTACACCGACAATTACATGTTCGGTTATCTGCACCAAGGCCTCACCCAGATGTGGAGCCTCGCAGTCGAAGTCGCCTTCTACGTGGTGCTGCCCCTGCTGGCCTATGCCACATTGGTCTGGCTGTGCCGCCGGCGGTGGCGGCCCGGGCTGCTGCTGGCCGGGTTGGTCGCGGCTGCGGCGATCACGCCGGCCTGGTTGACGCTGGTACACACGACCGACTTCCTGCCCGACGGCGCCCGACTGTGGCTTCCGGGTTATCTGGCGTGGTTCGTCGCCGGGATGATGCTCACGGTGCTGCAGGCCATGGGCGTGCGCTGCTACGGCTTCGTGGCAATTCCGTTGGCGCTCATCTGCTATCTCATCGCGTCCACACCGATCGCCGGGGAACCCACCACCTCGCCGGCGAAACTGTCCGAGGCCCTGGTCAAGGCCGGGTTCTACGCGGTGATCGCCGCGCTGATGGTGGCCCCGCTGGCGTTGGGCAATCGCGGTTGGTACGCACGGCTGCTGGCGAGCCGGCCGATGGTGTGGCTGGGAGAGATCTCCTACGAGATCTTCCTGGTTCACCTAGTGCTGATGGAGGTGGTGATGGTGGAGGTGCTGCACACCCCGGTCTACACCGGCTCGATGCTGGCGCTGTTCGTGGTCACCATGCTGGTCACCGTGCCGGTGTCCTGGCTGCTGCACCGGCTCACCCGGGTGCGGAGTTAAGCCGCCCCGGCGAGACCACGACCGGCACCACGAACTGCGTCAGCATTTCCCGCTCGTCGTCGGCGTCGCGCCCCGGGAGGCTCAGCATCGACGTCACCACCCGCACCACCCAGCGGGCGCGTTGGGCAACCGCGTCGTTGTCTTCGGTGTCCAACGCGGACAGGAACGACGCGACCATCACGGTGATGACATCGGACTGGGCGGCCATCGCGGCACCGATCGGTGGTCCGGTCTCGGCGAACCATGACACCAGCGCCGGATTGCCGCGCACCAATGCCAGCGATTCGGTGATCCCGGCGACCAGCCGATCCGCCGGGTCGTCGATGCCGGCCAGCCGTCGGGTCAACTCGTCGTATAGCGCATTAGCCCATCGGTGCACGTAGGCGGTGTGTAGCGCGTCGCGGCTCTCGAAGTACCGATACAGCGTCGCGCGGGAACAGCCTGCGGCGCGGGCAATCTCAGTCATGCCCACCGAGGCGGGGTCCTGCTGCGCGAACAGCTTCTCGGCCGCGTCGAGAATCTTCTCGGCGGCCAGCTCACCGCGCTGATCGGACAGCCAGGCCCGCCCGGCCATCATGATCCGACGGTGAAGGGAACCGAGAGCGGACGTCGCACGTAACTGCCACCGGCCCAAACGATCCCGGATTCGTCGACCGTGTAGTTCGGGCAGCGGGCCAGCAGTTCCTCCAACGCCACCCGCGCCTGCATCCGGGCCGCCTGGTTGCCGATGCAGTGGTGCGCGCCGTAGCTGAAGGTCATGATCTGGTGCGGCTTGCGGCGCACGTTGAGCTCGGCGGCGTCCGGGCCGAACTGGCGCTCGTCGCGGTTGCCCGAGCCGTAGAGCAGCAACACCTTGCGGTCCGCCGGAATGGTGGTCTCGCCGATGGTGACATCGCGGGTGGTGGTGCGGGCCAGCCCCTGAACGGGAGAGGTCAGCCGCAGCAACTCCTCGACGGCGTCGCGGATCAGCTCGGGCTGATCGACCAGCAGCTGACGCTGATCGGGGTGTTGCTGCAGCAGTTGCACTGAGCCGCCGAGCATTCCAGTGGTCGTGTCGTTGCCGCCGGTCACCATGGTGAAGGTGAACGCCAGCACCGCCAGCAGTCCGGTGACGTCGCCGTCGGCACCCATTCCGGCTGCCACCAGATGTGAGACCGTGTCGTCCTGCGGGTCGGTGCGGCGGCGTTCGATGAGGCCGCTGAAGTAGGCCATCATCTCGCCGATCGCGTCGCCGGCCGAGGCAACGCCGTCTTCGCTGACGGTGGCCGCGACGACCGCCTCGGTCCAGCGATCGAATTGGCTGCGGTCCTCCTCGGGCACGCCCAGGTAGTGCGCGACCACCATCGACGGCAGCGGCTTGAACAGCTCGGCGACGATATCTCCCGCGCCGCCGTTGGCCTGCAGCCGTTCGAGGCGCTCGACGACGAACTCGCGCACCTTGGGCTCGAGCAACTCGACCTGCCGCGGCATGAAGCCACGGGCCACCAGCTTGCGGAACTCGGTGTGTACCGGCGGATCCTGCATCACCATCGGCGGGTTGTCGGCCAGGCCGATCATCTCCAGCTCGCCGTAGTTGACGGTCAGCCCTTGCGCGGAGGAGAACGTCTCGTGGTCGGCCGCGGCCGCCCAGATGTCGGCGTGCCGGGACAGCACGTAGTAGTCCTGATTCGGCGCGTGCTCCGGGACCACGTGGTGGACCGGGTCGTGGTCGCGCAGCGCGGCGTACATCGGCCAGGGGTTGGGCCAGGTGTCGGCGTTGCAGAGTTCAAATTTCGGATGAGACAGCGTGGTCGTCATGTCTCATTGATACGACAACGGCCCGCTCGGTGTCAATGGTCGCGTGTGAAATCCAGGACGCGACGCGCCGGGGGAGCGTCGGCGGATTCACACTCGAGGGGGCTTGAGGCGGGTCAGATCCCCGAATCCGGGTTGAGGATGTTCAGCGGGTCGAGCGCGGCCTTGACCCGCTGGTTCAGTGCCATCACGTCGGGACCCAGTTGCTCGGCCAGCCATGGCCGCTTCAACCGCCCCACGCCGTGCTCGCCGGTGATGGTGCCGCCCAGCGCCAGGGCCAGATCCATGATTTCGCCGTAGGCGAGCTCGGCGCGCCGCACGTGGTCGGCGTCGTTCGGGTCGTGCACGATCAACGGGTGCGTATTGCCGTCGCCGGCGTGCGCGATCACCGAGATCAGCAGTTGGCGCTCGGCGGCAATCTTCTCGATACCGGTGATCAGCTCCGCCAGCCGCGGCACCGGCACTCCGACGTCCTCCAGCAGCAGCGGGCCCTGCGCCTCGACCGCCGGGATGCAGAATCGCCGGGCCGCGACGAAGCCCTCGGCTTCGACTGGGTCGTCGGTGGAGAACACCTCCTTGGCGTGGTGCTCGGTGAACACCCGGGCCATCAGCTCGACATCCTCGGCGCCCGCGTGGCCGCGCTCATCGGAGGCGGCCACCAGCATGGCCGCCGCCTCGCGGTCCAGGCCCATGCGCAGTTGGTCCTCGACGGCGTTGATCGCCGCTGAGTCCATGAACTCCAGCATCGACGGGCGCAGCCGCCCCGACACGTCGAGCACCGCCTCGGCCGCGGCGGTCACCGAGTCGAAAGTAGCTACCACCACAGCCGATTTCGGCTGAGCCGGCAAGAGTCGCAGGGTCACCTCCGTGACCACCCCGAGGGTGCCCTCGCTGCCGACGAACAGTTTGGTCAGCGACAGCCCGGCGACGTCCTTGAGGCGGGGCCCACCCAGGCGTACCGCGGTGCCGTCGGCCAGCACCACCTGCAGGCCCAGCACATAGTCGGTGGTCACGCCGTACTTGACGCAGCACAGGCCGCCGGCGTTGGTGGCGATGTTGCCGCCGATGCTGCAGATCTCGAACGACGACGGGTCCGGCGGGTACCACAGTCCGTAGGCGGCGACGGCCTTCTTCACCTCGGCGTTGAACAGGCCGGGCTGGCACACCGCGGTGCGGGTGACGGGGTCGACGGTGATGTCACGCATCTTCTCGGTGCACAGCACAATGCCGCCGTCGACCGCGGTGGCTCCGCCCGACAGGCCGGTGCCCGCGCCGCGAGTCACCACCGGCACCCGATGGGCGGTGGCCCAGCGCATCACCGTCTGCACTTCTTCGGTGCGCAGCGGGCGCACCACTGCCAGCGGCTGGCCCGCCATCGGGTCCAGCGCGTTGTCCTGCCGGTAGCCCGCGGTGATCGTCGGGTCGGTGACCACCATGCCCTCGGGCAGATCGGCGATGAGCTGGGTCAGTGCGTCGGCGTTCACGCAGGCCATCCTAGGAGGTGGGGCCAACTGATTAGCTGCGCTGAGTCGCGCTGTCCCGTGGCGACGCGCGCTGCTTGCAGGCTCGGGTTCCGGCGACGACGCGCCCGTCGTGCAGCACCCACCGGCGCTCGGGATGGGCGGCGACCGCCTCGGCCAACCCGGCGGCCTCCACCACGACCAGGTCGGCGCGACACCCTGGCTGCACGCCGTAGCCATCGAGTTCGAGTACGGCCGCGGCGGAGTCGGTGATCAGCGAGGCGGCATAACCGAGTTCGTCGTCGGTCATCAGGGAGCCCTCCAGGCCGATGATGGTGGCGCGCTCCAGCATGTCGCCGGTGCCGTACGGCCACCAGGCGTCTCGGATGTTGTCCGAACCGGCGAACACCCGCACCCCATGGTCGCGTAACCGCAGCACCGGCGGCATAGTGCCGGCCGCACCGTTGGTCAGGATTGCCACACCGGCGTCGGCCAGTGCCGTTGCGGTGCGGTCGACTTCGTCGCCGTCGACCTGACCGAGCGCGTAGGCGTGGCTGACCGTGACCTTGCCGCCGAGCCCGAGGACGCGGGTGCGCTCGGCGATGGCGCGCAGCTGCCCGGTGCCGAGCGTGCCCGGATCGTGCAGGTGGATGTCGACGCCGGCGCCGTGCCGGTCGGCCAGACCGAAGATGACGTCCAGCTGGCCGTCGACATCGCCGTCGAAGCCGGCCGGGTCCAGGCCGCCGATCACCTCAGCGCCCTCGGCCAGTGCGGCGTCCAGCAACTCGGCCACTCCCGGTGCGGTGACCACGCCGCTCTGCGGAAAGGCGACCAGCTGGATCGAAATTCGATCACGCAGGGCCGCACGGACTTCCAGCAGGGCGTGCAGTCCGGTCAGCCCTGCCTCGAGATCGATGTCGACATGGGAGCGGGCGTGGCCGGTGCCGAGCGAGACCATGCGGTTGGCCAACGTCGTCGCCCGTTCGGTGACCGGTACCCCGATCTGGGATCGCAGCGCCTTCTCGTTCGCGATCCGCTCACGCAGGGATCCGGCGGCCCGGTGCGGCTGCCATGGCGCACCCAAGAACGTCTTGTCGAGGTGACAGTGGCCGTCGACGAATGCGGGCAACACCAGCGCACCGCCGCAGTCGAGGGCATTCTGGCCGGGCGCCGAGGACTCGCGCTGGTGCGGATCGATCGCCGCGATCCGTCCGCCGCGCAGCGTTACATCGACCCGGCGGCCGTCCGGCAGCAACGCATCGACCAGCCGGTCCGGGCCGGATCCGTATGCCGCAGTCATCGGTCCACCTTGCCTGACCACGAGCGATAGCGTCCAAGACGTAATCCCCATGACCTCGATTGGTAGCGCCTATAGTCATTCGATGGAGCTGCGCCACATCCGGTATTTGCTGGCGGTGGCCGAACACGGGAATTTCACCCGCGCGGCCGAGGCGCTGCACATCTCCCAGCCGACGCTGTCGCAGCAGATCAAGCAGCTCGAGCGCGCATTGTCCGTGGAGCTGCTGGATCGTTCGGGTCGCACGGTACGGCTGACCGATGCCGGCGAGGCGTATGCGGAGCATGCACGGCTGGCGCTGCGGGATCTCGATGCCGGTGAACGTGCGGTCCACGATGTGCAGGACCTCTCGCGCGGGCATCTGCGGGTGGCGATGATGCCGACGTTCACCGCCTACCTGATCGGGCCGCTGGTGCACCGATTCCACAGTGCGCATCCCGGCATCACGCTCTCGATACGGGAGGACACTCAAGACCGCATTGAGGCGGACCTGCTCGCCGACCGACTGGACCTCGGGATCGCCTTCGCGGGTCCACATGCCGCCGGGATCGATCACACCGCGCTGTTCACCGAGACGCTGACACTGGTGGTCGGGTCGGGCCACGCCTTTGCGACGAGAGCGACACCACTGCCGGTTTCCCGGCTGGCCCGCGAGCCGCTTTGCCTGCTCAGCACCGACTTCGCCACCCGGCTACAGATCGACGCCTACTTCACCGACCGGGGCGTCGCCCCCCAGATCACGGTCGAAGCCAATTCCATCAGCGCGCTGCTGGCATCGGTGCGCGGCGGCACACTGACCACCGTGCTGCCCGATGCGATCACCCGTGAGCATCACGATGTGCACGCCGTGCCGCTCGTCCCGCCACTGCCCACCCGAACCGTGGTGGCGCTCGTGCGCGCCACGGCCTACCACTCGGCGGCGGCACAGGCATTTACCCGGATGCTGGCGGAAGTAGCGCGCGAAATCGATTGATGACACCTATCGCGATCATCGGAGATAAGTATTAGACGCTATAGCGGCGGCTGGGGCAGCCTGAAGGTGTCATGGATTTCGCGCAACACACCATTGAGCTTGCCCGCCGCAATGTCGAGGAGGGCGGACGCCCCTTCGCGACGGTGATCGTCAAGGACGGTGCGATTCTGGCCGAAAGTCCGAACCGGGTCGCCCAAACGAACGATCCCACCGCGCACGCGGAGATCCTCGCCATTCGGCAGGCCTGCACGGCGCTGGGCACCGAGCACCTGATCGGCGCCACCATCTACATCCTGGCCTCGCCGTGCCCGATGTGTCTGGGTGCGTTGTACTACTGCTCGCCGGACGAGGTCGTCTTCTTGACCACCCGTGAGGCCTATGAGCCGTACTACGTCGATGACCGAAAGTACTTCGAGCTCAACACCTTCTACGACGAGTTCGCCAAGCCCTGGGATCAGCGGCGGCTGCCCATGCGGTACGACGCACGTGACGACGCGGTCGACGTCTACCGGTTGTGGCAGCAGCGCAACGGGCGGACCCCGTCGCGCGCCGGATTGATCAACGCTCGAAACTAGCTACGCAAAGTAGTTGCTGTAACAACGATAATTCGCGGACGGGCGTGGGTGCTATTTGCCGTCGTCACTACGCAGTTTGGCGAGAGTACGTACATCTGCTGCGAAATTATTTCAATGCCGACGCCCGGAGCCCGTGCCATCTCCTGTCGTACTAGTTATTAGATCAACCATAGAGGGACGGTTGTTGTGACGGACGAGAACCGATGGCTCAGTGACGCCGAGCAACGCATGTGGCGCGCGTATCTGGACAGCACTCGGCTGTTGTTGCGGGAGCTCGAAGTTCAGCTGCTCGCCGACGGCGGGATCACCTTTGCCGATTTCGAAGTTCTGGTGCTGTTGTCGGAAGCGCAGCACCGCAGGTTGCGGATGGGTGAGCTGACCGAGGCGGCGGTAGCGACCCGTGGCGGGACCGCCGGCGCGGTAAGCCGATTGGCCCGAGCGGGCTGGCTACGCCGCATCGGATGCCAAGAGGACAAGCGCGGATGGTTCGCCGAGCTGACCGAATCCGGGCGGGAGAAGTTGGAGTCGGTGTCGGCTGGCCACGCTGATGTATTGCGGCGTAACCTTTTCGACCTGCTCAGTCCGCGTGACGTGGACCTTTTCGCGCACGCCTACACGCAGATCCGAGCCAACTTGTTGGGCAGCGCCGATCCGCGCTCCTAGTGAGCCGACACCGCACGCCCGCACCACTCCGGACTGGGCATCGGATCCCAGAGCGTGCACAGTAGACCAATGCTCAACCACCCTCGTACCGGTCAGCCGTTCGACTCCCCGGTGCCGCCCGGGGCCGGGTGGCCCGGCGACCCGGCAACCCCGGAAACGCCACCGGCCGCCGACGCCGCGCACGTGGTGCAGCTGGCCGACCAAGTCGAGTCGATCGATGAACTCGACGCGCTGATCAGCGTCTGCCGGGCCTGCCCGAGGCTGGTGACCTGGCGCGAACAGGTGGCACTCGCCAAGCGAAAGTCCTTCGCCGACCAGCCCTACTGGGGGCGGCCGGTGCCGGGCTGGGGCTCCCCGAAACCCAAGATCGTGATCGTCGGATTGGCCCCTGCCGCCAACGGCGCGAACCGCACCGGCCGGATGTTCACCGGCGACCGGTCCGGCGACCAGCTCTACGCCGCGCTGTACCGGGCCGGCCTGGTCAACCAGCCCACCAGCGTCGACGCTGCGGACGGGTTGCACGCCACCGACATCCGGATCATCGCCCCGGTGCGCTGCGCCCCGCCGGACAACGCTCCGACGACGGTCGAGCGCAACACCTGCGCGCCCTGGATCGACTCCGAGTGGCAGCTGATCGCGCCACACGTGCGGGTGGTGATTGCGTTGGGCGGCTTCGCCTGGCAGATCGCGCTGCGGATCGCCGCCGAGCAGATGCCCAAACCCAAACCGAAGTTCGGACACGGCGCGGTCGCCGAACTCGGTCCGGCACTGCGGCTGCTGGGCTGCTATCACCCCAGTCAGCAGAACATGTTCACCGGTCGGCTGACCCCGCCCATGCTGGACGACATCTTTGCGCAGGCCTCGCGGCTGGCGGGACTATCCGGCTGAGTTCCGGTGTTGAGTAGCAGCGTGCGTCTATCCGTTCTTGACCTCGTCCCGGTCCGTACCGACCAGTCCACCGCCGATGCGCTGGCTGCGACGGTGCGGCTGGCCCAGGCTGCTGACCGCCTCGGGTTCACCCGATACTGGGTGGCCGAGCACCACAACATGCCTTCGGTAGGTGCCACCAGCCCGCCGGTACTTCTCGCCTACCTCGCCGCGCAGACCTCGCGGGTGCGGCTCGGCTCGGGCGGGGTGATGCTGCCCAACCACGCCCCGCTGGCCGTCGCCGAACAGTTCGCGTTGTTGGAGGCCGCCGCACCCGGCCGCATCGACTTGGGCATCGGACGGGCGCCTGGATCTGACCCGGTCACGTCCGTCATGCTGCGCTCCGGCCGTGGGGACGAAGACATCGAGAACTTCCCCGACTATCTCGACCACGTACGGGCGATGATGAGCAGCCGCGGGGTGCAGGTCCAACTGCGCGACGGTGACTATCTGCTCAAGGCCACTCCGGCCGCCGCCGGCGAGCCGCGGCTGTGGCTGCTGGGATCGAGCATGTACTCGGCGCGGCTGGCCGCGGCCAAGGGGCTGCCCTACGTGTTCGCCCACCACTTCTCCGGCCAGGGCACCGAGGATGCGCTGGCCTACTACCGGCAGAATTTCACGCCGAGCGAAGTGTGCGCGGCGCCGACGACATTTCTGACCGTCAACGCATCGGTTGCCGAAACCCGGGACGAGGCAACGGCGTTGATGCTGCCCAACCTGCAGATGATGGCCCGGTTGCGGACCGGGCGGCCGCTGGGAGCGGTCGATCTGGTGGAGGACGCGCAGGCGGCAGCGGTCTCCGACTCCGAACAACGCATCATCGATAGCGGCTTGCGGCGCGCGGTCGTCGGCACACCGGCCGAAGCGGCCGAGCAGCTCACCGCACTGGCGGAGCACTTCGCCGTCGACGAGGTGATGATCAACCCGGTCGCCTCGGCGCACCGCGGCACCGACCCGGCCACCGCGCCCGGCCGGGAACGCACCTGCGAGCTGTTGGCCAAGGAGCTGTTGTAAGGCCTTAGCGGCGATCGCGAGGGCGGCGGAGGCGGGCGAAGCGGGTCGCCGCCATGGACCTAGCGGCTGATGATGGTCGCCCCGTAACCGCTGGGCCGGTAGTCGATGTAGACCGGGTTCACCGAGAACGGGTAGTAGCCGCTGTTGGCCGCCCCGCCGGACGTCACATACGGACCGTTGTTCGTGGTGGTGTAGGAGTACAGCAGGGTGCTGCCATCGGCGTTGTACACCGAGATCACCGTCCCGGCCGGCACCTGCGTGCCGACCCCGAGTTGCGGGAACAGCGACTGCGGGATGCTGCCGTACATGCCGCCCGAGTCGATCGAGGTCGTGACGGCCACCGGGGGAGCGCCGTTGATGGAGATCATCGTGTCCACGTAGGGCGATCCGGAGACGGAGGTCTCGGGGTCGAGTGGGTTCGGTCCGAAAATTACTTGGCCGGTCTGCTCGTCGATGAGCACGCCCTGGTTGAGCGCGCCGGGCAGCGCCGAGATGATCGTCGACGTGCCGGCATAGCCGTTGTTGGGACCGATGCCCAGGACTCCGACGATGCCGTACTGGTTGAAGTACTGCGTCATCAGTGCGTTGGACCCGGAAGTGACCACGTTGACGCCGGTGGGGTCGGTGACAAGGTCTCCCGAGCAGGCAAGCTTTTCGCAGAATCCCACCGTGGTGCTGTAGGTCTGGTAGCCGTAGCTGTTGTTGCCCAGTCCGGCGTAGCTGGCGTTGCCCGACAGCAGCACGTTGCCGAGGCTGCCGGGGTTGCCGACCGCACTGCTCAGAATCGTCAGGCCGGTGGAGCCGGTGTCGATCTGCACCGGCACCGGTGGGCCGCCGTTGATCGAGATGTAGACGATCGGGCTGATGCCGCCGCTTTGCAGGTACAGCGGAATGGTGGCGTTGACCGGGCCCTCGGGGCCGCCGGTCTCGCCGGCATGCCCGGTGCCGGAACCGGCCCCGCCCGCGCCCCCGGCGCCGTTGGCGCCGTTGCTGCCGACCGCGCCGCCACGACCACCGTCGCCGCCGTCGCCGCCGCTCCCACCGTTGGCGCCGAGTCCGCCGGCGGCCACCGCGCCCGCCGCTCCGCCGTCGCCGCCGTCCCCGGCCGCCCCACCGTGCACGTTCGTCCCGGTCAGGGTGGCGTCGCCGCCGTCACCGCCATTGCCGCCGTGGCCCCCAGCGCCGGCGTTGCCGCCGCTGCCCGCCTGGGCGCCCAAACCGCCCGCTCCGCCCGCTCCGGCGTTACCGCCCGCGCCGCCGTTTCCGCCGTCACCGCCGCTGGAGCCCTGCGCGTAGTAGGTGCCGGTGGCGCTCCCGCCGTTGGCGCCGGCGCCGCCGACGCCGCCGTTTCCGCCGGTGCCGCCTTTGAACCCGGTGTCGCCGATACCGCCGGCTCCGCCAGATCCGGCGGCGCCGCCCTTTCCGCCGTCACCGCCGATGCCGACAGGTGCCTTGTTGATTCCGGGCTGGGCGTAGAGCCCGGAGCCGGGCGCCCCGCCGTCACCGGCCGCCCCGCCATTGCCGCCATTGCCGCCGGTACCGCCGGCGCTGTTGTCGCCCGCCCCGCCGGTGCCGCCGCCGCCACCGGTACCGCCCCCGCCGCCGGCGCCGCCGTCACCGTTGGTGCCGAACCTGCCGTGCTCACCCGCGGCCGCGTTGCCGGCGTAGGCAGAACCACCCGCGCCGCCACTGCCGCCGGCGCCGCCGTTGCCGCCGTCGAAGCCGGTGCCGCCGCCCAGCGCACCGCCGTAACCCAGCCCGCCGTTGCCGCCGGCGCCGCCGGCCCCGCCGTCACCGCCGCTGCCGTATTGCACGTTGTTGGCCACGTCCAGCGTGGCGATGCCGTTGCCGCCGCCGTTTCCGCCGGCCCCACCGGCACCGCCGGCACCACCGTTACCGGTGCCAGTTCCCTGTGCGTAGGCGCTGCTGCCGCCGGCGCCGCCTATGCCACCCGCTCCGCCGTTGCCGCCGCTGCCGGGCAGGGTAGCGCTGGGAGGCAGCTGGCTCTGGTCCACGCCGCGGCCGCCGTCTCCGGCCTTGCCGCCGGCACCGCCGTTGCCGCCGTTACCGTCGCCGAGCGAGTTTCCGCCGGCCCCACCCTTGCCGCCGTTGCCGCCGTCTCCGGCGTTGCCGTTGTTGACGACCGGGTTGCCGTTGGCGCCGTTCGCGCCGTTGCCGCCGGCGCCGCCGTTCCCTCCGTTGCCGTGCAGGCTGCCGGTCCCGCCGGCGCCGCCGTTGCCGCCGTTGGCTCCCGGGGTGACCGCGTTGAAGCCGTTGCCGCCGTTGCCGCCGTTCCCGGTGTGGGGGGTCGTGGAATCGTCACCGCCCAGCCCGCCGGTCCCGGTGGGACCGCCGTTGCCGCCGTTGCCGCCGCGGCCGCTGAGGCCGCCGTTGCCGCCGCGACCGCCGTCCGGATGGGCCGCACTGCCGTTGCCGCCGTTGCCGCCGTTGCCGGCAGCACCACCGGTCCCGCCTTTGCCACCGTTTCCGTCCGCACCCTGAAGTCCCGCGGCGCCGTGTGCGGCGGTGCCGCCGGCACCGCCGGTGCCGCCGGTGCCGCCGGTACCGCCGTCGCCGCCGTTACCACCGTTACTGCCGGCGCCACCGGCAACGCTGCTGTTGGCGCCGTCGGATCCGGTGCCGCCGGTCCCGCCCATGCCGCCGTAGCCGCCGGCGCCACCGTTGCCGGCATCGCCACCGAGGGTTCCGCCCGCGCCGCCTACGCCGCCGTTCCCGCCATTGCCGCCGATACCACCGGAACCACCGGCGACACCATTACCGGTCGCATTGCTGCCGTGGGCACCGAGCCCGCCCGCTCCGCCGGCGCCGCCGTGACCGCCGTCGCCGTACACGCCGCCGTTGCCGCCGTTACCTCCGGTGCCGCCGTTACCGGCGGCTCCGGTGGTGGCGGCAAAGCCCGCCCCGCCGTCGCCGCCGTTGCCCCCACTGCGCCCGGCCACTCCGACGGCACCGGCAGCACCTTGGGCACCGGTGCCTGCCAGACCCCCGGCCCCGGCCATCCCGCCGGCCCCGCCGTTTCCTGCTGCGCCGGCGTTGCCGCCGTTGCCGCCCGTGCCGCCGTCCAGGTGGGCGGCTGTGCCCGCCGCTCCGGTTCCGCCGGTACCCCCCACACCGGCCGCGCCGCCTTGACCACCGGCGCCACCATCGCCGTTTGCCCCGGCAGTCCCGCGACCCGACGCGCCACCGGCCCCGCCATTGCCGCCCTGGCCGCCGCTTCCGCCGTATCCGCCGTCGCTGCCATTGCCTCCCGTGCCGCCATTGATGGCGAAATCTCCGGTGTGGCCATCGGTACCGGCCCCGCCGTTGCCGCCGGACCCGCCGGCCCCGCCGTTGCCGCCCCGGCCGCCGTCTCCGAACAGTGTTGACAGGCTCGTCCCGCCGGCGCCTCCGCCGCCTCCCGTGCCACCGGTTCCGCCGAGGGCGCCAGTCGCACCGACAAATCCCGCTCCGCCGACGCCACCGGCGCCGCCGTTGCCGAACAGCCAGGCGACGGCATCGCCGCCGGCACCGCCGACACCCGCGGTTTCGCCGTTGATACCGATTCCGCCGGCGCCGCCGGCACCGCCGTTGCCCATGAACGACCCACCGGCGCCGCCGATGCCGCCGGCAGCACCGGCCCCACCGTCGCCGCCGGCCCCGCCGTCACCGAACATGCCGGCCGCTCCGCCATTGCCGCCGGCCACCCCGGCCTCGCTCTGGTCGAAGCCGTTTCCGCCGTCGCCGAACCACAAGCCGCCGGCGCCGCCGTTGGGGTTTTCTGCGGTGCCGTCAGCACCGTTACCGATCAGGATCTGGCCGGCGGCGGTATTGATCCAGCCATTGACCATCGTCCCGAAGTCGCTGTTGATCCAGTTGTCGATGGACGTGTGGAACGGGTCGTAGAAGAGCTGGTCAAACCAGGCCGCGGAGTCGAATGGGCTGGTATCCGCGGCCACCCCGGCGGCCGGCGTGAACATGTCGATCAGCCAGTCGAAGTCCATCCCGTCGGCGTGTGCCGATCCAGCAGCGGGCGTCAGCCCGACAGCGAGGAATGTGCCGACCGCCGCTCCGGCTCCCGCCAGGCGCCGGCGTGCTGACTTCGACTTGCCCGGCCCACCCTGACGACTCATCGCCCCAAAGTACTAGCTGAGTGATACCTGAGCAAAGGAGAACAGCGAACTACTCTCAGAAATAGTGCTTACTGAGTTCCGCGCACCGGAGTGAGCCTGACCACGGGGATTGGCCGAGTGGTGCGGTGCTGGTAGCCGTCGTACCGATTCGCATTGTTGTCGTTGACGATTCGCCACAGCCGGGCGTAGTCCGCGTCGTCGGGCAGCACCGGCTGGGCGGTGACCCGCAGACGCTTCGGCCCGACGTGGATTTCCACATCCGGGTTGGCCCTGAGGTTGTGGTACCAGCCGGGGGAGCGGGGCGCGCCGCCCATCGACGCGACAATCAGGTACGTGTCGCCGTCGCGAGCGTAGGACAGCGTCGACGTGCGCGCCTGGCCCGTTTTCGCCCCGACGGTATGCAGCAACAGGTTGGGCGGCAGACCCGGTACCTTGTGGCCGATCCGGCCGCCGGTCCGTTGGTAGATCAGGTTGTGCAGGGCAAGCACTCGAACGCCCACCCGTTCAATCCAAGGGAGATGATCCATCGCTTCAGTCTGACTGCGCGGTACCGCTGCTGGCCAGTGCGGCTCGCAGGATCTTCCCGGTGGCCTCGCGGTTCGGGTCCCGCCGCACCAGCAGACCCTTGGCGAAGGACAGCCGGTCCCCGTCACGGCGCGGGACCACGTGCAGGTGGATGTGGAACACGCTCTGAAAGGCTGCCCGGCCGTCGTTGATCACCAGGTTGTTGCCGTCGGCGTGCAGCCCGGAGGCGCGTGCGGCCTGGGCGATCCGCTGCCCGACGGTGAGCATGCCGGCCAGGGTGGGCGCCGGCGTGTCGGTCAGGTCCACGAAGTGCCGTCTGGGGATCACCAGGGTGTGGCCGCGGGTGAACGGCCGGATGTCGAGAAACGCCAAGTACTCATCGTCTTCGTAAACCCGCACCGCCGGCGCGTCACCGGCGACCACGGCGCAGAACACACAAGACATGCCCGCCACGTTAGCGATCACGGCGATCGCAAGCGCGGCGGAGCCGGGCGCCGCGGGTCGCCGTTAGCGATCACGGCGATCGCAAGCGCGGCGGAGCCGGGCGCCGCGGGTCGCCGCTGCGATCAGGTCAGCGCGCCGGCCATCGCCTCGATCGCCCGGTCCAGGATGGCCCGCGTGGTCGCGAAGTTCAGCCGCGCGAAGCCGCGTCCGCCGCCGAACGGGATGCCCGGGCTCAGCGCCACCCGCGCGTCGGCCAGCAGGATCTCGGCCGGTTCGGCGGGCAGGCCCAGCGCCCGGAAATCGAGCCAAGCCAAGTACGTGGCCTCGGGATGACTGACCCGCAGGCCCGGCAACGCTGCGGGCAGCGCTGTGCTGAGGTGGTCGCGGTTGGCCCGTAGGTAGTCCAGCAGGGCGTCCAGCCACGGCCCGCCGCGGGTGTAGGCGGCCAGGTTGGCGCTGATACCGACGGTGGCGGCGCCCATGGTGTGCAGCATGTTGATTCGGTCCCAGGCGGCGGCGTCGCGCGGATTGGTCAGGATCACCTGGGCGCACATCAGCCCGGGCAGGTTCCAGCCCTTGGAGGCCGACATCAGTGTGGTGACCGTGTCGGCGGCGGCCGGCGACACCGAGGCAGCCGCGACGTGGGGACGGTCGTAGACCAGCGGCGCGTGGATCTCGTCGGCGATCACCCGGGCGCCGTGACGTGCGGCGATGTCCACGATCGCACTGAGCTCTTCGGCGGTGAAGGCGGTACCCAGCGGGTTGTTCGGGTTGCACAAGATCAGCGATCCGGCGCCGGCGGCGAACGCGGCGTCCAGGGCATCCAGGTCCATCAGGTAGCGACCTGAATCCTGCTGTATCATAGGGATTTCCACGCGCTGACGGCCGGTCACGGTCAACAGGTCGAAGAACGGCATGTAGGCCGGTACCGGCAGCACCACCGGGCTCTCCGGACGGGTGAGGAACTCGATCACCACCTCCATGCCCTTGAGGACGTCGGGCACCACCCGCACCCATTCGGGCTGGATAGGCCAGCCGTAGCGGCGTTCGCACCATTGTGTGAGTGCCACCGGCAACGCGTCGGAGCCCAGCGCCGGATAGCCGAACTCCTCGTTGGCCACGCAGGCGCGCACCCCGTCGAGCACCGCGGGCGCGGTGGGGAAGTCCATCTCGGCGATCCACAGCGCCAGCACGTCGGGGGCGAAGTGATTCCACTTGATGGTGTTGCGGGCACGGAGTTGGTCGGGGGTCAGCGCATCGAAGACTTCAGCCACTTCGTCAGTCTGCCGCGAGATACGTTTGCGGTGTGGGGGACCCTGAGATCGAGGACTTGCTGGCCGGGCTGGAGGGCGCTGCGCGTGCGGAGCGTGCCGAACTGATCGAATGGCTGCTGGGACAGGGCATCACCGCCGAGGAGATCCGCGGAAACGTCTCGCCGATGTTGCTGGCGTCGCGACGGCTGGTCGGCGACGACGGCACTTACGTCTCGGCCCGCGAGATCAGTGAATCCAGCGGAGTCGACCTCGAACAGCTGCAGCGTCTGCAGCGTGCGGTCGGGCTGCCCTGGATGGACGACCCGGACGCCCCGGCGCAGATGCGGGCCGACGCCAGCATCGCCCTGCATGCGCGCCGCTTCATCGACGCCGGCATCGACGCCGAGCAGGCCCTGCAGACCGCTCGGTTGTTGGCCGACGGGCTGGCGCACACCGCGGAATTCATGCGCTTCACGGTGTTGTCTGCGATCGGCGAGCCGGGCGTCACCGAGCTGCAGATCGCCCAGCGGTCGCGGGATCTGGTGGCGGGGCTGGCGCCGATGTTGGGTCCGTTCGTCCAGGACATGCTGATGATGCAGCTGCGTCATCAGCTCGACATCGACGCCGTCACCGCCAGCGAGCGCCTGGCCGGCGCACCGCTGCCGGGAGCGCGCCAGATCACCGTCGCATTCGCCGACCTGGTCGGCTTCACCCGGCTCGGCGAGATGGTGCCCCCCGAGGAGCTGGTTCAGCTCGCCGAACGCCTGACCGTGCTGGGGCGCGAGATCGCCGTGCCGCCGGTGCGCTTCATCAAGACCATCGGCGACGCGGTGATGTTCGTCTGCCCGGAGCCGGCACCGCTGGTCGATGCGGTGTTGAGGCTGGTTGAGGCGGCCCAGGCCGACGACACCTTGCCTCGGCTTCGTGCCGGTGTGGCCTCCGGTGAGGCGGTGAGCCGGGTCGGGGACTGGTTCGGCAGCCCGGTGAACACCGCGAGCCGGATAACCGGGGTCGCCCGACCGGGCACGGTGCTGGTCGCTGAGCCGGTGCGGGTGGCGTTGACCGAATCTGCCGACTTCCAATGGTCGTTCGCCGGCGGTCGTCACCTCAAGGGCATCAAGAGCGAGGTGAATCTGTTCCGTGTCCGCCACCGCGCCGACGACTGAAGCGGGGTCCAACGCCGACCGGTCGGTGACTAACGGCCCCTGTTGCGCCTGGGAGGCGGCTGGGAGCCTGAAGGCGACAGATCCGTTGGAGGTGGCTGATGCTGGACACGACCGTGGATTACGAGGTCCTCACCGAAGCGGTGCGGCTGGCCTGCCGGGCGCCGTCGCTACACAACAGCCAGCCATGGCGATGGGTGGCCGACGGAGGCCGGCTGGACCTGTACCTGGATCCGACTCGCGCCGTGCACGGCGACCAGTCGGCGCGGGAGGCGTTGATCAGTTGCGGCGCCGTGCTGGATCACCTGCGCGTCGCTATGGCTGCGGCCGGCTGGACCGCGGAGATCGAGCGGTTCCCGGATGCCGCGCAGCCAGAGCACCTGGCCTCGGTCGGATTCACGGCCGCAGACCGGGTCACCGATCTGGACCGCTATCGTGCCGGTGCGATCTTGACCCGTCACACCGATCGACTGCCGTTCATGGCGCCGAGCAACTGGGGCCCCTTCGAGACGGTGCTGTACGACACGGTGACCGGCCCGGTGCGGCTGAGCGTGCTCGCCGATGAGCTGCGCTCGAAACTTGCCGAGGCATCCGAGCTTGCCGAGGCGCTGCGGCTGTACGACTCGTCGTATCACGCCGAACTCGGTTGGTGGACAGCACCCTTCGAGGTCTCTGACGGGATTCCGGAGAGCGCGCTGGTCTCGGCCGCCGAAAGCGACCGGGTGGACATCGGGCGAACCTTTCCGGTCACCCACAACCGGGAACGACGCATCGAGGTCGGCGACGATCACTCGAAGATCGTGCTGTTGTCGACCGCCAGCGACGAGCCGGGCGATGCGCTGGCCTGCGGTGAGGCGCTCTCGACGGTGCTGCTGGAATGCACCATGGCGGGCTTGGCGACTTGTCCGGTAACGCATCTGACCGAGGTGCCCGCAGGCCGGGCGCTGCTCGCTGGACTGGTCGGCGGCGATGGTCTGCCCCAGGTGCTGGTGCGCGTCGGTGGCGCTCCGGCGCTGGAGAAACCCCCGGTGTCGACACCGCGGCGGCCGCTCGCCGATGTGCTGCACCTGAAGCTCTGATGGGCGACCCCCGGGGGGCTTGGCGGCGCCCGGGGGATTGGAAAGTTGCCCGGCTTTGAGCGACTCATGCGGGTGCGTGATACGCGCCGCGTTGAGGCTAATCGCTCAAAGCCGGGCAACTATTCATGTGGCTCCAGAGTGGGCCGTCACCGTGGGCCGTCACCGAAAATTAGGGCAGGCCCGGACTGACATGGGAGCGTCTACACTTCCAGCGCGGCTGGCTTTCACCCTCTTGTCCAGCTCTTCGGATTACGGTCATGTCCGAGCCTGCTTCGCAGTCGAATCTACGCTTGTAGCTACTGGTCGGCAATGGGTCAGCCTCAAGTGATTTTCTCATGGATTAGTCACTGTATTCACTTGTGTAACAGTAGTTTTGGTTGTGGATAAGTTCTGCGACTTGTCGGACTCCGCCGCTACTATTAGCACATGCGTTCGAACAGTCGCGAAGAGATCGTCGAAGTCTTCGACGCCCTGTCCGCTGACCTGGATCGGGCGCTGGATCTGGACTTCGACGCCCTGACCCCACGGGAATGCCTGGCGCTGCTGCGGCGCTGCGAGCGGCTGCGGCGGCGCCTTCCCGCGGTGGAGCATCCTCTGGTCAATCGGCTGGCCGGCACCGACCCCGCCGAGTTGGGCGGCAAACCCCGCTGGGTGCTGGCCGACGAGTTGCATCTGACCCGCGGTGAGGCCGGGCGGCGTCTGGCGGAGGCCGCCGAACTCGGTGACCGCCGCACCCTCACCGGCGAACCATTGGAACCGGCACTACCCGCGGTGGCTACCGCGCAGCGGGAGGGGAAGATCAGTGCCGCTCACATCGCGGTGATCCGCTCGTTCTTCACCTACCTGCCCGACGCTATCGATGCCGGCACCTTGACCCAGGCCGAAAAGCACCTAACTGCATTGGGTGCCGAGTGTCGCCCCGATGAACTCGCCAAACTCGCCCAACGCCTGGCCGATCACCTGCATCCCGACGGCAACTACACCGAGGACGATCGCGCCAAACGCCGCGGTGTAGTGCTCGGCCCCCAAGACCGCGATGGCATGAGCCCGATCAAGGGCTACCTCGACCCCCAAGCCCGCGCCACCCTCGACGCCGTACTGGCCCGCTGGGCTGCTCCTGGCATGTGCAACCCGGGCGATGAGACTCCCTGCACCGGCGGGACCCCCAGCCAAGCCGCGATCGACGCCGACACCCGCAGCGTCGCCCAACGCAATCACGATGCCCTGACCGCCATGGACCGCGCCCTACTGGCTTCCGGGGACCTGGGGCAGCACAACGGTTTACCGGCCGCCATCATCGTCTCGGCCGCGCTGGACGACCTGGAATCGGGCACCGGCAAAGCCCACACCGGCGGCGGCACCTGGCTACCGATGCGCGACGTGATCGCCATGGCCAGCCACGCCCACCACTACCTACGCATCTACGACGGCGCCAAAGAACTTGCCCTGTTCCACACCAAGCGGCTGGCTTCGCCGGCCCAACGCATCGTGCTCTACGCCAAAGAACGCGGGTGCTCCCACCCCAACTGCCCGGTTTCCGGCTACTGCTGCGAAGTGCATCACGACGAGGACTACGCCAAAACCGGGCGCACCGACATCACCGGCCTGACCCTGCGCTGCGGCACCCACCACGAACTCATCACCTCGGGCGGCTGGAAAACCCGCAAGCGCCTCGACGGCACCACCCAAACCCTGCCCCCACCCCACCTAGACAGAGGTCAACCCCGCACCAACCACTACCACCACCCAGAGCGGCTGCTGGGGGACAACGAAGACGACGACGCGCCTTGATTCAGTTGCCCTCGGCCATCGCCCAGTAGGCCCCGCGGCGGGCCAGCAATTCGGCGTGGGTGCCCTGCTCGACGATCCGGCCGGCCTGCATCACCAGGATCAGGTCCGCGTCGCGGATCGTCGAAAGTCGATGGGCGATAATGAAACTGGTGCGTCCCCGGCGCAGCTCCCGCATCGCCCGCTGGATCAGCAGTTCGGTGCGGGTGTCCACCGAGCTAGTGGCCTCGTCGAGGATGAGCAGTTGCGGCTGGGCCAGGAATGCCCGGGCGATGGTGATCAGCTGCTTCTCGCCGGCGCTGATGGCCCCGCCATCGTCGTTGACCCGGGTGCCGTAGCCGTCCGGCAAGGTCCGCACGAAGGGATCGACATGCGCGGCGCGGGCCGCCTCGATGATCTCGTCCTCGGTGGCGCCGGGCCGGCCGTAGCCGATGTTCTCGGCGAGCGTTCCGGTGAACAGCCAGGTGTCCTGCAGTACCATGCCGATTGACGAACGCAGTGCACAGCGGTCCACGGCTGTGATGTCCACGCCGTCGATCAGGATCTGTCCGCGGTCCACGTCGTAGAACCGCATCAGCAGGTTGACCAGGGTGGTCTTGCCGGCCCCGGTCGGGCCGACGATGGCCACCGTGCTGCCCGCTGCCACGCTCAGTGACAGGTCCTCGATCACCGGCACGCCGGGTCGGTAGCCGAAGCTGACGTCGCGGAACTCCACCCGCCCGCGCGGGCCGGCAAGGTCGCCCCAGAGCGGCGTCGCCGGAGCCGGGGGTTCTTCGGCCTCGTCGAGGAAGGCAAACACCCGCTCGGCGCTGGCGGCACCGGACTGCAGGGCGTTGAACATCGAGGCCAGATTGCCCAGCGGTTGGTTGAACTGGCGGACATAGGCGATGAATGCCTGGATGCTGCCCAGGGTGATCTGTCCGGTGGCCACCTGGATTCCGCCGATGACCGCGACCGCGACGTAGCCGAGGTTGGCGATCAGCCCGGTCGCCGGTGCGATCAGCCCGGAGAAGAATTGGGCGCCGAACCCGGCCCGGTACAACTCGTCGTTGCAGTCGTCGAACCGTTGCTGTGCCCAGTCGCGGTGGCCGAATGTCCGCACCAGGGTGAAGCCGCTGTAGGTCTCCTCCAAGTGGGCGTTGAGTTGCCCGGTGGCCGCCCACTGCGCGGCGAACAGCCGTTGTGAGCGCCGGGTGATCGACCGTACCGCCAGCAGGGTCACCGGGACTCCGGCCACGGTGATCAGGGCCAGCAGCGGCGAGATGGACAGCATCATGGCCAGCACCACCAGCACGGTCAGCACCGAGGAGAACAGTTGACTGACCGTCATAGACACCGATGTCGCGGTGTTGTCGACGTCATTGGTGACCCGGCTCAACAGCTCCCCGCGCCGCTGAGTATCGAAGTAGCGCAGCGGCAGCCGGTGCAGTTTGTTTTCGACGTCGCGGCGCAGCGCCCGCATGGTGCGCTGCAAGATCACGTTGAGCAACCGTGCCTGCGTCCAGACCATCAGCGCCGCAATCAGATACAGGCCCATCGCCAGCGTCAGGGTGCGCGCCACCGCGGCGAAGTCGATACCCGCGCCCGGCATCACGTCCATCCGCGACAGCATCTCGGCGTAGGTGCCCCGACCGGCGGCGCGGGCTTGCTCGATGGCTTGCTGTTTGGTGATTCCCGGCGGCAGTCCGCGGCCGATGATGCCGTTGAACACCAGATCAGTGGCATGACCGAGAATCCGCGGTCCGGCCACACCGAGCGCGATACCGCCCAGCGACAGGCTGATGACCGCCGCGACCAGCCGGCGCTGCGGGCCCATCCGGCGGGCCAGGCGCAGCGCGGTCGGCCAGAAGTTCGCGGCCCGTACCGTCGGCGCCGCCACGGGTGCGGTCACTGGCCACCGACCCCGGCAGTCACCGACTGGGATTCGGCGAACTCGGCATAAGTGGGGCAGTCGGCCAGCAGCTCGCCGTGGGTTCCGGTGCCGACCACCCGGCCGTCGTCGAGGACGATCACCTGATCGGCCTGGATAACCGTCGAGATCCGCTGCGCCACGATGATCACCGTCGCGTGCACGGCCACCTCGCGCAGGGCTGCGCGCACCCGGGCGTCGGTGCGCGTGTCCAGGGCCGAGAAGGCGTCGTCGAACAGGTAGATCGAGGGGCGCCGGATCACCGCCCGGGCGATCGCGAGCCGTTGACGTTGCCCGCCGGACAGGTTGATCCCGCCCTGGGCCACCGGCATCGCCAGCCCGTCAGGGTGGGCTGCCACGAAGTCGTCGGCGGCGGCCACCCGCAGCGCGTCCCACATCTGCTCGTCGCTGACGACGGCCCCCGCCGGGGCGCCGTAACGCAGGTTGTCGGCGACCGTGCCGGAGAACAGGTAGCCGCGCTGGGGCACCAGGCCGATGCCCGACCACAGCTCCTCGGGGTCGCGGTCGCGCACGTCCACGCCGTCGATGAACACCGCGCCGTCGGTCACGTCGCGCAACCGGCAGACAAGTGACACCAGGGTGGATTTGCCCGATCCGGTGGAGCCGACTACCGCGGTGGTGGTGCCGGGCCGCGCGGTCATTGACACGTCGGCCAGCACCGAGCGGTCGGCGCCGGGGTAACGGAAGCCGACCCCGTCCAGGCGGACCTCACCGGTCGGCGAGGACGGTGACACCGGTTGCGCTGGGGGACTGATCGTCGGTTCGGTAGACAGCACCGCGGTGATCCGCTCGGCGCAGACCGCGGCGCGCGGCAGGATCGCCAGCACCATGGTGGCCATCAGCACGGCCATCAGGATCTGCATGAAGTAGGAGAGGAACGCGATCAGCGACCCGACCTGCATCTGCCCGGCATCAATGCGTAACGCGCCGAACCAGATCAGCGCGACGCTGGATGCGTTGATGATCAGCGTGGTGGTCGGCAGCATCAGCACCTGCAGGTTCCCGACCGTCAGGGAGGCGTCCGACAGCGCCGTGTTGGCCTGGGCGAACCGGTCTCGCTCGAAAGGCTCGCGGGCGAAGGCGCGGATCACCCGCATGCCGGTGAGCTGGTCGCGCAGCACCCGGTTGATGTTGTCGATCAGCATCTGCATGCGCCGAAACAGCGGCAGCATCCGCGACACGATCAGGTAATTCGCCAGCGCCAGCACCGGCACGCTGACGGCCAGCAGCCAGGCCAGTCCCGCGTCTTGGTGCACCGCCATCAGCACCCCGCCGATGCACATGATCGGCGCGGTGACCAGCGTGCTGGCGCCCAGCTGCACCACCAGCTGGATCTGGCGGACGTCGTTGGTGGTGCGGGTCAACAGGGTTGGCGCCCCGAACCGCGTGGTTTCGCGTTCGGAGAACCGGATCACCTGAGCGAACACCGCCCGGCGCAGATCGCGTCCGAAGCCGGTCCCGGTGCGCGCGCCGAAATAGACCGCGGCGATGGTGCACAACATCTGCACGCCGGTGACGCCCAGCATCACCGCGCCCAGCCGGACGATGATCGCGGTGTTCCCGCGGACCACGCCGTCGTCGATGATCGTGGCATTGACGGTCGGCAGGTACAACGAAGCCAGCGTGCTGATCAGTTGCAATGCCATCACCGCCGCGACCGGCCGGCGGTAGGGCCGCAAGTAGCAGCGCAGCAGCGCCAGAAGCATGGGGCTACTGTCGCACATCCGTGCGGTCGTGGCGTTGCCGTGGCGCTACGCGGCGACACAAACCGACTGGTCACCGCTGTGTCGTGGTTGACGGGCGGCGGTGCCGCTACAGTGCATCGTGTGCGGCTCAAACTGACGGTCCCGGCCTTGGCGGCCGCTGCCCTGATTCCGATGGTCGGCGGATGTTCTGACTCCGACTCGCCTGAAGCTCAGGGCGGCAGCCAGTCTGCGTCGCCGACGGCCGAGCAGAGCAATCATGGTCCGTCGTTCCCGCAGTGCGGTGGCATCAGTGACGAGACGATGGCCAACCTGACTCGGGTGGCCGGGTTGATCAGCACCGCACAGAACTCGGTGGGCTGCCAGTGGCTGCTGCGCGGCGGGATCATGGGCCCGCACTTCTCCTTCTCCTGGTATCGCGGCAGCCCCATCGGCCGCGAGCGCAAGACCGAGGAGGTCTCACGGACTTCGGTGGAGGACATCAACATCGACGGCCACAGCGGTTTCATCGCGATCGGCACCGCCCCGACGATGGGCGACAACCTGTGTGAGGTCGGCATCCAATTCAAAGATGACTTCATCGAGTGGTCGGTGAGCTTCGCGCAGAAGCCGTTCCCGGATCCGTGCGACGTCGCCAAAGAGCTGACCCGCCAGTCGATTGCGAACTCCAAATGAGCCGCCGGATCCTGGCCGGCGCGGTCGCGGTGTTGTCAGTGTTGACCAGCTTGACGGGTTGCTCCCGTGAGGTGGGCGGCACCGCGGTCAAGGCCGGTGCGGGCGACACCAAGCGCAACAACAACTCCGAGCGGCAGTACCCGAACCTGCTCAAGGAGTGCGAGGTACTGACCACCGACATCTTGGCCAAGACGGTGGGAGCGGACCCGCTCGACATCCAGAGCACCTTCGTCGGCGCCATCTGCCGCTGGCAGGCGGCCAACCCGGCCGGGCTGATCGACATCACCCGGTTCTGGTTCGAGCAGGGCAGCCTGGACAACGAACGCAAGGTCGCCGAGTTCCTGAAGTATCAGATCGAGCCCAAGACCATCGTGGGCGTGCCCTCGATCGTGATGCGTCCGGCCGACCCGAACGGCTCCTGCGGGGTCGCCAGCGACGCCGCCGGCGTGGTCGGTTGGTGGGTCAACCCGCAGGCACCCGGGATTGACGCGTGCGAGCAGGCGCTCAAATTGATGGAACTGACGCTCGCCACGAACTCCTGACTCGGACACCCGACGACGGCAAGTCTGCCGGTTCCGTGTTGAACCAAGTGGTTCAAAGTTGCCGTTTTCCCTTGCCGGCCAGTGTATTTCGCTGGACTGCTAGTTCTGGCCGGTCTGCGCGCTGCTGAAGCATTCTTGGCTGTGCGGTAGATCTGTCGTTCGCTAGCGTCCCACGCCGTCGACGAGATGCCCGGAATCCGGCGCGCGCCCGAGAGCCATGCCTATATCGACAGGGCCGCGGGGCGTGGATTAGGTGAGTTCTCCCGCCGCGCAGGGCGTAGTGCGTGTCGCGCGATCCGGCTGGCGTCGACGGCGATGTGCTCGTCGTTTTTCATCGTTCCGCTATCGAACCAATTGGTTTCCGGTCGAACGAAACTGAGTAGTTTCCGTTTGAACGAATTATTTCGTCGCGACGGTTTTCTAAGGATGCTCGGAATATCTAGCTGACCTGGGATCTCGTGCCGCACGGACCTTTGCCGAACGCCATTCTCGCCAGGGCGAATCTGTGGTGAGATGTCGGAATTGACACGCGTTCTCCGTTTCTGCGGCGCATCCTTCGATAACATCGCGCGCCGTGGACGAGATGCATGAACTGCAGGCAATAGCCTGGCTCCCTGGGCTCGATGGAATCGAGCAACACTGCTGGCAACAGTTTCTGGCGTGCTCGCTGAATGTCGTTGACGCAGTGAATGTATGCCTCAAGGGCGCGCATGATCTCTCGATACGTGACGTCCTGCTGTTGGAGCTGCTGAGCAGGCCCAAGCGTCGGGAGCACCGGCTGTGTGTGCTGGCAGAGACGCTTGGCGTGACGCAGGGGCAGTTGTCCACCCAGATTCGCCGGCTGGAAGGCCACGGCTGGATCACCCGCAGCCCGAGTCCAGGGGACCCGCGCGGCATTCTGCCCCGGATCACCAGTGCGGGGCACACGCGTCTGCATGCGGTGATGGAGACTTACGCGCAGGGCATTCGCGTGCACTACCTCAACCAGCTCAAGCACGAGCAAATGGTCAACCTGGTCGACAGCTGCCGGCGGATCAACGAGTCGCTCAGCACGAATGGGCGCCGGAAGGGGCTCAAGGCCGTTCGCTGAGGCGACGCTCTTGCCAACCGTACGACGGTGGGCCGCGTAGGTTTTGGACGCGTCATGGCCTTTTCGCGCGGTGATTGCCGAATGAATTACGCGCCTGCTAGTAGCTAATTAAGGCACGTTGCATTGCCAGGACATGCGGCAAATTGGGTCTTTAGCGACCGTGAACCGTTGGTTAGGCTGTCGGGCGTGGGGTATGGCCATCTCAAGTAGCGCTAGAACGCGTTATGAACGCCTACTCGCGAGTAGCTTTCGCCTTGAATTAGATAGTTCAAATTGGCTGTTTTCTGGCCGGGATCGAAGTGGCTCATGACCAGCGTGTTGTCCCAATTCAAGCGTTGCCCGTCGCCGTCGTCGGCCGCCGGAACCGACTCGGCCTTGGAATCGGCCGAAGTTTCTTCGCCGATCCGCCGAGGTTCTTCGATACCGTCGCCCGCCGTGGATGACGACGGCGCCGAGAACCCAGCGCATCACCTGCCGGGTCTAGATGAGCTCGAGCAGCGGTGTTGGCAGGACTTCCTGGACTCGTCGAGTTTGCTTCTTGGTTTGATCAACCGTCGCCTGCTCGCCCGGCACGATCTGAGTCAGTTCGAATACCTAGTGCTCGAAGCGCTTGACCGATCGGCCGATGGCTCGGCGCGGATGGGCGATTTGGCTCACGCGATGGTGCTCGCGCCGAGCAGACTGACCGAACTCATGCGGCGGATGGAATCGAAGGGCTTGGTTCGCCGTAATCGCAGCCGAACCGACGGGCGCGGCGTCGTCGCCAGCATCACCCGTGAAGGCCGAGCTCGAATACGGCCGGCGGCCCGAACCTACGCTCAGTCGGTGCGTGCCCTTTACCTTGTGCAGATGTCGCGGCCGCAGATGATCGCGTTGGGTGATAATTGCCGTCGGATCGGCGTCCCACTGAAGGCAGCGCAGAAGGCCAGGCGCCGCAGCGCCGGATAGGTATGGGGCGGCCGCACATGCGCCGGGCGCCCGCAGGATCTTCGTCTCAGTAATCGCGGCAACGGAACCCACGCTGGTCAGCCCGGCACCACCTGGCCGCAGCGGGCAATCGGGGTAGCAGGCCAGCAAATATCGGGCGGGCGTCTTCGGATCGATCGGCAGGGGTTCGCGGATTTCAGTTTGAATCGTAATTGATAAGGCGGCGGTGTCGTCGCGGCGGTCGGCTTCGGATTGTCAACGCTTGACCCATACATGGATATGAGCAGGTATAACAGGCTCTGAGCGCGCGCTATCGGCCGTGCCCGCCAACTACGGGCAGCGGCTTCCCGGCGACCCGTGTGGCACCCATGACTTAATTTTCGATACAAAATAGTCGCCCGTCGGCTAGCCTCGGGGCGGCGTCGTCCGGTGGTTGCACTGTTGAACATGGCGACGCGGTCTCGGTCGAACCGGAGGGGGCAACGGCATGGACGGAGGCGCGTCGCGCCGATCTGGGGGTCGAGCGCCAGAACTTGATTTGGCCGAACGGAAATCGTGGCACAACTACCTGAACACTGTCTTGCGTGTGACGGCGATGCTCAATCGCGAATTGGATGACTCGCACGAGTTGTCACTCATCGATGTGCAGTTGCTGGCGCATCTGGCTGGCTCCCCAGCGGGTGGCGTTCAGATGAGCGTTCTCGCCGATGCTTTGGCGTTGTCGCCGAGTCGGCTGACCAGACTAATCCGCCGCCTCGAAGACCAGGGTTTGGTGGCGCGGACGGCGAGTCCGTCTGACCGTCGGCGCGTGCTGGCGACCATCACCAGCTTCGGGCGAACGAGTGCGGAGCGAGCGATGATCACGTATTCCGCTTCGGTCCGGAGTCACTTCTTTAGCGCGCTGACCCGTCCGCAGATCGCGGCAATGGCGGAGAGCTGTGGTCAGATCAACCGCTCACTTCAGATCTGGCGGGAAGAAGTGCCGGCCGGTGAGTTCGCGCGGCAGTCGGCTCGACGGGCGTGAAGCGGATCGCAAGGTGGGCGGTCTGCGCGGTGCGCTAGCCGGTCGAGATGGTTGCGACTGAGCAGAGATGGGCTAAAGCGTGGTGGTATCGGCGATTGGCGCCGATACGGTGCACCTGGCCGTTCGATGGCTCCGCTTCAAGTCACTGTGGGGTGTGTCCTCCGCCCGCCAGCTCCCGGAGCTCGGCAACCGCCTGCGTTGCCGTCGGCGCACTCTCCGGATCGATCAGTGACTGAATCATCATGCCCAGCACCACTGCTAGCGCGACCGAGCCGCCCAGCTCGACCCGCGCGCGTTGTTGACCTTCGGCAAGACGCGCACGCAGTTCGTCGTTGCGTTGGGCTTGCACGATCGCTTCCAGATGCGATGTCCACAGTGCCTTGTCGGTGGTGAAGGACTCCAGCACCGCCTGCCATCGCTCCACGGCCGTGGCGTGTTGCCCGTCGGGGGACATGCGGGCGTCGAGTTCGTCGAGCTCTTCGAAGAGAGCCTGCACCAGAAGTCGCTCGCGGCTGCCGAAGTGATAGCCGATCGCGGCATGGCTGACACCGGCCGCCGCGGCGATGTCGCGCACTGTCGTATTGGCCCAGCCCCGTTCGACGAGGCAGCGCTTGGCGCCTTCCAGCAGATCCTCACGGTTGCCCATGAAGGCAGGTTAGCCAGGTGAGAACCCGTTGCACAAATGGATTGACCATATGGATTGACCATTTGGTCAAATCGGAGGTACGGTACTGAAACCAACGGAGCCCGCAGTGGGTTCCGCCAGATCAGGAGGTACCGGTAATGGCGCACGAAGTTGTCGAGCGTGTCGAGCAGATCGCTGCCCAGCTGGCCGGTACCGCTGACGACAGCGAACGGCTCGGCAAGCTCTCCGAGCAGTCAGTGGCACTGATCCGCCAGGCCGGCGTGATGCGGATGCTGCAGCCGACCGACTTCGGCGGCTACGCGGCGCACCCGCGCGACTTCGCCGAGGCGGTCATGGCGGTGGCCAAGCACTGCGGCTCCACCGGCTGGGTGTGCGGCGTCGGGGGAGTGCACCCGTGGGAGATGGCGTTGATGGACCGCCGGCTCCAGGCCGAAATCTGGGCCGAGGATCCCGATACCTGGATCGCGTCTCCGTATGCGGCACAAGGTGTTGCGACCCCGGTCGAGGGCGGCTATCGGTTGACTGGGCGGTGGAACTTCTCCTCGGGCACCGACCACTGCAGCTGGATCTTCCTGGGCGCGCGCGTCGGTGGCGGCGAGGGTGGGCCGCCGAAAGTGCTCCACGTCGTCTTGCCGCGCGGCGACTACACCATCGTCGAGGACTCCTGGGACGTCATCGGCCTCTCGGGCACCGGCAGCAAGGACATCATTGTCGAGGGCGCCTTCATCCCGGACTACCGCACCATCGACTTCGAGCACGTCGCCTCCGGTGTCGGCGCCGCCGAGGCGGCCGGACGCACCGAGACGGTCTACAAGCTGCCGTTCTGGACGATGTTCCCGCTCGGGATCACCGCCGCGCTCATCGGGATCACCGAGGGCGCGCTGGCAGCGCATCTCGACTACCAGCGCGACCGGGTGGCCGCCACCGGCACCAAGATCAAAGACGACCCGTACGTGCTCTACGCCATCTCCGAAGCGGCCGCGGAGATCGCCGCCTCACGCGTGCAGCTCCTGGACGGCATCAGCAGAATGTACGACCTCGCCGACGCGGGTAAGGAGATCAGCTTCGAAGATCGATCGCTGGTGCGGCGCAACCAGATTCGCTGTGCCTGGCGGGCCGTTACTGCCGCCGACGCGATCTTCGCCCGTTCCGGGGGCAATGCCGCGCGCCGGAACAACCCGCTACAACGGTTCTGGCGCGACGCCCACGTCGGACTGGGGCATGCCATCCAGACCCCGGGGACGATCTATCACTCCAGTGCCCTGACGGTCATGGGGGTGGAGCCGGCGCCGGCGTTGCGGGCGATGATCTGAGGCCAGCTCGGTTATCGCTGACATTGCGATGAGGGGCGTGGTTCCTGGTGCGCCGCGACCCTCACGGCGATCCGCCAGCAACACAGGCCTCGACTCAACGGCTGGGGCCTCGACGCCAGCTAACTTTTTCGAAAGTCGGGGCTAAGGGGCGGCGCGGGTGGGGGCGCCGTAAATAACCTGGAAAGTTCCTGTGGGGGTTCAACGATCAGGTTCGGCAACCAGGCTTTCCTTTCTCAGCCGTTACTTTGATCGTGTGACGTGGAAAGTGTATATGGCCAGCTAGAAGGGCTTACGCGCCGGATGGCCACTTCGTCGCGGCATGCGAGTCTATCCTCTCGCGACCAGACGATATGGGTTACTTGCCGGTAGCTTGGGCCATGTCGACATCCGTCAAAATCATTAGCCGCACAGGATCATTTTAGCCCGTTGACGTGCCAGTCTAGGCAAAAGACGCGATTTCTATCTCCGCTTCTGTCAAAAATCGATCAGGAAATTTTCATTTTTTCCTGGACATCACAAGTTTATGCGGAGTAGCTTTCGCCTTGTTCATGTCGGCAGTTGCCAGGCAGGGCGACCGTCGAGATGTGTCGGGCTTACGCGATATGCGGAGCACAACATAAGGAGACGGTCGTGCAGCAAACTCTTCGCCCCTACGTCACCGCCGGCATCGTGATGGTCGGGAGCGGCCTGGTCGCGGTCACCCCGGTGGCCACCCCGGTGGCAGAAGTCTCCGTCGTCCGGGATGTGGCGCTGACCGCCGACGGCGGCATCGTGGGCAGCCTGCTCGGGACCTGGCAGGACGTGTGGAACGAAACCTCGGACAACGTGTCCCGGCTTCTGCAGAACTACTACCTGGCGCCGAACGTCAGCTTCCAGCAGTTCCTGGCCAACCAGGGCGACTTCTGGCAGCAGGTGTTCGACGACCCGACAAACCTCAACAGTGTCATGGCGCAGATGCAGGACAACCTGGAGAAGGTGCTGACCGGCTACTCGCTGGGAGGCGCGTCCGCCGAAACCATTGCGACCGTGCATAACCACATGCTCAGCAGTGGAGACGGCGTAACCGACTTGCTCGGCCATATCGGGCTGGTACAGCTGCTGCCGCAGTTCCTGCCGGCCGGTATCGATCCCGCGATGGTGACACCGATCGTGAACTTCCTGTCGTCGCCGCTGAGCGGGATGATCATGGGCATGATCGGCCCGGGTATCAGCCCGTGGGTGGCGCTGCTCAACAGCATCGAAGCGAACGATAGTTTCACTGACACTCTGGCGAACATGTCCGGAGCGTTCTTCAACGGCGCGACACTGAGTCTGGATTCATTGCTGCCGCTGATCAACCACGCTGGATTCTTCCCGCCGGGGCTGAGCATGGAACACCTCGACATCGCGTTCGGTGGGTTGTTCACTCCGGGATCTGTGGCCGTCGGCCCCTACGAGGTGCTGGGTACCGGTGGGCAGGTCGTCGATTCCGTTCCCGCAGTGGGTGGTTCGATTTTCAACAGTATCGGCCTCGACCTGGGCGGCGTGCCTCTGCTCGGCAGTCTGAGCATCGCCAGCCAAGCGATCGGTCCGATCGGGGCCTGGTTGGCCTGGGACCAGACGATCGGTGCGCTGCTTGGCTCCGGCTGGGACGGCAAGGGACCCGTCGTGGTCACTCCGCCCGGAGCCGGGATCGATCTACCCGAAATTCCCGACGCGCCGGCCCCCGACATCAGCGACACCGACCCGGGGTCGAGCCTGTCCACCGATTGGCTGGGCGACTTCTTCGGACTCTTCAGCTGATTCGCCTCCGTGACTCGATCCCAGACCCAACTACTCGATAGCACTGCTTTCACACAGGAGAGGTGTTCGCACATGACTCAGCACAGCAGCAGCCGAAGTGGCCGTCGCGGTAAGCGAATGATCGGTGCCGGCAGCGCGGTGGGTGCGTTCCTGGCATTCGGGATGGCGCCGATGGTCAGTGCGCCGGCCGCCCAGGCCGACGACTTCGGGCTGGACAGTCTGTTCGACTTGTTCTTCGACCCAACCCCTGCGGCCGACGGCGCCGACTGGTGGGCCAACGGCCTGGACTGGCTCGCCGGTTCCGACAGTTGGTCGGCGGCTCTGGAGCCCGGCGCGGCCGCCGGCGGCGCCTTCGACATGGCCAGCATCATCGACCAATGGTTCTACACGCCGCTGCACACCGGCCTGGAGTTGTGGATCAACAGCGACTTTGGA
Organism: Mycolicibacter heraklionensis; assembly: GCA_001673575.1. GTDB lineage: Bacteria > Actinomycetota > Actinomycetes > Mycobacteriales > Mycobacteriaceae > Mycobacterium > Mycobacterium heraklionense_A. Next base: position 51,226 of record LZME01000059.1, on the reverse strand, counting down.
TCGATGGTCAACGGCTGGATCAACGACATAGCCGGGGTCTATCTGATCGGCGATGGTGCGGCAGGAACCGCGGAGAACCCCGATGGTGGCGCGGGCGGCCTGTGGTTCGGCGACGGTGGCGCGGGCTGGGACAGTGACACCCCCGGTGTCGACGGCGGCAACGGCGGGAATGCCATTGGCTGGATCGGCAACGGCGGCGCTGGCGGTGACGGGTTCGGTTCTGGCGACGGTGGCGACGGTGGGGCCGGCGGCATCTTCATGGGCAACGGCGGTGCTGGTGGCGCTGGTGGAGCCGGTATCGGCGCGGGCGGCGACGGTGGCGACGGTGGCGACGGTGGTTTCTCCGCGGCGTGGTTCTTCGGGAATGGCGGCGTCGGCGGAGTCGGTGGCAACGGGGTCGACGGTGCGGCCGGATCCTGGAGCGCGGCAACCAATCCCGGTGCGGGCGGTACCGGCGGCAGCGCCGGTAACGGTGGCGCCGGTGGCCGCAGCGGGTACATGTTCGGCAGCGGTGGCAATGGTGGCAATGCCGGTGCCGCGGGCAACGGTGGCGCCGGCGCTGCCGGGAACGCCGAGCATCTCACTGGCGGCAACGGCGGCAGTGGTGGTGCCGGTGGCTTCAGCGGCGAGGCGGGAGCGCGGGCCTCCACCGGCGTCTACGGCTCCGCACTGTACGGGCATGCGGGCAATGGCGGAGCGGTGGGCACTGGCGGGAACGGCGCCGTCGGCGGCGACGGCTACCGGGACCCGGTCACCGGCGACTATCTCGGCGACGGCGGCCGTGGAGGAGCCGGCGGCTACGGGGCGGGGACGGTTGGCGGCAACCCGTACGACGGGGTCAGCGGCGGTCACGGCGGGAACGGCGGTGCCGGCGGCGACGGCATCAACGGTGGTCGCGGCGGTGACGGCGGTAGCGGTGGCTCCGCCGGCGGCGGCGCCGCGGCAGGCACCGCCAATAGCGGCAACGGCGGCAACGGCGGTGACGGGGGCAACGGCCTGGCCGGAGACGGCGGGCGGGGCGGTGACGGCGGCGGTACGGGTCTGGCCAACACCAGCGGCGTCAACGGCAACGGCGGCAACGGCGGCAACGGCGGCAATGGCGCAGCCGACCAAAGCATCAAGGCCACCGGCGGTGCCGGCGGTAACGGCGGCGGCGCCAACTTCGGCGGCGTCAGCGGTAATGGCGGTAATGGCGGCACTGGTTCCTACGCCGGCGGCAACGGCGGCAACGGCGGTGGCTCCAGTGGCGCCGGCGACGGGGGTAACGGCGGCGCGGGTGGCGCCGCGTCAGGTTGGAAGGACGTCAACGGCGACCAGTTCGCGGCCGGGACCGTCTTCGGTATGGGCGGCAACGGCGGCGCCGGCGGCGCCGGCGGCAGCAACGGCGGCTATGGCCAAAGCGGCGGGCTCGGGGGTAACGGCGGCGCCGGCGGCAACGGCCCCACCGCCAACGGGACCGTCGGTGTCGGCGGCAACGGCGGCAACGGCGGTGCCGGTGGCGGCGCGGTCACGGGCAAAGATGGCCTGGCCGGCGGTAACGGCGGTGCCGGCGGTAACGGCAGCGCGAGCGGTGGCAACGGCGGCAACGGTGGTGCTGGTGGCACGGCCACTACCGGGCTCGGTGCCAATGTCACCGGTGTCGGCGGCGACGGCGGCGCGGGTGGCGCGGGCGGCAACAGCGGCGGTGTGGCGATGCCCACCAACACTCTCGGACTGACCAGCCACGCCGGTAACGGCGGCAACGGTGGCGCCGGCGGGATGGCCCAGTTCAACACCCCCGGTGACGGCGGTGCCGGCGGCGCCGGCGGCAACGCGTCCGGCAGTGTGGACGCCGGTAATGGCGGCAACGGTGGTGCTGGCGGAATGGGCGGCAGCGGCAACATCGGAAGCAGCTTCCCCAAGGAGGCCGGTGGCGACGGGACCGTCGGATACACCGGTGGCGCCGGTGGGGCCGGCGGGGCCGGGGGCACCGCCCAGGCCGGTGACGGCGGGGCCGGCGGCAAGGGCGGGACCGGCGGAATGGGCGGGACCGGAGGCGCCGGCGGTAACGGCCGCGTCGATGACGACGGCAACGGCCTCGACGGCGGCAACGGCGCCGCGGGCGGCAGTGGAGGTGTCGGCGGCGCCGGTGGTGCTGGCGGCACCAGCGTCAGCGGCGCCGATGGGACGGGCGGCAACGGCGGCGACGGTGGCGTCGGTGGGACCGGCGGCAACGCCGGGAACAGTGGTGTCCCCACCGGTACCGGTAAGGCCGGGACGCCGGGAACTCCGGGAACCGGCGGGACGGGTGGCGCCGGCGGCGGCGCCGGCAGCCCGGGTGGCACGCAAGGTGGAACTGGGGCTACCGGGGCCAACGGGCAACCGGGCACCTGAGCCGAGGGGTCAGCCGCGGTCGCCGGGTCCATTACGGGCTCGGCGACCGCGGTCGGTATTGCGGCGCAACGCAATCCGGATGGAGATCTGGGATAGCGTTCGCTAGGAGCGCTTCAGGTGAGCATTGATCTGCTCACAGGTCTCGGCGATCTCCGATACCTGCGGCCGGCTCAGCGGGCCGATAAAGTGGGTCCGGACCGACTCTGCGTAGGTACGTATGGCTTGCGCCACAACCTTTCGACCTTTGGTGGTAATGGTCAGTACTATCCGGCGACGATCCCAGGGGTCTACGCTCCGCTGCAGCAGGCCACGGTCTTCGAGCCGGCGGACATGCCTGGTGAACCGGCTCGGAAGCGACGGCAGTGACTTGGGAAGATCGCCCATTTGAATTCTGCCGGTGGGGGATTCGCCCAAAACGGCGAGCATGTCCACCTCTATCAGTGAGAGTTCGTGGACATCGTTCAACCGTTGGTCAAGCACCGCGGTCATTTGCAGTGTGGTTGCCAAATAGTTTTGCCACGAATGGTATTCGTCAGGATCAAGTTCGCAGTCACTACATCGGGGATGGCTCATAGAATGCCCGCCATCAGCCGATGCTAACGCGACATCGGGCCCCAGTCAGCCGGTTTCGTGAATCGGTGGCTTACCGCGGGACGTGAAAGTTCACCAGCGCGGCCGATCCGAGTTCCACGTTTGCCCAGCTGCCGCCGACGTGAAGGACGGCGATCCCCGACGTCGGATACTTCTCCGAGATCCGTTGGGCCACGGCCGCATCGGTGCCGGGGCCGGCCAAGCCCAATGCGACGTGCGACATCGCCGGCTCGTGACCGATCACCAGCAGCGTTTCGACATCGTCAGCGACGGTGTTGATCGTCGCGATCACCGTTCCGGGCGCCGCGTCGTAGAGATCGTCGACGTAGCGCACCGGTGCGGCCAGTGCGGTCCGCGCGTAGGTCTGCCGGGTACGGGTGGCGGTCGAACACAGCACCGCATCGAGGGCCGGCGCGTGAGCGCGCAGCCAGTCCCCGGCCAGCCCGGCCTCCCGGATCCCGCGCGCAGCCAGCGGACGCTCGTGGTCGGCCGCCCCGGGCGGATAGTCCGACTTCGCGTGCCGCAGCAGAATCAGGGTGCGGTGGGTGCTCACCCACTCCAGGGTAGGGGTGGTCGATACCGCCCGCGCTATCCGATTCGCAACGATCCCACGGTGGTCCCGGTGGTGCGGAAGTGCCGGATGTGACGCAGGAGAACGACCCGCGGTCCGGGCTTGCGGACCTGCCGATCGAGGTCCGCGGGGTTGTCGGTGACCGGCCATACACTCGCGATGCCCGGCCGCCGGCCCGGCGGAAAGGGACAGGACCGACATGCGATTCGTGCACACCGCCGATTGGCAGCTCGGCATGACCCGGCACTTCCTGGCCGGCGATGCCCAGCCGCGTTACTCGGCAGCCCGGCGCGACGCAGTGGCCGGGCTGGGAGAGCTGGCGAAGGAAACGGGCGCGGAGTTCGTCGTCGTCGCCGGGGATGTGTTTGAAGACAACCAGCTCGCCCCCGAGGTCATCAGTCAATCCCTGGAGGCCATGCGCACCATCGGGATCCCGGTCTACCTGCTACCGGGAAACCACGATCCGCTCGATGCGGCGTCGGTGTACACCAGCGCGTTGTTCACCGCCGAATGCCCCGATAACGTGGTCGTGCTCGACACCGCCGGCGTGCACCGGGTGCGCCCCGGCCTAGAGATCGTCGCCGCGCCGTGGCGCTCCAAGCGCCCCACCACCGACCTGGCCGCGGCCGCACTGGACGGCCTGCCTGCCGACGGCACCATCCGGGTCCTGGTTGCCCACGGCGGCGTCGACGTGCTCGACCCCGACCCCAGCAACCCGGCGCTGATACGGCTGGCCGGCCTGCAGGACGCCCTGTCCCGCGGCGCGATCCACTACGTCGCCCTGGGGGACAAGCACTCTCGCACCCGGGTCGGGGACACCGGCCGCATCTGGTACTCCGGTTCGCCGGAAGTCACCAACTTCGACGACATCGAATCCGACCCTGGCCACGTGCTGGTGGTCGACATCGACGAGGCAGACGGTGCCGTGAGTGTGGATTCCCGCCACATCGGCCGGTGGCGTTTCCTGACGCTGCACCGTCAGCTCGACACCGGCCGTGACGTCACCGACCTGGACATCAATCTCGATCAGCTGCCGGATAAGGAACGCACGGTGGTGCAGCTGGCACTGACGGGTTCGCTCAGCGTCACCGACCGGTCCGCCCTCGACGTCTGCCTGGACCGGTATTCGCGGCTGTTCGCCTGGGTGGGCACCTGGAAACGCCATACCCACCTGGTGGTGGTCCCCGCTGACGGCGAGTTCTCCGACCTCGGAATCGGCGGTTTCGCCGCCGACGCGGTCGAGGAACTGGTCGCCACCGCGCGCGGTGGTGACACCGGTGCCGCCGACGACGCCCACGCTGCGCTGGCGCTGCTGCTGCGCCTGGTCGATCGGGGAGTGGCATGAGACTGCACCGGCTGGTTCTGACCAACTACCGCGGTGTGACGCACCGCGAGATCGACTTTCCCGACCACGGCGTGGTGGTGGTGTCCGGCGCCAACGAGATCGGCAAGTCCTCGATGATCGAGGCGCTGGACCTGTTGCTGGAGTCCAAGGACCGCTCCGCCAAGAAGGACGTCAAACAGGTCAAGCCCACGTACGCTGACGTCGGCGCTGAGGTGACCGCGGAAATCAGTACCGGCCCTTACCGTTTCGTGTATCACAAGCGCTTCCACAAGGCGCCCCGGACGCAACTGACGATCCTGGAGCCGCGCCGCGAGCAGCTCACCGGCGACGAGGCACACGATCGAGTCCGCGCCATGCTGGAGCAGACCATGGACACCGGCCTCTGGCAGGCCCAGCGGGTGCTGCAGGCGTCATCGACGGCGGCGGTGGACCTGTCCGGGTGCGATGCGCTGTCGCGGGCGTTGGACGTCGCCGCCGGCGATACCGCCACCCTCAGCGGAACCGAACCCGTGCTCATCGAGCGAATCGATGCCGAGTACGCGCGCTACTTCACCGGGACCGGGCGCCCCACCGGCGAGTGGTCCGGTGCCATCGCCGCGCTCGCCGACGCCGACGCCGAGGTAGCGCGGTGCGCCGAGCTGCTCGCCGAAGTCGACGATCGCGTGCACCGGCACGCCGAGCTGTCCGAACAGTTGGCGAGGTTGACCGACGAGCAGGCCGCCGCGGACGCCCGGCACAGCGCGGCGCAGGCCGCCGGCGACGCGATCGCCGAGCTGCGCGGCCAGCTTCGCGATGCACAGTTGGTGGCCACCGCGGCCAAAGCCACCGGTGCCGCGACCGACAGCGCCCTAGCCGAGCGGCATCGGCAGCGTGACGAACTCGAATCCCGGGCGGCCGCGATCAGCCTGCTGGACACCGAGATCGAGGCTGCGGCCCAGGCGCAGGCCGTCGCTGATACCGAGGCCACCGCCGCAGACGCCGTTGCGGCCGATGCCGCCCAGGCCGTGGTCGCCGCTACCGAGCACGCCGCATCGGCCCGCCGCGTGGTCGATCAACTCGCCGCGCAAGAGGAGGCAGACCGGCTCGCTGACCGGATCGCCCGGCTTGACGCCACCGAAGGCCAGCTCGCCGTGGTGGCGGCCGAGCTGGCCCGGATCACCATGACCGAGCCGATCCTGCGCCGAATCGAAGAGGCGTCGGCGGCCTGCGACCGGAGCGAGGCGTCGCTGGCCGCGATCTCGGCGACACTGGAACTCACCGCGGTCGCCGACATCGATCTGACGATCGCCGGCGAACCCACGGCACTGCCCGGCGGCCAGAGCTGGTCAGCCACCGTCACTGACGGCATCGAGGTCGACCTGCCCGGCCTGCTACGTGTGCTAGTCCGCCCGGGCGACAGCGCGCGTGAGGCCGGCGTCAAACATGCTGCGGCACAGGCCGAACTCGCCGATGCCCTGGCGGCGGCGGGCGTGCCTGATCTGACGCAGGCGCGCCACGCCGGCCAGCGGCGCCGGGAACTGCTGGGCAGCCGCGACCAGTTGGCCGCCGCGCTGGCCGCGCTGCGCGGTGACGAGGAGATCGAGGCGTTGCGCGCGCGGTTGACCCAGCTGCGCGACGAGCACGGCGAGATCCCTACCGGGATCACACCGGAGCAGGCCCGCGCCGACCGTGACGAGGCCGAGGCGCGCCAATCGCGGGCCGCCGCGGATGACGAAGCACTGCGCCGAGCCGCCCAGGAGGCTGCGGCGCGGCGCACCGATGCCACCACACGGCTGACGCTGTTGCGCGAGAAGGTTGCGGCACAGCGTGGTGAGTTGGAGGCGGTCCACCAGCGTCTCGCCGCGCAGCGGGCAACGGTCAGCGATGACGAGCTGGCGGCTACCGCCGACTTCAACGCGCAGGCGTTGCGCGCCGCCGAACAGCGGGTGACCGAGCTATCCGAACAGCTGGGCGCCGCCGCTCCCGATGCGATCGACGCTGAACTCGCCGCAGCGCAGGCCGCGGGGCAGGAATTGCGGGCCCGGCACGCCGAGACCTCCCGTGCGCTGCACGAGGTGGAGGTCGAGCTCGCCGTGTTCGGCACCCAGGGTCGGCGGGGTCAGCTCGACGCCGCACGGACCGCACGGGAACACGCGGCGGCCGAACACGATCGGATCGGGCGCCGGGCACGCGCCGCGGCGCTGTTGCGGTCGACGATGATTCGCCACCGCGACGACACCCGCCGGCGCTACGTTGAGCCGTTCCGGGCCGAGATCCAGCGGCTGGGCGCTCACGTGTTCGGTGCCGACTTCGAAGTCGACGTCGACACCGACCTGAAGATCTGCGCCCGCACCCTCGGTGGTCGCACCGTGCCCTACGAGTCGCTGTCCGGCGGTGCCAAGGAACAGCTGGGCATCCTGACCCGGCTGGCCGGGGCGGCGCTGGTGGCCAAGGAGGACAGTGTTCCCGTGGTGATCGACGACGCGCTCGGCTTCACCGACCCGGACCGGTTGGAGAAGATGGGTTCGGTGTTCGACGCGGTCGGCTCGAACGGCCAGGTGATCGTGTTGACCTGCGACCCGGATCGCTACCGCAGCGTCATCGATGCCCACCGCATCGACCTGACCGCCTGATCCCGGGTGTTAACGGGCGCCGAACCAGGTGGTCAAGGCGTCGCCCAATCCGGCGGCTGACCCGTCGCTGACCCACGCGACATGCCCGTCCGGACGGACCAGCACGGCATCGGGTGCCGCTACGGCACCCAGAACCGGCAGCTCCCACGGGCCGTCGTAGTCGGCATCGAGCGTCGCCACCCGGTCAGCCCACGGGCTGATATCGAAATCCCAAGGGGCGCCGAAGTTAAGCAGGGCACCGCGCCCCTCGTGCAGCAGCGTGAAGACTCCCACGGTCCCGGCCGGTGTCGACACCTCCAGATCAGGCATCCGTCGACCCACCAGCGGATGGCCATCGCCGAGATCGTAGTGAATGTCCAAGCCGCACATCATCGCCGCGATTCGCCGGCGCGGTTCGTCGAGGCTGAGCAGTTCGGCGAGGGTGTCCCGCAAGGCGTCCACCCGCGGGCCGGGTTCCAGCAGCGTGCTCTGGGCCATGGTGTTGTGCAGTACGCGGGCGCCGACCGGATGACGCTCGGCGTGGTAGCTGTCCAGCAAGCTCTCGGGCGAGGTCCCGGCGACCACCTGAGCCAGCTTCCAACCGAGGTTCACCGCATCTTGAACGCCGGTGTTGAGGCCCTGCCCGCCTGCCGGCGAATGCACATGGGCGGCATCGCCGGCCAGTAACACCCGCCGGTCCCGGTAGCGTTCGGCCTGCCGGGTCACATCGGTGAACCGGCGGACCCAGCGGACATTATGCAACCCGTAATCGGTGCCGCGCCGCGAGATCAGGGCCCGGCTGACATCATCGGGCGTCGGATCCTCGCTGGACTCCAGCTCCGGCGCGGTGACCATCACCCGCACCGGCCCGTCGGCCTCGAGGCGGAAGAACGAGTGGATGCCGACCTCGTCGCGGTGCAGGCCCCAAGGCGGCTCGTGGGCCAGATCGCCCTCGGTGATCAGGCAGATCGCCGTCGGGTCCCAACCGGGAAACGCGATTCCGGCCATCTTGCGGACCTGGCTGCGCCCACCGTCGCACCCGACCAGGTAGGCGGCGCGCAACGTTGTGCCATCGCAGAGTTCGACGTTGACGCCGGAGTCGTCCTGGGAAAAGCCGATCACGTCGCGGCCGTGGTAGATCCGCACGCCCAACTCGGTCACCCAGTCGGCGAGGGTGCGCTCGAAGCGGTACTGCGGCAGGCCGACGGTGTAGTTGTGTCGGGTCGGCAAATCGGTGACATCCAACATGATCCACGCGAAGTGGCAGATCTGGCCGATGCGTCCCTGCGCCAGGAACCGGTCGACGATGCCGCGCTGGTCGAGGATCTCGATGGTGCGCGGGGTGATACCGCCCGCCCGCGACCCGATCAGGTCATGGCCGTCGCGTCGCTCGACGATCACGACGTCGACCCCGGCCAATGCCAGTTCGCCCGCCAGCATCAGCCCGGTCGGGCCAGCACCGACGATCACCACCTGATGCCCGGTCATCAGTCCTTCAGAAATCCGATCACGGTGTAGTCCAGATCCGCCAGCCCCGGCGCCCCGAAGTTCGCCAGTGAGCTGCGCACCGCCACATTGCCGGTCGTCTGAATCAGCGGCAGGCTGAATCCCTCGGCCCACAGCAGGCTGTCGACCTCGTTGGCCCGGACCCGAGCCACCGCCGGATCGAGCGCCTCCAGCGTCTCCTCGATCTTGGCGTCGATGGCGGGGCTGCCGATCTTGCCGAAGTTGGCCTCCCCGTAGGAGGCGGAGATCTGGTTCAGACCGGCCAACGGGAAGGCGTCACCGACCCAACTGAATTGGGCGATGTCGAAGTCGCCGACATTGACGTAGTCGGTGAAGAAGCCGCCCCCGGCCTTTGCGTCCAACTGCAGCTTGACCCCGATCTGGGCCAGGTTGTGCTGGGCCACTTGGGCGAACTGCCGTGTGCTCGACGCGTCGTAGAACAGGTGGCGAATCACCAGCGGGCGACCGTTCTTCTCCCGGAACTTGCCGTGCAGCGTCCAGCCGAGCTCATCGAGTTCGCGTGCGGCGCGCTCCGGGTCGTAGGCCACCACCGCACTGTTGTCCTGGTAGCCCTCCTGGCCGGCGACGTAGATGTGGTTGTTCAGCGGCACCGGGTCGGACGTCAGGCCGCGCTGGGTGACCTTGGCGATGGTGGACCGGTCGATGCCGCGCATGACCGCCAGCCGCAGCGCCTTGTCGGACAAGATTGCGCCGGGTGCCCCGTTGAAGGTGAAGTGGTTCCAGGCCGGAGTCGGTGCCCGCCGGATTGCGATGCCCTCGGTGCGGCGCGCGATCGTCAACTGATCCAGGGTGGCCACCCCGGTGGCGTCGATGGTGTGGTTCTGCAGCGCCGGCATCCGGGCGGCCTCATCGAGCACCAGGTAGGTGATGGTGTCCAGCTTCGGGGTCCGGCCCCACCAGGCCGGGTTGCGGGTCAAGGTGATCCGCTGACTGGTGCGATCCAGCGTCGACAGTACGAACGGCCCGGCCGAGGGGCCCGGCCTGCTCAGCTGAGCCTTGTTGAAGGTCTGCGCGTCGCCGGTCATGCTGGCCGGCAACAGCATCGAGTTGCCCGCGAACATGCCCCGCCACTCCGCGTAGGGCTTGGCGAAGCGCACCACGGCCTGCCGGTCGTCGACCCCGCGGGTCACCGAGGCGACCCGCTCAGCACCGTTGGTGGTCGCGATCGCGTACCCGCTGTCGGCGCCGCTGGTGGCATGGATCTGGCTGGCGATGTCCTTCCAGGTGAGCGGCGTCCCGTCGCTCCACACCGCTTTCGGGTTGATGGTGTAGGTGACCACCTGGGGGTTGGTACCGGTCAGCTCCACGCTGGTGAAGTAGTCGGTGTCCACCGTCGCCGAGCCGTCCGGTCCGATGGTGAATGCCCGCGGCATGGTGGCCTTGAGCATGGCGGCGTTCTCGGCCAGGTTTCCGTCGATGTGCAGCGGGTTGAAGTTCGGCGGGAACTGCGTCATCGACAGTCGGAGGTTGCCGCCGTCCCGCAGCTTCGCCGGGTCCTGTGGGTTGATGTCGCTGGCAGTGCCGACCGCGGCGGTGCCCTCGGGCGCGGTGATATCGACTGCCGCGCATCCGTTCAGCGCCAGGCCCAAAGCGATAAGCGCCGCGAGATTCCGCTGACGCAGGCGGCCACTCGCATTTCTGCTGCGTGAGCGCGATCTCGCGGAGAACCTGATCATGAGCCCACCACCGGTTGCGGCACCGCGGCCAAAAGACGGCGGGTGTAGTCGTGTTGGGGGTCGCGGAACACCTGATCGGCCTCGCCCTGTTCGACGATCGCTCCGGCGTACATCACCGCGACCCGGTGCGCCAGGTGTTTGACCACCGAAAGGTCATGCGACACAAACAGGTAGGACAGCCCGAGTTCCTGCTGCAGGTCCAGCAGCAGGTTGATGATGCCGGCCTGAATCGACACATCGAGCGCGGACACCGGCTCATCCAGTGCCAGGATCTTCGGCTGCAACGCCAGGGCCCGGGCGATGCCGATCCGCTGCTTCTGCCCGCCGGAGAACTCCGAGGGATAGCGCAGCGCGTCGCCGCGGCGCAGCCCCACCAGCTCCAGCAGTTCAGCGACCCGGGCATGGATGGCGGCCTTGTCGGAGCCGTTGGCGCGCAGGGGTTCGGCCAGCAGTTCGAACACCGGCAGTCGGGGATCCAATGAAGCGACCGGATCCTGGAACACCACCTGCAGGTCACGCCGCAGCGCACGACGGCCGTCGCGTTTCAACGCCGCCACATCGGTGCCGAGCACTTCGATCGACCCGGACTGCGGCGCGGTGAGCTCCAGGATCTGGTGCAACGTGGTCGATTTGCCCGAGCCGGATTCGCCGACGATGCCCAGCGTGCGACCCTGCTGCAACTCGAAGCTCACACGAGAGACGGCGCGCACCTCACCGGCACGCCGGCGCAGCACGCCCTTGGTCAGCGGGTAGGTCTTGACCAGGTCGCGCACCCGCAGCACGGTGGGGGATTCCGCCGCGACCGCAGCCGCCACTTCGGTGCGCACGCCATAGATGTCGGCGGCGCTGCGCCCGATGACCTGGTCGGTGTGAATGCAGGCCGCCCAATGGTTCTCCCCGACGCTCAGTAGGTCCGGCTCCGCCGCCAGGCAGTCGTCGGCGGCCAGCGGGCAGCGCGGGGCGAAGGGACACCCCGCATCGATCCCGGACGTCAATGCCGGCGGTGCGCCCGGGATCGGCACCAGCCGGGTGCCCTGCGGGGCGTCCAGGCGGGGTACCGAACCCAACAGGCCGACCGTGTACGGCATCCGCCGGTCGGAGTACAAGGCCTCGACCGGTGCGGCCTCGACCACCCGGCCGGCGTACATCACCAGGGCCCGGTCGGCGAATTCGGCGACCACCCCGAGGTCGTGGGTGATGATCAGCACCCCGGCACCGGTCACGTCCCGCGCGGTCTTGAGGACCTCGAGGATCTGGGCCTGCACGGTGACGTCGAGCGCAGTGGTGGGCTCGTCGCAGATCAGCAGGTCCGGGTCGCAGGCGATCGCGATGGCGATCACCACCCGCTGGCGCTCCCCACCGGACAACTCGTGCGGAAACGCCCGCGCCCGTTGCTCGGGCCGGTTGATCCCGACCAGCTCCAGCAGCTCGACCGCACGCCGGCGCGCGGCGGCGCGGCCCACCCGCGGCTGGTGCACCTCGATGGCCTCGGCGATCTGATCGCCCACGGTGTAGACCGGTGTCAGCGCCGACATCGGATCCTGGAACACCATCCCGATCGAGGCGCCACGGAACTTCGACATGGCGGTGTCGCCCAGCCCGATCAGCTGCGTGCCCTGCAGCCGCACCGAACCGGACACCTGCGCATATTCGGGCAGCAGCCCCATGACGGCCATCGCGGCCGCGGATTTGCCCGAGCCTGATTCGCCGACCATCGCCACCACTTCGCCGGCGTCGACGTGGTAGCTGACGCCGCGCACCGCGCGCACGGCGTCGCGGCCGACGCCAAACGTCACGGCCAGGTCGGAGACTTCCAGCAGGGCGCTCATCAGCGGCCCCGCAGCGTCGCGGCGTCGGGATCCAGGGCGTCACGCAGGCCGTCCCCGGCGAGGTTGGCGCAGACCAGGATCGTGATCAACACCCCGGCCGGGAACAGGAAGACCCACGGGAAGGTGATGGCCGAGGCGGTGCCGTCGGCGATCAGGGTGCCCAGTGAGACGTCGGGCGGTTGGATGCCGAAACCCAGGTAGCTCAAACCGGTTTCGGCCAGGATCGCCACCGCGACGTTGAGCGCGGTGTCGATGATCAGAATGGACGCTACGTTGGGCACCACGTGGTCGACGATGATGCGCCGGCTGGAGACGCCCATATACCGTGCGGCCCGGATGAACTCACGTTCCCGCAGGCTCATGGTCAGCCCGCGCACCATGCGGGCGCTGATCATCCAGCTGAACCCGGCCAGCAACAACACCAGCAGCGCGATGTTGCCGCTGTTCTTGGTGCGCGGGGTGATGATCGCGATCAGGATGAAGGCCGGCACCACCAGCAGCAGGTCGACCAGCCACATCAGCACCCGGTCGCGCCATCCGCCGAAATACCCCGAGATCGCACCGACGGTCGCGGCGATCACCGTGGAGATCAGCGCCACACACACCCCGATCAGCATCGACTTCTGCATGCCGCGCAGGATCTGTGCCAGCAGGTCTTGGCCCAAAGCGTTGGTGCCCAACCAGTGTCGAGCACCCGGCGGAACCAGCAGCGCGTCGTAGTCCAGGTCGGTGTAGGAGTAGGGCAGCAGGCCGGGCAGGGTGTAGCAGCCGACGAACATCACCGCCAGCAGTGCCAGCGCGCCGACCGCGCTGCGGCTGCGCAGGAATCGGCGCATCACCAGGGTGCGCCGCGAGGCGAACTCGATCTCGGTCATGACACGCGCACCCGCGGGTCGAGCATCGCGTAGATGACGTCGGAGAGCAGCCCGGCCAGCAGCACCACGCCACCGGAGAACACCGTGATGGCCGCGACGATATTGGTGTCCTGAGTCGCCACGCCCTGCACCACCCATTCGCCCATGCCGTGCCAGCCGAAGATCTTCTCCACGAACACCGCTCCGGTGACCAACCCGGCCACCCCGTAGGCGAACAGCGTCGCCATCGGGATCAGCGCGGTGCGCAGTCCGTGCTTGAACAGCGCGCGACGGCGGGTCAGACCTTTGGCCCGTGCGGTGCGGATGAAGTCCTGGCCGAGGACGTCGAGCATCGCGTTGCGCTGGTAGCGGCTGAAGCTGGCGGCCGCGCCCAGCGCCAGGGTCAGCGACGGCAGCACCAGGTGCTGTAGCCGATCGGCCAGCCCGGGCCAGAAGCCGGTGATCAGCCCGGGGGAGGTCTCGCCGGTGTAGTCGAACAGTTGGGCGCCCAGCGCCCAGTTCACCCGTAGTGCGCTGAGGATCACCAGGTTGGCCAGCACGAAGGTCGGTACGGAGAGCACCAGCAGTGCGGCCATCGTGATGACCCGGTCAGAGAGCCGGTATTGGCGCACCGCCCCCCAGGCGCCGGCCACCACGCCGATCACGGTGCCGGCCAGCGAACCGACGACCAACAGCCGCAGGCTCACCCCGACGCGCCGGCCCAGTTCACCCGAGACCGGCTGGCCGGTGACGGTGACACCGAAGTCGCCGCGCACCGCGTGCGAGGCCCAGTGCGCGTAACGCAGTGGAATCGGCTTATCCAGGCCCAGCTCGGCGGCCTTGGCGTCGATCACGGCTTGCGGCGGACGCGGGTTGCGCTGCATGAGGCTGTCCAGCGGCGCGAAGGCTAATGAGGTCAGGCAGAACGTCAGAAACGACGCGAGGCCCAGCAGCACCAGGTAGTTCAGCGCCCGGCCGGCCAGAAACCGCGTCATGGCCAAAAGGGTAGAGGGTGACCCACCGGCGCGAGCGTGCGTGTCTGCCCGCGACACACCGGGGAAAGCTGTGCAACTACGCGCGCTCGCGGCGGGTCAGGGTCCGTCGGCGGCGGATTTCTGCGTGATTTTTACCCGTGAAATCCGCGGGCTCGTTCACTAGGCTCCGCTGCACCGCGACAGAGGAGAAGACCCGTGACCGTCACCGATGACTACTTGGCTAACAACGCCGAATACGCGAAGACCTTCACCGGTCCGCTGCCCATGCCGCCGAGCAAGCACGTCGCGGTCCTCGCCTGCATGGACGCCCGCCTCGATGTCTACCGGGTGCTGGGACTCAACGAGGGCGAGGCGCACACCATCCGCAACGCCGGGGGTGTGGTCTCCGACGACGCGATCCGCTCCCTGGCGATCAGCCAACGGCTGTTGGGCACCCGGGAGATCATCCTGATCCATCACACCGACTGCGGGATGCTCACCTTCACCGACGACGACTTCAAGCGCGCCATCCTGGAAGAGACCGGCATCCGCCCGGCGTGGTCGGCGGAGGCGTTCCCGGACGCGGTCGAGGACGTCCGACAGTCGCTGCGGCGGATCAAGGCCAGCCCGTTCATCACCCAGACCACGTCGCTGCGCGGGTTCGTCTTCGACGTCGCCACCGGCAAGCTCGACGAAGTCACGCTGTAGCTGCTGTTCCCGGGCCCTTCCTGGGAGGTCACTGATCCCCGACGAGGGTGCGCAGAGGTACGCGCCTGAGCGGCGTGTCGGCGTACAGACAGGCACGCTCGCGCCAAGAAGGCGCAGGGGTGCATAGATCACATTGACAGCAACACAGTGCGGCTGGTTGCATAGCCAGCCATAACCAACAAATATGGTAAGTCTCACCAAGATTATCGGGTATCCCTGGCAAGGAAGTCATGACCAGTAACGTCACTGCGCCCCCCGAGGCCTCCACGGCTGGGCACTATCAGCTCACGCATCTGCGCACCCTGGAGGCCGAGGCCATCCACATCATTCGGGAGGTGGCGGCGGAGTTCGAGCGTCCGGTGCTGCTGTTCTCCGGCGGCAAGGACTCCATCGTCATGCTGCATCTGGCCGTCAAGGCGTTCGCGCCGGGCCGGCTGCCGTTTCCGGTGATGCACGTCGATACCGGCCACAACTTCGATGAGGTCATCGCCGCGCGCGACGAGCTCGTCGCGCAGACCGGGGTCCGGCTGGTGGTTGCGTCGGTGCAAGACGACATCGACGCCGGACGGGTGGTCGACGACGGGCCGTCGCGCAACCCGCTGCAGACCGTCACGTTGCTGCGGGCCATCCGCGAGAACAAGTTCGACGCCGCGTTCGGCGGGGCCCGCCGCGACGAGGAGAAGGCTCGCGCCAAGGAGCGGGTGTTCAGCTTCCGTGACGAGTTCGGCCAGTGGGACCCCAAGGCCCAACGGCCCGAGCTGTGGAACCTCTACAACGGCCGGCATCGGGCCGGCGAGCACATCCGGGCGTTCCCCCTGTCGAACTGGACCGAGTTCGACATCTGGTCCTACATCGGCGCCGAGGAAATCGCCCTGCCGTCAATCTATTTCGCGCACCAGCGCAAGGTGTTCCGGCGCGACGGAATGCTGTTGGCCGACCACGAGTTCCTGCGCCCGGTCGACGGGGAAGAGGTGTTCGAGACCTCGGTCCGGTTCCGCACCGTCGGCGACGTCACCTGCACCGGCTGTGTGGAGTCCACGGCGGCCACCGTCGAAGAGGTGATCGAGGAGACCGCAGTGTCGCGGCTGACCGAGCGCGGCGCGACTCGCGCCGACGATCGGATCTCCGAAGCAGGCATGGAAGACCGCAAGAGGCAGGGGTATTTCTGATGGGTGCGGCAACCACGCTGCTTCGGATCGCGACGGCCGGGTCGGTCGACGACGGCAAGTCCACGCTGATCGGACGGCTGCTGTTCGACTCCAAGGCCGTCATGGAGGACCAGCTGGCCTCGGTCGAGCGCACCTCCCGTGAGCGCGGCAACGACTACACCGACCTGGCACTGGTGACCGACGGCCTGCGCGCCGAGCGCGAGCAGGGCATCACCATCGATGTCGCCTACCGCTATTTCGCAACGCCGAAGCGGAAATTCATCATCGCCGACACCCCGGGGCACATCCAGTACACCCGCAACATGGTGACCGGCGCCTCGACCGCGCAACTGGCGATCGTGCTGGTCGACGCGCGACACGGGCTGCAGGAGCAGTCCCGCCGGCACACCTTCCTGGCGTCGCTGCTCGGGATTCGCCACATTGTGCTGGCGGTCAACAAGATGGACCTGATCGACTGGGACGCCGAGAAGTTCGAGGCGATCCGCGACGACTTCCACTCGTTCGCCACCCGCCTGGACGTGCACGACGTGACGACCATCCCGATCTCGGCGCTGCTCGGCGACAACGTGGTGACCAAGTCCGACAAGACTCCCTACTACGACGGTCCGGCGCTGCTGTCGCACCTCGAAGAGGTCTACATCGCCGGTGACCGCAACCTGGTCGACGTGCGGTTCCCGGTGCAGTACGTGATCCGCCCGCAGACCCACGAGCATGCCGATCACCGCAGCTACGCCGGCACGGTGGCCAGCGGTGTGCTGCGCCCCGGCGACGACATCGTGGTGCTGCCCTCGGGCAAGCCGAGCCGGATCGCCGCGATCGAAGGCCCGAACGGCACAGTCGCCGAAGCATTCCCTCCGATGGCAGTCTCGGTGAGTCTCACCGACGACATCGACATCTCCCGCGGCGACATGATCGCCCGCACCAACAACCAGCCGCGCGTGGTCCAGGACTTCGACGCCACGGTGTGTTGGATGGCTGACGGTGCGACGCTGCAGCCGGGCAACGACTACATCATCAAGCACACCACCCGGACCACCCGGGTGAAGGTGATGGCGCTGGACTACCGCCTCGACGTCAACACCTTGCACCGCGACAAAGACGCGAACACGTTGAAGCTCAACGAGCTCGGCCGCGTCTCGCTGCGGGCCCAGGTGCCGCTGATGCTCGACGAGTTCACTCGCAATGACGCCACGGGCTCGTTCATCCTGATCGACCAGGCCACCAATGGAACGGTGGCGGCCGGCATGGTGCTGCGCGACGTGTCGCCGCGGACCGCGAGCCCCAACACGGTGCGGCACGAGTCGTTGGTCACCGCGACGGACCGGTTGTCGAAGGGTCGCACCGTGTGGCTGACTGGGCTCTCCGGCGCGGGCAAGTCGTCGGTGGCGATGCGCGTCGAACAGCTGTTGCTCGAAAGGGGAACGCCGGCCTACGTTCTCGACGGCGATAACCTGCGGCACGGCCTCAACGCCGACCTGGGCTTTTCGATGGCCGACCGTGCCGAGAACCTGCGCCGGCTGGCACACGTGGCCACCTTGCTGGCCGACTCCGGCCAGATCGTGTTGGTGCCGGCGATCAGCCCGCTGATCGAGCATCGCCAGCTGGCCCGCCAGGTGCACACCGACGCCGGGTTCGACTTCGTCGAGGTGTTCTGCGACACCTCGCTGGAGGAGTGCGAGCAGCGTGACCCCAAGGGGCTCTACGCGAAAGCGCGCGCGGGCCTGATCACGCACTTCACCGGTATCGACAGCCCCTATCAGCGGCCGCGGAATCCCGACGTGCGGTTGAGCTCGCAGAACAGTGTTGACGAGCAGGCCCGCCAGGTCATCGCGGCGATCGACGCCCGCAAGTGAACGATCACCAGCTGGCCGCGCACCTGGCTGCCGAGGCGGGCCGGCTGCTGCTGCGCGTCCGCGAGGAACTTGCCGACGCGACTGAAGCGGAGCGCAAAGCCGCCGGCGACCAGCGTTCGCACGACTTCCTGATGTCCGCACTGGCCAGCGAGCGGCCCGACGACGCGGTGCTGTCCGAGGAGGGCGCCGACAACCCGGTCCGCCTGGCCGCCGAGCGGGTGTGGATCGTGGACCCGCTGGACGGGACCCGGGAGTTCAGCGAACTCGGCCGCGACGACTGGGCCGTGCATGTGGCGCTGTGGCAATCCGGCGAGTTGTCCGCCGGGGCGGTGGCTCTGCCCGCGCGGGGCAGCACGCTGGCCACCCCGACGGTTCCCGCCCCGCCCGTATACGCCGGAGCGCCCCGCATCGCGGTGTCGCGCAGCCGTCCGCCCGCGATCGCCGAAGCGGTTCGCGAGCAACTGGACGGCGTGCTGGTGCCGATGGGCTCGGCCGGAGTGAAGGTGGCTTCCGTGGTGGCGGGCACCACCGATGTCTACGTGCACGCCGGCGGACAGTACGAGTGGGACTCCGCTGCCCCAGTGGCCGTGGCCCGGGCCGCGGGCCTGCACACCTCGCGCATCGACGGGTCACCGTTGGTCTACAACCGGGCGGACCCACTGCTTCCCGACCTGGTGGTGTGTCGCCCCGAATACGCGCAAGCGGTGCTCGCAGCAATCAGTTGAGCCGCCAGATGGAAGAATGCTCGCAATGCGCATGTCGGCCAAGGCGGAGTACGCGGTGCGAGCGATGGTCCAACTGGCCACCGCCGAGCCCGGCGCCCTGGTCAAGACCGACGAAATAGCGGCCGCGCAGGGCATTCCCGCGCAGTTCCTCGTCGACATCTTGTCCGATCTGCGCACCGACCGGCTGGTGCGCAGCCAGCGCGGTCGCGACGGCGGCTACGAATTGGCCCGGGCGGCCACCGAGATCAGCGTCGCCGACGTGTTGCGCTGCATCGACGGCCCCCTGGCCAGCGTGCGTGACATCGGCATGGGCGATCTGCCCTACGCCGGGCCGACCGCCGCACTGACCGACGTGTGGCGGGCGTTGCGGGCCAGCATGCGTTCGGTGCTCGAGCAGACCAGCCTGGCCGACGTGGCATCGGGCGATCTGCCGGCGCACGTCGCCGACCTGGCCGCCGACTACCGCACCCAGGAGCGCCAGCGCGGCCACACGCCGGGCTGATTCGGCGGTCAGCCCGACCCGTAGGGCCGGGTGAGGATCTCCAGGTAATGGCCGCCGGGATCGCGGAAGTACACACCGCGCCCACCGTCGTTACGGTTGATCTCGCCCGGGCGCTGCCCCCGCGGATCTGCCCAGTGCTCCAGCCCACGCTCGGAGATCTTGGCGTAGATCGCATCGAAGTCGGACTCCGAGACTAGAAATGCGTAGTGCTGCGGCCGGATCTCCTCGCCGGCGGGCACGTCGGCATAATCGAGGCTGGCCTGGTGGTCGAGTGCGACGACCTGGAAATGGCCGAACGGTTGCGGCGCGGGCAGGCCGAACAGCTCGGCCAGAAACGCTGCCGATGCCTGCTTGTCGTGCGCGGCCACGATCGTGTGATTGAACGAAACACCCATTCCTCCAGTGTCGGCCGCGTAGGCCGCCCGTGCCACAATCGCGGTCATGCAGGTGGGAATGACCATGCCGGTGATGGAGCCGGATTTGGACGCAATGTTGCTGCGGGACTGGGCGCGAGCGATCGACGACGGGCCGTTCTCGTCGTTGTGTTGGGGTGAGCGGATCGCCTTCACCAACCCCGACAGCCTGACCCTGCTGGGTGCGCTGGCGGCGTGGACGGAGCGGGTGCGGCTGGTGACCACGGTGATCGTCCCGCAACTGCACGACCCCGTCATGCTCGCCAAGGCGCTGGCCACCGCCGACCTGCTCAGCCAGGGCCGGCTTACCGTCGGGCTCGGCATCGGCGGCCGCGACGAGGACTACCGGGCGGTCAGCGCCGATCCGGCGAGGCAGAAGATGGGCGAGTTGGCCGCCGCGGTGGCGATCATGCGACGCGTGTGGGCGGGGGAGAAGCTCACCGATTCGGTGCTGCCGGTCGGACCGGCGCCCACCCAACCCGGCGGGCCGCCGCTGCTGGTCGGCACCATCGGCCCCAAGACCTTGCGTAGCGCGGCGGCCTGGGCCGAAGGCCTGGCCGGCACCACTTTGGACCTTGATGTGGCCAAGCAGAACGAACTGTTCGACGTCGCCCGTGACGCCTGGCAGCAGGCGGGCCGGGCCAAGCCGCATCTGGCGACGTCGTTCTGGTTCGCGTTGGGGGACGGTGACGAGGCCCGCGATCAGGTGCGCCGGCACCTGCTGCGCTATATGAACTGGATTCCCGCCGAGTATGTCGAGGCGATGGCGCCCACCACCGGCTGGGCCGGCAGCGAGGACGAATTGGCCGAGGTGCTGCGCCGGTTTGCGGCGGTGGGCACCGATGAGGTTCATCTCATCCCGACCAGCTCTGATCTGGGTCAACTGCGCAGCGTTGCCGATGTGGTCGCCGAGGTCAGCCGGGCCGGCTGAGCGGGCAATCCGCGGGTTGCGACACCGTCACGGATGCGTCTCTATCGTCCTCCGGCAGCCACAGAAGTCCCAGAAATCACTATCGTCACAGTGGTGCGAGGCCCGGGAGCGGGTCCTGGGAAAGGTGTGACATGTCGGCGACACGTCGAATCGTCTCGGCGGCAATGGTGCCGGTCGTCGTGCTGGGGATGGTTGCCGCCAGCGAGTTCGCGCCGGCGAGCGCAGCCACCTGCAACGCCCCCGAAGCCAACATCGATCCGCCGCCGGGCTCACCGACCACTGGAGCCGGTCAGCTACCCACCGGGCGGCGGCCCCGCGGCACCAATGATCAAGCGCCGCTGCCCAAACTGGGCCCGCTGATCGCCGCCCTGATCAACCCGAACGGCACGATTCGCCAGCAGGCCGGAGTGGTCCCGGCGCAGCCGAATCCCGGCGGGCAAGCCGTGCCGAACGTCGCCCAGCCGGTCCAGCCGGTCCAGCCCGTGCCGAACGCCGGCGCAGATCCGGGGCTGTCGACCGCCGACGCTGCCGGCGCCATCGCCGGCTCCCAGACATCGTTGGTGGAGTGGGTGACCGGGCCCAACAGCCCCAACCAAACCCTGCAGCGCTTCGGCATCTCCGGCACCGACCTTGGAATTCCTTGGGACAACGGTGATCCCGGAAACCGTCAGATCCTCTACGCGTTCGGAGACACTTTCGGCTACTGCCGTATCCAGGGCAAGCAGTGGCGACAGAACGTGCTGTTCCGCAGCAATGACAACAACCTGGCCGACGGGATCACCATCGGCCCCGGAGCCGTGGGCAACAAGTACTCGGGTTCGCCACTGCGGCAGGCGAATTTCTCCAAGCAGATCCTGCCCGCAGTGCAACTGGCTCCGCACCAGGAGGGCATGATCCCCACCGCCGCGATCGGAATCGCCGGCAACCAATACATGAACTTCATGTCCATCAAGCAGTGGGGCCGCGACGGCGAGTGGTCCACCAACTACTCGGCGATCGCGGTCTCCAACGACAACGGCGAAACGTGGGGTGTCTATCCGGGGACCGTGCGGTCGACGTCACCGGAGAACGTCCCGCGGGCGCGCTTCGTCCCCGGTAACGAGAAGTTCCAGATGGGCGCGTTCCTGCGCGGCAACGACGGCTACCTGTACTCCTACGGAACCCCTTCCGGCCGTGGCGGTTCGGCGTACCTGTCCCGGGTGCCCGAACGCGCCATACCCGACCTGAACCAGTACCAGTACTGGAATGGGGACAGCGGATCCTGGGTGCCGGCCAACCCGGCTGCGGCCACGCCGGTGATCCCCGGCCCGGTGGGCGAGATGTCGGTGCAGTACAACACCTATCTACGTCAGTACCTGGCGTTGTACGGCAACGGCGGCAACGACGTCGTGGCCCGTACCGCGCCCACCCCGCAGGGGCCGTGGAGCGCCGAGCAGACGCTGATCCCCACCGGCCAGATCCCCGGCGGCATCTACGCGCCCTACGTGCATCCGTGGTCGACCGGCAAGGACGTGTACTTCACGCTGTCGCTGTGGAACGCCTACGACGTGATGCTGATGCACACGGTGCTGGGCTGAGCCCGCGGGTTAGGCGCGCCGCCGGGCCCGCTCGGCGAACGCGTCCAGCGCGGCGAGCACCTCAGGCGAACGCCACACCCGATTGCGGGGGCCACTGGTGGTCGCGACGAGGACTCCCGCGTCGGCTAGCGGGTTGAGGTAGCGGTGGGCATTGGTCGATTCGATGCCCAGCTCCTGAGCCAGCAGCGCCGCGTTGACGACGGGGTGGCGGGTCAACAGGTCGGCGACCTTCCACACTGCCGAGTCGGACCGTGCGGTGATCACCTCGTTCCAGCTCTCCCGGATTACCTGAAGCTCGGCGACCAGCTCTCGTCCGTTCGCAATAGATCGGAGAGCGGCCTCGGCAAAGCGCTCAACAATCGGTGCCGCATCGCCTTCGCGGTAGGCGGTGAGCGCGGCGAAGTACGCACCGGTGTCGGCGAGCAATCCTGCTGAGATCGGCACCGTCACCTGGCGGGTCATGCCCCTGTTGCGCAACAGGGCGTGCACCAGTGCGCGGCCTGTGCGTCCGTTCCCGTCGGTGAAAGGGTGAATGGTCTCGAATTGCGCGTGTGCCACCGCGATCTGCGGTAGGGCCGGCGTGCCCGAGCGCTGCGCGAACGAGATCAGGTCGGTGATCGCTGCGGGGATCAGTTCGTGGCGCGGGCCGACGAACGTCGCACCGATAGGTGTGGAGCCGCCCCCGATCCAGACCGGTTCCGTGCGGAATTCGCCAGGGGTATGGCGTGGTTCTTTACTCATCAGCGCGCGGTGCATCGCCAGGATGGCATCAGCATCCACCTTCTCGGACAAGGCGATTGCCGCCTGCATGGCTGCAGTGTTGGCGACGATCATCTCCGCGTTGCGCTTGGAGCTGTGGCCGGTCAGTTCGGCTTCGGCGATTGCGCGCGAGGACGCCGTCAGGTTCTCGATCTGGGAACTGGCGGCCGATTCGGATCGCAGCAGTACGGCGGCGGACGGTGCGATTTCACTTCCGAGTTCGGCGTCGAAGCGGGTGATCGCCTGGCTCGCGGCTTCGGCTTCGGCGAAGACGGACGGTGGCAGATCCAGGGCCAACTCGGCGATGCTGGCCGGCACCGCAGGGTGGTAGGTGCCGTACTGCGGCAGCGCGGTGCTGGCGTAGCGAACCCCCTGGGGTTCCCAACGCACGTCCTCGTAGGTGACGGGACGAAGTGAAGTCACCAGTTCAGTCTAACTTCACTTAATGGATTAAGTGAAGTTAACTTGGATGGTTGACTTCACTTAGATTCAGGCGTCGAGCACCGCGCGCAATGCCGCTCCCACCTTGGTGATCACCCCGGGGGTGTAGCCCGGGATGTTCATGGTGACCCCGCCGACGCCGGCATCGAGCACCTTGGTCTTGATCTGCTCGGCGATCGATTCGGGGCTGCCTATGGCCACCCGCTGAGCCCGCTCGGCCGGAATCTGATCGATGGAGACGCTCGGATCGACCACAGCCGTGAGCAGCATGGTCGTCTCCAGGGTCGCCGGGTCGCGGCCGACCTCGTCGCAGCTGCGCCGGATCGCGTCCACCTTCGCCGGCAGTTGGTCGAAACTGGTGATGAGGTTGAGGTGGTCGAAGTGACGTGCGGCCAGCGGGATCGTCTTCTTCTCACCGCTGCCGCCGATCAGCAGCGGAATGTGGTCGCGGAAGCGGGGTTCGGCCATCGCCTCGCGGGTGCGGTACCACTTGCCATCGAATGTGGGCCGCTCGCCGCGGATCATCGGCAGGATGATCTGTAGCGCCTCGTCGAGCCGGTTGAACCGGTCGGTGAAGGTGCCGAACTCGAAACCCAGTTGGTCGTGTTCGAGCTCGTACCATCCGGTGCCGATACCCAGGACGGCGCGCCCGGCACTGACCACATCGAGCGTGGTGATGATCTTGGCCAGCAGCGCTGGATTGCGGTAGGTGTTGCCGGTGACCAGCGTGCCCAGCTGCACCCGTTCGGTCGCGGTCGCCAACGCACCGAGGGCGGTGTAGGCCTCGAGCATCGGCTGATCGGGCGAACCCAGCTGGGGGAGTTGATAGAAGTGGTCCATCACCAAGACCGCGTCGAACCCCGCGGCCTCGGCCTCGCGGGCCTGGGCGATGACGGTGGGGAACAGCTCCGAAACGTCGGTGCCGTAGGAGAAGTCGGGGATCTGGAAGCCAAGGCGAATCGTCACTTAGCCGACCTTAGTTTCGGGAGGCGTCTCCCGGGGTGATTTGTGCTGTGAGCGAAGAAACGGGGATCCTCGTGCCGGTCGACGCAGGCGACACCCCAGCGCGGTTGCCGGGGATTACAAGGGTTTCCCCTGATGCGCGTGGAGCGAACGGACTTTTTTCAAGTTCAGCGGTTTCGTTCGGAGTACCCGACGGTGGGCTTCCGTGAGTGCGGGGAGGGCCGAGATGATCGGCAAGGGCGGGCAGGGCACGTAGGCGCAGGGCTTCTCGACGGGCGGTTGGGCCGCCTCGGCAGTCGGTTCAGCCATAGCTCCGTCGACGGATGACGCCCAGGCGGTCCCGGCAGTCCCGGTGAGCAGAACACCGGTGTCCACGCCGGCGGAGTCGGCGGCAGCCCCGGCGGTGCCGGCGGCACCCCCTAGCCACGGCGCAAGGGTTTGGTGGCCGCGCGCGAAATTCTGCCCGAGGGTCTAGCTGTCCAGTTTTCTGTGGCGGGGGTGTACCCGATATTCCATCGACTGTTTGCGTCGTAGTGGTCGGCGTTGGGCGATGTAATAGGCGGCCAGGTACAGCAGGGGGAAAACTCCGGCGGTGATGACGGAGGCGACCCCAAACTGGATGTATTGACCGCGGGCTATGGGATAGCGCCAGCTGGCGTCGCCGTATGCGGTGACAACGGTGAGTAGTGCGGAGAACGTCCCACTCATGAGGCCTACCCAGATCTCGCCTTTTCCTGTGGCGGCGAAGTACACATTTCCGGCGCCGATCGCAGTGAGTACGACGAGAGCCCACCACATGGTTGTGGCGGTGAGTAGTCCGCTGTAGGAATCGGGGTGTGGATCGATTTCCTGCTGCGTGGAATCAGTTGTCGCGGGTTCGTCTTCGGGATCGGGGTCTGTGATCGTCAATGCATAGATTTTTCCGCGGATCTTGATGTAGGGCGTGGACACATACGCGGCAACTGCCATCACCGCCGGAACTAAAATGCCCAGTACGGCTGCGTTAGTCCACGTCGGATACGTTGCCAGGGTGCCGAAAAATCCCGCTATGCAGGCGCAACTCCAGTAGATGCGTCGCTGGGCGCTGGTGCTGATTTTGGAAAAAGACAGGAGAAATCCCGCGAGGTAGCACAGGACAATTACTCCGAAGGACAAATCGCGTACCATCAGCCGCCCATCATCTTTTGCACCAATTTATCCCCGCCAAACCCGCCCGCAATAGAGCCGAGAAGTCCAACAATCACGGTGCCCTCGGGCCCTACCCACGAACCCCAAGCTGCCCCTGCGGCGAATCCTCCGAGCCATGCGCCGGCGGTGCGTCCACCTAGTTTGGCAACTTCTTCGCTAGCGGGAGCTCCGTTCAAGATATCGTTAACGGTCAGCAAACCGTCCAGACTTATACCGGCCAATGAGAGCCGCTTACCCAGCGTCTTAAGGGCGTCGGCGTCGGCCTTGGACCACGAGGCAGCGTCGCCCCAATGCCTTCCCTGGGGTAGGGCGTCCGCCTGCGAACCCAGGCCGCTGCCCAGACTGCCGACCCCACTGGATATTCCAGATCCCGCTTCACGGATCAGTTGCCGGGGAGGCTTGCCGCTTTGTACCTCATCGAGGGCTCGCTGGATTCCTGCCGGAGAGACTCCCGCTTGGTTCAACTGATCGGCGAAGCCACGGAGGACCAGATCCCGTGCCTGGGACTCACACCGATCGAGCATTTGGGTTGCTTGGTCAGGTGTCAGCCGTGGCCGGTCTGGATAGGCCTGACCAGATTCGAGGAAATCCTGGAACTT
Organism: Mycolicibacter heraklionensis; assembly: GCA_001673575.1. Taxonomy (GTDB): domain Bacteria; phylum Actinomycetota; class Actinomycetes; order Mycobacteriales; family Mycobacteriaceae; genus Mycobacterium; species Mycobacterium heraklionense_A. The sequence continues at coordinate 25,067 of LZME01000059.1, read as the reverse complement.
TCGTCTCGCTTGGGCGCGCGTACGCGCGTCGCCGCCCAGCACCGGATCGCTTGGCAGTGGGCCGATGAAATGGGAATTCCGCAGGTCATCGAGGCGTTCCTGGGCCAGTCGCCGCGAGGTGGGGTCGGCAGCGGGGTCATCGGCGATTGCCTGATCGCGTTGCCTCGCCATGTCGGCGGGGTCAACGTTGCCGCCTGGCTGGGCCTGCGGCAGCCCGTTGCCGCCCGCTCCACCGTCGGCGCTTTCTTCGCCGAAGCTGAACTCGTGTAGTCCGGCGGTTGCGGCGGTGAGTTGGCGAGCGATTTCCTGCTCATTGTTGACCAGATTGGTGGCGCGCGACTTGATGAAGCTGGCGTGACCGTCCGCGGTCTGCTCGCGCTGAGCTTGCTCCGCGGCGGAGCTGTAGTAGGTCCAGGTGTCGGTGACGGAGTAGTCGTCGCCGACCCGGAAGTCTTCGCGTTCAGCAGTATTGACGGCAGACAGCACCAGCGACTTGTTGCCCTGTTGGGCCTGCGCGCCGCGGTTGGCGATCCCGGCGGCGTTGCGCAGCATGTCGGCGGGGTCGTGGACTCTCACCACGTCGGCGGCGGCGCGGTGCTGGAAGGCTTGGGCGCCGGTGCCGGTCCACGGGACGCCGCCGGGACTCGTGGAGGCGTCGCGGATTTCGGTGAACGCGGCTTCCCAGGTATTGGCGAGATGGGTCCAGGCCGCGGCGTTGCGGGTGAGGTAGTCCCAGTTCGCGTCTTCGATCTCGGTCAGCGTCGGAAAAGGCATCGGCGGCTACCTCGGCGTCCCGAGGCCACCGGCTCCGCCGTCGGCGCCGGAGCGCGCGACCAGCGGGATAAGACCGGCGCCATGCTGGGGGACTGCGGCCAGGGTGGCAGCCCCGGCGTTGTCCATCGCCTCGTAGTCGTGGGCCGCGGTGGTGAGCTTTCTCGAGCTGGCTGTCATCCGTCCGCGCATCGTGGTCGCGGCGGTGCTGGCACCGGTGTTGACGTTGCTGGCTGCTGTGCCGGTGGCCTGCCACGTGGGAGCGGCGGCCGCCGGCAGCGCTGGTGCGACCTGATCCGACAGCGATGTACACCGCTCCGCCAGTTCCCGCAGGCTGACCGGAGTGACCCGCAGGACGGGGGAGGTCATGGGAGAACTGTATTAGTGAACGGTGGTTTGCGGAATTCACCGCTGAACGGGCAGAGCCCGCGACGTGGCATTTTGTGTGGTGCCCCCGGCAGGATTCGAACCTGCGGCCTTCTGCTCCGGAGGCAGACGCTCTATCCCCTGAGCTACGGGGGCGCACGTACAAACGGGCGCCAAGTGGGCTTTGACAGACTAGCGCATGATTGCCCGGACCCGAGAACCGGACGGATTCGGGGCCTGACCACGTAAGACCATAGGATGGGGCCTCGTGACCCCCGCCGATCTGGCCGAATTGCTCAAGAACACCGCCGCCGCGGTGCTGGCCGAACATGACCTGGACACCGCCGCGCTGCCCGCGACGGTGACAGTCGAGCGGCCGCGCAACCCCGAACACGGTGATTACGCCACCAACCTGGCCCTGCAGCTGGGCAAGAAGGTGGGCGTCAACCCGCGCGAGCTGGCCGGCTGGCTGGCCGAGGCGCTGGTGCAGGCCGACGGGATCGCCGCGGCCGAGATCGCGGGACCGGGGTTTGTGAACCTGCGCATCGAGGCTTCCGCGCAGGGCGCCGTGGTCGCCAACGTCATCAGCGCCGGCACAAGCTACGGCCACACCGACACCCTCGGCGCACTCAACGTCAACCTCGAGTTCGTCTCGGCCAACCCCACCGGCCCCATCCACATCGGTGGCACCCGGTGGGCCGCGGTCGGTGACGCACTGGGCCGGCTGCTGAGCACCCAGGGTGCCGCGGTCACCCGCGAGTACTACTTCAACGACCACGGCGCCCAGATCGACCGGTTCGCCAACTCGCTGATCGCCGCCGCCAAGGGCGAGCCCGCCCCCGAGGACGGTTACGCCGGCGCCTACATCACCGACATCGCGGCCCAAATCCAGGCCCAGGCCCCCGACGCCCTGAACAGTCCCGATGCTCAGGAGACGTTCCGCGAGATCGGCGTCGACCTGATGTTCACCCACATCAAGAAATCGCTGCACGAATTCGGCACCGACTTCGACGTCTTCACCCACGAAGACTCGATGCACACCTCCGGGCGCGTCGAGCAGGCCATCGAACGGCTGCGCACAGAAGACAACATCTACGAAAAAGACGGTGCCACCTGGCTGCGCACCAGCGCCTACGGCGACGACAAGGACCGCGTCGTCATCAAAAGCGACGGCAAGCCCGCCTACATCGCCGGCGACCTGGCCTACTACCTGGACAAGCGCGAGCGCGGCTTCAACCTGTGTATCTACATGCTCGGCGCCGACCACCACGGCTATATCGCCCGGCTCAAGGCCGCCGCGGCCGCCTTCGGCGACGACCCGGCAGGAGTTGAGGTGCTGATCGGCCAGATGGTCAACCTGGTGCGCGACGGCCAGCCGGTCAAGATGAGCAAGCGCGCCGGCACCGTCATCACCCTCGACGACCTGGTCGAGGCCATCGGCGTGGACGCCGCCCGCTACAGCCTGATCCGCTCTTCGGTGGACACCCCGATCGACATTGATCTGGCGTTGTGGTCCTCGGCGAGCAACGAAAACCCGGTCTACTACGTGCAATACGCGCACGCGCGGCTCTCCGCGCTGGCCCGCAACGCCGCTGAACTGGGCCTGGCCCCCGACACCACGAACCTCGGGCTGCTCAGCCACGACAAGGAAGGCACGCTGATCCGCAACCTCGGGGAGTTCCCCCGGGTGCTGGAAACCGCTGCCGCCCTGCGGGAACCGCACCGGGTCTGCCGCTACCTGGAAGACCTTGCCGGCGACTACCACCGGTTCTACGACAGCTGCCGGGTGCTGCCCCAGGGCGATGAGGAACCCGGCGAGCTGCATGCCGCGCGGCTGGCGCTGTGTCAGGCCACCCGCCAGGTGATCGCCAACGGGCTGGGCATCCTCGGCGTGAGCGCACCGGAGCGGATGTGAACGTCCACCCCGCGGGCCCTCGCCACGCCGAAGAGATCCAGCACGACGGACTGCCGCCGCGCCCGCAGACCCCGCAGCAGCTGCTGCAGTTGGCGCCGAATGTCTGGCCGCGCAATACCGTTCGCGGCGACGACGGCGTCACCCAGATCGCCGGCGTGAAGGTCACCGACCTGGCCGCCGAGTTCGGCACCCCGCTGTTCGTCATCGACGAGGACGATTTCCGGGGCCGCTGCCGCGAGATCGCCGAGGCGTTCGGCGGAGGCGACAACGTGCACTACGCCGCCAAAGCCTTCCTGTGCAGCGAGATCGCGCGCTGGATCGACCAAGAGGGCCTGTGCCTCGACGTCGCCACCGGGGGAGAGCTGGCCGTCGCCCTGCACGCCGGCTTCCCCGCGCAGCGAATCACCCTGCACGGCAACAACAAGTCGGTCGCCGAACTTCAGACTGCGGTCAACGCCGGCGTCGGCCACATCGTGGTCGACTCGCTGATCGAGATCGACCGCCTCGAAGCGGTCGCCAAGGCGGCCGGGACAACTCAGGACGTGCTGGTGCGCGTCACCGTCGGTGTGGAGGCCCACACCCACGAATTCATCTCGACCGCCCACGAAGACCAGAAGTTCGGGCTGTCGCTGGCCAGCGGTGCGGCAATGGACGCCATCAGAAAAGTGTTCGCCACCGAGCACCTGCGCCTGATCGGCCTGCACAGCCACATCGGCTCGCAGATCTTCGACGTCGCCGGCTTCGAATTGGCCGCCCACCGGGTGATCGGGCTGCTGCGCGACGTGGTCGCCGAATTCGGCGTTGACAAGACCGCGCAGCTCTCGGTCATCGACCTGGGTGGGGGACTGGGCATCTCGTATCAGCCGCAGGACGACCCGCCGCCGATGGCCGAGCTGGCCGCCAAACTGGCTGCGATCGTGCGCGATGAGTCCGCCGCGGTGGGCCTGCCCACCCCGCAACTGGTCGTCGAACCCGGTCGGGCGATCGCCGGGCCGGGCACCATCACGCTCTATGAGGTCGGCACCGTCAAGGACGTCGCCGTCAGCGCCACCGGGCATCGCCGCTACGTCAGCGTCGACGGCGGCATGAGCGACAACATCCGGCCGGCGCTGTATGACGCGCACTACGACGTACGGCTGGTCTCGCGAGGCCTACCGGGCCTTGGAGAAGCAGGAGCGTTGCCGGAGCTGGGCCGCATCGTCGGCAAGCACTGCGAGAGCGGCGACATCATCGTCCGCGACACCTGGGTGCCCGAAGGCATGGTGCCCGGTGACCTGATCGCGGTGGCCGCCACCGGCGCCTACTGTTACTCGATGTCGAGCAGGTACAACCTGCTCACCCGCCCGGCGGTGGTGGCGGTACGTGACGGGAAAGCCCGCCTTATGCTGCGCCGGGAGACCGTCGAAGACCTGATCAGCCTGGAGGTGGGGTAAAAAGTGTCCGGTTCGCAGGTGTCCGGGGCCCCCGTAGGGGTGGCAGTCCTCGGCTTGGGCAACGTCGGCAGTGAAGTCGTCCGCATTCTCGAGGCCAGCGCTGATGATCTGGCCGCGCGCATCGGCGCACCGCTGGTGCTGCGTGGGGTCGGTGTGCGCCGGGTGGCGGACGACCGCGGCGTGCCAGCGGAATTGCTCACCGACGACATCGACAGCCTGGTGTCGCGCAGCGACGTCGACATCGTCGTGGAGCTGATGGGCCCGGTCGAACCGGCCCGCAAGGCGATCCTGTCGGCGATCGCGCACGGCAAATCCGTCGTCACCGCGAACAAGGCCCTGCTGTCGCGGTCCACCGGGGAGCTGGCCGAGGCCGCCGAGAACGCGCGGGTGGACCTGTACTTCGAGGCTGCCGTCGCCGGCGCCATCCCGGTGATCCGGCCGCTGACCCAGTCGCTGGCCGGCGACACCGTGTTGCGGGTGGCCGGCATCGTCAACGGCACCACCAACTACATCCTGTCCGAAATGGACTCCACCGGCGCCGACTACACCGCTGCGCTGGCCGATGCGAGTGCGCTGGGCTACGCCGAGGCCGACCCGACCGCCGACGTGGAGGGCTACGACGCCGCCGCCAAGGCCGCGATCCTGGCATCGATCGCCTTCCACACCCGGGTGACCGCCGACGACGTCTACCGGGAGGGCATCACCAGCATCAGCCCGGCGGACTTCACCACGGCCCGGGCGTTAGGCTGCACGATCAAACTGCTGGCCATCTGCGAACGCATCACCACCAGTGATGGGCAGCAGCGGGTTTCGGCGCGGGTCTACCCGGCGCTGGTGCCGCTGACCCACCCACTGGCCACCGTCAACGGGGCCTTCAACGCGGTGGTGGTCGAAGCCGAGGCGGCCGGTCGGCTGATGTTCTACGGCCAGGGTGCCGGCGGCGCGCCGACCGCATCCGCGGTCACCGGTGATCTGGTGATGGCCGCCCGCAACCGGGTGCAGGGCGGGCGCGGGCCGCGTGAATCCAAGTACGCCCAGCTGGCCATCGCCCCGATCGGCGACGTGCAGACCCGCTACTACGTGAGCATGGACGTCGCCGACAAGCCGGGTGTGCTGTCCACGGTGGCAGCCGAATTCGCCGCCCACGGCGTCAGCATCGCCGAGGTGCGCCAGGAGGGCGTGGCCGACAACGATGGCCAACTGATCGGCGCTCGGATCGTGGTGGTCACCCACCGGGCTGCCGACGCAGCATTGTCGAAAACCGTTGCGGCGCTGGCTGACCTGGACGCAGTCCAGCGGATCGCCAGCGTGCTACGACTGGAAGGAACAGACCAGTGAGCTCCACCCGGACCCCGATCCACCGCCCCTGGCCCGGCCTGATCGGCGCCTACCGCGATCGGCTTCCCATCGGCGACGACTGGACGGCCATCACCCTGCACGAGGGCGGCACCCCGCTGATCCACGCCAAGCGGATCTCCGAGCAGACCGGCTGCACGGTGCACCTGAAGGTCGAAGGGCTCAACCCCACCGGCTCGTTCAAGGACCGCGGCATGACGATGGCCGTCACCGACGCGGTCGCCCGCGGCCAAAAGGCGGTACTGTGCGCCTCGACCGGCAACACCTCGGCATCGGCGGCCGCCTACGCCGCCCGCGCCGGCATCACCTGCGCGGTGCTGATCCCGCAGGGCAAGATCGCGATGGGCAAGCTCGCGCAGGCAGTCATGCACGGCGCCAAGATCATTCAGATCGACGGCAACTTCGACGACTGCCTGGAGCTGGCTCGCAAGATGGCCACCGACTTCCCGACCATCTCGCTGGTGAACTCGGTCAACCCGGTGCGCATCGAAGGCCAGAAGACGGCGGCCTTCGAGATCGTCGACGCACTGGGCACCGCGCCCGACATCCACTCGCTGCCGGTCGGCAACGCCGGCAACATCACCGCGTACTGGAAGGGCTACCGCGAGTACTTCGCCGACGGCCTGACCGAGAAGCTGCCGAAGATGCTGGGCACCCAGGCTGCCGGGGCCGCACCGCTGGTGCTCGGTGAGCCGGTCAAGAACCCGGAGACCATCGCCACCGCGATCCGCATCGGCTCGCCGGCCTCCTGGACGCAGGCCGTTGAAGCGCAGGTGGATTCGGGTGGACGGTTCCTGGCCGCCACCGACGACGAGATCCTGGCCGCCTACCACCTGGTGGCGCAGACCGAGGGCGTGTTCGTCGAACCCGCCTCGGCGGCCAGCATCGCCGGGCTGCTCAAGTCGGTAGAGGACGGCTGGGTGCCGCGCGGTTCGACCGTGGTGTGCACCGTGACCGGCAACGGGCTCAAGGACCCCGACACCGCGCTGCGGGACATGCCTGAGGTGACCGCGGTTCCCGTCGACGCGGCCACCGTGGTCGCCGAATTGGGGCTGGCCTAGTGGTTCAGTTGTTGCCGACCGGGTTGACGGCCAGCGTCGCGGTTGCGGCGTCGAGCGCCAACCTGGGCCCCGGCTTCGACAGCCTGGGTCTGGCGCTGGGCCTCTACGACGAGGTGATCGTCGAGACGGTCGAGTCCGGTCTGGTGGTGCAGGTCGAGGGGGAGGGTGCCGGTCAGGTTCCGCTCACCTCGGATCACCTTGTGGTGCAAGGCATCCTGCGTGGCATGCGCGAGGCGGGTGTCGAGGCGCCCGGCATGGTGGTGCGCTGCCGCAATGCGATCCCGCATCAGCGTGGCATGGGCTCCTCGGCCGCCGCGGTGGTCGGTGGGCTCGCCGTGGTCAATGGTCTTGTCACGCAACTTGATCGGCCCGGCCTGTCCGAAACTCAGCTGATCCAGCTGGCCTCAGAGTTCGAAGGCCACCCCGACAACGCTGCGGCCGCGGTACTGGGCGGCGCGGTGGTTTCGTGGACAACAGAGGCAGCCGACGGCCGGGTCGACTATGCGGCGGCGCCGCTGCGGCTGCACCCCGACATCCATCTGTTCCCGGCGATCCCGCAACTGCGCTCGTCGACTGCCGAGACCCGGGCTTTGTTGCCCGAACAGGTCAGCCACCGCGATGCCCGGTTCAATGTCAGCCGGGCGGCGCTGCTGGTGGTGGCGCTGACCGAGCGGCCCGACCTGCTACTGACGGCCACCGAGGATGTGCTGCACCAGCCACAGCGCGGCGCCGCGCAACCGGAGTCGGCGGCCTTCCTGGAGTTGCTGCGTCGGCACGGCATCGCGGCCGTGCTTTCCGGCGCGGGACCTGCGGTGATCGCGCTGACGACAGCGACCCAACTGCCCGCCGCGGTGCTGGAGTCGCCGGAGGCTCGTGTGTTCAACGTCACCGAGATGCCGGTCGGCGACGCGGTCAGGTGGAACTCCGGGGTGGCGGTACCGGGTTGAGCCGCGCAGCAAACCATCTGTTGCGTCGAGCACAGAAGCGGGCTATCCTCGGTCCCGTCCCGCATTCGCGGCATCAGCACCTGTTTTCAGAATGTGATGTCAACCGGGATGCCACCAAATTCTTCCCGTAGCTGACGGTTTGCGTTACGACGCCGTCGATACGGGCTACACCGTTAAACAGTCGACGGTGACACGCACTCGGCGAGTCCGCTGAATGCAACCAAGCCCCTCGCGTGAGAAAACCGACGAGGGAAGAAAGGAAATCCGTGACCGAAACGGACCTCTTCACGGCTGAAGGCAGCACCGATCAGGAATCGCTGCCGACCCCCCCGAGCACTTCCGAGACCAGCCAGGACGCAGCCGCCGGCGGTAGTGACGCCGCGCCGTCCGCCCCGGAGACCGCCTCGGAGCCGGCCACCACCGAGTCCGCTCCCGCTTCGGCGCCCGACAACGGTGCGGCCACCGCCCCCTCCGACAGCTCGCTGTCGGCGATGGTGCTGCCCGAACTGCGGGCGCTGGCCAACCGCGTCGGTGTCAAGGGCTCCTCCGGGATGCGCAAGAGCGAACTGATTGCCGCAATCCGCGAGGTCTCCGGCAACGGGGGCAACGCCGGCAGTGGCGCCGAAGCGCCGAAGACGAAGACACCGACCAGCGAGCAACCCGCCAACGGTGCCGAGCCCGCCGCGGCCAACGAGGCCGACGCTCCCGCGGCCCCGCCGCGCCGCGAACGCCGTGGCGCCAGCCGTGCGACCGGTTCGCCCGCCGCCAATGGCGGAGAGTCCGAGAAGCCGGCCGAGCAGGACAAGCCGGCCGAGGCCGAGACCCAGGGCGAGTCGCGCAAGCAGGGCCGCAACGACGACAAGGCCGACAGGGCTGAGCAGTCCGGTGGACGCCGTGAGCGCGAGGGCGCCAAGAGCGAGCCCAAGGCCGACGCGAAAACCGACGCCAAGACCGACGAAGGCGCGCAGTCCAAGAACGACGACCAGGGCGGCGATCAGTCCAACCGTGGCGGTGGCGACGACGACGAAGGACGCGGTGGCCGGCGCGGCCGTCGGTTCCGTGACCGGCGTCGCCGTGGCGAGCGTGGCGGCGAAAGTGGCGGTGCCGGCGGCGACGCCGAGCTGCGCGAGGACGACGTCGTCCAGCCGGTCGCGGGCATCCTCGATGTGCTCGACAACTACGCGTTCGTGCGTACCTCGGGCTACCTGGCCGGACCCAACGACGTCTACGTCTCGATGAACATGGTGCGCAAGAACGGGCTGCGCCGCGGTGACGCGGTGACCGGTGCCGTGCGGGTGCCCCGCGACGGTGACCAACCCAACCAGCGGCAGAAGTTCAACCCGCTGGTGCGGCTGGACTCGGTCAACGGCGGCCCCGTCGAGGACGCCCGTAAGCGTCCCGAGTTCTCCAAGCTGACCCCGCTGTACCCGAACCAGCGGCTGCGGTTGGAGACCTCGGGGGAGAAGCTGACCACCCGCGTCATCGACCTGATCATGCCGATCGGCAAGGGGCAGCGTGCCCTGATCGTGTCCCCGCCCAAGGCCGGTAAGACCACGATCATGCAGGACATCGCCAACGCGATCACCCGCAACAACCCCGAGTGCCACCTGATGGTGGTGCTGGTCGACGAGCGTCCCGAAGAAGTCACCGACATGCAGCGCTCGGTCAAGGGTGAGGTCATCGCCTCGACCTTCGACCGGCCGCCGTCAGACCACACCCAGGCCGCCGAGCTGGCCATCGAGCGGGCCAAGCGCCTGGTCGAGCAGGGCAAGGACGTCGTCGTGCTGCTGGACTCGATCACCCGGCTGGGTCGTGCCTACAACAACGCCTCCCCGGCGTCGGGCCGCATCCTGTCCGGTGGTGTGGACTCTACCGCGCTCTACCCGCCCAAGCGGTTCCTGGGCGCGGCCCGCAACATCGAGGACGGCGGTTCGCTGACCATCATCGCCACCGCGATGGTGGAGACCGGCTCCACCGGTGACACCGTGATCTTCGAAGAGTTCAAGGGCACCGGTAACGCCGAGCTCAAGCTGGACCGCAAGATCGCCGAGCGCCGGGTTTTCCCGGCCGTCGACGTCAACCCGTCGGGCACCCGTAAGGACGAGCTGCTGCTCTCGCCGGACGAGTTCGCGATCGTGCACAAGCTGCGTCGACTGCTGTCCGGCCTGGACTCGCACCAGGCCATCGACCTGCTGATGAGCCAGCTGCGCAAGACCAAGAACAACTACGAGTTCCTGGTGCAGGTCTCCAAGACCACGCCGGGAATGGACAACGACTAACCGGAATGCGCGGGAGCCTCCCGGCGTTTTGGGGGGCGACAGCGTAGCTGGCATAATCGAACATCTCAGGTTCCGGTTCACGTCCGCCACATTCGAAGGCGGGCGACCCGGCGGCCGACGATTGAAGAGGACATCATGAAATCTGGCATTCACCCCGCCTACGGCGAGACCACCGTGGTCTGTGGTTGCGGCAACAGCTTCACCACCCGCAGCACCAAGGAGAGCGGCCACATCGTGGTCGAGGTCTGCTCGCAGTGCCACCCGTTCTACACCGGCAAGCAGAAGATCCTGGACAGCGGCGGCCGCGTCGCGCGCTTCGAGAAGCGCTACGGCAAGCGCAACGCCGGTGCCGCAGCAGCTGCAGCAGCCGACGACAAGTAGCTCCCTCACCGACGCCCGGAACGTGCCAGCACGTCGTCCGGGCGTCGGTTTGCGTTCGGGGATGGAGGTGAGATGACCCAAAGCACTCAGGGAATCGACGCCCTGCTAGCCGAGCACGCCGCCCTGGAAACGCAGCTGTCCGATCCCGAACTGCACAACGACCCGACCGAGGCGCGTCGGGCCGGTCGGCGCTTTGCCCAACTGGCGCCCATCATCGCCACCCACCGCAAGCTCGAATCGGCCCGCGGCGACCTCGAGGCCGCCCGGGAACTGGCCGCTGACGACGCGTCGTTCGCTGCCGAGGTCCCGGAGCTGGAGGCGCGCGTCGCCGAGCTGGACACCGCGCTTACCGACATGCTGGCGCCCCGCGACCCGCACGACGCCGACGACATCGTGCTCGAGGTCAAATCCGGCGAAGGCGGCGAGGAATCGGCGTTGTTCGCCGCCGATCTGGCCCGGATGTACATCCGCTACGCGGAACGCCAGGGCTGGAAGGTGACCGTCCTCGACGAGACCACCTCCGACCTCGGCGGCTACAAGGACGCCACCTTGACCATCGCGAGCAAGGGCGACAGCGCCGACGGCGTGTGGTCGCGGATGAAGTTCGAGGGCGGGGTGCACCGCGTGCAGCGGGTGCCGGTGACCGAGTCGCAGGGCCGTGTCCACACTTCGGCGGCCGGCGTGCTGGTCTACCCCGAGCCCGAAGAGGTCGCCGAGGTGGCCATCGACGAGTCAGACCTGCGTATCGACGTCTACCGGTCCTCCGGCAAGGGCGGCCAGGGCGTCAACACCACCGACTCCGCGGTGCGTATCACCCACCTGCCGACGGGGATTGTGGTGACCTGTCAGAACGAGCGGTCGCAGCTGCAGAACAAGGCCCGTGCATTGCAGGTCTTGGCGGCCCGGCTGCAGGCGGTTGCCGAGGAGCAGGCCCAGGCCGACGCCTCGGCGGATCGGGCCAGCCAGATCCGCACCGTCGACCGCAGCGAGCGCATCCGCACCTACAACTTCCCGGAAAACCGGATCACCGACCACCGCATCGGCTACAAGGCGCACAACCTCGACCAGGTCCTCGATGGGGATCTCGATCCGATGTTCGACGCACTGGCAGCCGCCGATAAGGAAACCCGGTTACAGGGGACGGCATAGCCACCGGCGACGATGCAGAGCGAAGCGATGAGGAGGAGGCGGACCATCGAGCGCAGCCGAATGAGGGACGCGATCGACTCCGCTGCAGCGCTTTTCGCTGATGCCGGGATCGATTCCGCCCGCTACGACGCTGAAGAGCTCGCCGCCCATGCGGCCGGCACCGACCGTGGCCGGCTGGCACTGCTGGATCCACCCGACGACGAGTTCTACGGGCGGTACCGGGAATTGGTCGCCGCACGCAGCTCTCGGGTCCCGCTGCAGCACCTGATCGGTACCGCGGCGTTCGGGCCGGTGCTGCTGCAGGTCGGTCCGGGGGTGTTCATCCCGCGGCCGGAAACCGAAGCCCTGCTCGACTGGGTGCTGAAACAGGCTGTGGCCCAACCGCTCGGCACGCACCCGGTGATCGTCGACGCCTGCACCGGTTCAGGTGCGCTGGCGATTGCGTTGTCCCACAGTTTCCCCGGCGCCCGTGTCTTCGCGGTCGAGGACTCCGAACCCGCGTTGGACTACGCGCAGCGCAACTGTGCCGGAACGTCGGTGGAGCTGATCAACGCCGATGTGACCTCGCCGGGGCTGCTGTCGGAGCTCGACGGTCAAGTCGACCTGATGGTCAGCAACCCGCCCTATATTCCCGACGGTGCGGAGCTAGATCCCGAAGTGGCCCAGCACGATCCGGAGCATGCGTTGTTCGGCGGCCCGGATGGAATGGCGGTGATCACTCCGCTGGCTCACCTGGCAGCGCGGTTGTTGCGCCCGGGCGGACTGTTCGCCGTCGAACATGACGACACCACCCCGACGGCCACCGTCCAAACTGTGCGCGGCACCGGATTTTTCGACGAGGTAGTGTCCCGGCCCGACCTGACTGGGCGGCTCCGGTTCGTGACAGCGATCAGGAACGATCAACCATGACAGAGGTTTTCGACTGCGCCGACGCCGACCAGCGTGCGGCCGGAATCGCGGCGGCGATCGATGCTGTGCGCGGTGGTCGCCTGGTAGTGCTGCCGACCGACACGGTCTACGGCATCGGTGCCGACGCCTTCAACGCCGCCGGGGTGACCGCGCTGCTGGCGGCCAAACGACGCGGCCGTGACATGCCGGTGGGCGTGCTGGTCGGATCGTGGAACTCCATCGATGGGCTGGCCCTGATCGTGCCGCAGACCGCCCGGGAACTGATCCGCGCCTTCTGGCCGGGCGCGCTCAGCCTGATCGTCACCCAGGCCCCGTCGCTGCAGTGGGACCTCGGCGAAGCCCGCGGCACGGTCATGGTGCGCATGCCGCTGCACCCGGTGGCCCTGGAGATTCTCAAGGCGGTGGGCCCGATGGCGGTGTCCAGCGCCAACGTCTCCGGTGGCTCGCCCGCCGTCGAGGCAGGCGAAGCGCAAAGTCAACTGGGGGAGTCCGTCGACGTCTACCTCGACGCCGGGCCGGCCGAACAGGGCGCGGCCTCGACGATCGTGGATCTCACCGGCCCCGCACCACGGATCGTCCGCACCGGACCGGTCTCCGCCGAACAGATCGGCGCGGTGCTGGGGTTGGATCCGGACGCGCTGACGGGAACACCGTGACCAGCCTGCTGGCTCTGGCCGACCGCGGCGCCGGCGTGCCGCTGCGAGAACTCGCACTGGTGGGCCTGACCGCCGCGATCATCACGTACTTCACCACCGGACCCGTTCGCTGGATGGCCACCCGGATCGGCGCAGTCGCCTACCCGCGGGAACGCGACGTCCATGTCCAGCCCACCCCGCGGATGGGCGGGCTGGCGATGTACGTCGGCATCGTCGCCGGGATCTTCCTGGCCTCGCAGCTGCCGGCACTGACGCGCGGTTTCGTCTATTCCACTGGAATGCCGGCGGTGGTGCTGGCCGGCGGCGTCATCATGGGCATCGGACTGCTGGACGACAAGTGGGGCCTGGACGCCCTGACCAAGTTCGCCGGCCAGATCACCGCCGCCAGCGTGCTCGTCACCATGGGTGTGGCCTGGAGCGTGCTCTACATCCCGATCGGCGGCGTCGGCACCGTGGTGCTCGATCAGGTGTCGTCGATCCTGCTGACGCTGGCGTTGACGGTCTCGATCGTCAACGCGATGAACTTCGTCGACGGCCTCGACGGGCTGGCTGCCGGCCTGGGGCTGATCACCGCACTGGCGATCTGCATGTTCTCGGTCGGCGTGCTGCAGGACCACGGCGGCGACGTGCTGTTCTACCCTCCCGCGTTGATCTCGGTGGTCTTGGCCGGGGCTTGTTTGGGTTTCCTGCCACACAATTTCAGCCCGGCGAAGATCTTCATGGGCGACTCCGGTTCGATGTTGATCGGGCTGATGCTGGCTGCGGCGTCCACCACCGCGGCCGGGCCGATCTCGCAAACGGCCTACGGCGCGCGCGACGTCTTCGCGCTGCTGTCGCCATTCCTGTTGGTGGCGGCCGTGATGTGCGTGCCGGCGCTGGACGTGTTGCTGGCGATCATCCGTCGTACTCGCGCCGGGCTCAGCCCCTTCAGTCCGGACAAGATGCACCTGCACCATCGGTTACTGCAGATCGGCCATTCCGATCGCCGAGTGGTGCTGCTGATCTACTTATGGACGGCGATCGTCGCATTCGGGGCGGCCGGCACCATCTTCTTCGACCCGCGCTACACCGGGGCGGTGATGTTGGGTGCGATGCTCATCGCGATTGTCGTTACGCTCATCCCGTTGCTACGCCGGGGCGGCGCCTCGGAAGACGACCCCTACGACACGCGGTAGTAGCACCGTCTAAGATGGTGTTGTAGGTGGTTCCACAGTGCGTTCGGGCATCCGATACGCTCGGCGGGCGACTGCACGACAGTGACGCAGGGCAGATTCAGATTGGGGTGAGGCGGTGACGACACCAGCGCAGGATGCGCCGTTGGTGTTGCCGTCGGTGGTATTCCAGCCGATTCGGCTGTCACTGATCTGTGTTGCTCTGACCGCTGCCGCCATTGCTGCCGCCGCTCAATTCGGCCGACCGCTCTTCGGTGTGTTCTTCGGGCTGGGCCTGGCGCTCGGCCTGGGCAATGCACTGCTGATTCGCCGGTCCGCGCTGAAGATCACCGCCTCCGACCATCCGCTGAAGAAGAAGATGGCGCTGAACTCGGCGTCTCGTCTGCTGGTCATCAGCGCGATCGGCCTGGCAATCGCTTACCAGTTCCGTCCAGAGGGCCTCGGTGCGCTGTTCGGACTGGCCTTGTTCGAGGTAGTGCTGGTGCTGACCACCATGCTGCCAGTGGTAAAAAAGCTCCGCGCGCAAGCGTCAGAGTCGGGCGCTGAAGGGACGGAAAATGACTGAGTCGATCCTGGCTGAGGGAGCCATCGAGGTCGGCCACCACGAGACCGCGGTATGGCCGCTGGTCGGTGAGGTCAACATCGACACCATCACCTCCACCGCGATCGCAGCGGTGATCGTGATCGCCCTGGCGCTCTTCCTGCGCGCCAAGGTCACCTCGACCGGGGTTCCCGGCGGGGTCCAGCTGTTCTTCGAGGCGATCACCATTCAGATGCGCAACCAGATCGAGGGTGCCATCGGGATGAAGATCGCCCCGTTCGTGCTGCCGCTGGCGGTGACGATCTTCGTCTTCATCCTGGTCTGTAACTGGCTGTCGGTGCTGCCCGTGCAGTACGCCGACGAGCACGGCGTCCATGAGTTGATTTCCTCCGCCGCCGCCGACATCAACTTTGTGCTGGCGCTGGCCCTGCTGGTGTTCTGCGGCTACCACCTGGCCGGCTTCTGGCGCCGGGGCTTCATCGGCCACCCGCTGCGGGTCCTCAAGGGCCACGTCGCGATCCTGGCGCCGATCAACGTGGTCGAAGAAGTCGCCAAGCCGGTGTCGCTGTCCCTGCGTCTGTTCGGCAACATCTTCGCCGGCGGCATCCTGGTCAGCCTGATCGCATTGCTCGGGCCGGTCTTCATGGTCGCGCCGAACGCGATCTGGAAGACCTTCGACCTGTTCGTCGGCCTGATCCAGGCGTTCATCTTCGCGCTGCTGACCATCTTGTACTTCAGCCAGGCCATGGAGCTCGAAGAAGACCACCACTAGTACCACCTGCACGACCACATCAGACCTGGTAGAGCACTACCAGCTAGCAAGGAGGAATGAAATGGCAGATCCCAATCTGATCGGACTTGGTGCCCTCATCGGCGGCGGTCTCATCATGGGCGGCGGTGCCATCGGCGCCGGTATCGGTGACGGTATCGCCGGTAACGCGCTGATCGCCGGTATCGCCCGTCAGCCCGAAGCTCAGGGTCGCCTGTTCACCCCGTTCTTCATCACGGTTGGTCTGGTCGAAGCGGCCTACTTCATCAACCTGGCCTTCATGGCGTTGTTCGTCTTCGCCACCCCGATCGCCGCACAGCAGTAACGCACAAGATGGGTGACATGAGCGTTGCTGTCCTCGCCTTGAGCGAGGCGGCTGAGGAAGGCCCGAAGAAGAGCTTCCTCATTCCCGACGGCACCTTCTTCGTCGTGCTCGCGATCTTCCTGATCGTGCTCGGCGTGATCAGTACCTTCGTGGTGCCGCCGATCATGAAGGTGCTGCGGGAGCGCGAGAACATGGTCACCAAGACGCTCGCCGACAATCGGGAGTCCGCGGAGCAGTTCGCGGCCGCCGATGCCGACTACGAGAAGCAGATGGCGGCGGCGCGCCTTGAGGCCAGCACGGCACGGGACGAAGCTCGTGCCGAGGGTCGCAAGGTGATCGACGAGCAGCGGTCGGCGGCCGAGGCGGAGGTGGCCTCGACATTGCAGGCCGCCACCGACAAGCTCAAGCAAGAAGGCGATGCGGTGAGTGAGCAGCTGCAGGCCCGGGTGGAGACGTTGTCTGCCACCTTGGCCAGCCGGATTCTCGGCGTTGACGCCGAGGCACTTTCCGCGGCGAGTACGGGGCGGTAGCAACAGAGATGTCGATTTTCATCGGGCAGCTGGTCGGCTTTGCCGTCATCGTGTGGCTGCTGGTCAAGTTCGTCGTGCCACCGGTGCGCAAGCTGATGGCCGACCAGCAGGAGTCGGTGCGCAAGCAGCTGGAAGAGGCGGCAGCAGCCGCCGCTCGTCTGGCCGAAGCCGGTCAGGCGCACTCCACGGCACTGGCCAACGCCGCGGCCGAAGCACAGCAGGTCACCGCGGAGGCCCGCTCGGACGCCGAGCGGATCGCCGAGCAACTGCGTAGCCAGGCCGGTGTCGAAGCCGAGCGCGTGAAGTCCACCGGCGGACAGCAGGTCGGTCTCATGCGGGCGCAGCTCATCCGTGAGCTGCGGTCAGGCTTGGGTGCCGAAGCTGTGCAGCGGGCGGGCGAACTGGTTCGTGCGCACGTCGCCGACCCGCAGCGGCAGTCCGCCACTGTGGACCGTTTCCTCGACGAGCTCGACGCCATGGCGCCGAAGTCCGTCGAAGTCGAATCGCCGATCTTGGTCCGGATGCGTTCGGCCAGCCGCCAGGCGCTGGCCGGCCTGCTGGACAAGTTCAGCGAGGCGGCCGGTGGCCTGGACCAGCAGGGCCTGGCCGCGCTGGCCGGTGACTTGACTGCCGTCGCCGAACTGCTCGAGCGCGAGAACGTGATCACGCGGCACCTGACCGTGCCGACCGACGACGCCGCACCGAAGGTGCGGTTGGTTCAGCGCCTGTTCGCCGACAAGATCGGTCCCGCCGCCCTGACGCTGGTGACCGACGCTGCGTCGGCCCGCTGGTCCAACGGCGCGGACCTGGTCACCGCCGTCGAGCACGTCGCCCGGCAGGCACTGCTGCTGTCGGCCGAGAGTGCGGGCACCGTCGACGAGGTGGAGGACCAGCTGTTCCGGTTCTCCCGCGTGTTGGACGCCCAGCCCCGTCTGGACATCCTGCTCGGTGACACTGCGACCCCGGCCGCCGGTCGGGTCGGGTTGCTGCGCAACGTCATCGGCAGTGGCAGCGGTGCCAACCCGATCGCGGTGGCGCTGCTCGAGCAGACCGTACGGCTGCTGCGTGGCCAGTCCGCACATCAGGCGATCACTGAGCTTGCTCAGATCGCAGTGGCACGTCGCGGCGAGCTGGTGGCACACGTCGGTGCGGCCGCCGAGCTCAGCGACACTCAGCGCACTCGGCTGAACACCGTGTTGAGCCGGATCTACAGCCACCCGGTCCGCGTGCAGGTCGGTGTCGACCCGGCACTGCTGGGCGGGCTGACGATCTCGGTCGGTGACGAGGTGATCGACGGCACGCTGTCGTCGCGTCTCGCCGCAGCCAAGACGCAATTGCCCGACTGATCAAGACCTACCCAGACCCACCCGGTCTCAGAGCCCAATACCCATTCGAAGGCAGGAAGACGAAAAGCCATGGCAGAGTTGACAATCTCCTCTGACGACATTCAGGGGGCGATCGAGGAGTACGTGACCTCCTTCAGCGCCGACACCGCGCGCGAGGAGGTCGGCACCGTCATCGACGCCGGCGACGGCATCGCGCACGTCGAGGGCCTTCCTTCGGTGATGACCCAGGAACTCCTCGAGTTCCCCGGCGGGGTGCTGGGCGTGGCCCTGAACCTCGACGAGCACAACGTCGGTGCGGTCATCCTGGGCAACTTCGAGAACATCGAAGAGGGCCAGCAGGTCAAGCGCACCGGCGAGGTGCTCTCGGTGCCGGTCGGCGACGGCTTCCTCGGTCGCGTCGTCAACCCGCTGGGACAGCCGATCGACGCTCGCGGCGAGATCGAAGCCGAGACCCGTCGTCCGCTGGAGATGCAGGCCCCCTCGGTGGTTCAGCGTCAGAGCGTCAGCGAGCCGCTGCAGACCGGTATCAAGGCCGTCGACGCCATGACCCCGATCGGCCGCGGTCAGCGTCAGCTCATCATCGGCGACCGCAAGACCGGCAAGACCGCGCTCTGTGTGGACACCATCCTCAACCAGCGCAAGAACTGGGAGACCGGCGACCCGAACCAGCAGGTCCGCTGTGTCTACGTCGCCATCGGTCAGAAGGGCACCACCATCGCCAGCGTGCGTCGCGCGCTGGAAGAGGGCGGCGCCATGGACTACACCACGATCGTCGCCGCGCCCGCTTCGGACTCCGCCGGCTTCAAGTGGCTGGCCCCCTACACCGGCTCGGCGATCGCCCAGCACTGGATGTACTCGGGCAAGCACGTGCTGATCGTGTTCGACGACCTGACCAAGCAGGCCGAGGCCTACCGCGCCATCTCGCTGCTGCTGCGCCGCCCGCCGGGCCGCGAGGCATACCCGGGCGACGTGTTCTACCTGCATTCCCGTCTGCTGGAGCGTTGCGCGAAGCTCTCCGACGAGCTGGGCGGCGGTTCGCTGACCGGTCTGCCGATCATCGAGACCAAGGCCAACGACATCTCGGCCTACATCCCCACCAACGTCATCTCGATCACCGACGGCCAGTGCTTCCTGGAGAGCGACCTGTTCAACCAGGGTGTTCGCCCGGCCATCAACGTCGGTGTGTCGGTGTCCCGTGTTGGTGGCGCCGCGCAGATCAAGGCGATGAAGGAGGTGGCCGGCTCGCTGCGTCTGGACCTGTCGCAGTACCGCGAGCTGGAGGCCTTCGCCGCTTTCGCCTCCGACCTGGACGCCACCTCGAAGGCTCAGCTGGAGCGTGGTGCACGTCTGGTGGAGCTGCTCAAGCAGCCTCAGTACGCACCGCTGCCCGTCGAGGAGCAGGTGGTCTCGATCTTCCTGGGTACCGAAGGCCACCTGGACTCGGTGCCGGTCGAGGACGTGGGCCGCTTCGAATCGGAGCTGCTGGACCACATCCGGGCCTCGGAGAACGAGCTCCTGACCGGGATCCGTGAGTCCAAGAAGCTCTCGGACGAGGCCAGCGAGAAGCTGGTCGGGGTGATCAACCAGTTCAAGAAGGGCTTCGCCGCCTCGGACGGCAGCTCGGTGGTCCCCGACGAGCACGTCGAAGCGCTCGACGCGGACAAGCTCGGCAAGGAAGCGGTGCAGGTCCACAAGGCCGCGCCGGCGAAGAAGAAGTAACGCCGCTATGGCAGCCACACTTCGCGAACTACGCGGGCGAATCCGCTCAGCCGGGTCGATCAAGAAGATCACCAAGGCCCAGGAGCTGATCGCCACCTCGCGTATCGGCCGGGCACAGACTCGGCTGGAAACGGCACGGCCGTACGCCGACGAGATCACCCGGTTGCTCACCACCCTGGCCGCCGAGGCGGCCCTGGACCACCCGTTGCTGGTCGAGCGCAGCGAGCCCAAGCGGGCGGGTGTCTTGGTGGTGTCGTCCGACCGTGGTCTGTGTGGCGGCTACAACGCCAACGTCTTCCGCCGGGCAGAGGAGCTGTTCTCTCTGTTGCGCTCGGAGGGCAAGGACCCGGTGCTCTACGTCGTCGGCCGCAAGGCACTGGCGTACTACTCGTTCCGGAACTGGGCGGTCACCGACTCCTGGACCGGATTCTCCGAGCAGCCGACGTACGAGAACGCCGCCACGATCGCTTCGACTCTGGTCGAGGCCTTCCTGGCCGGCGTCGACGACGACGGCGACCACCCGGGTACCGACGGGGTCCTGGGCGTCGACGAGCTGCACATCGTGTCGACCGACTTCCGCTCGATGCTGTCGCAGTCCGCCGAGGCGCGTCGGATCGCTCCGATGCTGGTGGAATACGTGGGCGAGGAGACCGGTCCGAAGACCCTGTACTCCTTCGAGCCGGATGCCACGACGCTGTTCGACTCGTTGCTGCCGCGGTATCTGACCACCCGTGTGTATGCCGCGCTGCTCGACTCGGCGGCCTCGGAGCTGGCTTCGCGCCAGCGCGCGATGAAGTCGGCGACCGACAACGCCGACGACTTGATCAAAGCGTTGACCCTTGAGGCCAACCGCGAGCGCCAGGCTCAGATCACCCAGGAAATCAGCGAAATCGTTGGCGGTGCGAATGCCCTCGCCGACGCCTCTCGGTAAGCCCCCCGGTAAGTACTAGGAAGCGAAGAAGATAATGACTGTTACCGCTGACAAGACAACCGCCGGCCGCGTGGTGCGCGTAACCGGCCCCGTCGTCGACGTCGAGTTCCCCCGGGGCGCGGTGCCCGAGCTGTTCAACGCTCTGCACGCGGAGATCTCCTTCTCCGAGCTGGCCAAGACGCTGACCCTCGAGGTCGCCCAGCACTTGGGTGACAACCTGGTCCGCACCATTTCGATGCAGCCCACCGACGGCCTGGTGCGTGGCACCGAGGTCACCGACACCGGTGCCGCGATCTCGGTGCCGGTCGGTCACGAGGTCAAGGGCCACGTGTTCAACGCCCTCGGTCACTGCCTCGACAAGCCCGGCTACGGCGAGGACTTCGAGCACTGGGGCATCCACCGGAAGCCCCCGGCCTTCAACGAGCTGGAACCGCGCACCGAGATGCTCGAGACCGGTCTGAAGGTCGTCGACCTGCTCACCCCGTACGTGCGTGGTGGCAAGATCGCCCTGTTCGGTGGTGCGGGCGTGGGCAAGACCGTGCTTATCCAGGAGATGATCAACCGTATCGCCCGCAACTTCGGTGGCACCTCGGTGTTCGCCGGAGTCGGCGAGCGCACCCGTGAGGGCAACGACCTGTGGGTCGAGCTCGAGGACGCCAACGTGCTCAAGGACACCGCGTTGGTGTTCGGCCAGATGGACGAGCCGCCGGGCACTCGTATGCGTGTGGCGCTGTCGGCCCTGACCATGGCCGAGTGGTTCCGCGATGAGGCGGGCCAGGACGTGCTGTTGTTCATCGACAACATCTTCCGGTTCACCCAGGCCGGCTCCGAGGTCTCGACCCTGCTGGGCCGCATGCCTTCGGCCGTGGGTTACCAGCCCACGCTGGCCGACGAGATGGGTGAGCTGCAGGAGCGGATCACCTCGACCCGCGGTCGGTCCATCACCTCGATGCAGGCCGTGTACGTGCCCGCCGACGACTACACCGACCCGGCGCCGGCGACCACGTTCGCGCACTTGGACGCCACCACCGAGCTCAGCCGTGCGGTGTTCTCCAAGGGCATCTTCCCGGCGGTGGACCCGCTGGCCTCCAGCTCGACCATTCTGGACCCGGCCATCGTCGGCGACGACCACTACCGTGTTGCCCAGGAGGTCATCCGGGTCCTGCAGCGGTACAAGGACCTGCAGGACATCATCGCCAT
This sequence comes from Mycolicibacter heraklionensis, assembly GCA_001673575.1. Classification (GTDB taxonomy): domain Bacteria; phylum Actinomycetota; class Actinomycetes; order Mycobacteriales; family Mycobacteriaceae; genus Mycobacterium; species Mycobacterium heraklionense_A. Next base: position 3,311 of record LZME01000059.1, on the reverse strand, counting down.
CCTCGGTATCGACGAGCTCTCCGAAGAGGACAAGCAGCTGGTCGGCCGGGCACGGCGTATCGAGCGGTTCCTGAGCCAGAACATGATGGCTGCCGAGCAGTTCACCGGCCAGCCCGGCTCGACGGTGCCGCTGAAGGAGACCATCGAGGCGTTCGACCGCTTGACCAAGGGTGACTTCGACCACCTGCCCGAGCAGGCGTTCTTCCTGATCGGTGGCCTCGACGACCTGGCCAAGAAGGCCGAGAGCCTGGGCGCCAAGCTGTGACCCGGAATCTACTGGTGGCGAAAGGTGGTGGGTAATGGCAGAGCTTGACGTCGACATCGTCGCGGTCGATCGCAAGGTGTGGTCGGGCAAGGCCGCGTTCATCTTCACCCGGACCACCGTCGGTGAGATCGGCATCCTGCCGGGACACATCCCGGTGGTTGCCGAGCTGGTTGACGACGCCATGGTGCGGGTGGATCGGGTCGGAGAGGACGAGCTGCGGCTCGCCGTGCACGGCGGGTTCCTGTCGGTGACCGAAGAGGGCGTCAGCATCCTGGCTGAGGCCGTCGACTTCACCTCGGAGATCGACGAGGCGTCCGCACGGCACGAGGCCCAGTCCAGCGACCCCAAGATGGCTGCACGGGGACGGGCCAGGCTGCGCGCCCTGGGTCTAATCGACTAAGAGGCTCGAGAACCGATGAGCACGCCCATGATCTGCATGGTCGTGCTCGTCGGCGTTTTGCTGGGCGCCGTTATTGCGCTCAGCTATCGGCTGTGGAAGCTGCGTCAGGGCGGTACGGCCGCGATCATGCGCGACCTTCCCGCGGTGGGCGGCCATGGCTGGCGTCATGGCGTGGTCCGCTATCGCGGTGGCGAAGCGGCTTTCTACCGTCTTTCCAGCGTGCGGTTGTGGCCGGATCGTCGGCTCAGCCGGCGCGGCGTGGATGTGGTGGCCCGCAGGGCGCCCCGCGGCGATGAATTCGACATCATGACCGACGAGATCGTGGTGCTCGAACTCTGCGATGTCAGCCAGGACCGTCGGGCCGGCTTCGAGATTGCGCTGGACCGCGGCGCGCGGACCGCCTTCCTGTCCTGGCTGGAAGCGCGCCCGTCGCCGCGGGCCCGGCGTCAGAGCTACTGAACAAGCCTAGGTCGTTGGAGCCGTTGGCGCGGACTACTTTTCGGGGCGATCGGTGCGATCGCCGCCGGGCTTCCAGAGCACGTCACCATCGGTATTGGCCACTCGGCACAACACAAACATCAAGTCCGACAACCGATTCAGATACTTCGCCGGCAGCACGGACACCCCGTCCGGGTAGGCATCGAGTGCAGCCCAGGCCGAGCGCTCGGCCCGGCGCACCGCGGTTCGGACCACGTGCAGCAGCGCCGAGAGCGGTGAGCCACCCGGCAGGATGAACGAGTTGAGCGGTGGCAGCTGTTCGTTGTATTCGTCACACCACGCCTCCACCCGGTCGACGTAGTCGGCGGTGATCCGCAGCGGCGGATACTTCGGATTCTCAGCGACCGGCGTGGCCAGATCCGCTCCCGCGTCGAACAGGTCGTTTTGGATGTGCAACAGCGTGGCGTTCACCGCCTCGGCGGGTTCGCCCAGCGCAATCGCGACACCGATTGCGGCATTGGCCTCCTCGACATCGGCGTAGGCCACCAGCCGCGGATCGGTCTTGGGCACGCGAGAAAAGTCGCTCAAGCCGGTCGTTCCGTCGTCGCCGGTACGGGTGTAAACGCGAGTGATGTGCACTGCCATAGCCCAAACCGTACCGGGGGAGTGAACCGGTGCAATCCCCGCTTCGGCCGAAGCCCGGATTGGTCGGGACAGGGCTCGCGTCGTCACTACACTGACGCAAGTGGGTGAGCGTTTCGTGGTTACCGGAGGTAACCGATTGTCCGGTGAAGTCGCCGTCGGTGGAGCTAAGAACAGCGTCCTGAAGCTGATGGCGGCGGCCTTGCTGGCGGAAGGCACCAGCACCATCACCAACTGCCCGGACATTCTGGACGTGCCCCTGATGGCGGAGGTGCTGCGCGGGCTGGGCGCCAATGTCGAACTCGACGGCACCACGGTGCGCATCACCTCGCCCGACGAACCCAAGTACGACGCGGACTTCGCCGCGGTACGCCAGTTCCGGGCTTCGGTCTGTGTGCTGGGCCCCCTGGTGGGGCGGTGTCTGAAGGCGAAAGTCGCACTACCGGGCGGCGACGCGATCGGCTCGCGCCCGCTCGACATGCACCAGGCCGGCCTGCGACAACTGGGAGCCACCTGCAATATCGAGCACGGTTGCGTGGTGGCGCACGCCGAGAAGCTGCGCGGGGCCGAGATCCAGTTGGAGTTCCCGTCGGTGGGCGCCACCGAGAACATCTTGATGGCCGCGGTCTTGGCCGAAGGGGTCACGACAATCCACAACGCGGCGCGCGAACCCGATGTCGCCGATCTCTGCACGATGCTCAACCAGATGGGCGCGCAGATCGAAGGTGCCGGCTCGCCAACGCTGAAGATCACCGGGGTACCGCGGCTGCACCCCACCGAACACGAAGTGATCGGCGACCGGATCGTGGCAGCGACCTGGGCGATTGCCGCGGTGATGACTCGCGGCGACATCTCGGTCACCGGGGTGGACCCGGCCCACTTGCAACTTGTGCTGCACAAGCTGCACGACGCGGGGGCGACCGTCACCCAATCCGACAACGGCTTCCGAGTGGTGCAATACGAGCGGCCCAAGGCCGTCAACGTCGCGACCTTGCCGTTTCCGGGATTCCCCACTGACCTGCAGCCAATGGCGATCGGCCTCGCGGCGATTGCCGATGGCACGTCGATGATCACCGAGAACGTGTTCGAGGCCAGGTTCCGGTTCGTCGAGGAGATGATCCGTCTCGGGGCCGATGCGCGCACCGATGGCCACCATGCCGTGGTGCGTGGGCTGCCGCAGCTCTCGAGTGCGCCCGTGTGGGCGTCCGACATCCGTGCTGGAGCCGGTTTGGTGCTTGCGGGCCTGGTCGCAGACGGTGAGACCGAGGTCCACGACGTCTACCACATCGATCGCGGCTACCCCTTGTTCGTGGAATATCTAGGCGATTTGGGCGCTGAGATAGAACGTGTAATATAGGTCGAGCCGGAGGGACGCGGACCGCGGAACTACCGGCAGTCTGGAAGTCCTTCCGGAAGCCCCGAAAAACTCGGAGTTGACTCAACTCCGAAAAGCGAGTACAGTAGCGGGGTTGCCTGAAGCCGGGCGGCCTGTTGTTTGAGAACTCAATAGTGTGTTTGGTGGTTTTTGTTTGTTGTTGTTTTTGCCATGCCTTCGGCGCCCCGTGT
>LZME01000058.1 GCA_001673575.1 Mycolicibacter heraklionensis | reverse complement strand
TCATGTGGCAGGCCGTCGCCAACTACTTCAAGGGCAACGAGAACGTCGCCGGCTACGAGATCATGAACGAGCCGTGGTCAGGCACCCAGACCCTGGGCAGCCTGCTGGGCAACCCGTACTTCGACGCCCAACAGCTGACCCCGTTCTACAACCAGATCACCGAAGCCATCCGCTCGGTCGACCCGAACAAGACAGTGTTCTTCGGTCCGAGCACCCTCGAAGCCAGCCTGCCGGTACAGAACCATCTGGGAACGGTCGACGACGACAACACCGCCTTCTCCTTCCACCACTACTGCATGGTGAATGCGATTTTCGCCGACCTGAGTTTCGGTTGCGACTGGAACGCCGACGCCGTGTTCGGCTACGCCTACGACTATGCGCAGGAGCACAACATCCCGGCGTTCTTGAGTGAGTTCGGTGCCACCAACAACCTTCCGACCATCGGCGCGAGCCTGGACGCGGCGAACCGGTATCTGTTCGGTTGGACCGAATGGGCCTACACCGGCAAGGACATCACCAGCACGTCGCCGGAGGACCAGGCACTGGTCTACGACACGAACCTGCCCCCGGTCGGCGACAACGTCAACTGGGACAAGCTCGACCTCCTGGCTCAGCCCTACCCCCAGGCGATCTCCGGCGTCCCGACGTCGCTGAGCTTCACCAACGGCGAGTTCAACTTCAGCTACACCACCGACCGCGCCGACGGCTCAGGCACCTTCGGAGCCGGCTCCGAGACCTCTATCGCCGTGCCGGCCAACCACTACCCCAACGGCTATGCCGTGACCGTGACCGGCGGGACCGTCACCTCGGCACCCAATGCCCCGATCCTGACCATCGGAGCCGACGGCGAGGCCTCAACCATCACCGTCAAGTTGATACGGATCTAGCCGTCGGCCCGCCAACGGACAACCGCCGACACTCCGGGTTGCCTAGGTGGCAGCCTTGCATCACGTAAGCAACTCGTTTAACTTCTCAGGCAGACTTCAGAATCTGTTGTCTTCCATGAAGAAGGGTTCGTCGGGATGCCTCGTCACCGCAGCAGGGTTGTGGGCAGCAAGCTTGTCGGTATTGCCGCGTTTTTGGCTTTGACCTCTACGGCCGCGCCGGCTCAGGCCGATTTCGACGACATGCTCGATGTCCTCGTCGCACCTTTTGCCACCGCAGCCGGCGAACTGGACCCC
>LZME01000057.1 GCA_001673575.1 Mycolicibacter heraklionensis | reverse complement strand
TGGGTCTCCAATCGGTCGGCGACCTCGATGCGAAAGGTGTTGCCCACCAGATCCGTCGAGGTCGCCCGCAACACCGCCTGGGCGGCATCAATGGCATCGAGCGCAGCGCAGACCTGCTCCCGCGCCGCCACCGCACCAAAGACTGTTGCCATACCCCGACGCTAAAAACCACCCCCGACACCAACACCGGAAGACAGTCCCGGGAAGGCCAGCCTGTGGATCAACCCCCAACTGGGGATAACGACTCAGCGGACCTCGGAGCTGGCCGGCACATTGCTCTCAGCCGTCGAGACGGCGCAGCGCATTCCAGACATCCTGGACAGGTTTGTGTTCATCGTCGACGACAGGCTTGCGCCGGCCGAGTCCGCGATCCTCGCGCATTCCGGTTCAATATCGTCGCTGGTGGATCAACTGTTCTTCGCGCCGCTCAACCAGCAGTGGGCGGATGCCAGCGAGTCGATGCTCAATGCCGCCAACGCATTCGACAGCGCGATCGAGGACGGATCGGTCCCGGGCGCCGTCACTGTTTCATTCCAGATGCTCGGTATCACCTTCTCCGAGACGATCCCGGCCGCGATCGCGTCGATGCCCATCGTGTGGATCGGAAGCTTCCTCGACGACGTCATGCCCACGGCAGAGCTCTTCGACTTCTCGTTCTGACGGATCGCTCTCGCTGACCGCCACTGGGTCACAGCCGAAGACGGCGACGTTACCTTAGGTGCGTCAGCCCTCAGCAGTCGTAGTACAGCGCGAACTCGTACGGGTGCGGCCGCACGCTGATCGGGGTGATCTCGTGGTCGCGCTTGTAGCGGATCCAGTTCTCGATGAGGTCTGAGGTGAATACGCCACCCTCGGTGAGGTATTCGTGGTCGGCCTCGAGGTTGTCCATCACCTCGGCCAGCGTGGTGGGCGCCTGCGGGATGTCGGCGGCCTCGTCCGGCGGCAGCTCGTAGAGGTCCTTGTCGACCGGGGCGGCCGGCTCGATCTTGTTCTTGATGCCGTCGATACCGGCCATCAACATGGCTGCGAACGCCAGGTAGGGGTTGCTGGAGGAGTCCGGGCAGCGGAACTCCAGCCGCTTGGCCTTGGGGTTGGTGCCGGTGATCGGGATACGCACGCAGGCCGAACGGTTGCGTTGGCTGTAAACCAGGTTGATCGGCGCCTCGTAGTGCGGCACCAGGCGCTTGAACGAGTTGATGGTGGGGTTGGTGAACGCCAACAGCGACGGCGCGTGGTGCAGGATGCCGCCGATGCAGTGGCGTGCGGTGTCGGACAGTCCGGCGTAGCCGGCCTCGTCGTAGAACAGCGGCTGGCCGCCCTTCCACAGCGACAGGTGGACGTGCATGCCGGAGCCGTTGTCACCGAACAGGGGCTTGGGCATGAACGTGACGGTCTTGCCGTTGGCCCAGGCGGTGTTCTTGATGATGTATTTGAACAGCATCACGTCGTCGGCGGCGTGCAGCAGCGTGTTGAACTTGTAGTTGATCTCCGCCTGGCCACCGGAGCCACATTCGTGGTGGCCGCGCTCCAGGGTGAAGCCGGCGTTGGCCAGGTTGGTGGTCATGGTGTCGCGGAGGTCGACGTACTGGTCGTTGGGGGCGACGGGGAAGTAGCCGCCCTTGGGGCGGGTCTTGTAGCCGCGGTTGGCCCGTCCGTCGGCCTCGGTCGGTGAGCCGGTGTTCCACCAGCCCGAATCCGAGTCCACCTCGTAGAAGGTGCCGTTCATCTGCGAGTCGAAGCGCACCGAGTCGAAGATGTAGAACTCGGCCTCGGCGCCGAAGTAAGCCGTGTCGGCGATGCCGGTGCTGGTGAGGTAGTTCTCGGCTTTGCGGGCGACGTTACGCGGGTCGCGCGAGTAGGGCTCGCGGGTGAACGGGTCGTGGACGAAGAAGTTGAGGTTCAACGTCTTGGCGGCCCGGAACGGATCGATCTGGGCGGTGGAGAAGTCGGGGAGCAGCATCATGTCGGACTCGTGGATGGACTGGAAGCCGCGGATCGAGGATCCGTCGAAGGCCAGCCCGTCTTCGAACACGCTCGCGTCCAGCGTGGACGCGGGGATCGACAGATGTTGCATCTGACCGGGCAAGTCACAGAACTGGATGTCGACGTACTCCACGTTCTCATCGGCGACGAGCTTGAGAATGTCGTCGGCCGTCTTGTCGGTCACAGAAGTGTTCTCCTCCGCTGGTAGCCCCGGTCGGACGCTGAGGTTGCCCGTGCTGACGTTACGCAATCGCGGCTGGACCCTGCGACGCCGGGTCGGATTCGCCGCCCGCCTATCGTAGGGGCCATGAGCCGCACCTTCTCCTCGTGGCTGTCCGGGCCGGAGTCTGCCGGACCCAGCCGCCCCGACAACGCCCCGGGACAGGGCCTGGGTTTGCCGCCCAGCGGCCCCGGTTCCCTGGCTCCGATGGGGCGCCGCATGGTGGCCCTGGCCCTCGACTGGATGGTGGGCTACGGACTGGCCGGTCTGGGCGTGGCAGCGGGGGTGGTGACGCCGGAATTCCTGGCAACGGTGGTGCTGGGGATCTGGCTGATCCTCGGGGCGGCCTCGGTGCGGCTGTTCGGTTTCACACCGGGCCAGTACGCCTGCGGGCTGCGAGTGGTCCCCATCGACGGCCCAGGCCTGGGCGTGGGCATCGGTCGCGCCGCGATCCGCGGATTGCTGATCGCGCTGGTGGTCCCGGCATTGTTCGCCGACGCCGACGGCCGCGGCCTGCAGGACCGGGCCACCGCAACCGCCGTGGTGCGCAGCCGCTGAATTTCTGGCGGCCTAGCGCCGGCGCACCGCGCGTTGCACGCCACGCACCTTCGCGCCGCCGGGCAGCGGGCCCTTGGGCATGGCCGCGGTTCCGGTCCGCGAACCCAGCGCGGCCAGCCGCGACTCCAGCGATTCCATCTGCTTCGTCGTGATGTTGGCCGGCAGCTTGGTCAGGTAACGCTCCAGCTTGGCCAGCGGAACCTCACCGTCGCCGGCGCCCACCACCACGTCATAGATCGGCACGTCACCGACGAGCCGGGCGGTGCGCTTCTTCTCCTGAGCCAGCAGTGGCTTGAGCCGGGAGGGCGAGCCCTCGGCGACGAAGATGATGCCCGGCCGCCCGATCACCCGATGCACGGCGTCGAGCTGGCCGGTGGCGGACACCCCCGGGGTCACCCGCCACTTGCCACGCAGGTTGTCCAGCGCCCACGCCGCAGCCCCGGCCTGCCCCTCGGCCTTGAGGTAGACCGACCGCTGCGCGCGCCGGCCGAAGATGATGAATGCCACCAAGCCGCCCAGCACCAGGCCGAGCGGAATCGTCGTCACCTTGGCGAACGTGCCGCCGTTGAGCGCCAGGGCCGTCGTCACCCCGGCCACCAGCACGAAGGCGCCGACCATGTAGGGCACCAGCCGCTTGTCCTCTTTGCGCTGCAGCTGGAAGGCCTGCCACAGCTGGGTGCGGCGCTGCTTGCTGGCGGCCTTGCGGGCGGCTTTCGCTTCCGCCCGGGCAGCCTGGTTCTCGGTGGTGGTGCGCGGTCTGGGCATAGTCACCAAGGATACCCAGCGGGGCTTACCGCCAGCCGGGGCGTCAGTCAGCCGTGGGCGGTGGCGGGGGCCTGTTCGCGGCGCGCCCGGTTCTCCAGCGCCTGCTGGTAGAGCCGCCCGGCCCGATACGACGAGCGCACCAGCGGCCCGGACATCACTCCGGCGAAGCCCAGCTCCTCGGCATAGCGGGCGTGCTCGACGAACTCCTCGGGTTTGACCCATCGGTCGATCGGGTGGTGCCGCTCGGTGGGGCGCAGGTACTGGGTGATGGTGACCAGCTCGGCGCCGGCGTCGTATAGGTCGGCCAGTGCCGCTCGGATCTCGTCGGCGGTCTCGCCCATGCCCAGGATGAGGTTGCTCTTGGCCACCAATCCGGCGTCACGGGCCTGGGCCAGCACGTCAAGGCTGCGCTCGTAGCTGAATCCGGGTCGGATCAATTTGAAGATGCGCGGCACGGTTTCGACGTTGTGCGCCAGCACTTCCGGGCGGGATTCGAACACTTCGCCCAGAAGGTCGGGCCGTCCGCCGAAGTCGGGGATCAACAGTTCGACACCCGTGGACGGGTTGAGGGCCTTGATGGCCCGCACCGTCTCGGCGTAGAGCCAGGAGCCCTGGTCGGGCAGATCGTCGCGGGCGACACCGGTGACCGTCGAATACCGCAGGCCCATGGACTGCACGCTCTCGGCGACCCGACGCGGCTCGTCGCGGTCCAATTCCGGCGGCTTACCCGACTTGATGAGACAGAACGAACAGTTGCGGGTGCAGACCTCGCCGCCGATCAGGAAGGTGGCCTCCCGGTCTTCCCAACACTCGTAGATGTTGGGGCAGCCCGCCTCCTCGCACACCGTGTGGAGCTTTTCCTGCTTGACCAGAACCTTGAGTTGGGTGTAGCTCGGGCCCATGCGGGCGCGGGTCTTGATCCACGGGGGTTTGCGTTCGATCGGAGTTTCAGCGTTGCGTGCTTCGGCACGGCTTAACCTACGGCCTTCCGGGGCGGCACTCACCTGGTCGATGTTACGCGCGGACCGGGATGCTCGCGCACCGGCAGCACGCCGTCGAGAGCATCGACGACCGCGTTGGCCACTGCCTGCCGAACATCCTCGACGCCGGTCACAAAGCCCAGCTCCGCCGACAGGGATGTCACCCCCGCGTCGGTGATCCCGCACGGCACAATCGAGCCGAACGCACTGAGATCACAATCACAATTGAGCGCGAACCCGTGCAATGTGGTGGCGCGAGCCACTCGGACACCGATCGCGGCGACTTTGCGGGCCGGCCGCCCGCCGCCCGGCGGCAGCCACACTCCGGACCTGCCGTCTATCCGAACCGTGTTGAGACCCAAGGTGTTACATACCTCGATAAGTGATTCTTCAAGGCGCCGAACGTAATTCACCACGTCCAACGGTTCGGCGAGGCCGATCACCGGATAGCCCACCAGCTGGCCCGGACCGTGCCAGGTGATCTTGCCGCCCCGGTCGGTGTCGACCACCGGGGTGCCGTCCATCGGGCGTTCCTGCGGCTCGGTGCGCCGTCCGGCGGTATAGACCGGGGGATGCTCCAACAGCAGCAGGGTGTCCGGGCCGCCGGCTGCCCTGGCGTCTGCCAGCTCGCGTTGCAGTTGCCAGGCGTCGCCGTAGTCGACGGTGCCCAGCTGGCGCACCTCGATCGGGGCGGCGCTGGAGCGGATGGACACCATGTTGGCAGGCTACTCGGCGGGGTGCCGACTCTCCGCGCGCCCCGTCCGCCGGCCCGCCTCCCGCCCGTCGACCCCCGGCCGCCCCGGCCCAGTGTGAAGTTAGCTTCACTTTGAGCGCGCGAGCGTGAAGCTAACTTCACGTTCGGCGGGAGAGTGGGGCTACAGCGGGGTCGGTCGGGAGGTGGCGTAGGCCAGGGCCTCGCCGATGGTGTGGTGGGCAAACCGGAAACCGGCCTGCTCCAACACGGCGGGAATGGCTCGCTGGCCGGTGAGGAGGCTGTCGGCGAATTCGCCGAGTCCGGCACGGACCGCGAAGCCGGGTAGCAGCAGCCGGGTCGGGCGGTTGACGGCGCGCCCCAGCGCGGCGGTGAACTCAGCGTTGGTCACCGGTGCGGGCCCGGTCAGGTTCACCGGGCCCGACAGCGTGTCATGCGAGATCGCGAACAGCAGCGCCCGCACTTCGTCCTCCATGCTGATCCAGGACATGTACTGCCGGCCGTTGCCGATCCGGGCGCCGAGTCCTAGGGAGAACAGCGGGCGCAACCGGCCCAGGGCGCCGCCCGATCGCGACAGCACGATGCCGGTGCGAGCCAGTACCACGCGGGCGCCCGAAGCTTGGGCGGACGCGGTTGCACCTTCCCAGTCCTCGGCGAGCCGGGCCAGGAAATCGGTTCCGGCCGAGGCGGACTCGTCGACGACGCGGTTGCCGGTGTCGCCGTAATAGCCGACCCCGCTGGCATTGACCAGGACCGGTACGCCGGCCTCGGCCACCGCGGCCGACAGCACCTCGGTCGGGGCGATCCGGCTGTCGCGCAGGCTCTGCTTGAACGCCCCCGACCAGCGGCGGTCGCCGACGCCGACGCCGCACAGATTGACCACGGCGTCGACCCCGGCCAGTGCGCCCACGTCGATCTGGCCGGCTTCGGGATCCCACTGCAGCTCGCCGGCATGGGCCGGTGCCCGCCGCACGATCCGCAGCACCTGGCGATTGTCGGCGCGCAACGCCGAGACCAGGGCCGAGCCGATCAGTCCGGACGAGCCGGCGATCGCGACGGTGGCGTTGCTCACAGCTGAATCCTCTTGCAGCTCTTCGGAAAAGCCCCCGGCGCCGTTAGAGGCCCAGGTCTGCCTCGAACGCACCTTCTTCGAGTCGGTTCTTGATCGTGGTCACGAACCGGCCGGCATCGGCACCGTCGATCAAACGGTGGTCGTAGGTCAGCGGCAGGTAGGAGACCGAACGCACACCGATCGACTCGTTGCCGGCTTCGTCGACGATGACCCGCGGCCGTTTGACGATGGCTCCGGTGCCGAGCATGGCGGCCTGCGGCGGAACCAGGATGGGGGTGTCGAACAGTGCACCCTGGCTGCCGATGTTGGTGATCGTGAAGGTGCCACCCGACAGTTCATCGGGCTTGAGGTTGCCCGAGCGTGCCCGGGCGGCGATGTCGGCGATGGCCCGCGCGAGGCCGGCCAGCGAGAGATCACCGGCGTTGTGGACGACCGGCGACAGCAGACCCTGCTCGGTGTCCACCGCGAAGCCGAGATGCTCGGCGTCGTAGTAGGTGATCTCTCCGGCGTCCTCGTTGTAGCTCGCGTTGACGTTCGGATGCGCCTTGAGGGCGTCGATCACAGCGGCGG
>LZME01000056.1 GCA_001673575.1 Mycolicibacter heraklionensis | reverse complement strand
CACCATGGTTCAACTGACGGATTCCGTCGGCAAGCGCCGCCGAGCCATCCCGGGCCGTGCCCATGTTGTCGGCCAACGTTTTTGAGCCGTCCGAGAGCTGGCCGGCTCCCTCCGCCGCCTTCTTGACCTCGTCGGTCACCTGGGTCAGTGCGGTGCCGATCACCTGTTGGCCGACCTTGGAGCTCACTTCGTTGAGCACCTCGCGGGCGGCGTTCTGCCCCATGACCGAGGCGAGGTAGTTGTTGGCGTCGTTGAACCGGAACTGGATCTGCGCCTTTTGCGGATGCGGGCCCGCCGGGGAGACCACCGCCGTGCTGAAGTCGGAAGGAAGGGTGATCGAGAAGTAATAGGTTCCGTCGGAAACACCCTTGACGGCTTCGCTTTCCGACACCTGATGCAGATCGAGCTGCTTAGAGTCGACCAGCGCGCGGGTGACCTCGTCACCGGCATGCAACTGTTCCCCGGAGACCACGGCTCCGGTGTCCTCATTGACCAGGGCGACCGGGATCTTGTCGATGGCGGCGAACGGATTCCAGAACGCCCACAGGTACATCGCGCCATACAGCAGCGGCAGCACGATGATGGTGATCAGGGCCAGACGCGGCATGGTGCCACGCGAATAGCGTTTGAGGTCGGTTCCCAGCGACATTCCGGCGAGCATGGTCAGCGATTCCCCTTCTCGTGTCGGCCGGGAACGAGCTCGGCGCGCTCCAGACGGTCGACGGTGATCTGCCCGGCCAGCCCGAACCCGTCGGGAATCGGATTGGCTGATGAGGTGATCACGGTCTGCTTCTCCCCCAACGCGACCAGGCGGGTAAGCAGGATGGCGCGATCGCGGCTGTTCTTGATCTCATCGATGCTGCCGACCACCAGCAGTGGTGGTCGTGCGGTGTTGGCCAGCGCGATGCGCAACAACAGCCCGGTCATTTCGTCGAGATGCTCGACGTAGTCGTGCAGTTGGGGTACCGGCAGGTCGCCGAAGACCGGGCCGCAGATCGCGTCGCGTTCCGCGTCGCCGGCACGGCGGACCAACTGATACCAGGGTGCATCCCAGCGGAGCTGTTCGGTGATCAGGTCTGCGACCGTCACCGACTCGAAGATCGCGTCGAGTTGTTCGATCCCTGCCAGGGCAGCGACATCGAAGATGTCGCGGGCCTTGTTGCGCCCGAGCACGGTGAGCGTGCCAGCCGACGGCTTCATCCGGCCGGCCAGGTTCATCATCAGGGCGGTGCGACCCGACCCCGGAGGACCGACCAGCACGGTGGTACCGCCGGCCGGGATGTCCAGATCGAGCGGTCCGAAGACACGTCCCCACGGCCCGGACATGGTGATGCCGCGGGCCGTCACCGCGGGCGGTGACGGCGCAGCCGCCGTACTCTCCCCCGCCGCCGCGGTCTGCTCCGCGGCCGTCGTTTCGTCTGGCATGGACGCCCCCTCACACATCGGTTCGCGTGACCCATCAAAGCAGAACCCGGCGGTTCAGCGAGGCTCGACGGAGGAGAGGCGAAGCTGGGACCGCCGCATGAACTGACCAGCCAGGGGCGGCTGTCACGTGTTCTTGCAGCTGATCAGGCCCCCGGGAGTTGCAGTGTCGCGCCGCGCAACCGCTCGGGATCACCCGCGATATCAATGGTGTGGATGCGCCCGTCGTCGCCGATTCCGATGCGCAACAGCGCCAGCAGGCGCCCTGCGGGCGCGATAGCGATTCCTGGTGCGCCGTCGATGAGCAATACGGCACCGGCTCGTGCCCGCCGGGTGAAGTGCCGGGTCTCGGTGGCGACATCGTCGGCGCCGCACATCTCGGTGGGCACGCCGGCTGGTATCAACACGGGGTCGACGCGGCGCACCACGTCGGGCGCCAACAACTCCAGCAGGGTGGGGATGTCGCCGCCGCGCGAAGCGGCCAGGAACGCGCTGACGATCTCGAGATGCTCGGCGCGGCGACGCGGCTGCTCGGCGGGCGCGGCCTGCAGGCGGGCCCGGGCACGGCTGGCCAACTTCTTGGCAGCGTCCGGCGAGCGGTGCATTACCTCGCCGATCTGCTCGAACGGCACATCGAACACGTCGTGCAGCACGAAGGCGACGCGCTGCGCCGGAGATAACCGGTCCAGCACCACCAGCAGGGCCCGGCTGACCGCCTCGGAGCGCAGCACCTGTTCGTCGGCGGCCGGTGCGGCCAGCTCTGGGGAGCTGTCCAACTCGGGTGCATCCGACAGTGATTGCTCGACGCGACGCGAGCGTGCCCGCAACTGGTCTATGGCGGTGCGTGCGGTGATGGTGGTGAGCCAGCCGGGCAGATTGTCCACCGCGGCGAAATCGGCGCTGCTGGCCTTCAACCACGCGGATTGGACGGCGTCGTCGGCGTCAGCCGTTGAGCCGAGCAGATGAAACGCCACCGAATGCAGATGTCGACGGTTGTCTTCGAACCGTTGGGCCAAAACGTCGGTGCTGCCCATGGGTCACCTTTCCCGTTCGGGAGTCGTCACAGGGATAGAGCCACATCCACCGACGACAGGAAGAGCAACACCATGAGCGTACAGACGATTTATCTGGTGACCATCGTGGTGACCGCGGTCGCCACCGTCGCCATCGCCGTACCCGATTTCATTCCCGCACAGTTCGTCCTGGCAAATTCCGCGCGGGTGGGAGTGCCGCGGTCCTGGTTGCTGCTGTTGGGCGGGCTGAAACTTGCCGGCGGCGCCGGCCTGCTCGTCGGCCTGGCAGGGGTCCCGGAGCTCGGCATCGCCGCCGCGGCCGGCCTGGTCGCGTACTTCATCGGGGCGGTTGTGACCCACGTGCGAGCCGGGGTGTTTTCCAACATCGGATTCCCGGCCGCCTATCTGCTGTTGTCGGCGGCGTCGCTGGCGATCCTGCTGGCCTGACCTAACCGAATTCTGCGGCCGGGTCGGTGTGGCTGGCCGCACCGGCCCGTCGTGGCAGTTCGACGACGACGTTGGTGGCCTTGACCGAGGCCACCACCAGGCTTCCGGGCTGCAGCTGCAGTTCGTCGGCGGCCTCCCTGCTGACCAGTGAGACCAACCGGAACGGGCCGGCCTGAACCTCGACCTGCGCCATCACCGTGTCGCGGGTGACCTTGGTGACCAGCCCGACCATCCGGTTGCGTGCCGACTGGCCCACCACCGGATTACGTGACACCGGTTCGACGGCAGCGCGCTCCTGGGCGAACCGTGCCAGCTCGGCGCCGTCGACCATGCGAGGGCCACTGCCCGCGGTCAGCGACAGGCGACCGGAGTCGATCCACCGGCGGACGGTGTCATCGCTGACCCCGAGGAGCTCGGCGACTTCGGCAATTCGAAAGCTCGGCACGTAGGTGAGTTTATCGCCGCTGTGGCGCCTAATCAGGCTCCTGGGAAATACCGGATTGTCGTGATCGGCGCCCCACGGCCGGCCACGTCGAAGAAGAGCACGGCGCGTCGCTGCGCAGAGGTGGTCGACACGGCGATGGTGCTGCCCGCAGCCAACATCTTGGTCAGGCGCGCGCCGTCCAGCTGCGCTCCGAGGTCGGCGAGATCCACGGCGGTGTCATCGCCGTAAGTGACTGTGGCACTGGGTGATAGCAAAGCTCGGGCGGTGGCTGTGCTGCCCGTGGCGAGCGCCTCCAGGAAGGCTTGCACCGGCTTCTTGCCCCTGCTGCTCGGTCGGCGGAACCCGGTGACGAATCCGGCGGCGCCGGCCAGTCCCTGATTGCGTAGCAGTGCTTGTGACAACCCGATCCCGGCGGGCAGCGAGGCGACACCGTTGCCGAGGAATTGGCCCACCATGGCCGGAAGCTCCCAGTAGGCACGTAACCGCTGCAGCTCCCAGCCACTGGCCGACCCTCGCAGGTCATAGCGCAGGATCGCCGGGATGTGCATGGTGACCGACGGTCCCATCGCGACCTCGAGCTGCAGATCCCGGACGACCGTCGTCCCGCGCACAATGTCCAGATCGCGGTGGAAGGTGATGTCACGCGGACCGATGAACGTGTCGTAGAACCGTCCGATCTGCTCGGGGCCGATGTGCGGGCGCGACCCCACCGGATCCTCCACCCGACCGTCGGCGCTGAACAACCCTGCCCAACCGGCCCTATCGTGTGCAGCGGCCGCGGCCGGTGACTGCTCGACCGCGGCCAGCAGCTCGGCGGCGTTGGCGTCCGTCATCAGATGGTCTCCTTCACAGTGACACCGGCGCTGCGCATCGCCGCCAGCGCCGTGTCTGTCGACTCGGTGGACACGCCCGCGGTCAGGGACGCTAGCACGGTAACGGAAAAGCCTTTGCGGACAGCATCTTTGGCGGTGGCGCACACGCAGTGTTCGATGGCGACACCGACCACGTCGACGTTGCGCACCCCATGTTGGTTCAGCCAGTCGCCCAGCGAAGTGTCCTCGTCATCGACACCCTCGAAACCGCTGTATCCTGCGCTGTAGGCGCCCTTTTTGAAGACCGCTTCGATCCGGTCGGTGCTCAGTGCCGGATGAAGTTGCGCCCCGGGACTTCCCGCGACGCAGTGCGGCGGCCAAGAATCCCGATAGTCCGGATGGTCGGAGAAGTGCGCTCCGGGGTCGATGTGCCAGTCCGCAGTGGCCACCACGTGCCCGTAGCGGGCCTTGCCGGCCGGGCTGTCCACGTAACGGCTGATCTGCTGTGCGACAGCCACGGCGCCAGGCAGCGGGATCGCTCCCCCCTCGCAGAAATCGTTCTGCACGTCGACGACGACCAGCGCCCGCATGCGTCCACAGTATCGGCGGCGCCGCAGCGCTTCCCGGCCACACAGCGCCCAGGACCCGAGGACCGTCACCAGCACCGCGGCCTCGACTGCGGCGGTCCACGCCGGCGGGTAAACCACACCGGCCAGATAGTGGGCGATGAATCCATCCGACGGCAGCGGGGCCATTCCGGCTGCGGCGCGCGTCCGGCGCTCCAGCCAGGTCAGCGGGCAGTCCAGATGACCGACCACGATCAGCGCCGCCCAGATCGTCGCCGCCCCGTGCAGCCAAAGGGTGCGTGGCCATCGCACGGCGAGAAAGCCGCCGACCACGACATAGCCGACGAACGCAAGATGCGATGTGACGATGAGCACCACCGCGATCTGGTACATCGGTCCGCCGTTTCGCCCTCCGCAGAAACCGCTTCCGTCCCTGTTCGTCACGGTACATTGGCGAGCATCCAACGCGGTCAGGAGCGAATCTGATGACAACCGGCGATTTCGGCCCGAACGGTCCTGGCTACGGCCCCGGAGGCCCCGGATACGGCCCCGGATATGGCCAGCCCGGCGGCTATCCGCCGCCGCAGGGCTGGGGGCCGCAACCCGGATGGGGACAGAAGCCGGGCGGGCTGGGCAGGCGCTTTTGGGCCCGGGTGCTCGACGGCTTCCTGGTCGGCATCGTGTCGTTCTTCCTGTCGGTGTTCTTGTTCTCCGACGACTACCCATTCCTGGTGACCGGCCTGTTCTCCGGGGCGCTGACGTTCGGCTACTTCGTGCTGTTCGAGGTGACCCAGGGCGCCACCCCGGGCAAGCGACTACTGGGCCTGGCGGTGCACGGGCCCGACGGGGTCTCGAAGCCGACGGCTTCGCAGTCGGCCATCCGCAATTCGTTCACGTTGCTGGCCGTGGTCCCCTACCTCGGTGCGCTGCTGGCCTTCGTGGCCTACGTGGTGATCGCCGTGACGATCAGCGGCAGCCCGACCAAGCAGGGCAAGCACGACGAGTTGGCCGGTGGCACTCGGGTGACCCGGGCCTGATTCCCCTCGCGAGACCTCAGTGCGCTAGCGAAAAGCCTTGCCAGGCCTTGCGTCGCTCGGGGGCCGGGTCGTATTCCAAGCGGGTCTTGCGGTCGAAGACCATGACGGCACGCTCGTCGGCGGTGTAGGCCGGCCAGCCCTCGCCCGGCACTCCCGCTCGGCTGAACGCACCCCAACGGCGCTGCACCTGCTTGCTGACCTGCAACGCCGTCCGGCGGTCCGCGCCGGCAGTGAGCAGCCGGCCAAAACCGCCAGTGCGGTACACATCGAAGACCGCGAACAACTCGGTGGCGTGCGTGGCACCCATACCCGACCAGCGCAGCATCCGCGGCGCGTAGTCGTAGCGGTAGACGTAGGTGGGCGCATGCGCCCCATGGGCATCGGCGATCTGCCACACCGCGGCATTGAAGGCGAAATCACCGCCGAGCCGGATGCAGGCCGCCCGCTTCGGGTAGTCGGGATAGGCGGCGATGATGCGGTCACGTACCCCCGCGTCGGTGCCGGCCAGTACCGCCTCAACCATCGGCTCGTCGACCGGCAACATCCTCAGGAACCGGGTGAACAGCCGCCCCTCATCGGCGTTGCTGCCCACGATCAGCGGAACCCGGTGCGCTGATCCCTGCCGCATCGCCTCAATCGGGTCCACCGGCAGCACGTCGTCGCCGCAGACCGGCCCGATCGGGAACGCACCCAGCATGTCTCGGTTGCCGTCGGCGATCAATCGGTCTTGGGCGGTCAGCAGCTCCGACGGCGTCACCCGCAGCAGTGCCTGGGCGCCGGACGGCCGGATCCCGAGCAGCGCGGCGAATCGCTCGGCGAAGGCGGCGGCAATATCGGTGTTGCGCACCAGCCCCGCGGCCGGGCTTTCGGCGATCGCACGGGCGAACAAGCCCTGTGCCGCGGGAACCGCCAACAGGGTGGCCACCGCGTGCGCGCCCGCGCTCTCGCCGAAGATGGTGACGTTGTCGGGGTCACCGCCGAATGTCGCGATGTTCTCCTGAACCCAGCGCAGGGCGAGCACCAGGTCGCGCAGGTAGAGGTTGCTGTCCAGGGTGACCTCGGGGGTCGACAGCGAGGACAGATCCAAACACCCCAGCGCACCGAGCCGGTAGTTGACCGACACGTACACACAACCGCGACGGGCCAGCGCCGCACCGTCATAGATGGGGGTGGCCGAACTGCCCATGATGTAGCCGCCGCCGTGGATGAACACCATGACCGGTAGCGGGCCCGTGTCGGTGTCCTCCGGGGCCACCACGTTGAGCGTCAGGCAGTCCTCACTGGTCGGCTGGAACCGGCCGGGACCCAGGACGGTGTAGAACCGTTCCTGCGGCGCGCAATTGGTGAAACCGTGGCAATGGCGCACCCCCGACCATGGCTCCGCCGGCTGGGGCGCCCGAAACCGCAGCGAACCGATCGGCGGGCGGGCGTAAGGAATGGACCGCCATCTGCGCACCCCGTCGCGGACGAAACCCTCCACAACGCCGGTGGCGATGCGGGCCTGCACAGGGTGGTTATGCATGAGCCGAACGGTAGCGGCTTCGGCGGTGGTTAGCGAACCTCGACGAAGGAGAGGTGAGGCTGGACCGCCGCTTGAGCAGGGCCGGTTAGCCTAACGGCATGCGTCTCACCGGGCTGGTCGCCGTACTGCTGTTGGTCGCGGGATGTTCTGGCGCCAAGGTCGAAGAGCCGACGCCCACTTCGTCTGGTTCGTCTCCCGCCAGCACCGCTCCGCCGTCGACATCGGTGACATCAACCTCGGCGAAGCCCTCGAGGCCCCCGGCTCCCCCCGCTGCCGGTGCGGCGATCGCCGACGTCATCGCGTGGATAGAAGCCGGCCAACCCGTCGACCCCGCCGGTTACCACAAGGCCACCCGCGACGGCGAGGTCACCGACCTCATCGATGATGTCGCCTTCACGGTGGCGGCCGCACCCCGCCGCGCCACCACCTGCATCAGCGATTCCGGTTCGTCCGACAGTGCCCTGGCCTGTGTGGTGGATCTGGTGAACCCGCCAGCGCAGCCCGCCGACATCTACGGCGAGTGGAAGGGCGGCTGGGTCGACTTCGGTGGCAACACGCTGCGGGTGGGCTCCGCGCACGGCGATCCGGGCCGGTTTGTGCACGGCGACGGGGCGCAGCTACCGGACGGATCGACCCTGTCGTTTGGCGACTACCGTTGTCGGGCGGATCGAGTCGGGCTGATCTGCGTGAACTACGCCCACCGGTCGGCGGTGCTGCTGCGCCCGGAGGGCATCGGAACCTTCGGCTGTCTGCACCCGGTGCCGCCCCCAGCCGACGCCGGCGAGCAGTTCAGCTGCGCGAGCTGAGCTTCAGCGCCAGCGGTCGGCCGAATCGACGGCCTGCAGCAGGACGTCGCACAGTTGCCGCAGCTCGTCGTGGGGAGCGTCTTCGGACAAGGCGGTCGCGATGTCCTCGGCCGCGCATCGCACCTGATAGACCCGATCGGACAGGGCGGTCGCCTCGTCGGCGGAGAGCACCACGGAGTCGGGGGTCAGCGCGGTCGTCTTCCCGCTGCTGATCAGGGCACGCTGCTCGTAGGCGCGCTGCCGGCAGGACTGCCGGCAGTACTGGCGGCGCCGGCCGATCCCGGCATCACCCACGTCGCGGCCACACCATCGACACGGCTGGGGGCGGGGACTGCGAGGCACGTCGAACACCTTAATCCGAGGACGGCGACGTTCCCGGTATCATGAGAGGTCGCGCCATATGCGCCGGGAACTTCAGAGGGTTCGCTCGCGTTGAGACTCGCGAGGCATATTTCACCAATAGGCATAAGGAGAGTGGGTCATGGCTGATCGTGTTCTGCGGGGCAGTCGGCTGGGAGCCGTGAGCTACGAGACCGACCGCAACCACGACCTGGCGCCGCGCCGCATGGCGCGCTACCGCACCGACAACGGTGAAGAGTTCGAGGTGCCCTTCGCCGATGACGCGGAGATCCCCGGCACCTGGATGTGCCGTAACGGCTTGGAAGGCACCCTGCTCGAGGGCGACCTGCCCGAGCCGAAGAAGGTCAAGCCGCCGCGCACCCACTGGGACATGCTGCTGGAGCGCCGCTCGGTCGAAGAGCTCGAGGAGCTGCTCAAGGAGCGCCTGGAGCTGATCAAGACGAAGCGGCGCGGCTAAAACCGCGGGCTTGTTCGCACCGCGGCGTCTCGCCCGAGACGCCGCGGTGTTTTAGCTTCGGGCGCCCCGCAGCCGGTTCACCCGGCCACCGATCCCCCACCGCGCGACCTTGACCATCGCTTCGCGGATGTTCGAGCCACTCATCTTCGACACGCCCAGCTCACGTTCGGTGAACGTGATCGGCACCTCGGTGATGGTGAACCCGTTGTTGACGGCGCGCCAGGTGAGGTCGACCTGGAAGCAGTAGCCCTTCGAGTCGACCGCGTCCAGTCCGATCTTCTCCAGCACGCCGCGGCGGTAGGCCCGATAACCCGCGGTGATGTCGTGGATCCCGACGCCGAGCAGCAGCCGCGCATAGGTGTTGGCGGTCTTGGACAGCACCAGCCGGCGCACCGGCCAGTTTCGCACCGTCCCGCCGTCGACGTAGCGCGAGCCGATCGCCAGGTCGGCGCCCGCGTCAATGGCGTCCAGCAACCGGTAGAGCTGCTCGGGCGCGTGGCTGCCGTCGGCATCCATCTCCACGATCACCTCGTAGTTGCGGTCCAGCCCCCAGGCGAAACCGGCCAGGTACGCCGCGCCCAATCCGGCCTTGGAGGTCCGGTGCATGACGTGAACGCGCTCGGGGTCGGCGGCCGCCCGCTCGTCGGCCAGCTTCCCGGTACCGTCCGGGCTGCCGTCGTCGACGACCAGGACGTGCACGTCGGGTCGGGCCTGCTGGAGCCGGTCCAGGATGATCGGCAGGTTCTCCAACTCGTTGTAGGTGGGGATGACCACCAGAGTGTGCAGGCTGGGACGCTCACTCATCGGCGCCGTTCCTCCCGTTCTCCGCATCGGCGCCGGTGCGGCCCCGCTTGAAATGACGTCGCGTAATCCGACCGCGCGTGAAGTTTCCATTTTGCCGTATGGCGGCCAGCAGGGACGCAACGGCCGCTCCGAGCAACACCCACTGCAGCACCGGCGCCCACCGCGTCGCCGGGGTCAGCGTGGTCTTGAGCCGTATGTGGCTATCGAGGTAGGCAGGCTCGAAGAAGGCCGTCCGGGCCAGCTCACGGCCGTCGGGGGCGATCACCGCACTGATCCCGGTGGTTCCGGCGACGACGACGTAGCGGTCGTGCTCGACGGCGCGCACCTTGGCAAACGCCAACTGCTGGTCGCTCATCGTCTCGTCGAAGGTGGCGTTGTTGGTCGGCACCGCCAGCAGCTGGGCGCCGGCGAGCACCGACTGGCGCGGCGCGCGATCGAAGATCACCTCCCAGCAGGTGGCTACCCCGACCGGGACACCGGCGACATGCACCACCCCATTGCCGTGACCGGGAACGAAATAGCCGGCCCGATCGGCATAGCCGGACAGGTGACGGAAGAACCCGCGCCACGGCAGGTACTCACCGAACGGTTGCACGATCCGCTTGTCGTGGCTCTCCCCCGGCCCGGTGCGCGGATCCCACACCAGCACCGAATTCGACGCCACCGGATTGTCCCGGCTCCAGCCGGGCGCGGCACGCACCGTGCCCACCAGGATCGGGGCGTCGACCGCTTGAGCGGCGACGGTGATCTGCTGCGCGGCGTCGATATTGGTCACCGGGTCGATGTCCGAGGCGTTCTCCGGCCAGA
The DNA here is from genome assembly GCA_001673575.1 of Mycolicibacter heraklionensis. GTDB lineage: Bacteria > Actinomycetota > Actinomycetes > Mycobacteriales > Mycobacteriaceae > Mycobacterium > Mycobacterium heraklionense_A. The sequence continues at coordinate 24,321 of LZME01000056.1, read as the reverse complement.
TCACGAACAGCGGCTGCGGGGCGCGCCCGGTCGCGACATCCTCTGCCAGCCGCAGGGTTTCGCGAACGTGATAGTCCAGCACCTCCCGACGCTGGGCGTTGAAGTCGAGCCCCAGCCGCGGCACGTTGCCCTGCACGGCGGCCACCGTGACCGTCGGTTCGTCGCCGGCGCCCACGCCGGAACGGCGCACCCCCGGCCACACCACCACGGCGGTCAGCATCACCAGACAGATACACAGTCCGGGCAGCAGCACCGCCGGCGGGCGGTCAGTCGAGCCGGGTGCCGGTGGGTTCCGCAGCCACCGCACGATCTCGATCGTCAGAGCGGTGCCTGCGCACCCGATCAGCACCACCCCGGTCGACAACAGCGGAACACCGCCGAGTGCGACCAGCGGCAGCAACGGTCCCGCGGTCTGGCCGTACCCCACCGCACCCCAAGGGAACCCGCCGAACGGGACCACCGACTTCGCCCATTCCTGGGCGGCCCAGAGCAGCGCGAACCAGATCGGCCAGCCGGCCAGGGATCGCACTGCCACCGCCGCCGACCCGAACAAGGCAGGAAACAGTGCGCACATCAGCGCCAGGATCAGCCAGGGCACCGCGCCGACCAGCCCGCCCACCCACGGCAGCAGCGGCACGTAGAACGCCAGGCCGTACAGCAGGCCGTAGCCGAAACCCCCGGCAATGGTGGTTTCGCGGCGAACGAGCACCCAGCTCAGCAGCGCGAAGGCCAAAACCGCGGCCCACCACCAGTTCAGCGGGGCGAAGCTGGAACGCAACAGCATGCCCGCAGCCACCGATGCGGCCAGCTGCGCCCAGCGATCCGCCGCGGCGATTCCCAGCCGCTCCAGCCGGTTCGGCCCGGTCGGCTCGGCGTCGATGAGAACGCCGCCGCCGTCAGATTCGGTGGGAACGTCAGCGGCCGGGTCGGTGGGGATCTCCGTCGCCGGTTCCTCGGTCGGCTCAACCATGCAGGACCACACCACGGTGCACCGTGCGACGGCATTGCGGGCTGGCGCCGGACTCGAGCACCGGCAACGCGGGCACCCGTGCGCGTGGATCGGTCGACCACCGCTGAACGGAGTCGCTGGGCGCCTCCACGGCTAGGGCACTGGTCTCCCAGACCGCATACGAGGCGGGTGCGCCGGCCACCAGGGTTCCGGTGAGGCCGTCGTTGATACCGGCGGCCCGCCAGCCACCGCGCGTCGACGCGGCGAAAGCCGCCCGCATCGAAACCGCACTGCCCGGCGTGCGGTGGTTCGCGGCGGCACGCACCGCAGCCCACGGATCCAATGCGGTCACCGGGCTGTCCGAACCAAACGCGAGGGGCACGCCTTGGGATGCTAACAGCGCAAATGGGTTCAGCCCGGCGGCTCGCTCGGCGCCCAGACGCTGGGCGTACATGCCCTCCCCGCCGCCCCACAGTGCGTCGAAAGCCGGCTGCATGCTGGCGATCACGCCCCAGGAACCCAGCTTGGCGGCCTGCTCGGCACTGACCATCTCCAGGTGCTCCAGCCGGTGCCCGCAACGGGCCACCGCGGGCACCCCGAACTTCTCCACCACCCGATCCAGCGCCGCAACCACCGTGGCGACCGCGGCGTCGCCGATCACGTGGAATCCGGCGGTCACCTCCGCCTCGGTGCAGGCCCACAGGTGGGCGGTGACGGCGTCGAGGTCCAGGTGGCAGACCCCGGTACAGCCGGGCGCGTCGGCGTAGTCCTGGTGGAGCCAGGCGGTGTGCGATCCCAACGCCCCATCCACGAACAGGTCGCCGCCGAGCCCCCGCGCGCCGGTCTCGGCGATCAATTCGCGTGCCCGGGCGGCGCTGGTGACAGCTTCGCCCCAGTAGCCGACGACCTCGACGCCGTGGCCGGCTTCGCCCAGGGCCCGCAGTTCGCGCCAGTCGTCGAGACCGCCGATGTCCGGGCCGGCACATTCATGCACTGCGACGATCCCGGCCGCGGCGGCGGCATCCAGCGCGGCCACCCGGGCCTCGGCGCGTTGCGCGGCGGTGAGCAGGGTGCCGGCCGTGGCACGGACCCGGTGGTGGTCATCGCCGGACAGCGGGGCGGCTGGGTCGATTCCGGCCGGCAATTCCGGCACCAGGTTGCGCAACGCGGTGGAGGCCAATGCGGAGTGGACGTCGGCGCGAGACAGGTAGGCAGGTCGATTCCCCACCACGGCGTCGATGGCCGCGGTGTCGGGGGCATGGCCGTCGGGCCAGCCGGATTCGTCCCAGCCGTGTCCGCGGATCGGCTCACCGGGGTGGGCTGCGGCGTAGTCGGCGATCAGTCGCAGGCAGTGCTGTGCCGAGGTCGCCGGCCGAAGGTCCAGACCGATGCGGCACAACCCGGTCTCGGTGACGTGGACGTGACTGTCCACGAATGCCGGCGTCACCAGCGCGCCGTCGAGTTCGATCACCTCGGCCTGCGGGAACTGTTCGCGGCCGACGTCGTCGCTGCCCAGCCAGGCCACTACGCCGTCCCGGACGGCCATCGCGGTGGCATCGGGATGACTCGGGCTGTGGATTCGCCCGCCGAGCAGCAAAGAGGCAGGCCTGCCGGTCACAACGGTCACGTCGTAGAAAGTACGGGTTGGCGCGGGCTGCCGGTCAGGCGACCGGAAAGGCGCGCTGCCCGGTGTCGGTGACGTCGACGAATTCTGCGTCGATGTAGTCGGCTCGGCTTCCGGGCGGGCGCCGGGTGGTGTACCACTGCCGACCGACCGTGGCCGCCGCCACCAGCGGGGTATGCCTGCCCAGCGCGGTGGCCGCCAGCGCGCCCAGCAGCGGGCGGGCCGCGGCCCGGGTCGGGGGCGCCAACAACAGCAGACCCACCAGCGAGGTCACCGGTCCCGGAACGAGAACCAGCACGCTGCCGGCCGTGACCAGCCCGCTGTCGGCGAGAACACCCGGGTCAGCCTGCCTACGCAGCCGGCGGAACTGGCGCCTGATCTGCCCGCTTGCCAGCACCAGTCCGACCAGGAAGATGCCCAGTAGCAGCAACGTCGTCCAGCCGAAGCCGATCGCCCAGATCAACCCGGCGACCGCCGCCAGCTCCACCAGGGCGTAGAGACCGAAGATCCGCAGCACACCGCTCACCATGCCATCCCAACGTGCGGGCCGGTGATGAGGTTCCAGGCCGGCGCAGCGACCTGCCCGGAGGGCAATACTGATGCGATGACAACGATCCGAATCGAGGCGCCCGCCGGCCCCATCGATGCGCTGCTGGACACGCCGGCTGGGCCCGGGCCATGGCCCGGTGTGGTGGTGATCCATGACGCGATCGGCTATGGCAGGGACATGCAGGCCATCTCCGAACGGATCGCGGGAGCGGGCTACCTCGCGCTGTCGCCGAACCTGTACTCCCGAGGAGGGCGGGCGCGCTGCATCACCCGGGTGATGCGGGAGCTGCTGACCCAGCGCGGCCGTGCACTCGATGACATCCTGGCCGCCCGCGATCATCTGCGGGGCATGCCCGAGTGCTCGGGCGCGGTCGGTATCGCCGGCTTCTGCATGGGTGGCCAGTTCGCATTAATCCTGGCGCCCAAGGGATTCGGGGTCTCCGCCCCGTTCTACGGCGTGCCGCTGCCTCGCCACCTCGAGCAGACCCTCGACGGCGCCTGCCCTATCGTGGCCAGCTTCGGAGGCCGCGACCCGATGGGCCGCGGCGCCGCCGATCGGCTACGTCGGGTGGTCGAGGACAAGGACATTGCGCACGACATCAAGGTGTACCCCGGAGTCGGCCACAGCTTCGCCAACGAGCTGCCGGGCCAGCCGCTGATCCGCATCGCCGGCTTCGGCTACAACGAGGCCGCGACCGCCGATGCCTGGGAGCGCGTGTTCGGCTTCTTCGGCGAGCACCTGCGCCCCCAGGCGTGACCGCTTAGGCCGGGCCGCCGGCCGCCGCCAGCACCCGCGGAAACAGCACGTTGTTCTCCTTGTGTACGTGCAAGTGGATGTCGGACTCCAGGTCCGCCAGACCGGCCAGCATCGCGGTGTAGCTGGCGCAGGCATCCGCCGGGACGGTGTAGCCGTTGGTGAGCTCACGCAGTTCGGCCAGCAGATGACCGGCATTGTCATGCTCTTGCTGGTTCTCGGCCAGTTCGGTGCGCACCTCGTCGGGCAGCGGTCGGCCCGATCCCCCGGTATGCAGGCTGATCTGCGGGAACAGCAGCGTCTCTTCGGTGCGCAAATGCGGTTCCATGCCGCCGCGGAGCTGATGGAAGACCTCGCGGACCCGCAGCAGCTCGCCGTGGTTAGGGCCGTGCACCCGCGCCACCTTGTCCACCAACTCCGCCAATCGCGGGAACTCATCCCACAGGAACCGGTGGTGGGTGCTGACGATGTGGGCGATCAACGAGGCGTCGTCGTAGTCGGCCCAGTCGGCCGGCTGGCCGGGTGACGTGGCGTTGAGCGCGGCCAGCAGTTCGTCGGCGTCGACTCCGTCCGCGGCGCACGCCGCACCCAGGGTGCGCTGACCGTGGCAGCAGAAATCGATCCCGAACCGGCTCAGGATGCGGGTGGACGACGGGTCGGCGGTGACGATGTCACCGAGAATCTGATCGGAAGTGACGGTGGCCATGGTGGCTCCTAGGGGTCGGGTTCCGATCCAACAATGCTCATTTCAATGAGCAAAGTCCATTATATGTGATGCAGTCGATCACTCCGGGACGGCTGGGGTCAACGCGAGCCCGACGTTGGTGCGCATGCCGCCCCGCAGCTTGCTGAAGAAGTTGAACACGGGCCCGATCAGCTTGTAGCGCTTGCCGATTGCCGCATAGACGGCGGCGTTGTCGGATTTGTCCAACACCGTCGCGACGGCCTCGATGGCCTCGCCCTTGGGCCGTCCCCGCACATCACAGACCGCCAAGGTCACCCGCGGGGTGTTGCGGATTCGCTTGACCTTCCAGGACGACTCCTGGGTGATCACCAGCAGGCGGTCACCCTCGGCCGCGGCCCACACCGGGGTCGGCTTGGGCCGGCCATCCTTGGTGAAGGTGGTCAGCAGCAAATAGTCGGACTTGGCGATCTCGGCGAAAGTTGGGGCCATGACCGCGAACCTACCCGCCCCGAGACCCGCAGCCCGCGCGCCTGCTCAAAGTGCGGGCGAGCGCCGCGGCGAACAGTCCAACCGTTACAGCGGTGGGCGGTTTGCGATCGGATGCAAGTCGGCGAGCTTGGGTAGCTCGGACTTCGGCTGCTCGGCATCCACAAAGGCCGTCACGGCATCCAGGGTGATCAGTCCGTAGCGGACCAGCAGATCAACCGCGTTCAAGCCAAAGTGAGTGGCAACCCGGATCAGGTTGTCGGCGGTGATCAAACGCCCTTCGTGTGCAGCCTTGTAATAGGCAGACTTCCGGTAGCCGAAGGCTTCATAGACCTCAGTTGCCGGAAGCGGCCTACCGACCAGGTAAGGCAACACGACCGACGGGTCCTTTTTTCGATCGTCCATGGTTTTACACTCTAGTCCTGTTAGGCGGGAAGAGGTCAGAAAACTTTACCGAAATTCTTCGCCTATTCCCACAACCTGGGAATGTCGCGTTCCGTCACATCGTACTAACCGGCCGGTCGCGGCCCTGCGCCGGGCTCCCGGGTTGTTAACACGGCATCCGGCGCCACACAGATTGCGGGAGAATTCTCAGGATGGCGAACAGTGGACGCAGTGCCCAGGGCACCCACACGCTGCGGCGGCGCTTGCACAGTGCCCGGGCCGCCGCGAGCGCAACCTGGCGCGGGGTACTCGCCAGCGGAGCGGGATCCATGCCGGTGGTCATCCGGCCGACGACGAAACCCGGTCGCACGAGCAGCAGGCGCACACCCGTGCCGTGCAGTGCGTCGGCGAGCCCGCTGGCGAAACCGTCGAGGCCCGCCTTGGCCGAGCCGTAGACGTAGTTGGCCCGTCGGACCCGCATCCCCGCCACCGAGGAGAACACCACCATGCGGCCCCGCCCGGCGGTCCGCATAGCCGCGGCTAGGTGGGTGAGCAAACTGATCTGGGCGACGTAGTCGGTGTGCACGACGGCCACCGCGTGCGCCGCATCCGACTCCGCCCGGGCCTGATCCCCCAGCACGCCGAATGCCAACACGGCGATATCGATCGGGCCGTGCTCGGCGATCAGGTCCGCCACCAAAGGGCCGTGGGCGCTCACGTCGTCGGCGTCGAACTCCTTGGTGTGCACCGCGACAGCCCCCGCGTTGCGCACCGCGGCGACTTCGGCGTCAAGCCGCTCGGCGGAGCGCGCCGCCAGTACCACCGTTGCGCCCGGCGCGAGCTGCTGCGCCAACTCGAGGCCGATCTCACTGCGTCCGCCGAAAATCACCACCGGCCCGTCAACCGTGTCGTTCACGGCTGAGATTATCGCCTGCGCTAGCGTGGGCGGTGATGGCGAACGCGACGACTCGACTGACCAGTGACGCGTTGGCGTTTCTCACCGAACGCCACCTGGCGATGCTGACCACCTTGCGTGCCGACAATTCGCCACACGTGGTCGCGGTGGGCTTCACCTTCGATCCCAAAACCCACATCGCCCGGGTGATCACCACCGGCGGTTCGCAGAAGGCGGTCAACGCCGAACGCGCCGGGGTGGCCGTGCTGAGCCAGGTTGACGGGGCACGCTGGCTCTCGCTGGAAGGCAGCGCCACCGTCAACGACGCCCCCGCGGCGGTTCGCGACGCCGAGCTTCGGTACGCCCAGCGCTACCGCACCCCGCGGGTGAATCCGCAGCGAGTGGTGATCGAAGTGCAGGTGGAACGCGTGTTGGGTTCCGCCGACCTGCTCGACCGCGGCAACCGCTAGTCAGCCGACTCCGTCACCGGCACCACCACCAGGTCATGCGGCCGACTGTTCAGTGATTCCACGCCGTCGGCGGTGACGATCACGATGTCCTCGATGCGGGCGCCCCAGTTGCCGGGAAAGTAGATGCCGGGCTCGACCGAGAACGCCATCCCGGCCCGGAGCGTCTCGTCATTGCCGGCAACGATGTAGGGCTCTTCATGCACCGACAGGCCGATGCCGTGCCCGGTGCGGTGCACAAAGTATTCGGCCAGGCCGGCCTTCGCCAGCACGTCACGGGCCGCCGCGTCGACCTGCTGCGCCGTCACTCCCGGGCGAACGCTGGCGACCGCGGCGCGCTGCGCCTCCTGTAGCACCGAATAGTGTTGCGCTACCTCGGGATTGGGCTCTCCCAGGCTGTAGGTTCTGGTGGAGTCGGAATTGTATCCGGGCTCGACCGGCCCGCCGATGTCGACGACCACGATGTCACCGGCCTGCAGCACCCGCTCGGAGCATTCATGGTGCGGGTCGGCGCCGTGCGGGCCCGAACCCACGATGATGAAGGCCACCTCCGAATGACCTTCGGCCACGATCGCTTCGGCGATGTCGGCGGCGACGTCGGCTTCGGTGCGGCCCGGCACCAAGAACTCCGGCACCCGGGCGTGCACCCGATCGATCGCCGCACCGGCCTTGCGCAGGGCATCGATCTCGCTGGGGTCCTTGATCATTCGCAGATCACGGAGCACACCGGTCGCCAAGACGGGCGTGGTGCCGAGCACGTCGACCAGGGGCAACAGATGCAGTGCCGGCATCGAGTCGGTGACAGCAACCGCCGACGACGCTGCACCGCCCAGCGCCTCGCCCACCATGCGATAGGGATCCTCGCCGTCAACCCAGTCCCGCACCGCCACACCCAGGTCGGCCACCGCGGATTCGCGCAGCGCCGCCAGCTCCAGTCGGGGCACCACCATGGTGGGCGAACCCGAGGCCGGCAGCACCAGCGCGGTGAGCCGCTCGAAAGTCTGGGCCCGCGACCCGATCAGGTAGCGCAGGTCGTAGCCGGGCGTGATCACCAGCCCAGCCAGGCCGGCGTTCGCGGCGGCAGCGGCCGCGGCGGCCAATCGGTGGGCGTAGACGCTGCTTTCGAACCGGGAAGTCACGCACATCAGGCTATCGGGCGGGCCCAAACGGCGGTCCGGCTTCGCCTCTCCTCCGTCGAGCCTTGCTAACCGCCGGCCAATAGGCTGGCACCCATGACTGCTCCGATGTTGCTGCTCGACGGTGCCAGTATGTGGTTCCGTTCCTACTTCGGGGTGCCGTCCTCGATCACCGCACCCGACGGCCGGCCGGTGAATGCGGTGCGCGGTTTCTTCGACTCGGTGGCCACCCTGATCACCCGCCAGAGTCCGGGACGGCTGGTGGTCTGCCTGGATCTGGACTGGCGGCCGCAGTGGCGGGTGGACCGCATCCCGTCCTACAAGGCCCACCGGGTGGCCGAAGAGGTGCCCGATGGTTCAGACATCGAAGAGGTGCCCGACGAGCTGAGCCCGCAGGTGGAGATGATCGCCGAGCTGCTCGACGCGTTCGGCATCACCACGGGTGGCGCGCCGGACTTCGAGGCCGACGACGTGCTGGGGACCTTGGCGGCCGCCGAACAGCGCGACCCGGTGATCGTGGTCAGTGGTGACCGCGACCTGCTGCAGGTGGTCGCCGACCAGCCGGTCCCGGTGTCGGTGCTCTACCTGGGCCAAGGGCTGGCCAAGGCGACGCTGTTCGGCCCGGCCGAGGTTGCGCAGCGCTATAGCCTGCCGCCGGAGCGGGCCGGGGCTGCCTACGCCGAGATGGCGCTGCTGCGTGGTGACCCCTCCGATGGGTTGCCCGGGGTGGTCGGCATCGGTGAGAAGACGGCGGCCGGCCTACTGACCCAGTACGGCTCGCTGGCGGCGGTGCTGGCCGCCGCCGCTGACCCGGGATCGCCTATGGCCAAAGGGGTTCGGGCCAAACTGCAGGCCGGGCAGGACTACATCGAGGCCGCCGGTCCGGTGGTACGTGTGGCCACCGACGCTCCGGTCACGCTGTCGACACCGTCGGACACCCTGCCGCGGGTAGCCGCTGACCCGGCGCGGGTCGCCGAATTGGCGGAACGCCTCGGTGTCGCGTCCTCGATTGCCCGGCTCCAGCGAGCGCTCGACGCGCTGCCGGATTAGGCGAGCCCGGTTGAACGCGGCGGACTACTTGGGCCGGCCCACCTCGTAGGTGCCCGAGTTGTCCTGGAAGGTGACGGTCACCTGACGCTTGGTCCCGTCGATGCTGACCTCGCAGTTGAAGGTGTCGCCCTGCTTGACCACCGGGCTCTGCCCGTTGTTGCAGCGGACGTCCTTGACGTTCTTGGCGCCGTAGCCGTTGGTCTGGTCGGCCAGGATCTGCTGAACGCCTTCCTGGGCCTTGTCGATGTCGAGCTTGGTGGTCACGAAGAAACCGGGCTTCCAGAAGCCCAGCACCAGCAACACCAGCACGGCGATGCCCACGCACCCGGCTAGCACCGAGCTGACCATCCCGGACGGGCGCTTGGTCGCGGTGCCCGGCGCCGGGTACTGGCCCGGCTGCTGCGGGTACTGACCGTACTGGCCCGGCTGGCCGTATTGCCCCGGCTGGCCGTACTGGCCGGGCTGACCATACGGCGAGGGCTGACCGTACTGGCCCGGCTGGCCGTACGGCGAGGGCTGACCGTACTGCTCGGGCTGCGGGTAGCCGGGATACGGCTGCGGCGCCGAGGGGTAGGCGCCCTGCTGCGGGTACTGGGGGTACTGCTGCGGCGTGTAGGCCGGCGGCTGCCATTGCTGCTCAGCGCCGGTCGCGGGACCCTGTCCGGCGCCCTGGTCCTCGGGCTGACCGGGCTGCTGAGGCTGCCACGGCTGCGTCGGGTCGTATCCCTGCGGTCCGCTCATCGTTGTTCCTCAAGTCCTCTCACGTAGCGGGTGCTGATCACCGCCGGCTCTCCACCGTAGCGCCCGGCCCAGCCTACCCGGCGTCAACGGCAACGACCCCGCGCAAAACCGTGTCGATCGCCTGTTTTGCTGTGGCGCGCAACTCCGCGCTGGGTGCGGCATTCCGCAGCTGATCCAGCAGGTCGAGCACTTGGCGGCACCAGCGCACGAAATCGCCCGCCGACAGCGGTGTGCCCCCGCCGGCCGCATCTGACGCGGCCAGTGCCGACGCCAGATCGCCGCTGCGCGCCCACCGGTAGACCGCGGCGACGAACCCGTCGTCGGGTTCCCGGGTCGGGCTGATGCCGTGCCGGCGCTCGTCGGCCCGCAACGCGGCCGAAAGCTTGCGGGTCTGGTGCAGCGCGCGGTGCACCGCTTCGGTGGGTGCCTGCAGGGTCGGCGGTCCGCCGGGCCCGTCGGCGCCGCGGGTTTCGTAGAGCACCGCGGAGACCACCGCAGCCAGTTCCGGAGGTTTGAGACCCTGCCACGCCCCGGTACGCAGGCACTCGGCCACCAAAAGGTCGCTCTCGCTGTAGATCCGGGCGAGCATCCGGCCGTCGTGGGTGACTCGGGGGCTGCCATCCCCGGCATCGGTCGCGTCCTCGCGCGGCTCCGTACCGTCGCTGCGCTCTGCCTCGTCACCGGCGCGAATGAAGCCGCGTTCGGTCAGCAGCCCGACGATCCGGTCGAAGGTGCGCGCCAGCGAATTGGTGGCGGCCTCGACCTTCCTGCGCAACTGCGCGTTATCGGCTTCCACGCGCAGGTAGCGCTCGGCGACACGCACCTGGGCTTCGCGATCCGGCGCGTCGTGAACGGGATGATCGCGCATCCGCTGGCGCAGGGCCGCCAGCTCCGGATCCACCGGTGCGTCATCCGCGTCGCCGCGGCGCTTGCGCCCGCTGGGAACCACCAGCCCGGCGGCCGCGGATCGCAGTGCCGAGGCCAGGTCGCGGCGCACTCGCGGCTGGCGGTGTTCCACTCGCTTGGGCAGGCTCATGGTGCCGATCGGGGGGACGGCGCCCGAATAGTCCGCTGAGGAGATCCGGCCGGCCCAGCGATGCTCGGTGAGCACCAGGGGCCGTGGTTCGTCGGAATCCCGGTCGGCCTGCAGCACCACCGCCAGTCCCCCGCGACGACCGTGGCTGAGGTTGATGATGTCGCCGCGGCGCAGCGCCGCCAGGGCGTCGCTGGCTGCCCGACGGCGCTGCAACCGCGAGGCCCGCGCGTGGGCGCGTTCGCGTTCGGAGATCTTCGCCCGCAGCCGGGCATAGTCGAGCACTGCTGAATCGCGCCCGCCGAACTCGGCGGCGATCTCGTCCAGCGTGCGCTCGCCGCGCTCGGCGCTGCGTACCAGGCCGACGACAGACCGGTCGGCCTGGAACTGGGCGAATGACTGCTCCAGCAGTTGGTGGGCCTGCTCTGGCCCCATGTGCTGCACCAGGTTGATCGTCATGTTGTACGACGGCGCGAACGAGCTGCGCAGCGGGAAGGTACGGGTGGATGCCAGGCCGGCCACCTGGTCGGGGTCGGCGGTGCTCTCCCCGGGGTGCCACAGCACCACCGCATGGCCTTCGACGTCGATGCCGCGCCGGCCGGCCCGGCCGGTCAGTTGGGTGTACTCCCCCGGCGTCAGCGCGGCGTGCTGCTCACCGTTGAACTTCACCAGCCGTTCGAGCACCACCGTGCGGGCCGGCATATTGATCCCGAGCGCCAGGGTTTCGGTGGCGAACACGGCCTTGACCAAACCCGCGGCGAACAGCTCTTCGACGGTGTGGCGAAACACCGGAAGCAGCCCGGCGTGGTGGCCGGCCAGACCGCGCAGCAGCCCCTCGCGCCATTCGTAGTAACCCAGTACGTCCAGGTCGTCGTCGGCCAGATCACCGCAGCGGTGGTCGATCACCTCGGCGATGCGGGCCCGCTCGGATTCGGTGGTCAGCCGCAGCGGCGAGCGCAGGCACTGCTTGACCGCGGCGTCGCAGCCGGCTCGGGAGAACACAAAGGTGATCACCGGCAAAAGGCCCGCGGAGTTCAGGACCGCGATCACGTCCGGGCGCATCGGCGGCCGGTAGGTCGGCCGGTCGGGGCGGCCCGAGCCTCCGTGCCTTGATCGGCGGGTGCTGCCCCAGTCGGTGAGCCGGTCGGCTTCGCGGCGATGGGCGATGTGGCGCAGCAACTGGGGGTCCACGCGCGGCCGGACCCCCGCGGCGCGGCCGTCGGAATCTGGCCGCGACTCGAACAGGTCGAAGAGCCGTTTGCCGACCATCATGTGCTGCCACAACGGCACCGGGCGATGTTCGTCGACCACGACGGAGGTGTCGCCGCGCACCGTCTGAATCCAGCCGCCGAATTCCTCGGCGTTGCTGACCGTCGCCGAGAGGCTGACCAGCCGCACCTCCTCGGGCAGGTGCAAGATGACCTCTTCCCACACCGCTCCGCGCATCCGGTCCGCCAGGAAGTGCACCTCGTCCATGACCACGTGGGAAAGCCCTTGCAGCGCAGACGAATTCGCATAGAGCATGTTGCGCAGCACCTCGGTGGTCATCACCACCACCGGGGCATTCGCGTTGATCGACAGGTCGCCGGTCAAAAGGCCCACCCGGTCTTTGCCGTAGCGAGCCACCAGATCGGTGTGCTTCTGGTTGCTCAGCGCCTTGATCGGCGTGGTGTAGAAGCACTTTCCGCCGCCGGCCAGGGCCAGGTGGACGGCGAACTCGCCGACGACGGTCTTACCGGCGCCGGTGGGAGCACACACCAGCACTCCCCGACCGTCCTGCAGGGCCTCGCAGGCCCGACGCTGAAAGCCGTCGAGTCCGAAGGGCAGTTCCGCGACGAAACGACTCAGCTCGGTCTGTCCGGGGGTCTGCGGCGGACTACTCATGCGGCGTAGTGACCGGCGTGGGCGCTTCGATCGGCGAGGCTTGGTCGTCGGCCAGCGCGGTGGCCGCTTCCCGCTTGGCCTTGCGCTTGTCGTGCAGCCGGGCGATCTGGATGGCGAACTCCTGCAACAGGGTCAGGGTGCTGCCCAGCACGATCATCGAGAACGGGTCCGAGCCCGGAGTGAAGAACGCGGCGAACACGAACATCGCGAAGATCAGCCCGCGCCGCCACTCCTTGAGCCGGGCGTAGCTGATCACGCCGACCATGTTGAGCATCACGATCAGCAGCGGGAACTCGAAGCTGATCCCGAACACCACCAGCAGGTTCAGCAAGAACCCGAAATAGCGATCACCGGACAGGGCGGTCACCTGGACGTCGCTGCCGACGGTCAGCAGAAATCCGAGTGCCTTGGCCAGCACCAAATAGGCCAGGATGGCGCCGGTAACGAACAGCACGGCCGCCGAGACGACGAACACCACCGCGAAGCGTCGCTCTTTGCGGTAGAGCCCCGGGGTGATGAACGCCCACAGTTGGTAGAACCAGACCGGGCAGGCCAGCACGATTCCGGCGGCCAAGCCCACCTTGAGCCGCAGCATGAATTGGTCGAACGGCGCGGTGGCCAGCAGCCGACACTGTCCGTCGGGTCCGATCGCCGCGCGCGAGGAGGCCGGCAGTTCGCAGTACGGGTGACGCAGCCACTCGCCGAGGCTTTCCAGCCCGAAGAGCGGCTGGGTGTACCAGATGAAGCCGATGATCGTGGTGAGCACGATCGCGGCCATCGAGATCAGCAGCCGGGTACGTAGCTCCCGCAGGTGGTCGACGAGCGACATCGTCCCGTCGGGATTGGTGCGGCTACGCCGCTGACGGGGGTCGAGCCGCCGCAGAACTCCGAGCGTGCGCACAGTCGAATGGGGCGCGGTCGCCGCGACGGCGGGACCGGGTTACGCCGACTGGCCACCGGCCGCCGGCGGATCGACCCGCTCGGACTGGACGGTGGTCGAGGTGGCAGTCGAATCCGGCTTGCTCTCGTTCTGCAGCTCGCGGACCTCGGACTTGAAGATGCGCAGCGACTTACCGAGCGAGCGTGCCGCATCGGGCAATCGCTTGGCGCCGAAGAGAATGATCACGGCGACGGCGAGGATCGCCAGGTGCGACGGTCCTAAAGCGTTCACTTTGGTTACCTCCAGACGTCGCCACGATGCTACCGCAGCTCAAGAACCCGGCGGTTCAGCGAGGCTCGACGAAGGAGAGGCGAAGCTGGGACCGCCGCATTAACCCGGCGGTTCAGCGAGGCTCGACGAAGGAGAGGCGAAGCTGGGACCGCCGCATTAACCCGGCGGCGCGTCCCGTGGCCGAGTTTCCCCCGTCCAGTTCTGACCATCGAAGTAGCGCAGCAGCTCTGGGTCATCCGGATCGGGATACCAGTTCGGCGCCATGGGTGGTTGACCAGCGGACTTCGCCTTGGCCTTGAGCAGGAAAACGATGCCTACCACCACTCCTGCCATCAGGGCCAGGAAGGCGATGTCGGCTATGAGGGCTCCGACGCTGTACAGCGTCAAGGGCGTACCTGCTCATATATCGCCAACGCGGCCACCGAGGCCTCACGCACCCCGGCAACTACCGATTCCGGCGCCCTGACCTGCACCTCGTCGCCCATGCCGAGCAGCAGCCGGATCAGCCACTCCTCGGAGGCGTAGGTCAGCTGGGCTTCCCGCCAGCCGTCGGCCAGCTCGCCGAGGGCCTGCATCGGGTAGTACTCGAACATCCACGCCGCCGATGGCGCCACTCGCACGATGGCGACCGGCAGTGACGGGTCGGCGTCGAACAGCGAGGTGTCGGTTTCGGCTCGCCGCGCCGGCTCCGGCGGCGCCGACGGCTCGTCGAGCAGCCGGGCGCCGTCGATGCGGTCGAACCGGAACAGCCGCACCCCCTCGGACTCGCGGCACCAGGCCTCCAGGTAGCTGTGCGTGCCGATCAGCACCACCCGGATCGGGTCCACGATCCGCTGCGACACGGTGTCGCGGGATGCGGCGTAGTAGTCGATCGCCAGCGCGCGGTGTTGCTGGACGCCGTCGCGGACCACGTCGGCGGCCGACTCGTCGTGCGTGGCGGAGGTGGGCGCCACTGGCGCCGCTGCCCCGGCGGCCTCCTCGATCTTGGCGATCGCGCTGCGGGCGGCCCGCGGGTCGACGATGCCGGGCATATCGACCAGGGTGCGCAAGGCCATCAGCATGGCCGTGGCTTCCCGCGAGGTCAGCCGCAGCGGCCGGTCGACGCCGGCGGATTCGAACACGTCGAGGCGGTCTTCGTAGAACGTCACGTCGATCAGTTCTCCCGGCCCGTAGCCGGGCAGGCCGCACATCACCAGCTGCTCCAGATCGGACTGCAGCTGGCTGAGGCTCACGCCGAGTTCGGCGGCGGCCTGTTCCTTGCTGATCCCGGGGCGAGCCTTCAGATACGGCACCATGTTCAGCAGCCGGACCAGGCGTTTCGACAGCTGGGTCATACCGGCACCTCCCCGACTCGAGCGCTCAGGCGCGCCACCACGTCGTCGCGCAGCGACGGCGGGTCCAACACGATGGCGTCGGCGCCGTAGCCGGCTACCTCCCGGGCCAACCGGTCATGGGTGCCCATGTCGACACCGATCACGTCGCCGTCGCGGCCGGCCAGCGCCTGACGGCTCAAGACCGTGCCGGCCCGGCGCAGCGCCACCGCACGGCCATCGGCGACCCAGATACGTGCCTGCAGCCCGCTGGGTGCATCACCGACGGCGTCGGCGACGATCGCGCGTAGATCGGCGGGGTCGGGTCGGGTGACGGCGTCGGTTGGCCCGATCGGCCGCACCTCCGGCGCGATCCTCGACATCCGGAAGGTGCGTACCGCGTTGCGGTCGCGATCGTGGCCCACCAGATACCAGCGTCCGGCGTGGGTGACCACTCCCCACGGCTCGACGGTGCGGGTGACATACGGCTCGACCGGTGAGGGGCGGTGCCCGAACTGCACGGCCTGCCCCGCCTGGACGGCGTCCATCAGCGCGCCCAGCGCCGGCTCGGCCCGGTGCATGCCCGGCAGCGCTGTCGGTGGCGCCACCAGCACGTCGGCCTGATTCGGGTCCACTTCGACGCCGGCGGCATGCAGTTTGGCGACCGCGCCCTCGGCGTTGGCGCGCAACTCCGGGGACTGCCACAGCTGAACCGCGACGGCGACCGCGGCGGCTTCTTCGCGGGTCAGGTCGATGGCCGGCAGGGCGTAGGTGTCGGGATTGATCCGGTAGCCGTCCACCGTGTCGAACCCGGACACCTTGCCGGTCTCCAACGGAATGCCCAGGTCACGCAGTTCGTTCTTGTCGCGCTCGAACATCCGCGAGAACGCGTCATCGCTGGGGCTGTCGCCGTAGCCGACCACGGTGGCTCGGATCTTCTCGGCGGTCAGATAGCTGCGGGTGGCCAGCAACGCGATGACGAGATTGAGGAGTCGCTCGACTTTCGCGGTCGCCATGACAAGACAGGATAAGGCTCGCGGGTTGCGTGGTCATTCAGCCGCGGGTCGCCGGCGCGCATGTCATCCCCGGGAACTCCCAGGTGCTGGGGCGCTACATGCTGGCGATCAGGCGCTTGACCCGCTCGTCGACCGACCGGAACGGGTCCTTGCACAGCACGGTGCGCTGGGCCTGGTCGTTGAGCTTGAGGTGCACCCAGTCGACGGTGAAGTCGCGGCCGGCTGCCTGTGCGGCACTGATGAATTCGCCGCGGAGCTTGGCGCGGGTGGTCTGCGGCGGGGTGTCGACGGCCTCGTCGACGTCCTCGTCGGTGGTGACGCGGGTGGCCAATCCCTTGCGCTGCAGCAGATCGAACACCCCGCGCCCGCGCTTGATGTCGTGATAGGCCAGGTCCAGTTGGGCGATCTTGGGATCCGAGAGCTCCATGTTGTAGCGATCCTGGTAGCGCTGGAACAGCTTTCGCTTGATCACCCAGTCGATCTCGGTGTCCACCTTGGCGAAGTCCTGGGTTTCCACGGCGTCGAGCTGGCGGCCCCACAAATCGATGACCTGCTCAAGCTGCGGGTTGCTGGCCCGGGTCTGCACGTACTCGACGGCCCGCCCGTAGTACTCGCGCTGAATGTCGAGGGCACCGGCTTGGCGTCCGCCGGCCAGACGCACCGGGCGCCGGCCGGTGACGTCGTGGCTGACTTCGCGGATCGCCCGGATCGGGTTGTCCAGCGAGAAGTCCCGGAAGGACACCCCGGCCTCGATCATCTCCAGCACCAGCGCCGCGCTGCCCACCTTGAGCAGGGTGGTGGTCTCGGACATGTTGGAGTCGCCGACGATGACGTGCAGGCGCCGGTACTTCTCGGCGTCGGCGTGCGGTTCGTCGCGGGTGTTGATGATCGGCCGCGACCGGGTGGTGGCGCTCGAGACGCCTTCCCAGATGTGCTCGGCTCGCTGGGACAGGCAGAACGTGGCGGCTTTGGGGGTCTGCAGCACCTTGCCGGCGCCGCAGATCAGCTGGCGGGTCACCAGGAACGGCAGCAGCACGTCGGAGATCCGGGAGAACTCCCCGGCCCGCACGATCAGGTAGTTCTCGTGGCAGCCGTAGGAGTTGCCGGCCGAATCGGTGTTGTTCTTGAACAGGTAGATGTCGCCGCCGATGCCCTCGTCGGCCAGCCGCTGCTCGGCGTCGATCAGCAGGTCTTCGAGGACGCGTTCACCCGCGCGGTCGTGGGTGACCAGCTGAATGAGGTTGTCGCACTCGGCGGTGGCGTACTCGGGGTGACTGCCGACATCCAGATACAACCGAGCGCCGTTGCGCAGGAACACATTCGAGCTACGTCCCCAAGACACCACCCGGCGGAACAGATAGCGCGCCACCTCGTCGGGCGACAACCTCCGATGGCCGTGGAAGGTGCAGGTGACACCGAACTCAGTCTCAATGCCCATGATTCTGCGCTGCACGTCATCGAGCGTACTGGTTGATCCAGCGCAACGGGGCTCAGCGCAGCTGGTGGCGTGGCGGTCAGGCCGGTGGGTTGACCGGGGCCTCGACGTTTTCCAGCACCACTTCGGCGACCTGGCGCATGGTGGTCCGCTTATCCATGGCCGCGCGCTGAATCCACTTGAAGGCCTCGGGTTCGGTGAAGCCGTGCACGGTCTGCAGCACGCCCTTGGCCCGCTCCACGAGCTTGCGGGTTTCCAGCTGGTCGGTCAGGTTGCTGACCTCGCGCTCCAAGGCGGTGATCTCCTCGGCCCGGCTCAGCGCCAATTCGATGGCCGGGACCAGGTCACCGGCGGTGAACGGCTTGACCAGGTAGGCCATCGCCCCGGCGTCGCGGGCGCGTTCGACCAGGTCGCGTTGGCTGAACGCGGTCAGGATGACGATCGGCGCGATCCGCTTGGCGGCGATCTCCGAGGCTGCGTCGATGCCGTCGCGGCGCGGCATCTTCACGTCGAGGATCACCAGGTCTGGGTGCAGCAGTTCGGCCAGCTCGACGGCTTCCTGCCCGTCGCCGGCCTCGCCGACCACCTCATAGCCCTCTTCGCGCAGCATCTCGGCGAGATCCAGCCGGATCAGCGCTTCATCCTCGGCGATCAGCACCCGCCGGGCTGGGCGTGGGCTGCTGTCGGACGTGGGCTCGGTCATCCCCCTATTCTGTCGTGGCTGCCGGTTGGGGCAACCCCGAGGGGCATCGTCTAAGGTAGGAAGCCGCGCATCAGCGCAGGGCCCTCGTATCCCAACTGGCAGAGGAAACGGATTCAAAACCCGTGCAGTGTGAGTTCGAATCTCACCGAGGGCACCACGAATAGGCAGTTCAGAGCGGTTCAGCTCCCGACACGGTCGGCTCTGCAAGCCGGAACAGTCCGCAGACAGTCCGCAGAGCGCTAGACTAATGCTATGCAAAAGCGCAGCTCAAGGGGTCGCGCTCGCGTAGAAGATCGGTGGCACAGACCCCGCCGCAAGGCCGAAAAGCCCCCCGCCGACGGCCCCGGTTCCTGGTGTGCGGACCCCAAGCATGGGCAGCCCGGCACGCTGGTGGCCACCGCCCGCCACGGGCAGGGTCGGCGCTGGCTCGCCCGGTGGGTCGACAACGACGGGCACGAGGCATCCAAATCGTTCGAACGCAAAGCAGACGCGGAACGCCACGCAGCTGGAGTTACCACCGGCCTAATGACCGGCACCTACGCAGACCCGAAACGCTCGGCTGTCACCTTCGCCACCGTGGCCGCGGCATGGTTGGCCGCTAAGCGGGCCGCCAACCGGGCCGCCAAGACTGTGGCGGGCTATGACGGCCTGCTCGATGTCGTGATTTTGCCCAAATGGGGTGACGAACCGTTGAGGGACATCACCCACGAACGACTACAAACCTGGTTCACATGGCTGTCGACCGACCCCGCCGCGCGAAAGCACCCCAAGCGGGACGCCGAGGGCAACGTAGTGCCGACGGGACTCTCCCCCGCGCGCGTCATCCAAACCCACAACGTGGTGCACCAGGTGCTCGGCTACGCCGTGCGGGCTAAATATCTAGCGGTCAACCCGGCAGACGACATCGAGCTACCGGGCAAGCCAACCGGCAAAGAACTTGCGCTGACCCACGAACAAGTGCGGCGGCTTGCGGCCGAGATCGCCAGCGCGCCGGTTCGACAACGCAGCGACACCCGCCCGTCGTTGACCCCGCTTGATGCAATGGTGCGGTTCCTGGCGTACTCGGGCCTGCGGTTCGGTGAGGCCGCCGCGTTGCGGGTGCGCGACGTGGACCTAGTCGCCCGCCGCGTGAACGTGTCAAGGGGAATCACTGGCGTTCGCGGCCAGGGCCTCGTTGAGGGCGACACCAAGACTCACCAGCGCCGCCCGGTGCCCATCTTGACTACGGAATGTCTTGATGAGCTGCGGCTAGCGGTGGCGGGCCGCGACCCCGACGAGTATGTGTTTCCCGGCCCCGACGGCGGCGCTATGACGGTCGGGTGGTTTCGAGTCCGGTTCAACAAGGCCGTCGAGAAGCTTGGGCTGACCGGTGCGACCCCCCACACCCTGCGGCACACGGCCGGATCGCTGGCGCTGGCGTCCGGCGCTTCGATTGTCACCGTCCAAAAGCTGTTGGGGCACCGGAACGCCACCACCACCATGAATGTATACAGCCATATGCTGCCCGATGACTTTGACAACCTCGCCGCCGCGATGGACAGCGCCGTAAAAGCAGCGGGTCGCTAATTCTGTTGTACTAGTTCACAGTTCAGTTGTTGCTGATGGGCATTTCTGGTGATTCGCTGGTACAGTCGGTGCTTGACGGAGCTGGGCCGCCCCAGACCATGCCCAGCCCCGCTTAATCACTAGGGGCAATCCGTGTCTGAACGCATGACACTCCAACAGGCTTCGGCCTATCTGAATATTCCAGCCAACACACTCCGGTGGTGGCGAACATCGGGCACCGGCCCAAGGGCCTACCGGCTCGGCGGCAGAGTGTTCTACGACCGCGCCGACCTAGATAGTTGGGCGGACGCCGAGAAGCTGGCGACCATCCGGGGCGGGTGAGGCGCGGCATTTGCTGCATACCTAGCCCGACTAATTGCGTACTAGTTCACACTTATTAGCCCGCCTATAATTGTGGATATTACAACATTCTCGGTCTACATATTATGCCGTCAGTGAATTTGTGGAAGTACCGCGAAACCGGGCGTACCGTCGATGGCATGAAACATAACAGCGAAAAGGCCACCGGCCTTGTTAATGAGATTAAAGATGCCGCCGAACAACAACAGCTCATGCTGGATGAGTTCATGGCGGGCGACGGCTGGCGCGCACTCGGTTACGCGAGTCCCGCCGAATGGCGGGACGTCGAGATGGGCGACGTTGACGACGCACTAGCCAAACTGATCGCCCGCGCCCTCATAGAAGATGTTCGGAACCCAAACGCCAGGGGCCGGGGCGGGCAGGAGGCGGGGGGCTTCATAGCATTATGACCCCGAAAGAATTTTTCAAACTCCACCACCAACACCTAGCAAATCCAGATGCGGTAAAAATATTCAGGGATAGCGGCGGATGGTCGGTATTCATCCAGGTTGATGGACCGTTCAAAACTGAAAACCTCGCCAGGGGGTCGGCAACTCTGATCGCCGCCGACCTACACGACGCAACGGCCGCCGAGGATTGACCCGAACGCCGGGGACGGGGAACAGACCTTCATCTGCTTCCCCGTCCTTTTCTTTGTTTGCGTCCGCCGTAGGCGTTGCACCTGATCAATCCCCCTAAACAACAGTCCTGCCCCCATGTGGGCCGGGGCGGGCACTTGGGCACCAAACTCTTGCGAACGTTCCGGCTCCGGCTTGTTACGTTCCTGGTGTCACCAATCGGATGCTCAGTGAGAATCAGGCGTGTACTTCGGGCCATCACTGGGCATGATTGCTTTTCCCCGTCTAACGGATGTCTCATCCCCGACTGTTAATCGTGGGCTATTCAATTGTCCATCTATTTAAACCGTAGCATGAATATTCTGCCGCGACGGACCTAGGCCGAAATTCGATGGTAATCTGAATTTGGGAAATTAATATTTACCCAGATGAATGGAATTGCAATGGACGAACCCTGTCCCGGATGCGGGCGGCCCGGAACTCTCGCCAATGACGTCCTGGAATTTGTGCGCGGCCACGGTGTCGTTCACGTCCGGGACGTCTCCGAAGGATTGGCGGTGACCCGCGGCCAAGCCATCCGAACGCTGTGCCATTTAGCTGACCGCTCACTGCTTACCCGTGTTCATCGGGGCGCTTACTCCGCCGACCCCGAGATTCAGCGCCGTGTGCTACTTGAACGACTTGCGAAGCTGACTCCGGCGTGACCGAGCTTCAAACCGTGGCACAACTGGCACAGCTGGCACAACGGCCAATTGAGGCGCCACAGCTGACACGGGTGGCGCCACTGGCCTGCCACCCGGCCTGCGCCCAGTGCGCCGCCGACCGGCGCGAGGCCGAGGAACTCCACATCGAGCGCCGCGAGGAACTTGGATGACCACCCTGATTCAGCCCGATCCCAACACCCTCAGGGTGAGCTACCACCCGCGCCGCACTGACGGCGACGCCATCTCGATTCAGTGCGATGACCCTGCGCACGGTCGGATCATTATCGCCTTCACTCCGGAGCTGGCCGACCGGTTAGCGACCTTACTTGCGACCGCTACCACCTCGCCGCGCATCGGGGCCGCCGCTGACCAATTGAGGGCAGCTCAGCGGGAGTGCCGCTAGTGCTCCCGCCGCGAACCGCCCAGCTTGCTTGCGACTTGCCGGTGCGCCCGCTGGCCGAGATGAACCCATGACCGCCGGTATCCCACGCCCGTGTCTGCGTTGTGGCGAACCCGTAGCCAGCACCCGGTGTGCCGAGTGCCATCAGCCGCGCGACCGATCCAACTGGAATGAGGCCAGTGCGGCAGATCGAGGGTATGGCAGCGCGTGGCAGCGACTCTCGGCACGGGCACGCCGGTTACAGCCGTTCTGCGCCGACTGCGGCAGCACTGACCACCTAGAGGCCGACCACACCCCGACTGCATGGCGGCGCCACGCATTAGGGCTCCCAATTCGCTTGTCCGATATCGCGGTGGTTTGCAAGCGGTGCAACAACCTACGAGGCCCAGCACGCGGACCACGTTGCACAAGGGTTTGCTAGCACTACCCAGATAGTTTGCTGGAATCGTACGCCGACGGCACAGGTGGAGCCGATCGCGCCATCGCCGGGACCCCGCCAACGGCCCGCTTGCGAGACGTCCGAAACGTTTTGCTGCGCAACATAACTCAGCACAAACAGTAGGGGGATACCCCCCGAGGGTATCGAAACATACGGAGCGGGCGAAGGGGCCCGGCCGAATTAATTACGACAGTCTATCCTCTATGGATAGATGCACTAGTTAGCTAGATTGTTTGCCATTGGCCAGTATGGCCGCCAAGCGCGGACCTAAACCGCCGAGAGTTACTGACCCGCTGGACTTTTCGTCAAGCGGGATACCTAGCGTGCAGTTCCGCGAATTCGCTTGTCGTTACTTGCTTTTCGGCGACGGCGAAGCAATGGAACCCCGCGACTGGCAGGTGGACATCGTATCGCAAGTGTTCGACCCGCAGCCCCGCCCCCGGTTAGCGGCGGTCGCCATGCCGCGCGGCAACGGGAAGTCATCCCTGGCAGCGGCGTTAGCGGTATGGGTGCTGATGACGGGCCGGGGCGCATCGGTTGACGTGGTGGCCGTTGATGAGCGGCAGGCGGGCCTGGTGTTCGGCATGGCGGCCAAGATGGTCGCCCGCAACCCCGAGCTGGAATGCCGCGTAACCGCCTATAAGGACCGCCTGGTTGTTCCTGGCATCGAGTCCGAGATGGCCTGCTTGCCAGGTACCCCGGCGGCTCTTGAGGGCCGGAACCCCACGTTGTGCATCGTTGACGAGGGCGGGCGGGTCGCTACCGAGGCTTACGAGGTTGTGGCGCTGGCCAGCGGCAAGCAAAAAGAGTCAACGGTTCTGGTCATCGGCACGCCCGGACCGCGACCGGACAACGTGCTGGCGGGGTTCCGGGACCACGCCCGGACCCATCCCGACGACATGTCGCAGGTGTATGTCGAGATCAGCGCCGCCGGTTTCGAGGACCACCCGACCGACTGTCAACACTGTTGGGAGCTGTCCAACCCCGCGCTAGACGATTTCTTGTTTCGGGATGCCCTGGCCGCTCTACAGCCGCCGAAGATGACCGAAAGTCATTTTCGGCGGGTTCGGTTGGTGCAGTGGGTTACCGATAACGAGAACCCGTTTGTGACTGCCGATGTGTGGGATGTGCTGGGCACTGGAGAGGGCGTGCCCGATGGCGTTGATGTGGTGATCGGCTTGGATGGCAGCCATTCCCGCGACTGCACCGCCCTAGTGGTGGCGACTGTCTCGGCTACCCCGCACGTTGCTACCTACCGGCTGTTTCGGCCTGAGGATAGCCCCGACCACCGGATTGACGTTTTGGCCGTTGAACAGGCCATCAGGGACGCATGTCAGCGGTGGAACGTCCTAGAACTCTCTGCCGATCCGCACCGTTGGACCCGCACTCTGCAAGTGCTTGCCGCCGAGGGCATTCCGGTGATGGAGATACCGCAGAGTGGGCGGCGACTAACCGCCATGACCACGGCTCTACATTCCGCAATTGTCAACGGGCGCATGACGCATTCAGGCGACGCGGATCTACGTGGGCACGTTCTAGCGGCGTCGGTGGTGGACACCGCAGACGGCGGCCTCAAGTTGGGCAAGGCGGGCCGATCCAAGGATGCCCCGCGTATTGATCTGGCCGCCGCCCTGGTCATGGCCTACTCCCGCGCCACCTGGCTTGCGGGCAAGCAAAAGAAACGATTCCGAGTGATCACCCGATGAATGAACTGCTGCATGATCTGCTGGCCGAACTCGACGCGCCGCAACACCACTACGGCACCCTGAGGCTGTATGCCGAGGGCAGGCAACCCCTAGCGTTTCTATCCCCTGAGTCGCGCAAGGCACTGAACAATCGGCTGTGCCGGATGTCGGTGAATGTTCCGGCGTTGGCGGTGTCGAGCCTTGCCGAGCGGTTGAGGATCACCGGGTTTGATGATCCCGCTGCATGGGCCGCCTTTGTTGCTAGTGTCCTGAGTCATTAATTCGGGTGCAGTAGTTCCCGATGCTGGCCAGGATTTGGTCGGCGGTCTTGGTCCAGA
>LZME01000055.1 GCA_001673575.1 Mycolicibacter heraklionensis | reverse complement strand
GGCCGAGCCCCGCTCGGGCCTGGTGGACCTGGTGCTGAGCCTGTTCTCCAGTGGTCTGTGGATCGCGGTGGTGGGCGCCGGCCCGCGCGCCTGGGTGCAGGAGCGGGTGCGGGAACTGATCGGTGACGGCATGGCCGAGACCGTGGTGAGCGCCGACGACCTGACCGGCCCCGCCGGGGACGCCGAGCTCTACCGGCTGGCGCTGTGGGAGCTCGGCATTGTGGCCGGGGAGGCGCTGGTGATCGCCGGCTACGAGTCCGGGGCTCGCACCGCGGCCGCGATCGGCCTGCCGGTGATCTATGCGGGTTCCAGCCGTTACGACGGGCTGCTGGCCAACGGCTGCCGGGAGTTGCAGGCGCAGCGGGTGGTCGCCCGGTTCAGCTGCCGCGAAGCGGGTTGATCTCGGCGCCGGTCACGCCGCGCCACAATCATTGTTTGACGCTGACGGCTCCGGTCATCGACCATGCTGTGGTGCGTCGACTGGTGGTTCTTGTGTGCGCAGCGCTGTGCGCGATGGGCGTGACGTCGGTGACCGCGCCGCTGGCCGCGGCGGTCGTCGACCCGTGGTTCGGGAATGCGGTCGGCAACGCAACCCAGGTGGTTTCGGTTGTCGGAGTGGGTCATTCGACCGCAAAGATCGACGTCTATCAGCGGACTGCCGCGGGCTGGGAAGCGGTCGCGGCCGGGATCCCGGCACATGTCGGCTCGGCGGGCATCACGCGAGAGACCAAGGAAGGCGAGCCCTCGACCCCGATGGGGTTTTACACGCTCGATTCGGCGTTCGGCACCGCGCCGAATCCCGGCGGTGGCCTGCCGTATGTGCAGGTCGGATCCGACCACTGGTGGGACAGCGACTCGGGCAGCCCGACCTACAACACCATGCAGGTCTGCAAAAAAGCCGAGTGCCCGTTCAACACGGCGGCCAGCGAGAACCTCAACATCCCGCAGTACCGGCACGCGGTGGTCATCGGCGTCAACAAATCCCGTACACCGGGTGACGGCTCCGCCTACTTTTTCCACACCACCGACGGCGGGCCGACGGCCGGCTGTGTGGCGATCGATGACGCCACCCTGGTGAAGATCATCGGCTGGCTCCGGCCGGGCGCGGTGATGGCGATCGCGAAGTAGGCCGCGGGTAGCAGCTCAGTTAGTGCTCGGTGGTGGTTGGGGTTGGAAGGGTTGGTACCACCACCAGTCGGCTCGTTCGCCGGTGGGTCCGGGGCAGGGTGCGACGGCCGGTGGTGGGGTGTGTGGTGGGCGCGCCAGTGATCCGGGGTGTAGTGGTTGGCCGTCTGTGTCGGTGACGAGGAGTTGGTCGGC
>LZME01000054.1 GCA_001673575.1 Mycolicibacter heraklionensis | reverse complement strand
CAGCAAGAGCCCCAGCCAAATCCGAACCAACCAGATCAACAACCCAATCCAGCTCATCAGCATGCGCAACAGGCGCCCCAGCCAACGGCGACAACCCAAACGCCAAAAACGCCCCAACCGCACTACCGGCAGCTGCCACTCGGCCACTCCGGCGGCGAACCGCGCCAGTGATACCACGACGCTCTGCGCGGTGCTGCTTACCAGTCATGCGGGACTCCCTATTCTGCTGCGAACCCATGTCGGTGATGTCTTGTCGGATCAAGTTTTTGAGTGATTTACGGTGCTGGTGTCTCAGCACCGCTGGGGGGAACTTCGGCTGCTTGTTCTGGCGGTGTCGTTCGGCATTTCGGCCCTACCACTTCTCGGTCGTCGTGGCATCATGGGCGAACCCATTGGCGACGGCGTTGCCGTCAAAGGACTTCCAGGAGGAATTTGTAATGTCTTTCGAAATATTCTCAGCGGCAACGGGTTCCGGTGCACTATGAGCTCGCTGATGGCACGGCAATTGGCTAATGTGTCCGACGACGTCCGTGCCGTTCCGGCCCCGCCGTTGCCGATATTCCCCGCTCCGTACAGCGTTCGGTTTGCAGACCCGGTCGGCGACGCCGAGATGATTTCCGAGTGGATGAACCGGCCGCACCTGGTCGAGACCTGGCACTACGACTACCCGGCCGATCAATGGCGTCAACACTTGGGCGTCCAATTCGAGGGCAACTACTCGCGGCCGTACGTGTTCAGCATCGATGGCCGTCCGATGGGGTACATGGAGCTTTTCCGGGCCGCCCAAGACGACATCGCGACCATCTACGACGCCGACCCCTACGACATCGGCTTGCACGCAGCCATCGCCGAACTCGACATGGTCGAGCACGGACACGGGGCCATCATGTTCCGCGGATTCGTGGAAAGCGTGTTCGAGATCGAACCGCAGTGCCGACGAGTTCTCGGCGACACCTTCGCCGGCGAAAGCTCGTACGGGCGCCGATTCTGGGAGCGCCGTGGTGGGGCGTTCCTTGGCGAACACTACGTGGCGAAATGGAACCAGCGCGTCGCGCTGTTCGCCTGGCCGAGAACGCCCGAGGACATTCCGGCCTACAGCGAAGACGCCTAGCGACGGTCGCCAGGGGCGGCGGATCATCACGATCCGCCGCCCTTGCCTCCGGTACCGCCGGCACCGCCTTGACCGGGTGTGGCGTTGTCGGTACCGCTGGCCGCTCCGCCCGCAGCGCCAGCACCCCCGGTAAGACCAGCCTGACCGGCGCCGCTCAGGCCACCCGTACCACCGGTGCCACCCTTACCGCCGGCACCAGCGGTCCAGCCGTTCTTGCCGGTGCTGCCGTTACCGCCGATACCGCCCTTGCCGCCGTTGCCACCGACGCCGCCCTGTCCGACCGCGCCGCTGGCGCCGTCGGCGCCGACCACACCGCCGCCGTTGCGGACGGCACCGCCGCTACCGCCCTGGCCGGAAGCCCCGCCGGTGCCACCGTTACCGCCATTGCCGCCGAGCCCACCGGCCCCGGCGGTGTTGCCCTTGGAGCCGGCCCCGCCGGTACCGCCGGTACCACCGGTACCACCGCTACCACCCGTGCCGCCGGCACCGCCCTTGCCGCCGGCCCCGCCGTTACCGGACTCGGTGCCGCTGGCGCCACCCGCTCCACCGGCACCCCCAGCGGCTGCGGCCGTTCCGTCGCCACCGACGCCGCCCGTGCCGCCAGGTGCCTTGGAGCCACCCGTGGTTCCGGTCGTTCCAGTGGTGCCGTTGGCCCCGAGTCCGCCCGCGCCACCGTTACCACCCGCACCGCCGTTTCCGTTGAGGGCCGCGTCACCGCCGGCGCCGCCCGCGCCACCCTGCTGGGCGGCCGCGCCGCCCAGCACGGCATTGGTGCCGGTACCGCCGTTGCCGCCGGCGCCACCGTTTCCGGTGCTGCCCGCCGCCCCGGCCTTGCCACCGGCCGCCTGCACGGTGTGATCGGCGTTCCAGCCGCCAGCCCCGGCTGCCCCAGAGGTTCCCGCCGTGCTGGAGCTGTCACCGCCGTTGCCGCCGGACCCTGCCACCGCGTTGGCGCCGCCACCGGCACCATTGCCGCCGCGACCACCGTCACCGGCGCTACCGGCGTTACCGCCGTTGCCGCCCTTGCCGCCGACGCCGTCAGCGCCCGCGGTGCCGTGTGCCGAGCTGCCACCAGCACCGCCGTTGCCGCCGATACCGCCGGCCGCCCCGTTACCGGCCGTGCCGGTGGCGTCGCCACCGTCGGTGCCGTTGCCGCCGCTGCCGGCCGCCGCGTCGATACCGGCGGTGCCGTCGGCGGCGTCGCCGCCGTGACCACCCGAACCGGCCGCGCCGCCGACACCGCCCGCGCCACCGTTGCCGGCCTGGCTGCCGCCCGCGCCACCGCTACCGCCCTGGCCACCGTTGCCGCCGGCGACACCGTTGGTGCCGTTACCGGACGCTTCGGTGATGCCGTTGCTACCGGTCGCGCCAGCACCGCCGGCACCACCGTTACCGCCGTTACCGACTGCGCCACCGGCACCACCGTTACCGCCGCTGCCGCCGGACTGAGCGACGCCGTCACCGAGCATCACACCGGTGCCGCCGGCGCCACCGTTACCGCCGTTGCCGGTGCTGGTGTTGCCGTCCGCGCCGGCCTTGCCGTTGGCCGCGATGGTGTTGTCGCCGCCGATGCCGCCGTGTCCGGCCGCACCGCCGTAGCCGGCGTAACCGCCGGCACCGCCGTCACCGCCGTTACCGGCAGTGTGGTCGGCGCCGCCGCCGGCACCGTTACCACCGTTGCCGCCACGCCCAGCGGCACCGCCCGCGCCGCCGTTACCACCGACGCCGCCGGCACCTGTGCTGCCCTGGGTTCCGTTGGTGGCGGTGCCGCCGAGAGCACCCGCACCACCGTGGCCACCGGCGCCGCCGTTACCGCTGACGCCGGCGTTGCCGCCGTTACCGCCGTCGCCACCGCTGCCTGCGACTGCGTTCTGTCCGTCGGTTCCTTGAGCGACGCCACCGATGCCGCCGGTACCACCGGCGCCACCGCGTCCACCGGCGCCACCGTTGCCGGAGATGCTGCCACCGGCGCCGCCGACGCCGCCGTTGCCGCCCATGCCGCCGTCGCGACCATTGGTGCCGTTGCCGCTGCCGTCGATGATTCCGTTGGCGCCCAGGGCGCCGGCGCCGCCGTTACCACCGGCGCCGCCGTTGCCGATCGTGCCGGCCGCACCACCGACGCCGCCGTTACCGCCGGCCTGGGACGAGCCATCAGCGAGCACCTGGCCGGTGCCGCCGTGGCCGGCGTTGCCGCCGTTGCCGCCGATTCCAAGTGCACCGTCGGTGCCGGACTTACCCGGGCCACCCGTACCGGTACCGCCGGCACCGCCCAGGCCTGCTGCCGCGCGATCGCCACCGTCGCCGCCGTTGCCGCCGTTGCCGGCCTGGGCGTTGTTGCCGCCGCCCGAGCCGTTGCCGCCGGTGCCGCCGTTACCCGCGTTGCCGGCGTTTCCGCCGTTACCGCCGTTACCCGCGGTGCCGTTGACGGCGCTGCCGCCCTTGCCGCCGGCCGCGCCCGACGCGGCGTTGCCGCCATCGCCGCCGCTGCCGCCGGCCGAGCCGCCCGTGCCCGCGGCGCCGTTACCGCCGTTACCGCCGCTGCCGCCGTTACCGCCGTTACCGCCGTTACCGCCGTTACCGGAGATGGAGCCGCCGTTACCGCCATTACCGCCGACAGCACCGGCTGTGCCAGACGTGCCGTCGGTTCCGTTGCCGTCGCCACCGGTGACCCCGGCCGCGCCGGTGGTACCGGAACCGCCGTTACCGCCGTTACCGCCGTTACCGATGTTGCCGCCGTCGCCGCCGTTACCGGCCTTACCGCCGGCCTGAGTGGTGCCTACCGCGTTACCGCCGTTACCGCCGTTACCGCCGTTACCGCCGTGTGCTCCGGCCAAGCCGTCGGTGCCGTCGGCACGCTGGGTCACACCATCACCGTTGAAGCCGCCAATGCCACCGATTCCGGCCGTGCCAACGTTGCCACCGGCACCGCCGTTACCACCGGAACCGGCAAGGCTGTTGACACCGCCGCCGGCCCCGTTGCCACCGCGACCGCCATCCGCGCCGGTTCCGGCGTTACCGGCGTTACCGCCGACCGTGCCCAGACCATTGAGGCCGGCCGTGCCGTTGGTGGCGGTACCACCGGCACCACCGTTACCGCCGTTACCGCCGTTACCGCCGCTGCCGCCGTTGCCGCCGTTGCCGCCGTTGCTGCCGGCGCCGCCGGTGCCGGCGACCGCGTCGAGGCCTGCCTTGCCCTGGAAACCGTTGCCACCGTTGCCACCGTTGCCCGCAGCGCCGGCGCCACCACCCGCACCGCCGTTACCGGCGATGGAGCCGCCCTTACCACCCGCGCCACCGTCGCCGCCCGAGCCACCGGACTGGCCGCTGATGCCATTGACCGAACTGGCCGTGCCGCTCGCACCGTTGCCACCGACGCTGCCGGCGCCACCAGCGCCACCGGCACCACCGTTGCCGTAGGTTCCGGCGTCACCGCCGAGGCCGCCTGCGCCACCGCTCTGCGGGTTGCCGTTGGCCAACACCGCACCGTTGCCACCGCGACCACCGGCACCGCCGTTACCGCCGGTAGCGGCGGCGCCGTTGCCGCCGTTGACGGCCTGGTGGCCGTCGCCGCTCAGGCCGCCCTTGCCGCCGAGACCGATCGCCCCGCGGTCACCGCCGTCACCGCCGTTACCGCCGTTACCGGCAATCGCATTCGAGCCGCCGCCGGCGCCATTGGCACCGGTACCGCCGTTACCCGCGTTACCTGCGGCGCCACCCTGGCCGCCGACACCACCGGCACCGGCCGCACCGTTGTTGCCGAGTGTTGCCGTGCCGCCGACACCACCGGCGCCACCGTTGCCGCCAAGGCCGCCCGAGCCGCCGTCGCCACCGTAGCCGCCGTTGCCGCCGGAAAGCCCGCTACCGAATGCCACCGATGCGGCATTGGCACCGTTGGCGCCGGAACCACCGCGACCGCCCGCGCCACCGGCCCCACCGGCGCCACCGGCGCCCGCGTCACCGGAGATGCTGCCGCCTTCGCCGCCGTCACCACCCGCACCGCCGGCACCGCCGAGACCACCGTTGGTGCCGCTGCCGCCGTTGCCCGCACCGTCGACGACCCCGTCGACACCTGCGGTGCCGGCCGAACCGATTCCGCCGTTACCGCCGGCACCACCGACGCCGACCGGTCCTGCCGCCCCACCGCGGCCACCATCGCCACCGGC
The DNA here is from genome assembly GCA_001673575.1 of Mycolicibacter heraklionensis. Taxonomy (GTDB): domain Bacteria; phylum Actinomycetota; class Actinomycetes; order Mycobacteriales; family Mycobacteriaceae; genus Mycobacterium; species Mycobacterium heraklionense_A. The sequence goes on along the minus strand of LZME01000054.1, from coordinate 4,984 downwards.
CTGAGGTGATCCATCGCCATGCACAACGCCAGCGCCACCGTTACCGCCCGCACCGCCGTTACCTCCGGTCGCCGCGGCACCCGCCGCACCGCTGGCGGCCTGGTCGGTGTTGTCGCCGTTCCAACCGCCCTCACCGGCGGTCGCGCCGGCCTCGCCACGGACACCGCCCTGACCACCTGCACCACCGTTGCCGGCCTTGACCCCGGCGCCTCCGCCGGCACCGTGGCCGCCCTGGCCGCCGTTACCGGCATTACCGGCGTCACCGGCGTTACCGCCGACGCCGCCGGCCCCGGCGGCACCAGTGGCACCGTTGGTGGCGCTACCGCCCGCACCGCCGTTGCCGCCCTGGCCGCCGTTGCCGCCCTTGCCGCCGTCGCCGGCGTCGCCGCCGTTGGTTCCGTTACCACCGGTGCCCGCACCAGCGTTGATTCCGGCGGTTCCGTCCGAACCGTTGCCGCCGTTGCCGCCGTGGCCGGCCGCGCCGCCGTTACCGCCGGCCCCACCATTGCCGGAGACGGCGCCGCCTGCACCACCGGCGCCACCGACACCGCCGGCGCCACCGTCGGCACCATCGGTGCCGTTGCCGTTGATGTCGGTAATGCCGTCGACCGTCGCACCGGCCCCACCGTTACCACCGGCGCCACCATTGCGCACCGACGAGCCGTCACCACCGGCACCACCGGCGCCACCGCCCTGGCCGGTGTTCGTTCCGCCGATCAGGCCGACGCCTGCGCCGCCCTGGCCGCCGGCGCCACCGTCGCTGCCCTGACCGCTGTTGCCGGCTCCGCCCTGGGCTCCGGTCTGAGTGCCGGTGCCGCCGGCTCCTTGGGTTCCGGCACTGCCGCCATCGGCACCGGCGCCGCCGGCTCCACCGGCGCCCGCGTTGGCAGCGCCGCCACCACCGAGGCCGGTACCGCCCTTGCCGGCGATGCCTGCGTCGCCACCGTTGCCTGCGTTACCGCCGGCACCACCGGTGCCGTTGTTCGCCACACCGCCGGTACCGCCGGTGCCGCCCTGGCCGCCGGCTCCGGCGTTACCGCCGTAGCCACCCGCGGTGTCGGCAACCGTCGCATCCGCACCAGCGCCGCCGGCGCCACCGTTGCCGCCGTTGCCGGCGTTACCACCAGCACCACCATTGCCGGACGTGGTGCCGCCGGAACCACCGGTGCCACCGTTACCGCCGACGCCGCCGAGGAAGCCGTTGGTGCCGTTGCCGTTGAAGTCGGTAATGCCAGCGACAGTCGCGCCGACACCACCGGTACCACCGGTGCCACCGTTTCCGACCGCTGCCGCGTTACCACCGGCGCCGCCGTGACCACCGCCCTGACCGGTCAGCCCGTCGCTGGCCAGACCACTGCCGTCGCCTCCATTACCACCGGCCGCACCGTCACTGCTCAGACCGGCCTTGCCCGCACCACCGTCGGCACCCACCTGCGCACCGGTCCCGCCGGCACCTACGCTGCCGGCCGCACCGCCGTCAGCACCGTTACCACCGGCACCACCATTACCGGCGTGGTCGGCGCCACCGCCACCAAGGCCCTTGCCGCCGGCCGCAGCTGTACCTGCTGCACCACCATTGCCGGCGTCACCGCCCGCGCCACCAGTGCCATTGGCCGAGGTGCCACCCGCACCACCGGCACCGCCCGCACCACCGGCGCCGGCGCTGCCGCCGTTACCACCGGCCGCACCGGCCACCGTCGCGTCGGCGGCCGCGCCGCCCTTACCGCCGGATGCACCGGCACCACCGGCACCACCCGCACCACCGGTGCCCGAGTTGCTGCCGGCCGCACCACCAACGCCACCGGCACCACCGGCGCCACCGACGCCACCGGTCGTGCCGTTGCCTCCGCCGTCGGTGAACCCGTCAGCCCCAGCGAAGCCGGAGCCGCCGGCGCCACCGGCACCACCATTGCCGTTCGTGGCCGCGTTTCCACCGGCGCCACCCTGGCCGCCGGCCTGACCGGTCAGCCCGTCGCTGGCCAGACCGCTGGCGTCACCACCATTACCACCGGCCGCACCATCGCTGCTCTGACCGGCGTCGCCCGCGGCACCGTCGGCACCGGCCTGCGCACCGGTCCCGCCCGCACCGAAGTTGCCGGCCGCACCACCGTCGGCGCCATTACCACCGGCGCCACCGGCACCGGCGGTGTCGGCCCCGCCGCCGCCAAGTCCCTTGCCGCCGGCCGCGGCGGTGCCTGCTGCACCACCATTGCCGGCGTCGCCACCGGTACCACCGGTCCCGTTGGCCGAGGTACCACCCGCACCGCCGGCACCGCCCGCACCACCGGCGCCGGCGCTACCGCCGTTGCCACCGGCCGCACCGGCCACCGTCGCGTCCTCGGCAGCGCCACCGTCACCGCCGGAGGCACCGGCACCACCGGCACCGCCGGCACCACCGGTGCCGGAGTTGCTGCCGGCCGCACCGCCAGCACCGCCAGCACCACCGGCACCACCGACACCACCTGTGGTGCCGTCACCGTTGCCGTCCGTCGTGCCGTTCGCGCCATCGGCTCCCGCACCGCCGGCGCCGCCGGCACCACCATTGCCGTTCACGGCGGCGTCACCGCCGGCACCGCCGGCGCCACCGGCCTGACCGGTGTGGCCGTCGGTGGCCAGACCACTGCCGGCACCGCCGTTACCGCCGGCCGCGCCATCGCTGCTCAGACCGTCCAGGCCCGCATTGCCAGAGGCACCGCCCGTGACACCGCTACCACCGGCGCCACCGCTGCCCGCCGCGCCACCGTCTGCGCCGTTACCACCGGAACCGCCGGCACCGGCGTTGTCGGCGCCGCCGCCACCAAGACCCTTGCCACCGGTAGCCGCCAACCCGGCCGCGCCACCGTTACCGGCGTCACCGCCCGCACCACCGGTGCCGTTGGCCGACGAGCCACCGGCACCACCCTTGCCGCCCGCACCACCGGTACCGGCACTGCCGCCATTACCACCGGCAGCACCGGCCACCGTCGCGTCGTCGGCGGCACCACCATTACCGCCGACACCACCCTGGCCACCGATACCGCCGGCGCCACCGGTGCCGGAGTTGGATCCGGCCGCGCCGCCGGCGCCACCCTGGCCGCCGGCGCCGGCGTTGCCGCCCGCGGTACCGCTGCCGCTGTTGTCCGTCGTGCCGTGCGTGCCATTGGCACCCGCACCGCCGGCGCCGCCCGCGCCGCCGTTGCCATCGATGGCGGCATTGCCGCCCTGGCCACCGACGCCACCGGCCTGTCCGGTTACGCCATCACTGGCCAGACCGACACCCTTGCCGCCTGCGCCACCGGCGCCGCCGTTGCTTCCCGCACCGACGCTGCCCGCGCTGCCGGCAGCGCCACCGTCGGTCCCGGTGCCGGCCGCACCGGCCGCACCGCCGACCGCGCCATCACCACCTTGACCACCGGCACCGGCTGCGTCGAAGCCACCACCGCCGAGGCCCGCGCCGCCAGCCGCGGCCTGGCCGGCCGCGCCACCGTTACCCGCGGCACCACCGGCACCACCGGCGCCGATCGCGGAGACGCCACCCGCACCACCGTCGCCGCCGATGCCACCGGCACCGGCGTTACCACCGGTGCCACCGGCGTTGCCGGCCACCGTCGCGTCGTCGGCCGCGCCACCGTTACCGCCGGTGCCGCCGGTTCCGCCCGCGCCGCCTACGCCGCCCGTGCCGGAGTTGGTGCCGCCGGCACCACCGGTGCCGCCCGCACCACCGGCACCACCCGTTGCGCCCGCGGTGCCGTTGCCATTGCCGTCGGTGACGCCGTGCTCACCGGTCGCACCCCGGCCACCTGCACCGCCCGCGCCGCCGTCGCCATCGGTACCGGCGTCGCCACCGTTACCGCCCTGGCCACCGGCCTGCGCGGTGCCGTCGCCAAGGAGCTCGCCTGCGCCACCGACACCACCGGCACCACCATTGCCCTCGACACCGTCAACACCCGTCGCACCGGTCGCGGCGTACGCGGACCCGCCACTGGAGCCGCCCTTACCACCAGCACCGCCCTGGCCCGCCGTGGAGCCGGCCGCACTACCACCGTTACCGCCGGAACCCGCCGTTGCGGCGTTACCGCCACCGGCACCGGCACCACCGGCACCACCATTGCCGGCCTGACCACCGGCGCCGCCGTCGCCACCGATGCCACCGACACCGTGCGCACCCGCGATGCCGTGCGCCGAGGTACCGCCGGCACCACCAGCGCCACCGACACCACCAACACCGCCGTTACCGGCCGTGCTGGTCGCGTCGCCGCCGTCGCCACCGTTGTCACCGCTACCAGCGGCCGCGTCCACACCCGCGGTGCCGTCGGCACCGGCGCCACCGACACCACCGGTGCCACCACGGCCACCGGCACCACCAGCGCCACCATTGCCGGCCTGCGAACCACCGGCACCACCAGCGCCGCCGACACCACCGGCACCACCGGCCAGACCCGTCGTGCCGTCGCCATTGGCATCGGTGTGCCCGGCCACGCCAACCGCGCCGTCGCCACCGGCACCACCGGCACCACCGTTGCCCAGCGAACCACCGTCACCGCCGCGGCCACCGGCACCACCGGCCGTGCCGGCGACGGTGGCGTCGGCACCATCACCACCACGGCCACCGTTACCACCACCGGTCGCCGCCGCACCCGCAGCACCCGCGGTACCCGGGGTCGAACCCGCACCACCGGCACCGGCCACACCCGCGTCACCACCGCGACCACCGGCACCACCGTCGACATACTTCGAGTCGCCGTCGGCGCCGTCGCCGCCGTTGCCTCCGATACCGGCGTTACCACCGTTACCCCCGGTGCTACCGGCCCCGGCAGCACCCGCGGAACCGAGCAGACCACCAGAGCCACCGGCACCACCAAGTCCCGCGGCACCACCAGCACCACCGTTGCCACCATTGCCCGCAGCGCCGCCGGCACCACCGGGGACGGTGGCGTCGATGCCGTCGCCGCCATCGCCACCATTACCACCGTCGGCACCAGCACCACCGGCACCACCCTTACCG
>LZME01000053.1 GCA_001673575.1 Mycolicibacter heraklionensis | reverse complement strand
TGGGTCTCCAATCGGTCGGCGACCTCGATGCGAAAGGTGTTGCCCACCAGATCCGTCGAGGTCGCCCGCAACACCGCGTGGGCGGCATCAATGGCATCGAGCGCAGCGCAGACTTGCTCCCGCGCCGCCACCGCACCAAAGACTGTTGCCATACCCCGACGCTAAAAACCACCCCCGACAACAACACCAACGCCAAGCACGCAAAACGCCCGACTGTGGATCAACCCGCAACTGGGGATAAATCCCGTAGCATCGCGACCCATGGTTCGCCTTGCCTACGCCCATGACGCGGTCGTGGTGATGGAGCCCGGCGGTAGCCCGAACGCGCCCGGCGGAGCAATCGCCCGAGCATTGTGCGGCAGTTGGGATCACCCGCCGCCGTGCCCGTTAGCGCCCCACCACGTCGCCCACCATGTTGTCGGCGACGAAGTGGTATTGCGGGTGCTGTTCGCCACGGAAGCCGCCGACGAGCCACGCGTGCGAAGCCTGATCGGCGCAGCGCTTACTGCCGGTGAGCTGACCGGCCCCGACGGGCTGGTCAGCACCTGGCGGCTGAAAACGACAGCTGCCAGCAATATTCGGTCGAGCGAAGAGGACCACGCCGCGGACCTGACACGCGCCTGAAGGTGTCAGTCCCGGATATGCGCCAGCCGACTGGGGCGTTCCATGAATCTCGCATCGGGGGCAGCGAAGCCGAATTGCTCATACAAGCCGTGCGCGTCAGCGGTGTGCAACGTCCACCGGAATTCCCGACCGGGGCCTTCGTCGATCATCGTCCGCAGCAACCCCTTGCCGATCTCCCGGCCCCGTTGATCACGAGAGACATAGACGTCATCCAGGTACGCGAAGGCCGCGCCGTCGGACACCGCGCGGCAGAAACCGATCATCGCGCCGTCGTCGGCCCGGTAGGCGCCCACCATGCGCCACGCGCTGTCCAGCTGACGGTCGAACATGGCGCGGGTGCGGTACTTCGCCCAATAGGTGTGCTCGACCAGCTCGTTCCAGAGCCAGTCTCGATCCACGCGCGCCACGTCGGTCGAGAACTCAACACCGTCGAGGTTCGCCACCGCTACCTCCTCATCAGCCTCGGGTCAGGCACCACGCCACCGCGGTCAGCAGGCCGCCCATGCCCACTCGCCGGGCCAGCCGCGTCGTCCGCGGAATGTCGGACGGCGCAGGCGCCCGACCGTAGCCCATCCGGGCGCGATCTTCACGCCGACTTCCGTAGTAGGTGTTGACCCCGCCGAGTTGCAGCCCCAGCGCCCCGGCGAAGGCGGCCTCGACCACCCCGGCGTTGGGGCTGGGGTGATGCCGGGCGTCGCGGTGCCACGCCCGCAGCGCTCCAGCGGGATCAGGACCCAGGGCAGCCGCCAGGCCACCGCTCAACCGGGAGGCCGGCAATCCCAGCAGGTCATCCAATCGTGCTGCCGCCCAGCCGAACCGGTCGTAACGGGCGTTGCGGTGCCCGATCATCGCATCCAGGGTGTTCGCGGCGCGGTGTGCGACCAGGCCCGGAACGCCGGCCACCGCACCCCACACCAGCGATGCCACCACCGCATCGGAGGTGTTCTCCGCCACGGATTCGACGACGGCACGCGCCACCTCGTCGGGACTCAGAGCGGACGTGTCACGACCGACCAGGTTGCGCACCTGAGCCCGGGCCGATTCCAGATCGCCGGCGGCCAGGAAGGCGTGCACCGTTTCGGCTTCGCGCTCCAGGGATCGGCCGCCGAGCACCGCCCAGGTGACTGCCGCAGCCAATACCGTGCGTGCCAACGGATTCCGGGCTGAACGCTCACCCGCGTAGGCCAGCCCGATGGCGCCCCCGACCAATACCAAGACGTGGGCGACCCCGCTTGCCCGATCGTCGCGGTAGATCCGCCGCTCCAACGCCAGCGCGCTCGTCCCGAACCCGGCGACCGGATGCAGCCGCCGCGGATCGCCCCAAGCGCGGTCGGCGGCGTAGCCGAGCGCCAGCCCGAGTGCCCGGGCCGCAATCACCGCCGCGTCCGGTCGAGTACGGCCAGCAGTCGATCGGTCAGGTCCGGGGGCCGTACCGCGATCCGCACCCAGGTGTCATCCAGGCCCGGAAAAGTGTCGGCACGTCGCACGGCAACACCGTTCTCGCGCAACGCCGTATGCACCCCACGGCCGACCTGGGCCAGAACAAACGGGGCCAAGCCCGCGACGAACCGCACCTCACGCGCAGCGAGTCCCTCATCCAAGTGGACCCGCCACGACGTCAACTGCTGTGCCCGGCACTCACTCTCGCGCAGCGCTCGCTCATCCGAGCAGGCCAGCATGGCGGCCAGTGCCGATGCGGACACCGACCAGGGAATCTGCAGTCGTGCCGCGTCCGCGAGCAGCGCGGGATCGCCGAGCAGGTATCCCGCGCGTACCCCGGGTATCGACCAGTGCTTGGTCAGGCTGCGGCTCACCAGCAGCCCCGGATGGCGCCCCCCGGAAAGGCTTTCCGGCTCACCGGGAATGGCATCGAGGAATGCCTCGTCGATCAGCACCACCCGGCCCGGACGCAACAACTGACGCAGCGTCTGCGCCGGATGCAAAACCCCGGTCGGATTGGTCGGATTACCGACCACGACGAGGTCGGCCTCCTCGGGCACCGCATCCGGGTGCAGCGCGAAGCCGTCGTCGGCCGTGCACAGCACCGTACCGACGCTGTGGCCGGCGGCGGTCAATGCGGCATGCGGGCCGGTGTACTGCGGATGCACCACCACCGGGGAGCGCCACGGTCGCATGCGAGCCACCAGGTCGAAGGCCTCCGACGCGCCCGCCGTGGGCAGTACCTCAGCGGCGGTGCGACCGTGCCGGGCGGCCAACGCGGCGCGGGCCGCCGACGCCTCGGGGTAGGACACGGCGTCGTCGAGGGAGGCATGCAGGGCGCGCTCGAGCCAGTCCGGGCGTGGCCCGGCATAGACGTTGACCGCGAAATCGAGCAGACCCGGCGCGGCCTCGACATCGCCGTGATGGTGCAGATCCGGACCGCTCAAGCCGTGCACCGCGTCGGCGAACCGCTGCGCCAACCCGGGATACCCGGCCCAATGGGTATGTAGGTAGGACGCATGCAGGCTCGTAGCGGCAAAACCGTCCGGGCCGTCGGAAAGCTGCCAGGCCGCGCCCACTACGCGGTCGAAAACGGCCTGGGTGCGGTGAAATTCGTGCCCGGTAACCCGATCTCCCGCCCGCGCCAGCAGATTGTCGGCCACCGCCGTGGCTTCCCGATAGCCCAACGTCAGGCGCGGGGTCATCGCCGCATCCCCCGGCAGCGCGCCGACTCCGGCGTCATCACCGACCCGGCGGCACAGGTAGGCCAGTCCGCCGCACTCGGCGACGGTCGGCACGCCCGCCGCGATCGCTGATCGCAGCGCACCCAGCAGCGCGGTATTGGCGCCCAACGGTTCTGCGTAGATCTCCGGAAACCCGCCGCCGAGATAGATCCCTGCGGTACCGGCCGGAAGGCACGTGTCGGTGAGCGGGTCGAAGCTCACCGTTTCGCAACCGGCGGCGCGCAGCAGCTCGAACGTCTCGGTATAGCCGAACGTGAATGCGCGTCCCGCGGCGACGGCCACCACTGGGCGGCGCCTGGACGCCGCGCTGACCTCGGCGCCCGGATCCCAGGCGCTGCCGGACAATTCCGGGGCCTGGCGCGCCACCGCCAGCAACGCTTCCAAGTCCACGTGCTGCTCCATCAGCTCGGCAAGACGAGCGGCCATGGCCGCCGCCTCGTCGCGCTCGGCCGCCGGCACCAGCCCGAGATGCCGCGATGGTGTCTGCACACCCGCGTCGCGGGGCAATACCCCGAGCACCGGAATGCCGCTGGGGCGCAACGCGGCAATGACTTCATCGGCGTGCCGCGCGCTGCCGGCCTTGTTGAGCACCACCGCAGCGATGCGCACCGCCGGATCGAAACCGGCCAGGCCCGCCACTACCGCCGCGTGAGTCCGGGAGGCATGCGAGACATCGACGACCAGTACCACCGGTGTTGCCGTCAATGCCGTGACGTGGGCGGTGGAGGCCTCACCGTCGGTGCCCAGGCGCCCGTCGAACAGGCCCATCACGCCTTCGATCACGGCGACATCCGCGCCCACGGCGCCGTGCAGCAGCAACGGTACGATCCGGTCGGCGCCCACCAGATACGGATCCAGGTTGCGGGCCGGCCGGCCGGTGGCCAGCGCGTGATAGCCGGGGTCGATGTAGTCCGGGCCGACCTTGTGTCCGCTGACTGCCAAGCCTCGGGCCGTCAGCGCGGCCATCACTCCGACCGCCACCGTGGTCTTGCCGTGCCCGGACGCGGGCGCGGCGATGACCAACCGGGGAAGGGAGACGGCCACCACACTCACCATTCGATGCCGCGCTGGCCCTTCTGGCCGGCGTCCATCGGGTGCTTGATGTTGGTCATCTCGGTGACCAGGTCGGCGACCTCGAGCAACCGCGGATCGGCTCGCCGGCCGGTGATGACGACGTGCTGATGGCCCGGACGGTTGACCAAGGTCTCCACCACGTCCTCGACATCCACCCAGCCCCAACCCATCGGATAGGTGAACTCATCGAGGATGTACAGGTCGTGGGTCTGTGCCGCCAGACGTTCCTTGATCTGGGCCCAGCCTTCGGCGGCGTCGCCGGCGTGATCCTCCACGCCACCGGCCTTGCGGCTCCACGACCAGCCCGAGCCCATCTTGTGCCACTGCACCGGGCCGCCCTCACCGGTCTCGGCGTGCAGCGCGCCGAGGCGCTCGAGCACGGTCTGTTCGCCGACCCGCCACTTCGCGGATTTCACGAACTGGAAGACCCCGATGTTGAAGCCCTGATTCCAACCGCGCAGCGCCAATCCGAATGCGGCAGTGGACTTCCCCTTGCCATCGCCGGTGTGCACCATCAGCAGCGGCCGGTTGCGACGCTGGCGGGTCGTCAGGTTGTCATCGGGCACCGTCAACGGTTGTCCTTGCGGCATCAGGCGGCTCCTCTTCCGGTGGCATCGCGAACGACGTCGGTCAACGCCTCGGCGCTGACCTGCGGCAGCGGCACGTATTCGGCCCGCAAGTGCTCGGCCAGCGTCCGGGCCAGGCCGAGTCGCATCCGGCCGTTCTCGCAATCCACCACGACCGCCGAATATCCCTGTCCGGCAAGCTGGTCGGCGGCCAGAAGCGAGCGCTCGACCGGTTCGGCTCCGGCGGTGGCCCGCCCATCGGTCAACACCACCAGCAGCGGGCGGCAGGCCGGCTCGCGCAGCCGCTCCCGGCGAATCACCTCGGCAGCCTCCAGCAGTCCCTCGGCCAGCGGGGTGCGGCCACCGGCGGGCAGCTCGTCGAGCCGGACGGCGGCGATCTCCACCGATCCGGTCGCGGGCAACACCAACTCCGCCTTGGTGTCTCGGAACGTCACCACCGCCACCCGGTCCCGACGGCGGTAGGCGTCGAGCAGCAAGGACAAGATCGCGGTCTTGACATGGCGCATCCGCTCGATGGCGGCCATGGACCCGGACGTGTCGACCACGAACAGCACCAGGTTGGCCTCCTGGCCTTCCCGGACGGCGCGACGAAGATCGGTCGTCCGCAGGATCATCCGGCCTTGAGCACGGCCCCGGGCGCCCTGATGCGGCGCAGCGGCGCGCAGCGTCTCGAACAGATGCAGCCCGCCGGCTTTGCCGGATGTGGTGGCGCCCACCCGGCGTCCGGAGCTGGTGCGGGCCTTGCTGCGCCGGCCGGCGCGTCCGGAACCCACGCCGTCGACCGAGAAAAGTCTTGCACGGTAAGGGGAGTCGGCACCCACCGTCGAGGTGGAGCCCGGCTCAGCGTGCCCAGTCGGAGCGGGCCCGCGCTGTTGGTCCGGCGGCGAACCACCTTCGGGTGGGCCATCGGGCTCGGGACCGTCGGGTCCGGGACCGTCCGGGTCGGGCTCGGGCTCCTGCGGTGGCAGCAGTTCGTCGAGTTCGGCCTCGTCGAGACCCGGCGCGTCGAACGGCTTGCGTCGCCGCCGATGCGGCAAGGCCAATCGGGCGGCCACCCGCAGGTCCTCGACATTGACCGCGTCGCGCCCCTGCCACGCCGCATGCGCCACCGCGGTGCGGGCACAGACGATGTCGCCGCGCAGGCCATCGACGTCGAACGCCGCGCAGATCTCACCGATCTTGACCAGCGCCGCGTCGGTCAGCGCCACCTGCGGCAGCAGTTCCTGGGCGTGATGGATCCGGGCCCGCAGCCGGTCTTCGGCGGCGGCGTAGGTCGCGGCGAAACCCTCAGGGTCGGCGTCGAACGCCAGCCGTCGCCGTACCGCCTCTGCCCGCAGCACCGGATCGCGCGGGGCAGAGACCTCGACGGTCAGCCCGAACCGGTCGAGCAGTTGCGGGCGCAGCTCGCCCTCCTCGGGATTCATCGTCCCGACGATCACGAACCGCGCGGCGTGGGTGACCGACACCGAATCGCGCTCGACGGTCAGCCGGCCCATCGCCGCGGCGTCCAGCAGCAGGTCCACCAGGTGGTCGGCCAGCAGGTTGACTTCGTCGACGTAGAGGATGCCGCGATTGGCGCGCGCCAACAGCCCGGGTTCGAAGTCGACGGTGCCGGCGGTCAACGCCCGCTCCAGGTGGATGGAGCCCACCACCCGGTCCTCGGTGGCGCCGACCGGAAGCTCCACCAGGCGCACCGGGCGGGTCTCGACGGCGGCGTCGCTGGGGAACGGGCCATCGGGGGAGAGCGAGTTCGCCTCAGCGGGATCGGAAGAGAACCGGTCGCCTGCCACCACATCGATGGGCGGCAGTACCTGGGCAAGCGCGCGAACCAGCGTCGACTTGGCGGTGCCCTTTTCACCGCGGATCAGCACCCCGCCGATACCGGGGGAGATCGCGCTCAGGACAAGCGCCAGCGCCATGTCGTCGAGGCCGCCCGGGGCATCCGGGTCGCCGCCGAGGACAGCGGGAAAGGGGTACAGCTGTTGCATTGAGGCTCCGCTCGTGTGGCCAACACCTGTGTGTTGGCGACGCGAAGCCGGTATTCGGACTGACCGTGGCGCACCGAAATGCGCCGCGGAACACCGTAGCGGGCCTGCGTCGGAGTCACACCGACTTCCCTGGCGCTTCGCGCCGATACCCTAACACCGACGGAAAGGACACCAGTGATGACCGCACCCGAAGCAGACCTGACCGGATGGGTCGCCGAGCCGTTCACCGGCGGCGAGTTCACCCACGACGTATACCGCAAGGGCGAGGGTCCCGGCGTGGTGCTGATCCCGGAGATCCCGGGGATACACCCCGGCGTGCTGGCGCTGGGAAATCACCTGGTGGACAACGGCTTCACCGTGGCGATTCCTTCGTTGTTCGGCGAGCCGGGTAAGGCGATCACGCCGGGCTACGCCGCGACCACGATCGCCCGTGCCTGCGTGACCCGGGAGTTCGCCGCGTTCGCCACCGACAAGCAGCGCCCGGTCACCCAATTCCTGCGGGCGCTGGCCCGCGACCTCAACGAGAAGACTCCCGGCAAGGGCGTCGGGGTGATCGGCCAGTGCTTCACCGGCGGCTTCGCGCTCGCCGCGGCCGTCGACGACGCTGTGCTGGCGCCGGTGCTCAGCCAACCGTCCGTGCCGATACCGCTGACGCTGAAGCAGCGCCGCGACCCGGGGCTCTCGGAGGTCGAGCTGGGCGTCGTCGCCGACCGGGCCGCGGGCGGCGGCCTGTGCGCTCTGGGCCTGCGGTTCAGCGAGGACAAGATGGCCCCCGGTG
>LZME01000052.1 GCA_001673575.1 Mycolicibacter heraklionensis | reverse complement strand
GCCGACCCGGGCCGCCGGCGGCCGCGGCCGCGGGCCGTGACACCGGTGCACGACGGGCCTCGGCGGCCAGCTGCAGATATTCGTCGACGCCGCCCGGCAGGTGCCGCAGCCGCCCGTCCAGGATCGCGTATTGGTTGTCGGTGACCCGCTCCAGCAGATACCGGTCATGCGAGACCACGATCAAGGTGCCCGGCCAGGAGTCCAACAGGTCCTCGGTGGCGGTCAGCATGTCGGTGTCGACGTCGTTGGTGGGCTCGTCGAGCACCAGCACGTTCGGCTCGGCGAGCAAGGTCAGCATCAACTGCAGCCGCCGCCGCTGCCCGCCGGAGAGCTCGCCGACCCGCGCCGACAGCTGGGCGCTGCCGAAACCGAGTCGCTCCAACAGCTGCGCGGGCGTCATCTCCTTGCCGTCGACCTGGTAGTCGTTGCGCAGCCGGCCCAGCACATCGGCCACCCGGTCATCGGTGAGCGTCGCCAACTCCGCCGACTGCTGGTCCAACATGCCCAGTCGCACCGTCTTGCCGCGCTTGACCCGGCCACTGTCGGGCACCACCGTGCCGGCGATCAGACCGAGCAGGGTGGATTTCCCGGCGCCGTTGGCACCGACGATTCCGGTGCGCTCGCCGGGGCCGATCCGCCATTCGACGTCGCGCAGAACCGGTCTGCCGTCGAATGAGACCGACACATCGAGCAGGTCGATGACGTCCTTGCCCAGCCGCGCGGTCGCCAGCTTCATCAGCTCGACGTCGTTGCGCAGCGGCGGAACGTCGGCGATCAGCGCGTTGGCCGCCTCGATGCGGAACTTCGGTTTGGAGGTGCGGGCCGGTGCCCCACGTCGCAGCCAGGCCAACTCTTTGCGCATGAGGTTCTGCCGCCTGGCCTCACTGGCGGCGGCCATCCGGTCGCGCTCCACCCGCTGCAGCACATAAGCCGCGTAGCCGCCCTGGAAAGGTTCCACGATGCGGTCGTGCACTTCCCAGGTGGTGGTGGCCACTTCATCGAGAAACCACCGGTCGTGGGTGACGACCAGCAGGGCGCCGGTATTGCGGGCCCAGCGCTGCTGAAGATGTCGCGCCAGCCAGGTGATGCCTTCCACATCGAGGTGGTTGGTGGGCTCGTCGAGGCAGATCACATCCCATTCGCCGATCAGCAAGGCCGCCAACTGCACTCGCCGGCGCTGCCCGCCGGACAGTCCGGAGATGGTTGCGTCCCACGAGATGTCGGAGACCAAGCCGTCGACCACGTCACGGATTCGCGGGTTGGACGCCCACTCATGGTCGGCCTGATCACCGACCAACGCCATCCCGAGCGTGCTGTCGGGATCGAGGGTGTCGGCCTGGTCCAGCAACCCGACCCGCAGCCCGCTGCGTCGGGTGACGCGGCCCGAATCCGGGGTCGCGGCGCCGGCCAACAGGCGCAGCAGCGACGATTTTCCGTCCCCGTTGCGCCCGACGATCCCGATCCGGGCGCCGTCGTTCACCCCGAGGGTGACTGAGTCCAACACCACACCGGTGGGGTACCGCAGGTGAAGGGCCTCAGCTCCGAGCAGGTGTGCCACCGCCGCAACGGTACTGCCTACCCCTGGGCGAATAATGAACCAGCCGGACGAACCGTCCTGATGTGCCAGAATGTGCACGTCATTCCAGGATCGAGCGCAAAGTAGGGGAGCAGCGGTGGATCTGAACTTGTCGGCCATTACCCGGCCGGTCGAGTGGCTGATGGCCACCGCACAGAACGGCCTGGAAGTTCTGCGCTGGGGCGGCCTGGAGACCGGAACGGTGCCGTCACCGTTCCAAATCGTCGAGAGCACCCCGATGTACAAGCTGCGGCGGTACTTCCCGCCGGACAGCCGGCCGGGGCAACCGCAGCCCGGACCGCCGGTGCTGCTGGTGCACCCGATGATGATGTCGGCAAACATGTGGGACGTCACCCATGACGAGGGTGCGGTCGGCATTCTGCACGACGCCGGTGTGGACCCGTGGGTGATCGACTTCGGCTCACCGGATCAGATCGAAGGCGGCATGCGCCGCAATCTGGCCGACCACATCGTCGGTCTGAGCCAGGCCATCGACACCGTCGCCGAGACCACCGGGCGCGACGTGCACCTGGCCGGTTACTCCCAGGGCGGCATGTTCGCCTATCAGACCGGGGCATACCGGCATTCGAAGAACATCGCCAGCATCATCGCGTTCGGTTCGCCGGTGGACACCCTGGCCGCACTGCCGATGGGACTGCCGCCCAATCTGGCCTCCGGTGTCGCCGGCTTCATGGCCGACCACGTCTTCAATCGGCTCGACATCTCGGGATGGCAGGCGCGCCTGGGCTTCCAGATGATGGACCCGCTCAAGACGGCGAAGGCGCGGATGGACTTCCTGCGCCAGCTGCACGACCGCGAGGCCCTGCTGCCGCGCGAGGCGCAGCGCCGCTTCCTGGAATCCGAGGGCTGGATCGCCTGGTCGGGTCCGGCGATCTCCGAGCTGCTCAAGCAGTTCATCGCCCACAACCGGATGATGACCGGTGGTTTCGCCATCAACGGGCAGCTGGTCACGCTCACCGACATCACCTGCCCGGTGCTGGCATTCGTCGGCGAGGTCGACGACATCGGCCAGCCGGCGGCCGTCCGCGGGATCCGCCGCGCAGCCCCCGACGCCAAGGTCTTCGAATATCTGCTGCGGGCAGGCCACTTCGGCCTGGTGGTGGGTTCCAAGGCCGCCGAACTGACCTGGCCGACCGTGGCGCGGTGGGTGCTGTGGCAGTCCGGGATGGGCCCGCAGCCGGCGGGGGTGGCACTGATGTCCGCGCAGCCGTCCGAAGGCGCCAAGCGCGGCGTCGCGATGACGTCGCGGATCGCGCACGGGCTGGGTGAGGCCTCCGAGGTCGCGCTGACGCTGGCGCGCGGCGCCGCGGATGCCATGGTGGCGGCGCAGAAATCGGTGCGCACCATGGCCGTTGAGACCGCGCGCACCCTGCCCCGGCTGGCCCGGCTCGGGCAGATCAACGATCACACCCGAATCTCGCTGGGCCGCATCATCGATGAGCAGGCAGCCGACTCGCCCGACGGCGAATTCCTGTTGTTCGACGGGCGAGTGCACACCTACGAGGCGGTCAACAAGCGCATCGACAACGTCGTCCGCGGCCTGATCGACGTCGGCGTGCGCCAAGGCGTCCACGTCGGCGTGCTGATGGCCACCCGGCCCAGCGCCCTGGTCGCGATCGCGGCGCTCTCCCGGCTGGGCGCGGTGGCCGTGCTGATGCCGACCGACGGCGACCTGCTGCCCGCGGCTCGCCTGGGCGGCATCTCCGACATCATCGTCGACCCCGAGACCCTGGAGCTGGCCGGCGCGGCCGCCCGCGAGCTGGACTGCCAGGTGCTGGTGCTCGGCGGCGGTGAAGCCCGCGACCTCGATCTGCCCACCGACATCGACGTCGTCGACATGGAACAGATCGACCCGGACGCCGTCGAACTGCCCGGCTGGTACCGGCCGAACCCGGGATTCGCCCGCGACCTGGCGTTCGTTGCCTTCGGCAACGCGGCCGGCGAGCTGGTGGCCAAGCAGATCACCAACTTCCGCTGGGCGCTCTCGGCGTTCGGCACCGCGTCGACCGCGGCCCTGGGCGCAAGCGACACCGTCTACTGCCTCACGCCGCTGCACCACGAATCCGGGCTACTGGTCAGCCTCGGCGGGGCGGTGGTCGGCGGGGCCCGCATCGCGCTGTCGCGCGGCCTGAACCCAGACCGATTCGTTGCCGAGGTGCGCCAGTACGGCGTCAGCGTGGTGTCCTACACCTGGGCGATGCTCGGCGAGGTCATCGATGACCCGAACTTCGTCTTGCAGGGCAACCACCCGGTTCGACTGTTCATCGGTTCCGGAATGCCCGTCGGCCTGTGGAACCGGGTGACCGAGGTGTTCGCGCCGGCCCACGTCGTCGAGTTCTTCGCCACTAAGGACGGTCAGGCCGTGCTGGCCAACGTCTCTGGCGCCAAGGTCGGCAGCAAGGGACGCCCGCTGCCCGGCGCGGTGGATGTGGAACTGGCCGCCTACGACTGCGATCACGACCTGATTCTGGAAGACGACCGGGGCTTCGTGCGGGTCGCCGAGACCGACGAAGTCGGTGTGCTGCTGGCCAAGCCGCGCGGACCGATCGACCCGTCGGCCTCGGTCAAGCGGGGGGTGTTTGCGCCGGCCGACACCTGGATCTCCACGGAGTTCCTGTTCCGGCGCGACGCCGACGGAGACTACTGGCTGGTCGGCGGGCGCGCATCCAGCGTCCGCACCGACCGCGGGATCGCCTTCCCGGTGGTCATCACCGATGCCCTGGGCGCCGTCACCGGCGTCGATCTGGCGGTCACCTATCGGGTGCCGACCGAGGGAGCAGACCTGGTGGTGTCGGCGGTGACGGCGCAGCCCGGCGCCTCGGTGACCGCCGCCGACCTCAGCGAGGCGGTGGCCGCGCTTCCGTCCGGTGTCGGCCCCGATGTCATCCACCTGGTGCCCAACCTGTCACTGAGCACGGTGTACCGGCCGGTGGTGGGTGCGCTGCGCGAGGCCGGGCTGCCCAAGGCCGGACGCAACGCCTGGTACTTCGATGCCAGCACCCGGCAGTTCAAACGGTTGACGGCCGCGGTGCGGGCCGAACTGGCCGGTGGTCGCCCGTGATCGACCAAGACCTGCTGGACATCCTGGTCTGCCCGGCTGACCGTGGCCCGCTGCTGTTGGTGCGGCGTTCCGGTGCCGATGCGCTCTACAACCCGCGCATGCATCGGGCCTACCGCATCGACGACGACATTCCGGTGCTGCTGATCGACGAGGCCGAATCCGTCAACGACGACGAGCACGCCCTGCTCATTGACCAAGCCGGCCCGGCAGATCCCCAGTGAGATAACGCTGCAGGGTCGGGGCGATCATCGCGACCACCTCCTGCGCCGGCAGCGAGGCGACCGGCTCCAGGCCGATGATGTAGCGGGCAACCACGACGCCCATCAACTGGCTGGCGGCGAACTCGGCGCGCAGGACGCCGGTTCCGGACGGCTCGTCGATTCGCGGGGCGAGTTCGGCGATCACGATGTCCCGGAAGAACGACCGAGCCAGTGGCACTTCGGTCCCGGTGAGCATGGCGCGTAACGCCGCGATCAAGCCGGTGCCGGCTTGCGAATCCCACAGCGGCAGAAGCAGTTCGGGCAGGGTGTGCCCGAGTTCCTCGACCGGTGTCTCGCGCAGCGGCCCCAGCACCGTCATCGGATCGATCGGCAGCTCGACCGCGGCGGCGAACAGCTGCTGTTTGGTGCCGTGGTAGTGGTGCACCAGCGCTGCGTCGACGCCCGCCGCGGCGGCCACCGCTCGGATTGAGGTGTTCGCGAAACCATTGCGGGCGAACAGGTCTCGTGCCGCAGCCAGGATCTTGTCTCGGTTGTCGGAGGCGCCCGACGGGCGACCCGGCTTACGGCTGTTCGATGCGGCGGCCATCACGGCGTCCGTCGCCGCAGCGTGACCGCGGCCAGTCCCAGTGCCGCGACCGCGAACGCCAGCACGATGACGATGTCGCGCACCGCGACGCCGGTCAGTTCCGGATGGGTGCCCACCTGCTGCAGCGCTTCGAGGGCGTAGCTGGCCGGCATCGCGTTGCTCACCCACTGCAGCCACTCGGGCATCGCCGCGCGCGGCACGATGATTCCGGCCAGTAGCAGCTGCGGCACCATCACCAGCGGAATGAACTGCACGGCCTGAAATTCGGTGCGGGCGAACGCGCTGCACAGCAGCCCCAGACCGACACCGAGCATCGCGTTGATGATCGCGATCCCGAACACCCAGGCCGGGCTGCCCACGGTCTGGAAATCCAGCAGCCAGAACGCGACAACACACGCCAGGCTGGCCTGGGCGGCCGCCGCGATCGAGAATGCCGTCCCGTAGGCGGCGAGCAGGTCGACCCGGCGCAGCGGGGTGGTCAAGATGCGCTCCAGGGTTCCCGACGCGCGTTCGCGCTGCATGGTGATCGCGGTGATGACGAACATCAGAAACAGCGGGAAGATGCCCAGCAGGACCAGGCACGCGGCGTTGAACGGCGACGGGTTGCCCGGCGGGTGCACGGCGCCCGAGAACATGAAGTACATCAGCGTGATGACCAGGCTGGGCACAGCCAAGATCATCGCGACACTGCGGTGGTCGCCGGCAAGCTGGCGCAGGATCCGCCCCGTGGTGGCCACGAAGGGCCGCAACTGCAGGAATCCGGTCAGCCGGCTCGGGGCGCGGTGGTGCGCCGGATGATGGACAGGAACGCTTCCTCCATCGACGAACATCCGGTCTCCTCTCGCAGTCGTCTCGGGGTGGTACGCGCCAGCAGCCAGCCCTCGCGCATCAGCAGCAGATCGCCGCAGTGGTCGGCCTCGTCCATCACATGACTGGACACCAGCAACGTGGTGCCGCGCCGGGCCAGCGCCGAGAACTGCTGCCAGAGTTCGGCGCGCAGCACCGGGTCCAGTCCGATCGTCGGCTCGTCGAGCACCAGCAGGTCCGGCCGGCCCACCAGGGCGCAGGCCAGCGAGACCCGCGCGCGCTGCCCGCCGGACAGGTTGGCGCAGTGGTCGCCCTGGTGCTTTTGCAGGTCCACCGCCTCGATCGCGTCGTCCGCGTCGCGGGAGTCGACACCGGCGAGTGCGGCGAAGTACCGCACGTTGTCGACCACCCGCAGGTCGTCGTAGATGGTGGCCTGCTGCGGCATGTAACCGACCCGGTGGCGCAGCACGGGGGAGCCGGCCGGACTGCCCAGCACCTCCACTCGGCCGTCGGTGATCAGCTGAGTGCCGACGATGCAGCGCATCAGGGTGGTCTTCCCGCAGCCAGACGGCCCGAGTAGGCCGGTGATGGTGCCCGGGGCGATCTGCACCGAGAGGTCGTGCAGCACCGGCCGCTTGCCGCGCACCACCCTCAGGTGATCGATCGCGACGGCCGGGCCCGACCCCGAGAATTCATCACGCGATGAAATCATCATGCGTTGAATAATCTGCTTGACGCGACGCCCTGTCAAGGGCGGTGGGGTCCCAAGGCAGAATCTCCCAGCGTGAGTGCTGCCCGGCTTGCCGTGGATCCGCTCGCGGCTGCCCAGCGGTTGCTCGGGGCCACCCTCATTTGCCGCGGCGTTGAGGCGACGATCGTCGAAGTGGAGGGCTACGGCGGGGTGCCGAACGGTCCCTGGCCGGACCCGGCGGCGCATTCCTACCGCGGACCCACCCCACGTAACACCGTGATGTTCGGCCCGCCCGGGCACCTGTACACCTACCGCAGCTACGGCATGCACGTCTGCGCCAACGTGGTCTGCGGCCCGGACGGGACGGCCGCCGCGGTGCTGCTGCGGGCGGCGGTGATCGACGAGGGCAAGCCGCTGGTCCAGGCCCGCCGTGGTGACGCCGTGCCGGAGGTGGCATTGGCCCGCGGCCCGGGCAATCTCTGCTCCGCCTTGGGAATCACTATGGAGGACAACGGAATCGACTTGTTCGACCCGCATAGTCCGGTGCGGCTGCAGCTCGGCGGGCCGCTGCCGGCGCAGGCCGGGCCGCGAGTGGGCGTCAGTCAGGCCGCCGACCGGCCGTGGCGGCTGTGGTCGCCCGGGATACCCGAGGTTTCGGCGTACCGACGCAGCCCGCGGGCACCGGCGCCGGGCGCCTCGGACTGATCCGGGAAAATCAACCCATGCCGACGACGATTCTCGACGAGCTGACCTGGCGCGGGCTGATCGCCCAGTCGACTGACCTGGACGCCCTGACCACCGACGTGACGGGCGGGCCGATCACGGTCTATGCCGGATTCGACCCGACCGCGCCCAGCCTGCACGCCGGGAACCTGGTGCCGCTGCTGGCGTTGCGCCGATTCCAGCGGGCCGGACACCGGCCCATCGTGTTGGCCGGCGGTGCCACCGGGCTCATCGGCGACCCGCGAGACAGTGGCGAGCGGACCCTGAACACCGCCGACACCGTGGCTGAGTGGTCCGAGCGTATTCGCGGGCAGCTGGAGCGCTTCGTCGACTTCGACGACGGCCCGACCGGTGCCGTGGTGGTGAACAACCTGGACTGGACCGCCCCGCTGTCGGCGGTGGAATTCCTGCGTGACGTGGGCAAACACTTCTCGGTCAACGTGATGCTCGACCGTGACACCATCCGGCGCCGCCTCGACGAGGGCATCTCCTACACCGAGTTCAGCTACATGCTCCTGCAGGCCAACGACTACGTGCAGCTGCATCAGCGGTACGGCTGTTCGCTGCAGATCGGCGGCTCCGATCAGTGGGGCAACATCATCGCCGGGGTCCGGCTGGTGCGCCAGAAACTGGGCGCGACCGTGCACGCGTTGACGGTGCCGCTGGTCACCGCCGCCGACGGCACCAAGTTCGGCAAGTCCACCGGTGGCGGCAGCCTGTGGCTGGATCCGGAGATGACCAGCCCGTACGCCTGGTACCAGTACTTTTTCAACACCGCGGACGCCGACGTGATCCGTTACCTGCGCTGGTTCACCTTCTTGTCGGCCGAGGAGCTGGCCGCGCTGGAGGAAGCGACCGCCGAGCGCCCACACGAGCGGGCCGCCCAACGCACGCTGGCCCGGGAGTTCACCACCTTGGTGCACGGGGAGGCCGCGACCGAGGCGGTGGAGTTGGCCAGCCAGGCGCTGTTCGGGCGGGGTGAGCTGACCCGATTGGACGAATCCACCCTGACCGCGGCCCTGCAGGAGACCTCGGTCGCGCGGCTGGAGCCTGGAACCGCGGACGGCATTATCGACCTTTTGGTCGCCACCGGTCTGTCGGCAAGTCGGGGCGCGGCCCGGCGCACTATCGGCGAGGGCGGCGTCTCGGTGAACAACGTCCGTATCGACAGCGAGGAATGGACGCCGCAGCCCGAGAATTTCTTGCACGGCCGCTGGTTGGTGCTACGCCGAGGAAAGCGCAACGTGGCCGGTATCGAACGGGTCTAGTGCGGGTGCCTTGGACTGGACGCCAACACAGGTTGATCTTGAAAAAGCGTCCTGACCAGCGGATTTGACTCTAAGATTCCCCTCGCGTAACTTAATCCACGTCGCAGGGAGCGCCGGAAACGGAAGCCCCGGAGACGCCCCGGAGAGATTCGAGAGAATCGCGACGGATTCTGACTGTCCGCACGGCCTGCAAGCGGTTAAACACCGCGGGTAGACTGCGCGCTCAGTCGGGCGTGTTGTTTGAGAACTCAATAGTGTGTTTGGTGGTTTTTGTTTGTTGTTGTTTTTGCCATGCCTTCGGCGCCCCGTGT
>LZME01000051.1 GCA_001673575.1 Mycolicibacter heraklionensis | reverse complement strand
GCGACTACCAACCAACAGGCAAAGACCGCCACGCACGATGGCACCACAAACAAAAACAGGCCGAACCCTGAGGGTTCGGCCTGTCCGGGATCTCCCGAGAGATCACAATTGTGGGCGAAGGGGGACTTGAACCCCCACGTCCCGAAGGACACTGGCACCTGAAGCCAGCGCGTCTGCCATTCCGCCACTCGCCCGAGCAACCGGGGGAGCGTATCACGGGTCCCCCGCCCCCTTAAAAATCGGCTCCGGACCTGCAGCCCAGACCGCCTAGCTTCCACCCAAGGCGCCGTGATCCCTTCGTGACCTGGTCTTATCCGATTCTCCGCCGTAGAAGGGTGCCGCCCTGGCACCCCGGGTCGATACCATGTCCAGGGCGGATGCAGCTGAGCGACACGCCGCAGCAGCGTCCCCGATAGGGCCAGTGACGGCGGAGAGTAAGGCGGGTAGCAGCTTGGACAGCCAGCGCGGGCTGGTTCATCGCATCGAGCGCAAACTCGAATCCGCTGTGGAGGATGCGATGGCCCGGGTCTTCGGAGGGGAAGTCCTCCCCGAGGAAGTGGAGGCTGCGCTGCGTCGCGAAGCCGCCGCCGGGGTGCGCTCCCTGGCCGGAAATCAACTTTTGGCGCCCAACGAATACGTCATTACCCTCGGTAGGGACGACTACGAGAAGGTGGGCGCCGACCAGGATCTGACGTCGACGGCATTCGCCCGCCATCTGGCCGGGTACATCGGCGAACAGGGGTGGCAAACGTATGGTGATGTGGTTGTCCGGTTCCAGCAGTCGCCGAACCTGCGAACCGGCCAGGTCCGCGCAC
This sequence comes from Mycolicibacter heraklionensis, assembly GCA_001673575.1. Lineage (GTDB taxonomy): Bacteria > Actinomycetota > Actinomycetes > Mycobacteriales > Mycobacteriaceae > Mycobacterium > Mycobacterium heraklionense_A. Next base: position 73,966 of record LZME01000051.1, on the reverse strand, counting down.
GCGGCGGCGTCAACCCTGACGCCAGCCCCCACGAGACGCTCAACGAATCCCGCCCGCCACAATCAGTTCATGCGTTTACCGCAGAATCAGGAGTGCCACCGATGACCGATAACCCGAGCTACCGCGGCGCCCACGGGCAGGATCGTCCCGGCGACGAGTACTACGACCCCCGCTACGGGCGGCCCGCCGACGATGCTCGCGGCGGTCAGGACCCCCGTGGCCCCTACGCTCCCGAACCCGAGCACTACCAGCAGGATCAGCGCGGCGGCTACCCCGACCAGGGTCAAGGCGGTGCCTACGCTCCGCCCCGTCGCGCCGAGCAGGGCGGCTACCCGGAGCAAGGCGGCTATCCCGAGCAGGGCGGCTACCCCGGCCAAGGTGGCGGCTACGCCCCTCCCGCCCCGCCGGCCCAGCCCTACGAGCAGCGTCCGCCCGGCGGCTACGGCGCACCCGCCGGCTATGAGCAGGGCTACCCCCAGCACCAGCCTCCGGCCTACCCGGCCGGCGGCCAGCCCGGATACGGCTATGGCGAAGCCCCTCCGGCCCGCCAGGACGACTACTCGCAGCCGGGGGCCTACCCCGAGGGTCAGTACGAGCAGCGCCCCGCCTACCCCGACCAGGGTGGGTATGACCAGGGTGGCCAGTCCTACGGCCGCCAGGACTACGGCCAGCCCGGGTACGGCTACGGCGAGGCAGCTCCGGCCCCCGCCGGTTACGACTACGGCCAGCCCGCACCCGGCGGCTACGGCGAAGGTCAAGGCACCCAGGGCGGCTACGACTACGGCCAGCAGGCTCAGGGCGGTTACGGGGAGGCCCCGGGAGGCGGCTACGGCCAGCGCGCCTACTCCGCACCCGCGTCGGTCACCCTGCAGCTCGACGACGGCAGCGGCCGGACTTACCAGCTGCACGAAGGCGCCAATGTGGTGGGCCGCGGCCAGGACGCCCAGTTCCGGCTGCCCGACACCGGGGTGTCGCGCCGTCACCTCGAGATCCGCTGGGACGGCCGGGTGGCCCTGTTGTCGGACCTGAACTCGACCAACGGCACCACGGTGAACAATGCCCCCGTCCAGGAATGGCAGCTGGCCGACGGCGACGTCATCCGGCTGGGTCACTCCGAGATCATCGTCCGGGTCCACTAGGCGCGGCGGCAGCGTCCACTCGAGGCGACAATCCCATCCAGCAAAGCGCTGCCGCTTTGCCCTACGGCCCCCCGCGCCCAAGTATCGTGACTTTGCCGAAGTGCTCCGCCGTCAGGAGCACGCCATGGGCTGTGCGACAACGGAGAGGACGCCGGATGCAGGGACTGGTGCTGCAGCTGACGCGAGCCGGTTTTTTGACGTTGTTGTGGCTGTTCATCTGGTCCGTGCTGCGGATTTTGCGGACCGACATCTACGCGCCCACTGGCGCGGTGATGGTCCGGCGCGGGCTGTCGATCCGCGGCGTGCTGCTCCCGCCGCGCCAGCAACGGACCACTGCGCGGCATCTGGTGGTGACCGAGGGACCGCTCACCGGGGCGCGCATCGCGCTCGGCGATCAGCCGGTTCTGGTGGGCCGCGCCGACGACTCCACGCTGGTACTCACCGACGATTACGCCTCCACCCGGCACGCTCGGCTATCTCAGCGGGGCACGGAATGGTATGTCGAAGATCTGGGTTCGACCAACGGGACCTACCTTGACAGGGTGAAGGTGACCACTGCGGTACGGGTTCCCGTCGGCACGCCGATACGAATCGGCAAGACCGCGATCGAGCTCCGCCGGTGAGCCTGGTTCTGCGGTACGCCGCCCGCAGCGACCGCGGTCTGGTGCGCTCCAACAACGAGGACTCCGTCTACGCCGGAGCCCGGCTGTTGGCATTGGCCGACGGCATGGGCGGGCACGCGGCCGGTGAAGTCGCGTCGCAATTGGTGATCGCCGCGCTGGCGCACCTCGACGATGACGAGCCCGGCGGCGACCTGCTGGCGAAGCTGGAAAACGCCGTGCAAGAGGGCAACTCGGCGATCGCGGCCTATGTCGAAGAGCACCCCGAGCTCGAAGGCATGGGCACCACGCTGACCACGATCCTGTTCGCCGGCCCCCGACTGGGGCTGGCCCACATCGGCGACTCCCGCGGCTACCTGCTGCGCGACGGCGAACTCACCCAGATCACCAAGGACGACACCTTCGTACAGACCCTGGTCGACGAAGGCCGCATCACCTTGGAGGAGGCACACAGCCATCCGCAACGATCGCTGATCATGCGCGCCCTGACCGGCCATGAGGTGGAGCCGACGCTGATCATGCGTGAAGCGCAGGCGGGTGATCGCTATCTGCTGTGCTCCGACGGTCTGTCGGACCCGGTGAGCACCGAGACGATCCACGAGGCGCTAGAGATTCCCGACGTCAACGACTGCGCGCTGCGGCTCATCGAGTTGGCACTGCGCGGCGGCGGCCCGGACAACGTCACGGTGGTGGTGGCCGACGTTGTCGACGTCGACTACGGCCAGACCCAGCCCATCCTGGCCGGGGCGGTCTCCGACAGCGACGACGACCACGTGATCGCCCTCAACACCGCTGCCGGGCGGGCGTCGGCGATCTCCCCGCGCAAGACGGTCGCCAAGCGCGTGCTGCCGCGTATCGAAACGCCGGACCGCCCACCCCGCTCTCGGCGGCGCAAGTTCATCGTCGCGGCGCTGCTGCTGACACTGCTGGGTGCCGGGCTCCTGGTAGGACGCGCGGTGGTGCGCACCAACTACTACGTCACCGCCTACGGCGGCACGGTGGCGATCATGCGCGGTGTGCAGGGATCCATCCTGGGCGTGCCGCTACAGGAGCCCTACCTGCTCGGCTGTCTGGACAGCAAGGGCGCGCTGGTGCAGATCAGCTTCAAGCAGTCCGGCGACAAGCTGGCCTGCCGACTGATGACGCTGCAGGACCTGCGCCCGCCGGCGCGCCAACAGGTCAGCAACGGCCTGCCCGCCGGCACCCTTGACGACGCGATCACCCAACTGCGCAATCTGGCCCGCGATTCCCTGCTGCCGCCGTGCCCACACGGCACCACCACCGGCACCAACTCGACGCCGCCGCGCACGCGGGCCCCTGGTCTGGTTCCGACCGGTCCGCGGCCCGGCCCGCCACCCCCTTCCGGAAAATCGCGTCTGCCCACCCTGACCAACCTGCCGCCGGCACCTCCAGAACCGGGGACCGACTGCCGGGCGGCATCATGACCCGCGCCGGCGACGACGCAGAGCGGAGCGTGCGAAGCGATGAGGAGAAGCGGCGCGGCTTGATCACCGGCGGCGACGACGCAGTGCGGAGCGATGAGGAAGTGAGCACGGCGCCGCAGCCGCCGGTGACGCTGACCCCGGCGCTGCCGGATCGACGTAACGCCGAACTGCTGCTGCTGTGCTTCGCCACCATGATCATCGCGGTGGCGATGCTGATCGTCGAGGCCGGTCACGAACAGGGCCTGCGCCTCGACCTGGTCGGTTACGGGGTGGCGTTTCTGGTGCTGTTCAGCTTCGCGCACCTGGTGATCCGGCGGTCGGCGCGTTACGCCGACCCGCTGCTGTTGCCCGTGGTGGCCCTGCTCAACGGCCTCGGGCTGGTGATGATCCACCGCATCGATCTCGGGGTCGGGATCGACGGCGCCGACGCGCGTCCCGGCGCGAGCGCGCAGATGCTGTGGACACTGGTCGGCGTAGGCGTCTTCGCCCTGGTGCTGGTGGCCCTCAAGGACCATCGCCAACTCTCCGGCAGCGGTTACGTCTGCGGCCTGGCCGGCCTGGTGCTGCTGGTGATCCCCGCCCTGCTGCCGGCCTCGCTGTCCGAGCGCCAGGGTGCCAAGATCTGGATTCGGTTGCCGGGCTTCTCGATTCAGCCCGCCGAATTCTCCAAGATCTTATTGCTGATCTTCTTTGCCGCGGTGCTGGTGTCCAAGCGCCGGCTGTTCACCAGCGCCGGCAAGCACGTGCTGGGCATGAACCTGCCTCGGCCCCGCGACTTGGCGCCGCTGCTGGCCGCCTGGGTCATCTCGGTCGGAGTCATGGCGTTCGAGAAGGACCTCGGCACGTCGCTGCTGCTGTACGCATCGTTCTTGGTGGTGGTCTACCTGGCCACCCGCCGGTTCAGCTGGATGGTGATCGGCATGCTGCTGTTCGCCGCCGGCAGCGTGGCCGCCTACTTCCTGTTCAGCCACGTCCGGGTGCGGGTGCAGACCTGGCTGGACCCGTTCGCCGACCCGGAGGGCGTCGGCTATCAGATGGTGCAGTCGCTGTTCAGCTTCGCCACCGGCGGCATTTTCGGCACCGGGTTGGGCAACGGACAGCCCGGCTACGTGCCCGCGGCGTCGACGGACTTCATCATCGCCGCATTCGGCGAGGAGCTGGGCCTGGTCGGGCTGGCCGGCGTGCTGATCCTGTACACCATCGTGATCGTGCGCGGGATGCGCACAGCGATCGCGGTGCGAGACAGCTTCGGCAAGTTGTTGGCCGCCGGCTTGGCCGCCACCTTGGGCATTCAGCTGTTCATTGTGGTCGGCGGGGTGACGAAGCTGATTCCGCTGACCGGGCTCACCACCCCGTGGCTGTCCTATGGCGGATCGTCGTTGCTGGCCAACTATGTGCTGCTGGCGATCGTGCTGCGCGTCTCGCACGCCGCCCGCCGGCCGCTGAGCACCCATCCCGTGCGCCCGACTCCGATCGGCGACACCGGCACGGCGGTGATCGAGCGCGTATGAATACCTCCCTGCGCCGCGTCACGATGACCCTGATGGCGCTGATCGTGCTGCTGTTGGGCAACGCCACCCTGACTCAGGTCTTCGCCGCCGACGGGCTGCGCGCCGACCCGCGCAACCAGCGGGTGCTGCTCGACGAATACTCCCGGCAACGCGGCCAGATCACCGCCGCCGGGCAGCTGCTGGCCTACTCGGTCGCCACCGACGGCCGGATCAAATACCAGCGCATCTACCCCGACCCGGCGGTGTATGCGCCGGTCACCGGGTTCTACTCGCTGCGGTACTCCAGCAGCGGCCTTGAGCGCGCCGAGGACACCGTGCTCAACGGGTCGGATCCGCGCCTGTTCGGGCTGCGGTTGGCCGACTTCTTCACCGGCCGCAGCCCGCGCGGCGGCACGGTGGAGACCACCATCCGACCCCGGGTGCAGCAAGCCGGCTGGGAGGCGATGCAGAAGGGTTGCACCGGCGGCTGCCGCGGTGCGGTGGTGGCCCTGGAGCCGTCCACCGGCAAGGTCCTGGCGATGGTGTCAGCGCCGTCCTATGACCCCAACCTGCTGTCCTCGCACGATTCGGCCAAGCAGGGTCAGGCCTGGCAACAGCTGCGCGACGACCCCGCCTCGCCGCTGACCAACCGCGCCATCAGTGAGACCTACCCGCCGGGTTCGACGTTCAAGGTGATCACGACGGCGGCGGCGCTGCAGGCCGGCGTCAGCGAGAACGAGCCGCTGACCAACGCGGCGCGCATCGCGCTGCCCGACAGCACGGTCACGCTGGAGAACTACGGCGGCACCACCTGCGAGGGCGGCAACGAGCAGACCGTTCCGCTGCGGATCGCGTTCGCACGTTCCTGCAACACTGCCTTCGTCCAGTTGGGTATTCGTACCGGCGTGGACGCTCTGCGCAGCACTGCCCAGGGATTCGGGCTGGATATCACCCCCGAGCCCATGCCGCTGCAGGTCGCGGAATCCACCGTCGGACGAATCGGCGACGCCGCCGCGCTCGGCATGACCAGCATCGGACAGAAGGATGTCGCCATCACCCCGCTGAAGAACGCGGTCATCGCGGCGACCATCGCCAATGGCGGGCTGACCATGCAGCCGTATCTGGTCGACGGCCTGGAGGGTCCGGACCTGGCGGGCATCGCCACCACCCAACCGCGCGAGCAGCGCCGTGCAGTGTCCTCGCAGGTCGCGGCTAAGCTAACTGAACTAATGATCGACGCCGAAAGAATGACCCAGCAGGAGGGGGCCATCCCGGGCGTACAGATCGCGTCGAAGACCGGCACCGCCGAACACGGTCCCGATCCGCGGAACACACCGCCGCACGCGTGGTACATCGCCTTTGCCCCGGCCAGCGCCCCGAAAGTGGCCGTTGCCGTCCTGGTCGAAGACGGTGGCGACCGCTTGGCCGCCACCGGCGGTGCCTTGGCCGCACCGATCGGACGCGCCGTGATCCAGGCCGCCCTGCAGGGGCGCTCATGAGTCCACAGGTCGGCGCGGCACTGGCCGGGCGTTATCGGTTGCAGCGGCTCATCGCCACCGGCGGTATGGGCCAGGTGTGGGAGGCCGTCGACAACCGGCTGGGCCGGCGCGTCGCGGTCAAGGTGCTCAAGCCGGAATTCTCCTCGGACCCCGAGTTCATCGAGCGGTTCCGCGCCGAGGCCCGCAACACCGCGATGCTCAACCACCCGGGTATCGCCAGCGTGCACGACTACGGCGAGACCGAGCTGGACGGCGAAGGCCGCACCGCGTTCCTGGTGATGGAACTGGTCAACGGTGAGCCGCTGAACTCGGTGCTCAAGCGGACCGGGCGCTTGTCGCTGCGGCACGCCCTGGACATGCTGGAGCAGACCGGGCGGGCGCTGCAGGTGGCGCACAGCACCGGGCTGGTGCACCGCGACGTCAAGCCCGGCAACATCATGATCACGCCCACCGGGCAGGTGAAGATCACCGACTTCGGCATCGCCAAGGCCGTCGACGCCGCTCCGGTCACCCAGACCGGCATGGTGATGGGCACCGCCCAGTACATCGCCCCCGAGCAGGCGCTGGGCCAGGACGCCACCGCCGCCAGTGACGTCTACTCGCTGGGTGTGGTCGGCTACGAGGTGCTTTCAGGCCGTCGACCGTTCACCGGCGACGGTGCGCTGACCGTCGCGATGAAGCACATCAAGGAGCCGCCGCCGCCGCTGCCGGCCGAGTTGCCGCCCAACGTGCGCGAGCTGATCGAGATCACGCTGGCCAAGAACCCGGGGATGCGCTATCGCAGCGGCGGGCCGTTCGCCGACGCGGTGGCCGCGGTTCGATCCGGGCGGCGTCCCACCCGACCCAGTCAGGCACTGCCGGCCGGGCGTGCCGCCCCGTCGGCCATCCCGTCGGGTGTCGTCACCCGGGCCGCTCCACCGGTGTCGGCCCGGGCCACCGCGGCGCGCCGGGCCCGGCCCAGCACCGGCACCCATCGCACGCCCCCGCCGCGACGCACGTTCACCGCCGGGCAGCGCGCGCTGCTGTGGGCGGCCGGGGTGCTCGGCACGCTGGCGATCATCATCGCGGTGCTGATCGTGGTCAACGCCAAGAGCCCGGGCGGCTCCCTGGCGCCGGCCACCGTCACCGACACCGGGGCGCCGCTGACCAGCTCGTCGAGCCCTGAATCGTCCTCGGCATCACCGCCCGCGCACTCGTCGGGTTGGACCTGGCACGGGACGTCGCGATGACCACGCCGCAGCGGCTCTCCGACCGCTACGAACTCGGCGAGATCCTTGGCTTCGGCGGGATGTCGGAGGTGCATCGCGCCGTCGACACCCGCCTGCACCGCGAAGTCGCCGTAAAGGTGCTGCGTGCCGACCTGGCCCGCGACCCCAGTTTCTACCTGCGGTTCCGGCGAGAGGCGCAGAACGCCGCTGCCTTGAACCACCCGGCGATCGTCGCCGTCTACGACACCGGTGAAGCCGAGACCCCGGCCGGTCCGCTGCCCTACATCGTGATGGAGCTCGTCGAGGGCGTCACACTGCGCGACATCGTGCACAACGACGGCCCGATGCCGCCGATCCGCGCCATCGAGGTGATCGCGGACGCCTGCCAAGCGCTGAACTTCAGCCACCAGCACGGCATCATCCACCGCGACGTCAAGCCGGCCAACATCATGATCGACATGCACAACGCGGTGAAGGTCATGGACTTTGGCATCGCGCGGGCCGTCGCCGACGCCGGAAACAGCGTCACCCAGACCGCCGCCGTGATCGGCACCGCCCAGTACCTCTCGCCCGAACAGGCTCGCGGCGACACCGTCGACGCTCGCTCCGACGTGTACTCCCTGGGCTGCGTGCTGTACGAAATCCTCACCGGCGACCCACCTTTCGTCGGCGACTCACCGGTGGCGGTGGCCTACCAGCACGTCCGAGAAGACCCGGTGCCCCCGTCGCAGCGGCTCCCGAGCCTGCCCGCCGATCTGGACGCCGTGGTGCTCAAGGCGCTGGCGAAGAATCCGGACAATCGCTACCAGACCGCCGCCGAGATGCGTGCCGATCTGGTGCGGGTCCACAACGGGGAGACGCCCGAAGCTCCCCGGGTGCTCACCGCGGCCGACCGTGCCTCGATCATGACGCCGCGCGCCGGCGACGGTATCGGCGCGCAGACCGACCCGCTGCCCCGCCAGGAACTCGATTTCGGTCACGAGCGGCCAGGCTCGGTGGGCCGCTGGCTGATCGCCGCGATCGTGCTCGCCGTACTGACCGTCATCGTCACGGTGTCGATCAACACGTTCGGCGGCCGCACCCACCAGATCCAGGTTCCCGACGTCAGCGGCCGTGCGTCGGTCGACGCGATCGCCGAACTACAGAACAAGGGCTTCAAGACGCGCACCGAGCAGCGCGCCGATTCCACCGTCCCGCCCGACCATGTGATCGGCACCGACCCGCCCGCCGGCGCCCCGGCGAACAAGGGCGACAAGATCACCGTCGACGTGTCCTACGGGCCGGAGCAGCGTCAGCTTCCCGACGTGGCGACCCTGAGCTACGCCGACGCGGTCAAGAAGCTCACGGCCGCTGGGTTCGGCAAGTTCAAGCAGGTCAACTCGCCGTCGACCCCGGAACTCAAGGACAAGGTGGTCGGCACCAACCCGCCGGCGAATCAGACCACGGCGGTCACCAACGAGATCATCATCGTGATCGGCAGTGGCCCGGCCACCAAGCCGGTTCCCGACGTGACCGGCCAGACAGTGGATCTGGCGCAGAAGAACCTGACCGTCTACGGCTTCACCAAGATCACCGAGGTGACGGTGGACAGTCCGCGGCCGGCCGGCGAGGTGATCGCCACCAGCCCGCCCACCGGTGAGACGGTTCCGGTGGACGCGGTGATCGAGCTGCGGGTGTCGCGGGGCAACCAGTTCGTGATGCCGGATCTGGCCGGCATGTTCTGGACCGACGCCGAGCCGCAGCTGCGGGCACTGGGATGGACCGGGATGCTGGTCAAGGGCGCCGACGTCGATGCCGGCGGGTCCGGGCACAACCGGGTGCTCTACCAGAGCCCCGCGGCCGGACAGGGTGTGAACACCGACGGCAACATCACGCTGCGCTTCGGCCAGTAGTTAGACCACCGGGGCCGGGGCCCTCCCGGCGACGGCGGTCCGCACCGTCCCCGCGATCTCGTCCTCGAGCCGACGCACCAAAGCGTCGTCGCAGGCATACCCGCAGTAACCCAGCCAGTTGGCCAGCATCCGGTGACCGCCCTCGGTGAGGATGGACTCCGGATGGAACTGCACCCCGTGGATGGGCAGCTCGGTGTGCCGCACCGCCATGATCACCCCGCCGCGGGTGCGCGCCGTCGCCTCCAGAACGGGGGGCAGCGTCTCGGGCAGGATCGTCAACGAGTGGTAGCGGGTGGCCGTGAACGGATCCGGCAAACCCTTGAGCACGCCGGCATCGGAGTGAAACACCGTGCTGGTCTTGCCGTGCAGCAGCTCCGGCGCCCGGCCCACGGTGCCGCCGAAGGCCACACCGATCGCTTGGTGCCCCAGGCAGACCCCCAGCACGGGGATCCCCGCGGCCGCGCACGCACCGACCAGCGCGATCGAGGCGCCGGCACGTTCAGGCGTGCCCGGTCCGGGGCTCAGCAGCACCCCGTCGAAGTCGGCCACCGCGGCGGCCGGGTCGGCGAGGCGGGCGTCGTCGTTACGCCAGACGGCAGCCTGCACACCCAGCTGGCCCAGATACTGGACCAGGTTGAACACAAAGCTGTCGTAATTGTCGACGACGAGGATCCGCACGACCAACAGGCTACCGCCGTGTTAGTGGCGACGACCCGCTGCGCCCGGCTCGCCGCGCTGGCGATCGTCGCTGCGGCGCGGGCACTGGTGTCAGTAGTCGACCGGCCCGGCCGGCACGGCGTAGCGCATCCGGGCAACGGCCGGCGTTTCGGCGACCACGAGGTCGGTACCGACCTGCTCGCTGTAGCCCAGACCGAACCGGATCACGTACTGCTTGTACAGCGTGATCAGGGGATCGGCGGCCAAGGCGGCCTGCATCGCGGCCGGGTCACCGATCGCGGTCACCACATACGGGGGGCTGTAGGTTCGTCCGTCCAAGAGCAGGGTGTTGCCCACGCAGCGCGGCGCCGACGCCGCGGTGATCCGCTGGTCCTGCATCTGCACCGCCTCGGCGCCGGCGCTCCACAACGCGTTGAGCACAGCGGAGATGTCCTGTTGGTGCACCACCAGGTCATCGGGGGAGGCGTCCCGGGGGAACCGGCCGTTGGCGTCGCGCTGGGCATCGGTCAGGGTCACCACCAGGCCTGGCCCGTGCATCGCCTCCAGCCCGGCGGCCTCGGCGAGTTGCTCGCTGCGTTTGCGCATCGCCGACAGGGCAACCCCGGAGCCTCGACCGTGCACGGATCCCACGCCGGCTGCCAACGCGTCACGTTGCGCGGTGAGTTCTTCCACCGTGGCCTGGGTCGCGCGGACCAGGTCGACCAGCCGGGGGGCGTCGCCGCGCCGGATCTCTTTGCCGCCGGAGACCCCGTGCGTGGCCGCCAGCAGCAGGCCGGCCAGTAGGCAGACCAGCGGGACTCCGAGCCGCCACGGGGAGCGGCGGCCGGACGACGGCTGCCCGTTGCGCTCCATCGGCTCTCCCGTTCTCGGCTGGGTTATCCTGCTGGGCTAATCTCGTACCGACCCATACTCGCAGCTTCACGCCGCACTTTCCCGAGGTACCGATGCCCAAGTCCAAGGTTCGCAAGAAGACCACCAGCTTCACCCCCTCGTCGGTGAGCCGTACCCCGGTCAAGGTCAAAGGCGGCCCATCGAGCACATGGTTCGTCGCACTGTTCTTGGGGCTGATGCTCCTCGGACTGGTGTGGCTGATGGTGTATCAGCTGGGGGCCACCGGGCTGGACGCCCCCGCGGCGCTCAACTGGATGGCTGAGCTGGGCCCGTGGAACTACGCCATCGCGTTTGCCTTCATGATCACCGGGCTGTTGCTCACCATGCGCTGGCACTGAGCTGCGCAGACGCGGTATTTCGGTTATGACGGGCCGCCGCCGATGCCGGCTGGGCAACCATCCACCTGCCCAATCACATCGATGTGATTTATCCCCACTGTGGACAACTCCTGTAGATAACTTTGAAACCCGCAGGTCAAATTGACTCAGGACGGGCATGAGCAGACGGAGTGGTCACCACCGGCCGGCGGAATCGCCGGTTGCGCGCTTATCGGGGCGGTGTTGGCCATCGGCGCCGTGACGGTCGCCACAGATACACCGGGGCGTGCCTTGGCCAGCATTGCCGGCGTCGGCCTGATGGTGTTTGCCGGGCTGTCCTGGCGAGCCCGGCCCAAGCTAGCGCTGACGTTCGACGGCCTCGAGGTACGCGGTTGGTGGCGCACCCGGGTGCTCACCCCGGACAGCCTCACTCGGCTTCGGGTCACGGAGTATCAGCGCATCGGGCGCAAGCATCGGCTACTGGAGATCGAGACTCTCGATGACGAGTTGCTGATCTTGTCGCGGTGGGATTTGGGAACCGACCCGCGCGAGGTGTTCGAAGTACTGTCAGCGGCCGGCTACACCGGCCGCTGACAACAGCTACGCGTCGCTGCTAGGCGACGGTGATCGACTCGATGACGACGGGCTCGGTGGGCCGGTCGGCACGGTCGGTCGCGGTGGTGGCGATGGCGTCCACGACGGCCTGCGAGTCCGCGTCCACGACCTCACCGAAGATGGTGTGCTTACGGTTCAGGTGCGGGGTCTGGCCCACGGTGATGAAGAACTGCGAGCCGTTGGTGCCCGGTCCGGCGTTGGCCATCGCCAGCAGGTAGGGCTTGTCGAACACCAGCTCGGGGTGGAACTCGTCCTCGAACTTGTAGCCGGGGCCACCGCGACCGGTGCCGGTCGGGTCGCCGCCCTGGATCATGAATCCACCGATCACCCGGTGGAACACCGCGCCGTCGTAGAACGGCCCCGACGAGCCGCCGGAGGCGTTGGTGGTCGAGTACTCCTTGGTGCCCTGGGCCAGGCCGACGAAGTTGGCCACGGTCTTGGGGGCGTGGTTGCCGAACAGCGCGATCTTGATGTCGCCGCGGTTGGTGTGCAGCGTGGCAGTTGCGGTGGCAATGGAGCTGGAGGTCATGGGATCACAGTCTGCCATTTGCGGCGTGGTGGGCTGCGTCACGGGTAGCGTTGTGCCATGCGCCTGGCGACCGAGACCCCGCTGACCCACCGAGAGCGCCTGACACGGGGCCTCGCCCATACCGCTGGCGGGCCGGTGGATGTGGCGCTTGGCGCCGCGGGTCTCGGTGGCGCCGCCGTGCGGCGCGGGGCGGGGGAGTTACGCCGGCGTTATCGGGAGAGCCAACTGTCCGACCGCGTCGCCGAGGCCGCCGAAGCCGCGGCCCGGGAACTGGCGGCCGCCCAAGAGGCCGTTGCCGGCTTCCCGGAGCTGTTGGAGGGTCGTGCCCCCCGCCGTCATGTTCGCCGGTCCTGGGTGCTCGTGGCGGCCGCCGGCGCCGCACTGCTGGCGGGCGGGGTGGTGGCGGTGTTGATCCGCCGCTCGAACCGGCCGCAAGAGTCGTCGCCGCGTCCACCGAGCGTGGATGCACAGCAAAAGATTTAGTACGCAGGGCGACGCTTTCGCGGCCGCATTGTGGAGCCTAGGAGATTCGAACTCCTGACATCTGCCTTGCAAAGGCAGCGCTCTACCAACTGAGCTAAGGCCCCTGGTGGGACTCGTGGGCCTAGGAGGACTCGAACCTCCGACCTCTTCGTTATCAGCGAAGCGCTCTAACCGCCTGAGCTATAGGCCCGTAGTCGTCTAACGACCGAGCGAGATTACCGCACCAAACGCCCCCCGACCAAAATGCGACTAAAAGACCAGGGCAGGCGGGCGGTCAGTCCCGGTCGGCCAGGGTTACCTCCACACCGCCGACCACGTCGGTGCTGAGGTTGTAGATCACCACGCCGAGGGTCGCCATCGCGGTCAGCACCACGACATTCACCAGCCCGATCAGCGCGGCGCCGCCGAAAATCGAACCGGCGGAAACCAGTTCGGCGGCACTGTTGTTGGTCAACAGGTCGCCCACGTTGCTGTTCAGCTTGCTCCAGACGCCCATGGCACCCAACGCGACGTACAGCACTGCCACCGCGATCATCCAGACGAAGAACAGCGCCGTCGACAGCAGCAACGACACCTTGAGCGCGCTCCAGGGGTCGATCCGGCGGATCTGCATGCTGGCCCGCAGCGGCCCGCGCGTGCCCGCCGCCACCTGCGGGCGGCGGGCCGGAGACCGTCGCTGCGCGGGTTCAGACAGATCCGGCAGCTCGCTGGCGTAGGCGTCGTCGGGCTGGGCGGGCTTCACCGGTGGCGCGGCCTTGGCGGCCGGTTGAGCCGGCGGCTTGGCGGGCTGGGCCGGCGGCTTGGTCGCAGCCGGGGGCTTGGCCGGAGCCTGCGGCGGCGCGCCGGGCGGGGGAGGCGCTGTCGGGGCAGCCGTACCGGACACGAACCGGCGTATCCGCTCGTCAACGCCGGCGGAGTGCGCCCCGCCGTCGCCGGTCCGAGCCGGTGCGGGCGGGCGGGCCTGGCCGCCGCGCTGCCACGGCGGGGCTTCCCCGGTCTCGGTGATCCGGCCGGGACGGCCCGGGGGCCGTTGACCCTGCTCGGCCGGACCGTTTCCGGCCGATTCCGCCTTGCCCCCGTTGCCCGGGTGCCCCGGCTCGTTCGGTGCGCTCACCCACGACTCCTTACCTGCGTATCCCCACCGCGCCGCGGCCGGGTCTGACGTCGGGTTTAGCTACCCGAGTCCTCGTCGGCCGCCTCTTCGTCGGCATTCCGCGCAATCGCTATCAGTGTGTCGCCCTCACCCAAGTTCATCAACCGAACGCCCTTAGTCTGCCGTCCGGCCTTACGAACCTGCCGTGCCGCGGTGCGAATCACGCCGCCACCGGAGGTGATCGCGTAGAGCTCGCTCTCGTCGTCGACGATCAGGGCCCCAACCAGCGAACCGCGCTTCGGGTCGTACTGAATGGTCAGGATGCCCTTGCCGCCGCGACCCTGCGCGGTGTACTCCTCGATCGCGGTTCGCTTGGCGTAGCCGCCCGCCGTGGCCACCAGCAGATAAGTGTCGTCGCGGACCACGTTGAGCGACAGCAGCCGGTCATCGGCGTTGAACCGCATGCCCTGCACACCGGAGGTGGCACGCCCCATCGGCCGCAGCGCGTCGTCGGTCGCCGAGAACCGGATGGACTGACCGTTCGCCGACACCAGCAGCAGGTCCTCTTCGGCGGAGCACAGCACCGCGCCCACCAGTTCGTCCCCGTCGCGCAGGTTGATCGCGACAATGCCGCCGGACCGGTTGGAGTCGAAGTCGGTCAGCTTGGACTTCTTGACCAGACCGTTGCGGGTGGCCAGCACCAGATACGGCGCGTCTTCGTAGCTCTTGATCTGGATGACCTGAGCGATGCGCTCTTCGGGCTGGAAGGCCAGCAGGTTGGCGACGTGCTGGCCGCGTGCGGTGCGCAACGCCTCCGGCAAGTCGTAGGCCTTGGCTCGGTACACCCGGCCCTGCGTGGTGAAGAACAGGATCCAGTCGTGCGTGGAGCAGACGAAGAAGTGCGCGACGATGTCGTCCTGCTTGAGGCCGGCGCCCTGTACACCCTTACCGCCGCGCTTCTGGCTGCGGTACAGATCGGTCTTGGTGCGCTTGGCGTAGCCGGTCTCGGTGATGGTGACGACCACGTCCTCACGGGCGATCAGATCTTCGTCGGCGACGTCTCCGTCGGCGGCAATGATCCGGGTGCGGCGGTCGTCGCCGTGCTTCTCGACGAGCTCCGCCAGCTCGTCGTGCACGATCGCGCGCTGCCGTTCCGGCTTCTCCAGAATGTCCTTGAGGTCGGCGATCTCGGCCTCGATCTTGGCCAATTCATCGATGATCTTCTGGCGTTCCAGCGCCGCCAGCCGGCGCAGCTGCATGTCCAAGATCGCTTGCGCCTGAATGTCATCGATGTCGAGCAGCTCGATCAGGCCCTGGCGAGCGATGTCGACGGTCTGCGATGCCCGGATCAGGGCGATCACCTCGTCGAGGGCATCGAGTGCCTTGACCAGACCGCGCAGGATATGGGCCCGCTCCTCCGCTTTACGGAGCCGGTAGCGGGTACGCCGAACGATGACATCCAGCTGATGCGCCACGTAGTACCGGATCATCTGATCCAGCCGCAGGGTGCGCGGCACCCCATCGACGATCGAGAGCATGTTGGCGCCGAAGCTGGTCTGCAGTTGGGTGTGCTTGTAGAGGTTGTTTAGCACCACCTTGGCGACCGCGTCGCGTTTGATCTCGACGACGATGCGCAAGCCCACTCGGTCGCTGCTCTGGTCTTCGATGTTGGCGATTCCCACCAACTTTCCGTCGCGCACCTGCTCAGCGATCGACGTGATGAAGTTGTCGTGGTTGACCTGGTACGGCAGCTCGGTGATGACCAGCAGGGCCCGCCCGCGCGAGTCCTCTTCGATCTCAACGACGCCGCGCATCCGGATGGAGCCCCGCCCGGTTCGGTAGGCGTCATTGATGCCCTGCGAGCCGACGATCAGTCCGGAGGTGGGGAAGTCCGGGCCCTTGACCCGCTCCATCACCGCTTCCAGGGTGCTCTCTTCATCGGCCTCGTGATTGTCCAGGCACCAGAACACCGCTTCGGCGAGTTCGCGCAGGTTGTGCGGCGGGATGTTGGTCGCCATGCCGACCGCGATACCGCCGGAGCCGTTGGCCAGCAGGTTCGGGAACCGGCTCGGCAACACCGTCGGCTCTTGCACCCGGCCGTCGTAGTTCGGGACGAAATCGACTGTTTCCTCGTCGATTTCACGCAACATCTCCATGGCCAGCGGCGTCAGCCGGGCCTCGGTGTAACGCATGGCGGCCGCGGGGTCGTTGCCCGGCGAACCGAAGTTGCCCTGACCGTCGACCAGCGGGTAACGCAGCGACCACGGCTGGGCCATCCGGACCAGCGTGTCGTAGATCGAGGCGTCGCCGTGCGGGTGGTAGTTGCCCATCGTCTCGGCAACCGACCGTGCTGATTTCGCGTGGCTGCGGTCGGGACGGAACCCGGAGTCATACATCGCGTAGAGCACGCGGCGGTGCACCGGCTTGAGACCATCACGTACCTCGGGCAGTGCGCGGCCCACGATCACGCTCATGGCGTAATCGATGTAGCTGCGCTGCATCTCCTGCTGGATATCGACCGGTTCGATCCGGTCCACCGAGTCGTCTCCGGGTGGCAGCGTGGTGTCTGTCATCTATTCCTCGTTCTGTGAAGAAGTCAGTCAGGTTCAGATGTCGCGATATCTCGTCAACGTCGCTCGGCGTCGCGCGACATCGCGGTGCATCTCTAAACGTCCAAGAAGCGAACGTCTTTCGCGTTCCGCGTGATGAAGCTGCGGCGGGCCTCAACGTCCTCGCCCATCAGGATCGAGAACAGCTCGTCCGCGGCGGCGGCGTCGTCGAGGGTGATCTGACGCAGCACCCGCACACTCGGGTCCATCGTGGTCTCCCACAGCTCCTTGGCGTCCATCTCACCGAGACCCTTGTACCGCTGAATGCCGTCATCCATGTTGATCTTCTTGCCGGCGGCTTTGCCGGCTTCGAGCAGACCGTCACGTTCGCGGTCGGAGTAGGCGAATTCGGCGTCGTTGCCGCGCTGCCACTTGAGCTTGTACAGCGGCGGCTGCGCCAAGAACACGTGCCCGTGCTCCACCAGCGGCCGCATGAAACGGAACAGCAGGGTGAGCAGCAGCGTGGAGATGTGCTGGCCGTCGACATCGGCGTCGGCCATCAGCACGATCTTGTGATAGCGCAGCTTGGAGATGTCGAACTCGTCGTGAATACCGGTGCCCAGAGCGGTGATGATCGCCTGGACCTCGTTGTTCTTCAGCACGCGGTCGATGCGGGCCTTCTCGACGTTGATGATCTTGCCGCGCAGCGGCAGGATCGCCTGGAACATCGAGTCGCGGCCGCTCTTGGCCGAGCCGCCGGCTGAATCACCCTCCACCACATACAGTTCGGACTTACTCGGGTCATTCGAGCGGCAGTCGGCCAACTTTCCGGGCAGGCCGCCCAGATCCGTTGCGCTCTTGCGCCGCACCAATTCTCGGGCTTTGCGGGCGGCCATCCGAGCCTGCGCGGAAGAGACCGCCTTGTTGATGATGGTCTTGGCTTCGGCGGGGTTGGCCTCGAACCAGTGGCCGAGCTGCTCATTGCAGACCTTCTGCACGAACGACTTGACCTCGGTGTTGCCCAGTTTGGTCTTGGTCTGGCCCTCGAACTGCGGCTGGGACACCTTCACCGAGATGACCGCGGCCAAGCCCTCGCGGATGTCGTCACCGGTGAGGTTGGGATCCTTGTCCTTGAGCAGCTTCTTGTCTTTGGCGTACTTGTTGACCACGCTGGTCAGCGCCGACCGGAAGCCCTCTTCGTGGGTGCCGCCCTCGGCGGTGTTAATGGTGTTGGCGAAGGTGTGCACCGACTCCGAGTAACCACCGTTCCATTGCAGAGCGATCTCGACTTCGTGTCCGGTTCCCTTGCCGTCGAAGTCGACGATGGTCGGGTGAATCGCGGTCTTGCTGCGGTTGATGTGTTGAACGAAATCGCGCAAGCCGCCCGGGTAGTGGAAGACCCGGTGCTTGACCTTATGCGGGGCCACTGCCTCGGCGGCCTGTTCCTCGGCGGTCTTCGGTGCTTCGGCGGTATCGCTGACCACTTCGTCAACGACCTCTTCGACGCGCACCCGCTCGTCGGTCAGGTCGATGGTCAGACCCTTGTTGAGGAACGCCATCTCCTGCAGCCGTCGTGCGACGGTCTCGAAGTCATAAGTAGTGGTCTCGAAGATGTCCGGATCCGCCCAGAACCGGATCGTGGTGCCGGTCTTCTTGCTCTTCTCGCCCTTGCGCAGGGTTCCCGGAACCGACTTGTCGTAAGTCTGGAACCACTCGTAGCCGTCCCGGAAGATGTCGGCTTCCAGGCGGGTCGACAGGGCGTTGACCACCGAGACACCGACACCGTGCAGACCGCCGGAGACGCTGTAGGCGCCTTCTTCGAACTTTCCGCCGGCGTGCAGCACGGTCATGACGACGTCCACGGTGGGTACGCCGGTGGCGTGCATGGCCACCGGGATGCCTCGACCGTCATCGGTGACCTCGACGCCACCGTCTTCGAGGATGCGGACGGTCACCTTTGAGGCGAAGCCCGCCATAGCCTCGTCGACCGCGTTGTCGACAACCTCCCAGATCAGGTGGTGGAGACCGCGTTCACCGGTGGAGCCGATGTACATACCGGGTCTTTTACGGACTGCTTCGAGGCCTTCGAGAACCTTGATCGAATCGGCACCATATTTGTTTTGGGCAGCCACGGTCGGGGAGCTCTCCTCAGGTTCGCAAGTCAGCATTCAAAGCATCACTCGGGTGCATGCGCGGGATACTGAGCCAGTCTACCTTGGGGCCCCGACGGCGAGCATTTTCTTCGGGTGTTTCTGCCTACCTGATCGCGCCGTGGCGTCGATATCGCGGTTTGCCTCGTGTCCGGCCGGTGGCCGGAGCGATTTTTTTGCTCGTAGCGCCACACAGACGCCAGATTCCGGCGGCGGCTCAGCCGTAGGTGTCGCGTGGGCCCCGGCCGGAGACGTGTAACGGCCCTTTGCGCCAGGAGGGCGCCGTTGGACCGGTGATCTTCAGCGTCTTGACCACGCCGTCACCGACGGCGGCGGCGATCTTGGCCAGCAATTGGGCTTGGACCAGGCGTAACTGGGTGGCCCAGGCCGTCGATTCAGCCGCGATGCTGAGCACCCCGTCGGACAACCGTGTGGGGGTTGCATGCGAAGCGATGTCGTCACCGACCACGGAGCGCCATTGACCCAGGACCGTGCCTTCGGCCACCTGGGCAGACCAGCCCCGAGATTGCGCCAGATCGCGGGTGGCCGCGCCCAGGCTCTGGGGATCCCGGCGATCCGGTCCCGGCCCCGACCAGCTGCGGCGACCGCCGCCGGTGCCCGGGGTCCGGCGGCTCAGCGGCGCCCGGCGGCCTTGCCCGACATCTTTGCCCTGGCTGCGGGCCGCTTCCCGCGCTTCGGCCAGCGTCCTGCGGACAAGGTCCATGCCGGTCAGGCCTGCCAGGTGCGCCGGTGGCTGCAGAACCGGTTCGTCTTGCGACTCATCGAAGTCGGTCACGAGGCTTCGTCCATCAATCCCGACACCCTGCCGTCGTCGCCTTCGGTGACCGCGATACGAATACGGCGGGCTTGCCAGCCGGCGGGGACGTCGTCGGGGACGGCCGCGGTGATCAAAACCTGCTCCGCGGAAGCGGCGACGCCGGCCAGCGCCCGGCGCCGCGCGGCGTCCAGTTCGGCGAAGACATCGTCGAGCAACAGCACAGGTTCGGCGCCTTCGCTGCGGAGCAATTCATAGGAAGCCAGTCGCAGCGCCAGAGCCATCGACCATGACTCACCATGGCTGGCAAAGCCTTTCACCGGTCGGTCGCCGAGCCGCAGCTCCAGCTCGTCGCGGTGCGGGCCCACCAGGCACACCCCGCGTTCCAATTCCGCACTGCGCCGACGCGCCAACTCCGCGAGCAGGGCTTCTTGCAGTTCGACCGCACTCTGGTTCTCGACACCGACCGGGATCTCGAGTTTCGGGCGATAGGCCACGGCGGCGGTTCTGGTTCCGGGCGCCAGCAGTTGATAGGCCTTCTCGACTTCCGGCGCCAACTGGTTGACCAGATCGATCCGGGCGGCCATCAGCTCCGCGCCGTGCAACGCCAACTGGGAATCCCACACATCGAGGGTGTCGAGCACCGCTCGGTCACCGCGGTGCAGTGCGCCCGGGGCACTTTTGAGCAGCGCGGTCCGCTGTCGTAGCACCTTGTCGTAATCGGCGCGCACCCCGGCGATCCGCGGACGACGCACGCTGGCCAATTCGTCGAGGTAACGGCGGCGTTCACCGGGATCCCCGCGCACCAGCGCCAAATCTTCGGGGGCGAACAGCACCGCGCGCAGCACCCCGACGACTTCGCGGGCGTGTCGCACCGGCGCCCGGTTGAGCCGCACCTTGTTGGCTCGACCTGCGGCGATCTCCAGATCCACAGCGAGTTCGCGGCCCTCATTCACCACGATTGTCGACACCACTGCTCGGGTGGCGCCAGATCGAATCAATGGCGCGTCCGTGGCCACCCGGTGGGATCCCAGAGTGGACGAATACCACAGTGCTTCAACGAGATTGGTCTTCCCAAAGCCGTTCGGTCCAACCAGCACCGTCGCGCCCGGTTCCAGTTCCAGATCGACGTGCGCCCAGGACCGGAAATCACGCAGGCCCACGTGGCGGACATACACCGAGAAACCAACCCCTCCCGTCGTCGCTGCCCACGCCGATTAGCCGGGCAGACGAACCGGCATCAACAGGTAGACGTAATCCGACGGCACCGCCGGGAACGGACCATCACCGATCAGCGCGGGATCTTCGGCACTGGCCGGGCGCAGCACCGCCGGCTTCTTCGGATCCGTGAAACCCATCGACACCTTCTCGCTGTGCAGCGATCCCAACCCATCCGTGAGGTAAGTCGGGTTGAACGCGATGGTCAACGGCTCGCCGACGAAGTCGATCGGCAAATCCTCCTCGGCACGGCCGACGTCTTCCGCCCCGGCCGACAGTCGCAGAGTGCCCTCGGACAACTCCATGCGCACCTGGGCGCCCCGGTCGGCCACCAATGCCACACGCTTGATCGCCTCGGTGAGCTCAGCGACACCGATGGTGGCGACGGCAAGATGCTCGCTGGGCAGCAGCTGGCGGAACTTGGGGAATTCGGCATCCAACAGTCGCGTGGTGCTGCGCTTGCCAGCACTGGTGATGCCCAGCAGGCCCTCGTTGCCGACCGAAGCACCAGCGCCCAGAGCCAGATGCACCTCGTTGCCGTCGCTGCTGGCCTTGGCCGCTTCGGCGAGGGTCTTCGCCGGGACCAACACCGCCGCCTCGGTACCGGGTGCGGCAGACCAACTCAACTCGCGAACGGCCAGGCGGAAACGGTCGGTGGCAGCCAAAACCACTGTGTTGCCGGAAATTTCGACGCGTATACCGGTCAACATGGGCAGTGTGTCGTCGCGGCCGGCAGCCACGGCTACCTGGCTGATGGCCTCGGCGAACACATCCGAGGAGAGCACGCCGGTTTCATCGGGCAGTGTCGGCAGCGTGGGGTAGTCCTCGACGGTCATGGTCGGCAGCGAGAATCGGGCATTCCCACAGGTCAAGGAGACCCGGGTGGACTCGACCTGGACTTCGACCGGCTTGGCCGGCAGCGCCCTGGTGATATCCGAGAGCAGTCGTCCTGATACCAAAACGCTTCCAGGAGAAGCGATCTCAGCAGCAAGCTGAACTTCGGCGGAGACTTCGTAATCGAACCCGGAGACGGTCAGACCGTTGTCGGATCCCGTCAGCAGTACTCCGGCCAACAGTGGCACCGTGGGCCGGGCCGGCAGAGACTTCGCCACCCACGCCACCGCGTCAGCGAAGTCATCCCGGTCCAGGCGGAACTTCAAGTCGGTCAGACCCGCGTTCGTGGTCGCCGCGTCCATAACGTCCTCTCGTCACCCCGATATCGAGCTCTACCCTGCGGCGACTGGTGAACACCCCCACCCGCGGCCGTGCAACGCCCCACGCCGAAGTGTAAGAGCGGTAGGTCACCAACCGTAGAGCCTGGACGGCCTTCTTGAAAGTTAAACCTCGACACCGAGCGGTTCAGCATGGCCTTGGCCACCGACGAGCTTGGCCGGTTGTGAACAGCCCGGGTTGACCCGAATCCCCAACGACCTGTTTTTAAAAAGAATCGAGGGATAACTCCCAGTATTAGTAGTAAGTCCTGTGGATGCTGGGCACAGCGTGGCATCGCTGCTGCTGAGCGGGGGCACGGGGCTGGGGAGCAGCAGTGAATGACACGCCCGGGCCGGCCGACACGGCTGTGTATGACGGAGCGGGTGTGGATCGACTGACGGTTCGTTATCGGATCGTGGACAGGTTCTCCGCAACGGTATCCACAGGGCTCGACCGTGACGGGTGGTACGAGTGGGTCCAAAGTTTTTTGTAAGAACGACGGGCTACAACGCCGGGAATCAGCGCTTGGCGCGCTGCCGGATCCGGGTGGTGAGCTCTTTGACTTGATCGAAGACCTCGCGACGCTCGGCCATCTCCCCGCGGATCTTGCGCTCGGCGTACATCACCGTGGTGTGGTCGCGCCCGAACGCCTGGCCGATCTTGGGCAGCGACAGGTCGGTCAGCTCCCGGCACAGATACATGGCGATCTGGCGCGACTGCGCGAGCGGCCGGGTCTTGCCGGGCCCGCGCAGCTCCTCGACGGAGGTGTCGAAGTACTCGGCAATAACAGCCATGATGATCGCGGCGCTGATCTGCATGGTGCTGGCGTCGGCGATCAGGTCACGCAACACGATCTCGGCCAACGCCCGGTCGATCGGGGTCTTGTTCAACGAGGCGAATGCGGTGACGCGGATCAGCGCACCCTCGAGTTCGCGGATGTTGCGTTCGATGCTGGTAGCGATGAGTTCGAGTACGTCGCCGGGCACGTCGAGACGGTCCATCTGCGCCTTCTTGCGCAAAATGGCGATCCGGGTCTCCAGATCCGGCGGTTGGACGTCGGTGATCAATCCCCACTCGAAACGGGTGCGAAGCCGATCCTCAAGGGTGGCAAGCTGTTTCGGAGCGCGGTCGGAAGTGATCACGATCTGCTTGTTGGCGTTGTGCAGTGTGTTGAAGGTATGGAAGAACTCTTCCTGGATACCTTCTTTGCCCTCGATGAACTGGATGTCATCGACGAGCAGGACATCGATGTCGCGGTAGCTGCGCTTGAACGCCACCTTGCGGTCGTCGCGAAGAGAGTTGATGAAGTCGTTGGTGAACTCTTCGGTCGAGACGTACTTGACGCGCATCCCGGGGAAGAGCCGCTGGGTATAGTTGCCGGCCGCGTGCAGCAGGTGAGTCTTACCCAGACCCGATTCACCCCAGATGAAAAGGGGGTTGTAGGCGCGTGCCGGTGCTTCGGCGATGGCCAGCGCGGCGGCGTGAGCGAACCGGTTGGAAGTGCCGATGACGAAGGTGTCGAAGGTGTAGCGCCGGTTGAGGCTGGCGCCGTCGGCGGTAGGCGAATCCTCACTGGGCCGTTCGGTGAAGTAGTTGGGCCAGTCGTATTCGACGTCGGTGGTGTCGTCGTCCTCTTCGTCGGCGCGTACCTCTACACCGCTGTCGGTGCCGGACGTGCTGGGTTGGTCCTCAACGGGCTGCGGCGAGATCCGAACGCCGAGCTCGATGGCGTGACCGAGGCGCCGACTGAGTGCATCGGTGATCTGGGTTCGCAGATGCCGTTCTATCTCGTTTTGGACGAAGCTGCTCGGAACCGCCAGCAGAGCAAAACCCTCGACGATGGCCAGCGGGTGGACCAGCTTGAGCCAGGCCTTCTGCTGGGGAGTCAGCGTCGGTGCCGCACCGTTGGTCGGCGGGGCTTCACCGTTGAGTTCGGCTACTACCTCGTCCCAGAGACTGAGGAACGCAGTGCCGGGGTCCTCACTCAAAGCCCCATCCCCCTGGTTCGACGCCGTCTGGCCTGGCACCGCGTTGCCAGGATGCCGTACAGGGACATGCTATCCACACACTTATCCACAGGTGTGGATGAGGTGCGCATTCCGCGGTGAGGCCCTTTGGGCCGGTTGCTCAGCAACGGATACTCCAGACAAAAGACGCTATATCTGAAGCGCCAGCCGCTTCGTGATCTTCGGTTCGTGGTCGAGAACCGCTCCGGTTCCGAAACGGCGCTGGCAAGCAAGTTAACAGGTTTCCGCGTAGACGACTACTCATTTCACCGAGATGAATCGAATGAAAACGAGGGCCGCTAGAGCTATCGATACGGGTGTGACCAGTGTGAATACTGGGTCGATCTTGTGGGCCCGCGGGCATGGTGCACTACGGCAACGACACCGGGGTTTGACCCGGCGAACGCGCATCAGTACCCTCGAACAGTCGCCCGAACGCTGGCGATACGGCTGCGACCGGCCTAAAAGCCGGAGCCCGCGCCGGTTACGAGCAAGACGCAGAAGTTCACCGAGCTTACCGAGTGCGTCGCGTGCGACAGGCACAACGGGCTTCCGGTGTGTCGGGCTTACGCGACGCAAGATGCAATAAGGAGAGTGTGCCGTGGCCAAGGGCAAGCGGACCTTCCAGCCCAACAACCGTCGTCGGGCCCGCGTGCACGGGTTCCGGCTGCGGATGCGTACCCGTGCCGGTCGTGCCATCGTCACCGCCCGGCGCAACAAGGGCCGTCGCTCGCTGACCGCCTGAGCACAGGCAGCTCGGCGGTGCTCCCGGCTCAATACCGGATGAGACGATCGGCCGACTTCGGTGCAACGGTCAAGCATGGCCGAAGGGCAGTGCAGCCGGACGTCATCCTGTACGACCGCGTCATACCCGACCGACGGACGGATCCGTCCGAGGAGTCGGCGGTGGAGGCCGCGGCGGCGATTCCGCCACGCGTCGGTCTGATCATCGCCAAGTCCGTCGGTAATGCGGTAGACCGGCATCGTGTGGCCCGGCGATTGCGCCATGTGGCGCGCGAAGTGTTGGCCGATCTGGAGCCGCGAGAGCAGCTGGTGATTCGGGCACTGCCCAGCAGCAGCGGTGCCACCTCCGATGAACTCGGCACCCAATTGCGGACGGGCTTGCGGTCGATCCGCCGGGCCGCGGGGGCGGTGCGCTGATGCACGCGGTCGCGGCAGTACCGGTACGTGGATTGATCTTCGTCATCGAGCTTTACCGGCATCTGATTTCGCCACTGCGGCTGCCCAGCTGTCGCTTCATGCCGACCTGCAGCCAGTACGCGGTTGACGCATTGACGGAATACGGGTTGATTCGGGGCAGCTGGTTGGCAGCGGTGCGGCTGGCTAAGTGCGGGCCGTGGCATCAAGGCGGATGGGACCCGATTCCCGAACGCACCCAGGGGGCTGCTGACTGCGGCTGCCCGTCCGAGAACAACTCGGACAATCGAGCGGAGGGTGAATACCGTGTCCTTTGATCCGGGCAGCCTGGACTACGTGTACTACCCGGTGTCGGGCATTATGTGGTTGTGGTACAAGGCTTTTGGCCTTCTGCTGGGACCTGCGAGCTTCTTCACCTGGGCGCTGTCGGTGGTGTTCCTGGTGTTCACCCTGCGGGCGCTGCTGTACAAGCCGTTCGTCAAGCAGATCCGGACCACGCGGCAGATGCAGGAGCTGCAACCGCAGATCAAGGCGTTGCAGAAGAAGTACGGCAAGGACCGCCAGAAGATGGCGCTGGAGATGCAGAAGCTCCAGCGTGAGCACGGCTTCAACCCCATCTTGGGGTGTCTGCCGATGCTCGCGCAGGTCCCAGTCTTCCTGGGCCTGTTCCATGTGCTTCGGTCCTTCAACCGGACCAGTACCGGGATCGGTCAGCTTGGCCTGTCGCCCGATCTGAACCGGCAGCTGGGCAACTACTTCTTCAGTGCGGCGGACGTCGGTAACTTCCTGGACGCGAATCTGTTCGGGGCCCCGCTGGGCGCGACCATGATCCAACGCACCGGGTTGGACGCCTTCACCGAGTTCAACCGGCTGTCAGTGATCGCGGTCGGTGTGCCGATCATGATCGCGGCCGGTATCGCGACGTACTTCAACAGCCGGGCGTCGGTAGCGCGGCAGAGCCCAGAAGCCGCGGCCAACCCACAGACCGCGATGATGAACAAGTTGGCGCTCTACGTCTTCCCGCTGGGCGTGGTGGTCGGTGGGCCCTTCCTGCCGCTGGCGATCATCCTGTACTGGTTCTCCAACAACATCTGGACGTTCGGCCAGCAGCACTACGTGTTCGGCCTGATCGCCAAGGAGGAAGAGGCCAAGAAGGAGGAGGCGCTGCGGCGTCGCGCGGCCAACGCGCCGGCCCCCGGGGCTAAGCCCAAGCGGGGTAGCCGGGTGGCCACGACCGATGCAGGCGTCGACGCCGGTGCCGCCGTCGAGGAGTCGGGCGCGATCGAGGCGGAGGCCGGCGAGACCGGGAGCTCTGAGACCGCCAAGCGAAACTCGAATCGACCCGCTGCCCGTGGTGGCCGGCCGGGGGCCGGGGCGAAGCCGAAGAAACGTAAGCGGTGACGTACCGCGACAAGCCAACCGGCGCGCGAGCCGCCGGGCACGGAGGGAGACGACATGACCGACACGACTGACATGAACGACGCTGGTACCACCGAGCGCGAGGTGACGGGGGAGGCCCAGGAGGGCCAAGCCGCGCCCGCGGTCGACCTGGAAGACCGACTGGTTGCCGAAGGCGAGATCGCCGGCGACTACTTGGAGGAGTTGCTCGACCTGCTGGACTTCGACGGCGACATCGACCTCGATGTCGAGGGTCGTCGTGCGGTGGTGAGCATCGACGGCGGTGCGGACCTGACCAAGCTGGTCGGCCGCAAGGGCGAGGTGCTCGACGCGCTGCAGGAGCTGACCCGCTTGGCGGTACACCAGAAGACCGGCGAACGCAGCCGGTTGATGCTGGACATCGCCGGGTGGCGCCGGCGGCGTCGCGACGACTTGACCGCGCTCGGTGACGAGGTGGCCCGGCGTGTGCTGGAGAGCGGTGCCGATGAGGAACTGGCCCCGATGAGCCCGTTCGAACGTAAGATCGTCCACGATGCGGTGGCCGCCGTGGACGGTGTGCACAGCGAGAGTCAGGGCGTCGAGCCGTCGCGCCGCGTAGTGGTACGGCGGGACTGACCAGACTGAGCAGGGGGAATCACAGCAATGTGATTCCCCGCCCACGGTCCGTTCCCGGGAAGCCGGAGGAATGTTTCACGTGAAACATGTCGAGGGAGCACCGGTACCCGAGCCACCCCCGGAGGCCGCGGAAGTCTTCGGCGACCGCCTTCCCATCGCCCGTCGCTACGCGGCCCTGCTAGCTGGACCCGGTGTAGAGCGCGGGCTGATCGGACCGCGGGAAGTCGAACGGCTATGGGAGCGCCACCTGCTTAACTGCGCGGCGGTCGGCGAGCTGCTGGAGCCCGGGGAGCGGGTGGCAGACATTGGAAGCGGCGCCGGGCTGCCGGGGATACCGGTGGCGATTGTGCGCCCAGACGTGTCGATCATCCTTGTGGAGCCGCTGCTGCGCCGGAGCGAGTTTCTGCACGAGGCGGTCGCGGAATTAGGCCTCGCCAGTGTGGAAGTGCTGCGCGGGCGCGCCGAGGATCCCGCGGTACGCGAGGAGGCGGGCGACTGCGATGTCGTCACGTCACGTGCCGTCGCAAGCCTGGACAAGATCGGCCGGTGGAGCCTGCCGCTGCTACGAAAGGGCGGCCGGATGCTGGCGATGAAGGGGGAGCGGGCACAGGCCGAGGTTGATGAACACCGCGGCGTGATGGCCAGACTAGGCGCCAACGACGTAAGGGTGGTGAGATGTGGCGTGAACTATTTAACCCCGCCCGCGACCGTGGTGCTGGCACTGCGGGGAGACCCCGAAGCGAAGCGCGCGCGCGGACGGATGTCGGGCACCCCGGCGCGACGGTCGAGCAGGAGGCAGGCATGAGTAGAGCAGTCCCCCAGGGCGCCACGCCGCGGCCGCCGGCCGCGAAGCCCGCCGCCGAAGCTGTTTCACGTGAAACATCGTCCGGCCCGGTTTCACGTGAAACATCGCCGGACTTTGTCGACACCCCGATCGGAGCGGCGGCCGAACGCGCCATGCAAGTGCTGCACACAAACAACCGACTGCCCCGGCCAAAGCGCCGGCGCGTGTTCACCGTGGCCAATCAGAAAGGCGGCGTCGGCAAGACCACCACGGCGGTCAATCTCGCCGCCGCCCTCGCGGTACAGGGGATCAAGACCCTGGTGATCGATCTCGACCCGCAGGGCAACGCGAGCACCGCGCTGGGTATAGCCGACCGCAAATCGGGGACCCCGTCGTCGTACGAAGTGTTGATCGGGGCGATGCCGGTGACCGAAGCCCTGCAGCAGAGCCCGCACAACGAGCGGCTCTACTGCATCCCTGCCACCATCGATCTGGCCGGTGCCGAGATCGAATTGGTGAGCATGGTGGCGCGGGAGAACCGGCTGCGCAACGCGCTCGCTGATTTGGACAGCTTCGACTTCGACTACGTCTTCATCGACTGCCCGCCCTCGCTCGGACTCCTGACGGTCAACGCGTTGGTTGCGGCGCCGGAGGTGCTGATCCCGATCCAGTGCGAGTACTACGCCCTGGAGGGCGTGTCCCAGTTGATGCGCAACATCGAGATGGTCAAGGCCCACCTCAACCCGCGGCTAGATGTCACCACCGTGCTGCTGACGATGTATGACGGGCGCACCAAGCTCGCGGATCAAGTCGCCGATGAGGTCCGGCGCTACTTTGGCGACCGGGTACTGCGCACGGTGATCCCCCGCAGCGTCAAGGTGTCGGAAGCGCCGGGCTACAGCATGACGATCATTGATTACGACCCGGGCTCGCGCGGGGCGATGAGCTACCTGGATGCCAGCCGGGAGCTCGTCGAGCGGGACCTGGCCGACGGCGGGGGACAGCAGTGACCGCCGGTGTACGACGACCCGGAGAAGAACAGGAGCGCCACAGATGACCGGACCGTCGCGTAAGAAGGGCGGCTTGGGCCGCGGCCTGGCGTCGCTGATCCCGACGGGACCCGGTGACGGGAACGAGGGTCAGGGCGACCGTGGCGCCGGCCTGGGACCGCGTATGGGTGACGCCGCCGCCGATGTCGTTCTCGGCGGTTTGGGTGCTTCAGCCCCGGCGGTCACCCCGGACGTGGGCGCGGTGTACCGCGAGATCCGGCCAGCCGACATCGACCCCAATCCGCGACAGCCCCGGCAGGTTTTCGACGACGAGGCGCTGGCCGAGCTGGTGCATTCGATCCGGGAATTCGGGCTCATGCAGCCCATCGTGGTGCGGGCCGTACCCGGCTCCTCGCGATACCAGTTGGTCATGGGGGAGCGGCGTTGGCGGGCTTCCCAGCAAGCCGGCCTGGAGACCATCCCGGCGATCGTTCGGGAGACCGAGGACGACAACCTGTTGCGCGATGCGCTGCTGGAGAACATCCACCGGGTACAGCTGAACCCGTTGGAAGAGGCGGCCGCCTATCAGCAGTTGCTTGACGAGTTCGGGGTGACCCACGACGAACTGGCCACGCGCATCGGCCGCTCCCGCCCGTTGGTGACCAACATGATCCGGCTGTTGCGCCTACCAATTGCCGTGCAACGCAGGGTCGCCGCCGGCGTGTTGTCGGCCGGCCACGCCCGCGCCCTGCTGTCGCTGGAAGCCGGATCCGAGGCCCAGGAGGAACTGGCGGCGCGGATCGTGGCAGAGGGACTGTCGGTGCGCGCCACCGAGGAAGCAGTCACCCTGGCCAACCGGGGGGGCTCCTCGACACCGGTTGCCCCGCGGCGCAAGCCGATCCAGATGCCCGGCCTGCAGGACGTCGCAGAGCGGTTGTCGACCACTTTCGACACCCGCGTGACTGTCAGCCTCGGCAAGCGCAAGGGCAAGATCGTGGTCGAGTTCGGCTCCGTTGACGATTTGCAGCGCATCGTCGCGATGATGGACTCGACAACCTCCTGAGGCGTTGTTCGCCCAGGTCCAGGGCCACACGGCCGTTACGTCACTGTGACGGTACGGTGACCCCGGTCCGTCGAAGGTACTGAAATATGTTGATTAACAGCAGCTTTCATTTTTTGGAGGGGTCGACCCACCGGATGGCACCGAGAGTGGCATCCAGCGGCTCAACACTCCTATTCTTAAGGGGCTGTCGTCGGCGGCAGCACGGGTTGAGACCGGGAGTCCAGTGTCTGTCCGAATCGCACCCCTGAAGCTCGAGGGTTTCGAGCAGCTTCCCAAGCACGCACGCCGCTGTGTCTTCTGGGAAGTCGATCCAGCCACCCTCGGCCGCGACGATCACCTTTCGGATCCGGAGTTCGAGAAGGAAGCCTGGCTGTCGATGGTGATGCTGGAGTGGGGGACCTGCGGCCAGGTCGCCACACCGTCGGCCGCACGAGGAGTCGGGGATCCGCAGTGCCTCGGCTACGTGCTCTACGCACCCCCGCGCGCCGTGCCGCGGGCACACCGGTTTCCCACCGGGCCGGTCTCGGCCGACGCTGTGCTGCTGACTTCGATCGGCGTCGATCCGGCTCCGATGGCCGACGGTCTGCCACGGGAACTGATCGCCCAGGTGGTGGAGGAATTGATGCGACGCGGCGTCCGCGCCCTCGAGGCCTTCGGCCGCACGACGGAAGTTTCTGAACTACTCGGTACGGGCGACACCGCTCCGCCCGACGTCGCACCGGTGTTGGAGGCGGTCGGCGACTGCTCGGTCGAGCACTGCATCATCGCGGCGGACTTCTTGACCGACGTCGGATTCACCGTGGTGGCGCCGCACCGGTACTTCCCGCGGTTGCGCCTGGAACTCGACAAGGGCCTGGGGTGGAAGGCCGAGGTGGAGGCTGCGCTGGAGCGCCTGCTGGAAAGCTCGCGGTTAGAGCAACCGATCGGGGTGGGCGCCCCCGCGGCGTCGGGGTCTGCGACGGGGTCCATGCGCCGGCCCCAGCTTCGGCTCTCCTGCGTCGAGTCTCGCTGAACCGCGGTGCTCGTGCGGCGGTTCCAGCTTCGGCTCTCCTGCGTCGAGTCTCGCTGAACCGCCGGGTCAGGAACCGCCGAGATGGCCGGTCCGCTCGACCGACAGCTCGTGGGCCAGCAATTCGGCGAATGTGAAGGTTCCGGTGGGCCGGTCGTTCTTGCCGAGCAGATACAGCCGTTTGACCGCGGCGAGCATTCCTTCTGCGATGGCGTCGCGATTAGCGGGGGAAGCCAGCATCCCGCGATCGCGCGGGCTGGTGATGTAACCGACGTCGACCTCGACGGTAGGCATGCGGGTCAGGCGAAGCAGGTCCCAGGTGCGGCCGTGCGCCCGGCAGTCCTGTAATCCGGTGCGGGCCACGATCTCTCGCTGAATGAAGTCGGCAAGATTGCGGCCGATGGTGGACACCGAGCCATGCGAATTGCCGAAGTGGAAGGACGCCACACCATTGGCTGCCGGGCTGACGTGGGTAGCGCAGCGCAGGCTGATCATCAGGTCGGCGCCCACCGCGTTGGCGGTCGCGGCGCGTTCGGCGTCGGACGGGTTGCGGCCGCTGGGCCGGGACAGGAAGGTGTCCATCCCGATGGCCGTCATCCGGCCTTCCAAACGACTTGCCAAGTCCCACAAGATATCTGCTTCACTGATCGGTCCCGACGGTGTCTGGATGATCAGCCCGTGGTCACGACCGCCGCGGCCCGGGTCGATGACGATCCGCTTGCCGGACAACCGTGGTCCGGACCGCCGCACCAGTTCTTCCTCGCGGATCGCGTGCGGCGAACCGCCGCTCACCCGCGAGGCCAGGAAGTTCAAGGAGCGCAACGTTTCCGGCCCGCAGATACCGTCGGCGTACAAACCGTACTCACGCTGATACGACATCAACGCGTTGTGCGTCTGGATACCGAAGTAGCCGTCGACCAGACCGGTGTAGAAGCCCAGATCCTGCAGGCGCGCCTGCAGCGTGGCGACGTCGTCGCCGTACATCGGCGCCCCGAACTGGTGGTTGAGAATGCGGGCGCCCAGTCGGTAGGACGCCTCCTTGAGTGCACGGTAGGTCGCCTCGCCGATCACGCCGTCGACGAGTAGGCCACGCTGCTGCTGAAAGGCCCGCACGGCCTGATCCAGGTCCTCGTCGAAGACATCCAGGGCGACGTGTTTGCCGGTGCTCAGATCCGCGTCGGGGCTGTCCACCAGCCCGAGCGCGGCCAGCGCTGCTCGGATCTCCACTACGGCACCGCTGCGGTCGCCACGCCGCAGGCCCTGCTCGGTGCCGCGATGCCGACCCGACATTACTGAGACCCTCCGGTTGTCGCTGTTGGCAGTGGAACCGTGCTGGTGGTTGCCAGCAGATTAGCCAGAATTGTCTCAGATCCCCGGCCAATTTTCGAAAACGGCGAGGCAACAAAAGCCACCTGAGAGCCCAGGCTCACAAGCGCGTCGGGCAGTGCCCGGAATCGCTAGGTCGCGTCTGCGAGCTCCCGCAACAGGGCGGCTTTGCCCTTGGCCCCGACGATCCGCTTCACCGGCTGACCGTCCTTGAACAGGATCAAGGTGGGGATCGAGACCACGTTGAAGTCCCGTGCGGTGTCCGGGTTGGCGTCCACGTCGAGCTTGGCGACGGTGAGCTGATCAGCCTGCTCGGCGGCGATCTCCTCCAGTACCGGGGCCACCATCTTGCAGGGGCCGCACCAGGTCGCCCAGAAGTCCACCAGCACGGGCTTACTGCTGGCCAGTACGTCGGCGGCGAAGGTGGCGTCGGAGACGTTCACCGTGGCGTGCTCGGTCATCGGGGTGCTCCCATCAAGGTTTCGGTACCGCTGTCGTGGGCTTCGGCTGTATCGGCCGCGTCTTCGGATTCTGCCAGCCAGCGTTCGGCGTCGATGGCGGCCGCGCAGCCGGTTCCGGCCGCGGTGATCGCCTGCCGGTAGGTGCGGTCCACCAGGTCGCCGGCCGCGAACACCCCCTCCAAGGAGGTGCGCGAACCCGGCTGCTGAACCAGCACGTAGCCGTCCGGGTCCAGGTCGACGGCGCCCCGCACCAGCGCCGAGCGGGGGTCGTGGCCGATCGCGACGAACACGCCGGTCACCGGCAGCGTTGTCTCCGCGCCGGTCTCGGTGTCGCGCACCCGCAGGCCCGTCACGGTCGCCTCGCCCTCCACCGCCACCGGGACGCTGTTGGTGAGGAAACGGATCTTGTCGTTCTCGCGGGCCCGGTTGAGCATGATCTTCGAGGCGCGGAACTCTTCACGGCGGTGCACCAACGTGACGCTGCGGGCGAAGCGGGTCAAGAAGGTGGCCTCCTCCATCGCGGAGTCGCCACCGCCGATCACGGCGATGTCCTGGTCGCGGAAGAAGAACCCGTCACAGGTGGCACACGAGCTCACCCCGCGGCCGAGCAGTTCCTGCTCACCGGGGATGTTCAGGTACCGGGCGGCTGCGCCCATGGCCAAGATGACCGCGCGGGCCCGGTGGGTCTCGCCGTCGGCGGTGACCACGGTCTTGACCGGCCCATCCAGATCCACCGATTCGATGTCCTCCATGCGCAGGTCAGCGCCGAACCGCAGCGCCTGCTCGCGCATCTCGTCCATCAGCTCCGGGCCCATGATGCCGTTGCGGAAGCCGGGGAAGTTCTCCACCTCGGTGGTGGTCATCAGCGCACCGCCGAAGGCGGTCCCCTCGAAGACCAGCGGGGCCAGTTGCGCCCGGGCGGCGTAGATCGCGGCGGTGTACCCGGCCGGGCCGGAACCGATGATGATCACATCGTGGGTGGATGGTGTCTCAGACATCGAGGGCCTTTCCGCGCGGGGGATCTGGTTACTGGGGCTAGCAACGTCAGCGTAGGCGGCGATGTTCCCCAGGTCGCTACTGCCGGGTCCCTGCCGGCGTCTAGGGGCGCCGGACGGTGGTGTCGGCCAGCAGTCCGGTGTCCGCGGAACTGCAGTGCGGAGCCACCGCCAACGCGATGATCGTGCCCTCTGGCGTGGCCGGCAACAGCAGCACCACGCCGGGGTGACCGTTGATGGTGACCTCACGGGCTCCGAGCACGTGTGTTGAGGCGGGGTAACCGAGTCCGGCCAGGCAGCCGGCCCGGCGTGCCGGGTCTGTCAGCGGGCCGTAGTCGGGGCGACGGTCCAAGAGCTCAAGGATCTCCGGATCGGACAACGGCAGCACCGCCGTGGGCGCTGAGGCCACCGTTATGGCGTCCAGGGAGCGGGGGCCGCTGGGGGTGTCGCCGGGGAACCGGATCAGAGCGGCGGTCCCGACCCCGATCGCGATCAGTGCCGCGGCGCCTCCGGCCCAGGTGGCGATCCGACGCAACGGGGGCAGCGGCCGACTCGAGTGCGCCGGTGGCCCGGTGCGGGCCCGGGACTGTTCGTCGCCCTCATCGCTTGGCATGTTGCCGCTTCCACTCGCTCTGGTGTCGTCACGCGCAGTCGTCGATCCGACCTGGTAACCCGCCCTCCGGCGCCAAGGTTATCCGGCCGTCGACCGGCCCGACCGCGGCGCCGGGCCCGGGGTGGTGAGTTCGTCCGAGCAGGACGGCCAGCCGCGCGCGACCGCGGGCGCAGCGACTCTTGACGGTGCCCGGTGCCACGCCGAATACGTGGGCGGCATCAGCGATCGAATAGCCCTGCATGTCGACGGCGACCACCGCGGCCCGCTGGTCGGCGGGCAACCGGGACAACGCTGCGCGCACTTCCAGCGCCGTCTCTACCGCGGCGGTGTGATCTCCGGCAATGGCGTGTGTGACGAGCAGCTCTGTGTAGGCGATCTTGTTGCGGCGCAAGCGATCCAGGCAGGCGTTGATCACGATCCGGTGCAGCCAGCTGCCGACGGCGGCGTTGTAGCGAAACGATCCCGCCGCCCGGTGTGCCGACAACATCGCCTCCTGCAGCGCATCCTCGGCGTCTTCCGGACACCCGGTGGTGAGTTGGGCCAACCGGCGCAGCCGGCGGTGATGGCGGCCATAGAGCTCGCCGAAGGCGTAGCGGTCACCGGCGACATGCGCGGCCAACAACTCGGCGTCGCTGCGGTCCGGGAGCCCCATGGGCGGACAGTAACCAGCGGCGACCCCGCGGTCACTTCACCCAAACGAGCTGTGCACAGGCGCCCTAGCTAGGACCGCCACGGCGACCGGCTTCGCCGCCTCGCGATCGCCTAGGACGCTCCCTGCACGGTGATCTCGGAGATCTGGGTGCGGCTTTCGCCACCGGTGTTGCCCATTGTGGAGATCCACACCAGCAGGTTTGAGGTCGGAGCCGCCGAGTCGGCGGTGATCTTGTTGGAACCGGGCTGCAGCGCCTTGGCCGGGGCCAACAGGGTGGTGTCCTCGAGCCGCGACGGCTTCGGCGTCGAAGAGGAGCGCAGCTCCACTCGGGTGCCGGTGCTGGAGACATTGAGCGTGACAGTGCCGATCACGGTGGGCTTGGGCAGTTGCAGCATCAGCCCGACGCCGTTTTTGAAGTTCGGGAAGGGCACCGGGTCGGAGTACGTGTCCGTCGACCAGGCCGTGGCCGGATTGCCGTCGATAGCCAGACCGGCGTCCTGGGGCCGGTCGGCCTCGCCGCCGGGGGAGAAGACCGTCACCTGCACCGGCTTCACGATGCCGGTGGGTCCGGAGGTGCCCGTCTGCGACGACGCCGACGGACTGCTCAAGCCCAGTTCGGTCTTGTCCAACCCGTTGACGTCGCCGAAGATCCGGTTGAGTACCGAGGCCAGCACCAGCAGGGCGACCAGGATGACGGCCCCGCCGATGCCCAGACCGATCAGCACCCGGCGGCGCCGCTCGGCGCGCGTCTCGTCGTCCGGCGGCGCCGGTGCCGGGCGGGGCGCGGGTGCCTCGTCGCCGACAGTGCCCAACAGCTCGGTCTGCTCGTGTAGGGCGGTGGCCTGCTGCAGCAGGTTCGACAGCGTCGCCGCGCCGCGGATCCCGCCGTCGGGCTGGATCGCGTGGCTGGCTGCCGCAGCGATCTGGAACGGGATGTCCGGGTTGATCGCGTCGGGTTTGACCGGGTTACCCGTCTCGTCGCGGTCGGCGGGCTCCAGTCCCACGTCGGCCCCGGCATCGGCCAACGGCCACCGGTTGACCAGCAGCGCATACAAGGTTGCGCCGATCCCGCGGATGTCGTCCTCCGGCTTGGTGTCCGGCAGCGTGGCGGGGAAGGCCAGGGTAACGTCGCCGTCGATGCTGACCCGGACCCGGGCCGGGTGGTCGATCGACAGGGCCACGCCATTCTGGTGGGCGGATTCGGCCGCAGTGGCCAACGACCGGATCGCGCGGGCGGCACCGATCGGGGACGGCGCGGTACCGGCCACCTCCTGCAGCGAGGCGCCGCGCACCCATTCGGAGACCACCAGACCGCCCGCACCCACGCGCACCACGTCCAGCACCCGGGCGATACCGGGCAGGTTGATCTGGCTGAGCCGCTGGGTGCGCGACAGCACGCCGGTGAGCTGGTCATCAGCCATCGTCTGATTCGGGTCGACGAACGTCAGCGCGACTTGTCGATCCAGCGCCGTGTCCAGTGCCTGCCAGAACTGCAGCACCGGGGTGCCGCCGTGGCGTACCAGCAACCGGTAGCGGCCGCCGGCGATGCTCAGGCCCGGTGTCAGCAAGCTGTCGTTGCCGGCAGACTCGGGGGCCTCGGCGGCGCGCTGAGACTGCTGCGGAGCAACGGTCCGCGACGCGGCCCGAGACCCGGCGCCCTCGGAAGGAATGTCGGCCACCTCCGCGCCTTTCGGTGTCCGGCCACCGGCGATGTGCTCCGGCGGCGTGTACGCGGCGGGATCGTTCGGGACGTCCCCGCCGGCTGTGGGCAAACGGTTGTGCTCAGCGTACGGGACGCTCGGATCGGGAGAAGGCGGGTTGGGCATGCTGACCTGGGCTCGGCCGGCACCGATTCTTCGGCGCACCGCGGCCAGGGCGGCGACCGCCTCGGGCACCTCGGCGCGCACCATGACCGCCCCGATGATGGGCAACATCACCAGCGTCATGACCAGCAGGCGCAGCATCGAACCGGCCGCGCCGTGGTCGGTCAGCATCCGCAGGCCCAGCACCCGATCCAGCACCTCGGCGACCAGCCCGGCCAGCAGCGACGCCGTCAGCGTCACCAGCACGGTGCGGATCACGTCTGGCCCCAGTAGATGCCCACTTACCGGGCGCAGCGAGCGCCGCAGCAGCACGTGCCCGACGAGCGCGCCCGCAAGGAAGCCCAGGCCGTTGGCCAGGCCGAGGTAGGCCGCCACCAGATCGGGGTTGTCAGTCAGGTGCGGGGCTGCCACCGACGCGACGATCTTCACCGCGGTGATCACCACGATGATGGCGATGGGAGTCCACGGTTGCTCCCGGGCGTAGAACACCCGCAGCTGCAACAGCACCATGGCGTAGGGGATCAACGTGAAGGCCGACATCGCCACCGCAGCGCCGAGGAACCCCGCGTCGACGTTGCCGAAGTTGCCGTAGGCGAACAGCGCGCTGCCGATCGCCGGGCCGCCGACAGTCATCAGTGCCACGATCGGAATAAGGGTGATCATCATCAGCCGGGTGGCCAGGGACAGATCGGCCAGCACCGCGGGATCGTCGCCGGCGGCGGCGTTGCGACTCAGCCGGGGCATCACCACGGTCAGCACCGTGACGCCGATCATGCCGAACGGCAGCTGCAGCAACAGCCAGGCGTAGTAGTAGATCGCCGGGCCGGACGCGGCGGCGGTGCTGGCG
Organism: Mycolicibacter heraklionensis; assembly: GCA_001673575.1. Lineage (GTDB taxonomy): Bacteria > Actinomycetota > Actinomycetes > Mycobacteriales > Mycobacteriaceae > Mycobacterium > Mycobacterium heraklionense_A. Next base: position 36,424 of record LZME01000051.1, on the reverse strand, counting down.
ATCTGATTCGTCACCACCAGGCCGACCTGGCTGATCAAGACGTAGAGCACCATCGCCGAGGCCATCGTGCCGAAACGTTTGAGCCGGTCGTCGATTCCCCACAGTGGGCGCAGGCTGATCCGCTCCCGCCGGATCGCCACCAGCAGAACGGCGGTCTGGGCGACGACGCCGGCCGTGGTGCCTAGGCCAAGGACCAGCAACTTGGCGTTGCCCATCCGCACCGGGTCGACGGACAGCTCCCCGGGAACCAGCAGGTAGGCGACCAGGGTGGCGATCGCGACGACGTTGTTGACCACCGGCGCCCAGGCAGGTGCCCCGAAGATGTTGCGGGTATTCAGGATTGCCATGAACACCGAGGACAGCCCGTAGCAGATCACCTGGGGCAGCAGCAGATAGGCGAACGCGATGGTCAGCGGTTCGTTGACCTGAGGATCGCCGCCCAGCATCAACCGCACCAGCATCGGTGCCGCCGCCACCGAGATAACGGTGGTGGCCAGCAGCAGCGCGGTGGCCAGCGTGACGAGCCGGCGCACGAACGCGGCGCCGCCGTCGGCGTCGTCGCGTTCGGCTCGGGCCAGCACCGGCACGAAAATCGCGGTGAACGTCGCCTCCAGCACCAGGGCGGCGATCTGGTTCGGCAGCTGGTTGGCCACTGAGAAGGCGCTCGACAGTGCGGCCCCCAGGATCGCCGCCAACAGCACCACCCGGACGAACCCGGTGATGCGACTGACCAGGGTCGCCAAAGCCATCCCCCAGGAGCGCGACACCACGGCGGCGTCGGTCAACTCGGGGCGTGCGGGTTGCTGGGCCGGCGTGCTCACCGGTCCGCCCCCGGGTTCGTTGGGGGCGCGGGCAGGTCGGCCCGGTCCGGCTGGCCGCGGAAGCGGTGCCAGAGCCGGCGGCCGATCAGTACCGTCAGGGCCGCCGCTGCGGTCATGGTGATCAAGAACAGCACCATGCCGTAGGCGTTGGAATGCACCGACAATCGGACGGATTCTCCCAGTGGCAGGCCCTCGGGGGTTTGCAGCGCGGCGTCGACGACGAAGTGCTGGTTGACGCGTACCTCGACGGGAACCCGCAGCGGCAGATACCCCGGCGGCAACTCCAACTCCCCGACATCGGTCACCGTCATTCCGGGTGGGGCGTCGACGTGCAGCCGCACCCGGATCGGTACCGCCAGGTCGTTGCGCAGCGCCAGCGGCAGCGGGCTGTGCTCGGTGGCCAGCGTGTAGGAGTCGGCGGGGTTGACGATGGTGACCGCGCCGATCAGGTCGTTGACGGTGTCGCCGATGATCGCCAGGCGCTGCGCTGCCAGGCCGTTGCGGACATCGACCGGCTCGGACTGGGTCAGCGCGCGCAGCATCCCTTCGGCGAGCGGCGCGGTGTACTGGTCACCGGTCAGGCCGGTGCGGGCGTCGGTGGTCAACGCCGAGGTCAAGCCCGACAGCCGGCTGATGTCGTTGGCTACCGCGCCGATGACGTCCGGGCTGAAACCGCCTGCCGGCTGTTGGGTCGGCAGCGGATGCTCGGGCAGGGCTGTCACGTTGCGCGCTTCGGCGATCACCGCAGTCAGTGGCCGGGCCACGGCCAGCCCGGAGCGCAGCGCGGTGGCCAAGGTGGTCAGCACGGCCTGGGCGTCGTCGGCGCGGGGCTTCCAGTACGCCGGCGGCATCAGAATCTCGTCGCGTAGCGCGCCTGGGCTCTCCGGGGATTCCAGTCCGCGCCACAACATGGAGCCCAGGGCGTCCTGGCGACGGGCCAACGCCGAGTCGTGACGAAGCCGGACGGCCAATGAGGAGTCCTGGTAGCTGGGCGCGACCGGATCGGTGCCCATCGCCGCAAGCGCGGCGCCGACGGCGGGGTCATAGGGCATGGCCACCAGCTGTGGGGACACCCGCCGCGGGGTGACGTCGGCGGTGGCCGAGGCGCCGGAGGCGGAGTCCTGCGCGGCACAGTCGCCGGCGGTGATCACCACCGCGCCGCCCTGGGCACTGATCAGGTCCGCGGCGCCGGCCGTGAGCCGTCCATCGCCGAGCAGGATCACACCACGGGTCGAGCTCACCTCGAGGATGCGGTCGACGATGTCGGCGGGTTTGTGCAGCGCGATCTCGTCGAGCCGCCCGTCGCCCACCCGCGCGAGTGCGTCCAGGTCGGTCTGCGCGTAAGGGGTCGCCGTGACGCAGGTGTGCTGTGCCAACCGCCGCAGCCGTTCCAGCCAGGTCCGCGCTGCGTCGCGGCCGGTGCCCGGATGCGAGGTAGCACTCTCGGGGGAGTCGGCGACGACGTAGCCGTTGGTCATCGCGTTGACGGTGACCACCAGGTCGGGGTCGACGGCCAGGCACAGAGCTTGGTTGACCACGCCGTTGGCGTCGACAGCGGGGCTGGTGGCGAATTCGGCGGCGGACAGCAGCGCATCAAGGCGCCCGCCGGGGGCCAGCGAGGTGGCCAGGTCGTCGTCGGTGAGCCGAACCGGCAGGGTGCCGCCGGGCGCGCCGGGGGTCAGCCGGGGCCGATCGGCCAGCGGCCAGAACATGGTGAGCCGCACCGGCTGGGAGATGTCGGGTGCGACGGCGCCGGCGGAAAGTTCGGAGTCCGCGTCGGGCTTGGGCAGGCCGGTCACCGGGAGCAGGAAGCGGGCGTCGTCGAGCCGGGTCGGCTCACCGTAGTCGGGTGTGCCGTTGACGTTGACCAGCACCGGATAGATGCCGGGGTGGTCAATGTTCAAGGCCGGCTGGCTCGCCGAGCGCAGCGGCGCCGACAGCGTGAAGCGGGCTTCCTGACCGCGCTGCAGCTCGGCGGCCACCGTGCTGAACGTGCCTACCGCGCGGTACTGGTCGTTGGCTCCGCTGAGGTTGGTGCGCAGCCCGGCAGAGGAGGCGACCGCGCCGGCCTGTTCGAGGCGCACCATCACATCGCGGACCGGGCGGTCGCCCACATTGCTCACCGTGCCGGCGACCGTGACGACCGGGACGCTGGAGGTGGTGACGACCTCCGGGGTGACGCGGTCGATGCGGATCTGGACGAACGGCGCCACATCGGGTTCACCGGCGGGAGCGTGCGGGGCGGCGCCGCCGAGCGCCGTGCCGAGGGTCATCAGGAGGGCGGCCACCACCGCCGGGAGGGCCGCCAACCGCCTCGGCGAGGGACCCCCACCGCTTCGTCGCGTGCGGGTCACGGGTCCAGCCTGCGACCGTTCTTCGGGTCCGGCGAGTTCTCGCCTGCGCGAGTACGGCGGGCGCGCGAATGCGTCTGCTGGCGTCGCCAGGGTGCGGTCACCGGTAGGGGCGGCAGGGCGGCCGGGCCGTCGGCCTGCAACCGGTCGATCAACTCGTCGGCGACCAGTGCCAACCGTCGCTCGTCGGCGTACGCCAAGCGGGACGGCAGCTCCCGGATCGGCACCCACGCCACTTCGGCGACCTCAACATCGTCGTCGCACAGCTCTCCACTGGAGAACCGCATTAGATAGTGGTGCACGGTCTTGTGCACCCGGCGACCATCGGTGACGAACCAGTAGTCGATGCTGCCCAGCGCAGCCAGCACGCTGCCCTGCACGCCGGTTTCTTCGGCGACCTCGCGGATCGCGGTCTGCTCGGCGGTCTCACCGACTTCGATATGTCCTTTGGGCAGTGACCACAGCATCCGGCCCCGCCGGTCGACCCGACCGATCAGGGCCGCGACCTGCTCTTCGCGCGGGCCGTCGATGCCGTCCACGACCAGCCCACCCGCGGAGGTCTCGTGCACGGTGCGCAACCGATCCGGCCCGTGCCGCGCGGTGCGGGGCCGCCGCTGGGCCGCCCGCGAAGGAGCCGCGCTCGGGCTGGGGCTGGCCTCGGTGGCCGGGGATTCGGCGTGGTTGATTTTCGGACCAGACGTGCGTCGACCACGACGCCGCCTGCGGCGCCGTCCCGAATTGGCTTCTCCGCCGTCGGCCGACACCCATGCGATAGTAGCTGGCACGCTCGGCCCGACCTGCCTCCCTCGCCGGTGACCCGCGGGGCCCGGTTCCGCCGTGTTGCGTCCGCCGAGAGTGCGGAATAGTTGGCGCGCCCCGCGAAAAACCTACGAAACCGCACACTCGGCGCGAGACAGCCCGCTTCGCCCGGCTTCGCCGTCCTCGCGACCACCGCGGTGCTGGTGGCGGTGGCCCGCTTCGCCCGGCTTCGCCGTCCTCGCGACCACCGCTAAGCTCATCGAACGTGCCTGAAGCCCATCAAGACGCTGACCTGCTGACCACGGCGGCCGTCGCGCTGAATCGGCACGCCGAATTGCTGCGCAGCCTCGGCGCGATGTTCTCCGAAGCCGGCCAGGAGATCTACCTGGTCGGCGGATCGGTCCGCGACGCGCTGTTGGGCCGGCCGAGCCCGGATCTGGATTTCACCACCGACGCGCGCCCCGAGCAGGTGCAGCGCATTCTGCGGGGCCGCACCGAAGCGATGTGGGACACCGGCATCGAGTTCGGCACGGTGGGTGCAACGCTGGTCGGGCAACGCGTGGAGATCACCACCTTCCGGGCCGACAAGTATGACCAGGTGTCCCGCAATCCCGAAGTGCGCTTCGGGGATTCGCTCGACGAGGACCTGGTGCGCCGCGACTTCACCGCCAACGCGATGGCGGTCCGCATCACCGCGGCCGGGCCGGGGGAGTTCCTCGACCCGCTCGGCGGGCTGGCGGCGTTGCGGGAGGGTGTGCTCGACACACCGACCGCACCCCAGGTTTCCTTCGGCGACGACCCGCTCCGGATGTTGCGCGCCGCCCGGTTCGTTTCGCAGCTCGGCTTCACGGTGGCCCCGCGGGTGCGTGCCGCGATCGAGGACATGGCACCAGAGCTCGCTCGCATCACCGCGGAACGCGTGGCCGCCGAATTGGACAAGCTGCTGGTGGGCGCCGACCCGGTAGCCGGCCTGGATCTGATGGTGGCCACCGGGATGGGCGATGTGGTGCTGCCCGAGGTGGGCGGCATGCGGATGGCGATCGACGAGCATCACCAGCACAAGGACGTCTACCAGCATTCGTTGACCGTGCTGCGTCAGGCGATCGACCTGGAGGATGACGGCCCCGACCTGGTCCTGCGTTGGGCGGCGTTGCTGCACGACATCGGCAAGCCCGCCACCCGCCGGCACGAAACCGACGGAGGCGTGAGCTTCCACCACCACGAGGTGGTGGGCGCGAAGATGGCCCGGAAACGATTGCGCGCGCTGCGCTACTCCAAGCAGATGGTCGACGACGTGTCCCAGCTGGTCTACCTGCACCTGCGATTCCACGGTTACGGCGACGGCAAGTGGACCGACTCGGCGGTGCGGCGCTACGTCACCGACGCGGGACCGCTGCTGGCACGGCTGCACAAGCTGGTGCGGGCGGACTGCACCACCCGCAACAAGCGGCGCGCGGCGCGTCTGCAGGCCAGCTACGACCAGCTCGAAGAGCGGATCGCAGTTCTGGCCGAGCAGGAAGACCTGCAGCGGGTGCGCCCGGACCTCGACGGCAACGAGATCATGGCGCTGCTCGATATCCCGGCGGGTCCGCAGGTGGGCCGCGCATGGAGCTATCTCAAGGAGCTGCGCCTGGAGCGCGGGCCGCTGACGCGCGAGGAGGCGACGGCCGAGTTGCTGTCGTGGTGGCAGAACCAGGGGAACCGCTAGCGGGATCTGCGCGTCTGAGCAGGGTATGGACTACTGCCTGGGCGATGGTGAGGGCGCGGCCACGATGTGGACGGGCGCTGCGGACTTGGATCTGGACGGGGACGGGGTGGCCGACGCCATCAGCCTCGATTTCGACGGCGACGGACTGCGCGACGACGCGCTGGTGGATCTTGACGGGGACGGCGTGGCCGATCATCTGCTGCTGGACCTCGACGACGATGGCACCCCGGAGGCCTCCTTCATCGACGACGGCTCCGGCACCTGGGGACACGGTGCCATGGCGGGCTCAGCAGATCGATCGGGCGGGCTGCGCTGGCTGGGTCTCGACGACGTCGAGCACACCGGCGGTCCGCTGGTGGATTTCGACGGCGACGGGCGGGTCAACGACCGGCTGCTGGACTCCGACGGCGACGGGCGGGCTGATCGGGTGCTGATCGGCAGTGAGGCGGGCCGCTATGGCGCGGCCTACGTCGACACCGACGGCGACGGGCGGTGGAACGTCAAGCTCACCGACGCCGATGGTGACGGCGCCGCCGATGGTGCCACCGTCTTGTGAACTGCCAGACATCGAGGGGTATCGAAGAACGGCGAAGCCGGAGATACTGAACCCGGCGACATCTTTGCCTCGGGTAGGAAACCCACGGGGGGCACCAATGATGAAGATGTGGGTGGGCGCCCTCCTGGGGGCACCGCTGGTGGCCGCCCCGACGGTGATCGGAGCGGCCAGTGGCGCGGGCCTCGCCGCGGCTGGTGATCGCCGGATCCTCGATTACGGCCTGGCCGCAGAAGCCCTGGTCATGATCCCGGCGATGAACCAGGATTGGCTCGACCTGAGCAAAGACCTGTACCTGGTGCCGAACGGGTTCGACCCCGACGGAACGGCGACGTTTCTACAGGTGCCCGAAACCAACGATCTGAACGCCAGCATCAGCGGGGCCACCCAGATTCTGATTGACGCGGTCGCACAGCGATGGAGCGACGGCGCGTTCAGTTCCGAAGACCCGCTGTACATCTTCGGTTACTCGCAGTCCAATGTCGCGGCGGGGCTGGCTGCAGAACAACTTCATCAGCAGTATCCCGACATGCCTTTGGACGCACTGCATTTCGTGATGGTGGGTGACAGTGCCGCGGACGGCGGATTCCTGAGCGGATTCATGGCGACGTTGCTGCAAGGGATACCGGAGTCGTGGCATGACGACGTGATCAACATGGTCTATCAGTTCGCCGCGATGATGCACATTGACTCGGTCATCGGCCTGGTGACCCCGAGTGATCTGTACACGACAGACGTCTACTCCCTCTCCAGCGACGGCTTCGCGAACTGGGATAATGGCCAGCAGATGGTCGGCATGTTCAGCGACCACCTCGCATACCTGGGCCTGACTCCGGCGGAGATCGCCAGCGCGACCGATGAGGTGATCGGAAACGCGACGTACCACATGATCGACTCCGCCAACGTGAACATGTTCCAGGCCTTGCTGAATTCGCTCGACATGATCATCGGCGGAGTCCTGGCCTGGTTCTGACGCGCTCAGCGCCCCCGGCCGGGCTGATGCGGCCGGGTCTCGCTTCGCGCTGACGCGCTCAGCGCCCCCGGCCGGGCGGCCCCGCGAAGGCTTGGGCGATCTCCAACCAACGCTGCGCGTCGTCGCCGTGGGCGGTGATGTCCAGGTCTGCCAGCGCACGCCGCTGCGTCACCAAAAAGCAGAAGTCCTCGGCGGTTCCGGTCACCCGCTGGGCGGCGTTCACCGGGCCCCATGCCCACACTCCGCCCTCGGGAGCGTGAAGTTCCACGTGAAACGGTTCGGCCGGCGGGGTCAGGTTGTGCACGGTGAAGGCGAAGTCCCGGGTCCGCACCCCCAGGTGGGCAATCGACCGCAACCGCGCTGTGGGGCGCCGGCGCACCCCAAGTGCATCGGCCACGTCCAGGCCGTGCGCCCAAGTCTCCATCAGTCGAGCAGTGGCCATCGAGGCCGCGCTCATCGGCGGGCCGAACCACGGCAACTTGCGACCGTCAGCCACACCGAGCAGCTCCTGGTGCAGTTTCGCGCGGGTGGAGCGCCAGTCGGCCAACAGCTCGGCCGGCGGCAGCTGGGACAGCTCGTCGGCGGCGGCGTCGACGAATCCGGCCGGATCTTTCATCGCGTCGGCCAGTGCGGCAGCAAAACCCGCCTCGTCGGTAATGGCGGTCAGCGACACCCGATCGGTCCACAGCAGATGCGCGATCTGATGGGCGATCGACCAGCCCGCCGCCGGCGTGGGCGTGCCCCACTGACTGTCGGCAAGCGGGGCCACCAGGGCGTCGAGCTCGTCACTTTCCGCGCTCAGATCGGCGACGATCGATTCAGTTTCGGCCATGCCCGTACTTTAGGCCCACCGGTTCGCGCCGCCGTCCGATGAACGCGTGACCGGCCAAACCGACCAGGTACAGCAGGGTGCCGGCCACAATCAGCGACGGCGCCTGCCCGTCGGGGGGAATCAGCGCCGCGGCGCCGGCCACAGCGACGATGAATGACACCCAGAACAGCGAATCCTGTACCGCAAAGACGTGTCCACGTAAGGCGTCGTCGACGTCGATCTGCATGGCGGTGTCGGCGCAGAGCTTGACCATCTGCCCGGCGACTCCGAGCAGGAATCCGCACAACACCAGCACCGGTAGGTACAGCCCGACGGCGGCCAGTTGGATGACCGCAGCCGCCGCCAGGGCGCCGTTGGTGGTGGCGTAACGGCCCCAGCGGTGCACCGCCGGCGGGGTCAGCACCGTGGCCAGAAATGACCCGGCGCCCGCCGAGGCGACGAACAACGCCGTGGTGCCCAGGCCGGACACCGTGTGTTCGCCGACGTGCCGCACCAGCACCAGCACCACCAGCGTGTTGATGCCGAAGGCCATGCGGTGCGCGGCCAGTCCGGACAGGGTTGCGGCCACGGTAGGCCGGTCGCGCACCGTCCGGATGCCGTGCATCCAGCCCGTCGTCACCGCATAAAGCACCGAGCCGTGGATCGCCCGCTTGGTGTCGTCCGGACCGAGCACGTGGGCTTCGAAGCGCAGCGAGAGCACCAGGGCGATCGCGACCGGGATAGCGACGGCCGCGATGATCGACGCCGCACCGCGGTCGTCGGCGCCGATCAGCCAGCGCGGCAGCAGCATGAAGTTGGCGCCCAAAAAGGCGGCCACCGCACCGGTGGCGATCGCCACGGCGTTCATCGTCACGACCTGCTCGCGCGGTACCACGTGCGGCAGCGCCGCCGACAGTCCCGAGGCGATGAACCGGGTGAACCCGTTGGCGATCAGCGCCGCGCACAGCACCGGCAGATCACCGGCACCGACAGCCAGCAGCGCCGCGATCCCGAGCACCAGCACCAGCCGGGCGAGGTTGGCCACCACCATCACCTGACGACGATCCCAGCGGTCCAGCAGCGCGCCGGCGAACGGCCCCAGCACCGAATACGGCAGGAACAGCACGGCGAAAGCACCCGCGATCGCCCACGGGGAGGCGGCCCGGTCCGGGTTGAACAGCAGCGCCCCGGCCAGCCCGGCTTGGAACAGGCCGTCGCCGAATTGGCTGGCAGCCCGCAGTTCCAGCAGTCTGCGGAACTCCGGCAGGCCGCGCGCCGACCGCCACAGTGTCGCGGGTGCGCGGTTGTCCACCACAGAACCTCTTCCAGACTCGGGCGGCGGCGCGGCACCGGCCCCAAACCAGCCTACAAATATCGCGGGTCGGCCGATGTTCGGCACAGCTCAACACGGATGACGGCGGCGGGTGTCATGATGGAAAAATGGCCCAACCCGAAGATCCCGAGGACTATGTCGCGCCCGCTGCGCATCGGGTACGGGCCGGCACGCTGCTGTTGGCCAACACCGATCTGCTCGAACCCACGTTTCGCCGCACAGTGATCTACGTGGTCGAGCACAACGACGGTGGAACCTTGGGCGTGGTGCTCAACCGCCCCAGTGAAACCGCTGTCTACAACGTGCTGCCGCAGTGGTCCGAGCTGGCTGCCAAACCCAAAGCGATGTTCATCGGCGGCCCGGTCAAACGCGACGCCGCCCTGTGCGTCGGGCTGTTGCGGGTCGGCGCCGAGCCCCACGGTGTGCCCGGTCTGCGGCACATCGACGGTCGGCTGGTGATGGTCGATCTCGATGCGGATCCCGAGACCGTCGCGCCGCATGTGGAGGGTGTGCGGATCTTCGCCGGCTACGCCGGTTGGACCATCGGCCAGCTCGAAGGCGAGATCGAGCGTGATGACTGGATCGTGCTCTCGGCGCTGCCGTCGGATGTGATGGTGCCGCCACGAGTCGACCTATGGGGGCGAGCGCTGCGTCGGCAGCCGTGGCCCACCGCGCTGTTGGCCACCCACCCGATCGACATCAGCCGCAACTGAAGCGGCGGCCAGCGCCGCCCGAGCGTCTTACCCGCAGCCGCAGCCGCTGCCGCACCCGGAGGCCGGCTCCGGCGGCGCGGGTTCTCCGCAGCCGCAGCCCGCACCGCAACCCGCCTCCTCGACGGGCGCACTGTCGCCGCAACCGCAGCCCGAGGCGCAACAGCCGGCGGTGGCTGCCGCGTTGGCCTGAGCCGACAGCCGTGCCGCGTAGCGAGCCCCCTGCCAGGCTCCGGCGGCCAGCGTGGCGAGTGCCCCAGTGATCGAGATGATCAGCGCCAGCAGTGCCATCGACGACGGGCCGGCCAGCACCAGCACGCCACCCGCGCCCAGGATCACCCCGACGGCGATCTGGGCGGGCGCGACAGCCCGCAGCACCAACTGTTCGGGGTCACCGGTGAGCGGGCGCACCAACGTCCGCACACCGAACACCAGCGACACCAACGCCGCAACCAGGCACAAGGCACCCATGATCAGCATGGGTCCACCATACGAGCCGGGCGGTTAGCCCGTGGTGCCCACCTGGTGGCGGATGACGCCGGACTCCACCGGAGGGTGGGGGGCGTCAAGCGGCGGCGGAGCGGTGCCCACCTGGTGGCGCACCGTGCCCGATTGCACCGGACCGCTGGGGGCAGGCGGCGGCGGGTTGGTCCCGGGCCGCTCGACACGGAATCCGTTGATGATCCCGTCGGTCGCCGGAGCCGTGCCGATCGCGCGACCGGCACCGGTGGTCACGGTCAGCGACACCAGATAGGCCGTGTCATCTGTCGGCACGATCACGTGGCGCCGCGACGTGTTCAGCGTCATGTCGGCGTCGCGGTAGGTCCCCTCGATGATCGACGAGGGAAACCCGTTGAAGTCGTTCAGCGAGGCGTTGGTGGTCTGCCAGGCCATCAGTGTCTGGCTGTCGACGAACCCGTGCGTGATCGCTTCCTTCGGATCGAACTGCCCGTCCAGTCGGTAGACCACGACCTGGGCGTTAGGGGTGTAAAGCGACCCGCTGCGCCGGTCGGCGATCACGGCGAAGGCGTCGGGGACGTTGGGGTCGGGCACGTGGGACCAGCCCGCCGGCATCGGCAAGGTGATGTTGAACGCGTTGAACCCGGCGGGCTGTTGCGGTTGCAACTGCACCTTCTTGGCCGCGAAGTAATCGCGCAGGGTGCCCGAGGTCGCCGGCACGAGACCGCTCGGCGGCGCTACCGCCGCCGGGGCCCCCGGCACGCCCGCCGGCGGCGGGATCGCGGGCACCGGAGCCGCCGGGCGCGGCGCCGACGCGAGCGGCCCGGTTACCGGCGCCGCTGCCGGCTGGGCGGCGGGGCCGTAGGGGTTCGGCTGTGCCGGGACCAGCGGCTCGGCCGCCACGGCGGGGATACCGGCCAAGCCCGCCGCCATGACAGCGGCGCAGCCGAGAAGGAGTCGCCAACGGTGCGCGGTGTTCGTCATCTCCAGGGTCCTTCCGGGGCGGGCCGGGTAGTGATGCCCTGGCCGTGAAATGACGGTAGCCACGCGCCGACAGCGTCGCCAGGGCTGCAACCGACCTGGAACGAACCCCTCACCGGGTCGCAATCCAACTGATACCAAGCTGTGGCGATCAGACCGAAAAGCGCCGCCGTTTACCCTGTTGAGGTGAACGAAGCCCCGACCACCCAGGGATCCGGCGGTTCAGCGCGGCTCGCCGGAGGCGAGGTGAAGCTGGGACCGCCGCATGAGCCCAGCGACCCCACCGACCAGGCACCCCGGCACCGCTACAACGCGACGCTGGCCGGGCGTATCGAAGACACCTGGCAGCACCACTGGGAGCAGGCGGGCACCTTCAACGTCGCCAATCCGGTCGGTTCGCTCGCGCCGACCGACGGTTCGACCGTTCCCGCCGACAAGATGTTCGTCCAGGACATGTTCCCCTACCCGTCCGGCGACGGTCTGCACGTCGGGCACCCGCTCGGCTATATCGCCACCGACGTCTACGCCCGCTACTTCCGGATGACCGGCCACAATGTGTTGCACGCCCTGGGCTTCGACGCGTTCGGCCTGCCCGCCGAGCAGTACGCGGTGCAGACCGGCACCCACCCACGAACCCGTACCGAGGCCAACGTCGAGAACTTCCGCCGGCAACTACGGCGCCTCGGCCTGGGTCACGACACCCGGCGCAGCTTCTCCACCACCGACGTCGACTTCTACAAGTGGACGCAATGGATCTTCCTGCAGATCTACAACGCCTGGTTCGACGCGAGTGCGAACAAGGCGCGTCCCATCTCCGAGCTGATCGCCGAATACAACTCCGGTGCACGCACTCTCGATGACGGCCGGGACTGGGCGCAGTTGTCGGCCGGTGAGCGTGCCGACGTCATCGACGGCCACCGACTGGTCTACCGCACGGACTCGATGGTCAACTGGTGTCCGGGGCTGGGCACCGTGTTGGCCAACGAAGAGGTCACCGCCGATGGGCGAAGCGACCGCGGGAATTTCCCGGTGTTCCGGAAGCGGTTGCGGCAGTGGATGATGCGGATCACCGCATACTCCGACCGGCTGCTCGACGATCTCGAGTTGCTGGACTGGCCGGAGAAGGTCAAGACCATGCAGCGCAACTGGATCGGGCGCTCTACCGGTGCGGCGGCGTTGTTCGGCGCGGCCACCACCGACGGTTCAGCGGTGGACATCGAGGTGTTCACCACACGCCCGGACACGCTTTTCGGTGCTACCTACCTGGTGCTGGCCCCCGAGCACGAGCTGGTCGACCGGCTGACTGTCGACGCGTGGCCGGACGGGGTGGACCAACGCTGGACTTTCGGGGCAGCCACCCCGAAAGCTGCCGTCGCCGACTATCGCAAGGCGATCGCGGCGAAGTCGGACCTGGAGCGCCAGGAGAACAAGACCAAAACCGGTGTGTTCCTGGGTAGTTACGCCACTAATCCCGCCAACGGGCAGCAGGTGCCGATCTTCATCGCCGACTATGTGCTGGCCGGCTATGGCACCGGCGCCATCATGGCGGTTCCCGGGCACGACCAGCGCGACTGGGAGTTCGCCGCCGAGTTCGGCCTACCGGTAATCGAAGTCATTGCCGGTGGCGACATTTCAGAATCCGCTTACGCCGGCGACGGCACTCTGGTCAATTCCGGTCCGCTGGACGGTATGGCGGTCGGTGACGCCAAGAAGGCGATGACGCAACAGCTGGAGGAGCAGGGCCGCGGCTGGGCGCGCATCGAATACAAGTTGCGGGACTGGCTATTCGCCCGGCAGCGGTACTGGGGCGAGCCGTTCCCGATCGTCTTCGATGCCGACGGTCGCGCGCACCCGCTGGACGCGGCAGCACTGCCGGTCGAGCTGCCCGACGTCGCCGACTACTCACCGGTGCTGTTCGACCCGGACGACGCATCCAGCGAGCCTTCGCCCCCGCTGGCCAAGGCGACCGACTGGGTGCATGTCGAGCTGGACCTCGGCGACGGACTGCAGTCCTACACCCGTGACACCAATGTCATGCCGCAGTGGGCCGGAAGTTCCTGGTACGAGCTGCGTTACACCGACCCGCACAACGCCGAACGCTTCTGCGCGCCGGAGAACGAGGCCTACTGGATGGGGCCCCGGCCCGCCGAGCACGGACCCGATGACCCGGGCGGCGTGGACCTCTACGTCGGCGGCGCCGAGCACGCGGTGCTGCACCTGCTGTACTGCCGCTTCTGGCACAAGGTGCTCTACGACCTCGGGCACGTCAGCTCGCGTGAGCCCTACCGCCGGTTGGTCAACCAGGGCTACATCCAGGCTGCCGCCTACACCGACGCCCGCGGGTCTTATGTGCCGGCCGCCGAAGTCACCGAACGCGACGGAAAGTTCTACCTCCCGGGCGCCGACGGTGACACGGAAGTCTTCGCCGAATACGGCAAAATGGGTAAGAGCCTGAAGAATTCGGTGTCTCCCGACGAGATCTGCGACAGCTACGGGGCCGACACGCTGCGGGTCTACGAGATGTCGATGGGTCCGCTGGATATGTCGCGGCCGTGGGCCACGAAGGACGTGGTCGGCGCACATCGCTTCCTGCAGCGGGTATGGCGGCTGGTGGTTGACGAGGAGACCGGCGAGACCCGGGTGCTCGACGGCGAACCGGACACCGAGACACTGCGACTGCTGCACCGCACCATCGTTGGGGTGTCGGAAGATTACGCGGCACTGCGCAACAACACCGCGGCTGCCAAGCTGATCGAGTACACCAACCACCTGACCAAACAGCATCGCGAAGGGGTCCCGCGCTCGGCCGTCGAGCCGCTGGCGCTGCTGCTCGCACCGCTGGCTCCGCACCTGGCCGAGGAGCTGTGGCGGCGACTCGGCCACGATTCCTCGCTGGCGCACGGACCGTTCCCGGTAGCCGACCCGGCCTACCTGGTGACCGACACCGTCGACTACCCGGTACAGGTGAACGGCAAGAAGCGCGGACTGGTCACGGTGCCCACCGATGCCGATAACGACGCGATCAAGGCCGCAGCCCTGGCCGACGAGAAGGTGCAGGCATTCCTGTCCGGTGCCACCCCGAAGAAGGTGATCGTGGTGCCCGGCCGATTGGTGAATCTGGTGGTGTGACAACGATGCCGGTGCTGCGGAACTTACTGACGCCATTCGTCCTGTGGTGGCGGTACTGGCCGCAGCTGGCAGCGTGTTACCTCGCCGGACTGGTGGTCCGCCGGGTGGTTATCGCCGCGGCCGCCTGGGCCGGCCACAGCAATCCATTGTGGGCGGCCCTGATCATGCCCGGCGCCGGCCTCGCGCAGCTGGGTTCCTACGTGGCGATGTTCCTGGTGCTGCGCCGGGGGCTCCCCGAGGTGGCCGCACTGCCGCGCCGGTCGCTGCGCAGCATCGACCTGTTCACCACCGTGATCGTGCCGTTCTTCGCCATCTATCTGGCCTGGCAGATGTTCAAGGAAGACTGGCTGGCCTATCAACGTCTGGCGCTCGATTACCGGGTGGCCGACGCGATGAGCGGGATCAACACCGAGATGCTGCCGATCTCCCGAATCACCTGGGCGGTGGTGGCTGGTGCCCTGGTGGCCCGTTACGTATTAGGGCACTTCAGTAGTCGGCTGCCGACAGCGCTGATCGCGCTGCGGGTCTACATCGACGCGCTGTGGGTGTTCCTGGTGCTGACCTTCTCGCTTGCGGCGGGCATCACCGTGTTGATCAAGCCCGGCGATTGGATCAGCCATCGTCGGCTTGTGGTGTGGTTCAACACGGTTCGTGCTGACGCTTTCTCGCACGTACAGTCGTTGCAGACGGCGTGGCAAGGGTTCATGTGGCTGGTGCGGACGGTGTTCGGGGGGGCGGCCGTACCGCTGATGTGGCTGGCCGCGGCCGGAATCGTCTACGGGGTGTCCGCCCAGATCGATTGGCCGACCGTCCTGCGGCGAGCCGGCGCGCCGGGGGAGACGGCGGCCGGGGTCACGGAGCGCTGGCGACAGACACCCGAACAGCTGCGAGCGCGGGCCACCGAGTACGCCAAGTCCAAGACCGGACGGTTCGGCCCGATTGTCGATGCGGCCCGGCTGATCCTGCACGGCGGTGTGGTGGGCCTGTCCGCTTATGTCCTGGCGTATCTGGTGTTGGCGTGGCTGGACATGCGGGGCAGCTTCTACCGCACTCAGCTGACCGAGGGCTACCTGTACCGGGGGATGGCAAAGGTTCTCGGACCGCACGGCCCGGAGTTCTGGTCGGCGTTCGGCGGCACCATGAGCCTGGCCTCGCAGCTGATCATTCAGCCGTTGCGGATCGCCCTGGTCGCGGCGATGTTCGCCTACTGCGTGCGCCGGGCCAACCTGGCCACCGTCACCACTGACGCGGGAAGCCCGGGCTCACAAGGCGAACCGCAGCATGATGCCGCCGTCGGTGTTGATCAGGTCGACCGCGGTGGGCACGGCATCCGACGGCAGCAGGAAACTCAGCTGCAGCGGCCCCGGCTTGGTGCACCGGTCGGTGGCGTCGCCGACCAATGGCGCCGCGTTGCCGATGGCGGCGGTCTGCCAGCGACGCCGCCCGTCGGTGATGACCGCGGTGCATTCCCCGGCGAGAGGCGTTCCGGTCCGCTCGACGGTGACCACGGTTAGCGCCGTGTGAGCCGGCAGGGTGGCCGTGGGTGCATGCGGCACCGCGTTGAGGTGGTGGATCGGGCCCAACCGCCAGGTCTGCCCGTAGGCGGTCACGCTGTCGGCCTTAGTGACCAGCACGGCCGGAGTGACGCGGGCGCGATAAGCCGACCAGTCTGGATATAACTCAGTGATCCCGAGGACGGCGGCGGCGACCGCGGCCACCACGAGTCCGATCACGTTGCGCTGCCAAAGGCGAAGCGAGCGGTCGCTCATCCCGTCACCTCCGGTGCCACCACCAGAACTGTGCCGGAGGTGGAATCCAGGTGGCCGCGCAGGTTGATCACCAACCGGTCATCAAGTCGGTCGTCGAGGCCGGGCCACACGTGCAGCTCGAACGGGTCGGCGCCGGGCGGGTCGAACAGCTCGGGTGGCACGTCGAAGACCAAGGCGCCGCGCTGGGTGATGCCCGGATCCGCTCGATAGCCCAGCGTGTAGCTGGGGAACCGATCGGACGGGCGGTAGGTGTTGGGGCCCACCCGAAGTTCGACACTGGGCATCGCCGTCCGCTCAGTCGCCGAGACTCTCGCGCGCACCACCACCCACGCCCCAGCGGCGGTCACCGGCGGCGGGTTCGCCCACCGCGCCGAACCCTGCACCTCACGCGTCAGTTGCACGCCGTCGACGGTGACCGTCAGCGAACGCCCACTGGTCTCAACGCCGAACCGGCCGGGAACATCGAACGGTCCGTAGACGCGAGTGCTGTCGGGGAGGTGTTGCCACAGCAGCGCAGCAGCCACCAGGATCGGCGCCGCGACCAGGGCAGCAGTCAGTCCCGGGCGGGATCGCCGGAGCGGTGCGCTCATCTGACGGTCACCGGCAGGGTGATCTCGGCGTAGTCGCTCGAGCTGTCCACCCAGTCCCGGCCGTAGGTGACCAGCAACTCGGTGAAGCGTTTCTGGGTGACCCGCAACGTCACGGTGAGGTCCGGATGAATCGCACTGTCGGGAATGCGCCACACGAACACGAGCTGCTCTTCGAGGCCCGGCCCCAACTGGGTGATGGGAGAGCCGTCGATCATCCGAAACACCCCGACTGAGGTACTTTGCGGCTGGTCGCGCAGCTGCAGTTCGCCGATCAGCCGGCCGGGAATGGTGCCGTCGTTGCGGACCGTGCTCACCACACCCAGATAGCGATGGCCGGGTTGGGCCGGTGCGATGATCCGCCGACCGGCGCGCAGCTCGTTGACCACCGAAGCGCGGGCGATGGTCAGGGTGAACTCACCATCGCTGTGCGCTTCGTCAGCCGCAAAGACGCTGGGGCCGGCATCCACTGTGTCCAGCCCGCCGAACAGGCCGGCTACCGCCAGGATCACGCCGGCGGTGAATGTCCGCAGTTGACGCAACTTGCGCCGCTTGAGCTCACCGCGCAGCCAGGGGCCCAGCGTTGAGAAACGTTGCGTGACTTTGTTTGGGGCCATGGATTCTTCAGTCGCCGCGCGTATCAGGCGCGTACGCCGGCGACCTGACTGGTGATGCGTTCGGCGATGGTGGCTGCGGCGGGCCCGCCGTTGCCGTACTGACACACCTTGATGCTGTAGAGCACATTGCGGGTCACCCCGGCGACGTCCGAGCAGCTGTAGCCGATCGGCTGCTGGTCGGAAAGCTGGTCCTCCACCCACCGTGCCGAGGTCGGGGTCACCGTCTGAATCCTGAACCGCCACTGGGCGTCCGTGTTGTCTTTGATGCTGGCAATGACCCCGTTGCACTTGGCCATCGCGGCCTTGCTGAACGCCTTCTGGAAGGTCTGCGTCGCCGTGTCGGCGTCGGCGTAGGTTGCCACCCGCTGCTGGACGGTGAACTCCCAGTTCTCGGCGTCGTCGCGGTCGGCGCGGAACCGGTAACCGGTGTAGTCGCGGCCGAAGGTTTCGACGTCGGGACCGGTCAGTATGGCGCACGCCGAGTGCTCGCCGAGGTCGTCGGATTTGTAGGGCCTCCGGTTGGCCTTTTCCCAGTCGAACGTGACCCCGACGACGTCGCCGACCGCGGCCGGGGACAACAACAGTGACTCGACCTTGCCTGCAGGCACAGTGGCGTCGCCCGAATCGGCCGCGGCGACCGGAAGGAGCCCGGCGACCAGCGTGCCCACGCACGCGACGCCTATTCCGAAGAGCAGTCCCTGCGGTGCCTTCATCGCTGCCGCCTTTCCTCGCATGCCGGTCACGGGTGGGGAATCCAGTCGTTGATCTGATTGCCGATCGCTGTCGCCGCCGGTGCCGCGTTGCCGAATTGGCATACGGTCACCGTGAATTCAACGTTGCTGCGGGTCCGTGCCTCGTGCGCACAAGTCCAGTCGTTGGGCTTGCCGTCGGCGTGTTGGTCCAGCGTCCATCGGGCGGTGTCCGCGGTGACGTCGGAAAGGTTGAGCCGCCACGTGATGCGGTCGTCGTCACCCTGGCGATGCACCACCGCACCGTCACAGCCGGCCAGGGCCTTCTTGTCGAAGGTTTTGCCGAAGTTCGCGGCGGCGGTGGCGACGTCGGCGAAGGCGGCCACTTCCTGGGCGACGAAATGTTGTGAGCTGTCCTCGCCGTCCCGCACGCTCTGGCGCCGGAAGGCGGTGTATTCGCCTGTGTAGCTGTCGGTGTTGGAGCCGAACAACACCGCGCAGCCCGCTTTGTCACCCAGGCCGCCGGCCGGCGCACCGGGCCTGGTGAACACCGTCTCGAATCCCAGCTTCGCGCCGACGACGTTGTTGAGCTCCTCGATCGGAACCAACAGTGCGCCAAGCTTGCCCGGTGTCACCAAGCGGGGCCCGGCGGCCGGGACCGGAGACGGAGTTGCTGCGCGCTGCCCGCTTGGCTCACCGGCCGGGGCGGCGGGTGCCGTCGGATCCGGTTGGACGCTGGGCGGCCCCGCGGCCGCCGCCGGCGCAACTGTGGCGGCGCTGTCCTGGTCGGGGTCGTCACCGGCACAGCCGGCGAGGGTCAGCGCGGCCAGCCCGACACAGCAGCCCGCGATAAGTCGGCGCGTCACGGCAGCTTGACCAGCATCTTGTTGGCCAGCTGAAGGCTCTGCTTGACCAGACCGATGTTGGATCGGCACGCCGACACCTCGACCACGACGTTGCCCTGCGATGTCATGGCGTGCGAGCAGGCGCCGCCGTCATCGGTGATGTTGTTGACCAGGTAGATGTCGTCGGTGGTGGAGACCACGTTGTTGACGGTCCGGGTCTGCGTGGAGCCGCTGAGGTCGCCGGTCACCTTCTTGCGGCCGCAGTCCGTCCAGTTCTGGATGGTGTTGGCCACCATGTTGGCCGCGGCGTGTTCGTCGTTGTAGCTGGATGCCACCGAGATCACCGAATAGCTGTTCTTGGAACCGAATCCGGTGAGTTCCTGATAGTTCAGGCCGGTGTAGCCACTGCCGTCATAGGTCTTGTCCAAGCCGGCATAGACCGCGCTGGCGCATTGCGCATCGGAGGTGCTGGCCGCGCCGGCGATGGGCGAGGTCGCGGTCTTGTACACCGTCAAATCGAGGGGCGGATCGGACGGCCACTTGACGATGGGCGACGCCTCAGCCGAGGTCAGCTGGAGAGCGGCCAGGTCGACGTCCGCGGAAGGGGTGGTGTCGTCGATGCCGGGCGCGCCCGGGGTGGCCGAGGCCAGGCCAGGCAGTACGGCCAGCGCTCCGGCGGCGCAGGTCGCGATCGCGAGCGCCAGGTAACCGATTCTCCGGTCGGTGTCGTCCCGTTGCATTGCACGTCCTTAACGTTGGGTCCGTCGGTTCGGTTATCGATGGAACCACATTGCGGACTCCAACGGAGGGGTCTCGGCGGGGAACACCGGATAACATTCGGTCAGCCCCAGCCGCCGGTAGGGGATATCAACACGGCGAAACGGAATGGATTTCGATGCGAATTCACCTAGCCCCAGTGGTGGCAGTCTCGGCCGCGGCGTTAATCGGGGTGCTCTCCGGCGGCTCGATCGCGCAGGCCGCGCCGAGCGCCGTAGACCTGGCTGACGTGCTGGTTCCCGCCGATGAGGTCAGCGAGCGGATGGACACCACGATGCAGGTGATCAGCTCCGAGTCCGGCACCCAGCCGCTGAGTGCGCCGACCACTACGCCGGCGAACTGCACGGCCGTGTACGCGCCCGGCTCGGCGGCGGCCTACGACGGCTCGGGCTACACCGACTTCGTCGTGCAGACCCTTCGGCAGCCCGGTGGCGAGCTGAACCCCAACGTGGTCCAGGCCGTCGCAGAGTTCCCCGACGCCAAAGCCGCGCAGACCTACCTCAATGACCAGGCCGCCATCTGGAAGCGCTGCAAGGGCACACCGTTGACCGCCGAATACGCCAACGGGATGAGCGCAGATCTCAAGGCCGGTGTGGTCACCGCGGGAGGTCTGGAACTGTTCGCCACGCTGTTCGCGAATCCCATGAAGGGCACGGCGGGCTGCGAGCGAGTGCTACAGGCCAAGAACAACTACGTCGTCGACGTCCGACTGTGCACCGACGCCAATCCTGGTGGCAAGGGACGCAGCCTGCGTTCGCAGATTGTCCGCAACCTCGCCTAGCTCCAGCCCCTCCCGAACTACGTCGACGAAAGGTCCGCTCTCCATGCGCTATTCGCACACTCTGGGCATGTTCACCGCCGGCATCGCTGCGGTCGGGTGGGTGCTTGCGGCGCCGGCCATCGCCGCCCCGGTCGAGGCCGGTGACCTCGCAGCCCTGCAGCCCGACCCCGCCTCGCTCAACAGCATCTTCGCCGGTCCGGGTTTGCGGAACCCCTCGCTGACCGTCACCGACCACTCCAACGGGCTGCGGAACTACAAGTCCATTGAGAAGGGCTGTGTCGGGGCGGTCTATCCGGCAACCGAATCGACGTATGGCGGCAGTTCATTCCGGGGGATCGATCTGCAGACCCTCACCAGCGATGTGACCGGTCCGGTTCGGGTCCGGGTGACGACGGTGATCGCCGCGTTCCCCACCGAAGAGGCCGCGTCGGATTTCGTGAGCGAGACCGCGCAGTCCTGGCAGAACTGCGCCGGTGACCAGGTCAACCTGACGCTGCCCGGACAAGACGATGAGCAGTGGTACGTGCAGACCCCGTCGGAGGCCGGTGACGGCTTCGCGGTGCGCACCAACCGGGTCTCGGACCACTCGACGTGCTCGCACGTGATCACCGGAAAGTCCAACGCGGCCATCGAGGTTCTGGTGTGCAGCAGCGGGATCGTGTCCGACCAGGCGCTGAAGGTAGCCGACCAGGTCCGGGCGGGCATCATCGGCTGACCCCGAATCAACCCGAATCAACCGGGTCGGGGCGGCCGGACCACCACTTCCTGCGGGTGCACCCGGAGTATCGGATGGCCGGTCAACCTGGCGGTGTGGCAACGATTTGAGGCGGCAGCATGTGGGCCGAGAGCGGAGCATTCCACGAGACGCTGGCGGAGTTGGGGCTGTTCGACGGCCTGGACGCCAGTGCCCGCGAGGAGCGTGCCGAGCTGGTGGTCTGGTTGCTGGAGGAGGGATTCGGGCTGGATCAGATCCGGGCCGAGGTGGCGCCGATGCTGATGCCGGCGCATCGTGCGTTGGGCAACGACGGCAAGTACGTGTCAGAACGTTCGGTCAGCGCCGACAACGGCATTGAGCTGGCCCTGTTGCAGGGCATCGAACGTGCGCTGGGGCTGCCGCGGTTGGAAGATCCCGATGCCGCCCTGCTTTTGCGGGCCGACGGCGAGGCCGCCGTGCGGCTGCAGCAACTTATCGGGGCCGGGCTGGACCCGGGCCAGGTGTTGCTGATGATCCGCCGGCTTTCCGAGGGCATTTCCCGGGCGGTTCCTGCGTTCCGGTACAGCACCATATCGGCGATCATGCGGCCGGGCCTCACCGAGCTTGAGGTCGCCAAAGCGCACGAGGAGATCGTGCGAACCATTATCCCCTTGTTGGGGGACATGATTCGCGACATTCTGTTTGTCCAGCTGCGGCGGGTGCTGGAAGGTGAGGAGGTCAACGCCACCGAGCGGGCGGCCGGGGTGGCGCTGCCGGGGGCGCGGCAGCTCGCGGTGGCCTTCGCCGACATGGTCGGGTTCACCCGGCTGGGCGAGGCGATACCGCCCGAGGAACTGGTGGGACTTGTTGAGCGCCTTGCCGATCTGGCGCACGAGGTGGTCAACCCTCCGGTGCGGCTGGTCAAGACGATCGGCGATGCGGTGATGCTGGTGTCGTCCGACGCCGCGAAGCTGCTCGGCGCCACGCTGCAGTTGCTGGACCGCGCCGCAGACGACCCCGACCTGCCGCAACTGCGCGCCGGTATCGCGTCGGGTTGGGCGGTGAGCCGCGCCCGGGATTGGTTCGGCAGCCCGGTGAATGTCGCGAGCCGGGTCACCAGCGTCGCCGAGCCCGGCGAGGTCATGACGGAGGGTGCGGCCCGCGAGGCCATCGGGGAGGCGCCGGGGTACGCCTGGTCGTTTGTCGGAACCCGTGCACTCAAGGGTGTGGAGGGCGAGACCAAATTGTTCCGGGTGCGGCGGCAGGAAACCCGGTAGCTCAGCGCGGCCGGACCACCACTTCTTGCAGCTGTGCCTCGGCGGGTGTGCGTATGGCGGCCGCCACCACTTCGGCGACGGTGTCGGGACGCAGGAAGCGGGCCGGGTCGTACTCGCCGCCCTCGTAGGCGACCAGATCTTGCTGCATGTCGGTGTCGACGCGGCCCGGGTAGACCGTGGTGACCCGTAGCGCCGGCTCGTCACTGCGCAGCGAATCCGCGAACGCCCGCAGCGCGAACTTGCTTGCCGAATATGACGCCATACCCGGGGAAACCTTTTGCCCGGCACCGGAGTTGATGAAGACCACCTGCCCGCGGGCCGCGCGCAACGCGGGCAACAGGGCCAGAGTCAGGGCCACTGCACCGAAGACGTTCACCTCGAAGGTGGCCCGCCACTCCTCGATATAGGACTCGCCGGCCGCACCGGGCAGCATCACCCCGGCGTTATGCACCAAGACGTCGAGTGCGTCGACGATCTCGGTGGCCGCGTCGATCCCGTCGATGTCGGCCAAGTCGAGCGGCCAGGTGGTGGCGCCCAGCCGTTCCGCCACCGCGTCCAGACGCGCTGACGGCCGACCGGCGAGCAACAGGGTGTGGGTGGGCGCCAACGCCGTCGCTATCGCCGAACCGATACCGCCGCCGGCTCCGGTGATCAGAGCAGTCGGCATTAACCGCAATCCATGGGGCAGCCCGCATCGCCGGCAGCTGCCGGTTCGACACCATCACAGGTGGCCAGGCGCTCCAGGGGCTCGAGCGCGCGGGTCAGGGTGTCGAGTTCTTCCTGGCTGAGTTTGTTCAGCATCGCCGCCAGCGCCGCGTGCCGGTTTGCCAGCGACTCGCGGTGGCTCGCCAGACCTTCGGGGGTGATGTCGACCAACACGGCCCGTAGATCCGACGGGTCGCGGCTGCGCTTGACCAGGCCGATCTTCTCCAGGCGACGGATCGCCACCGTGGTGGTGGGGGTGCGGACCCGCTCGTGGGCGGCCAGCTCGGTCATCCGGATGGGACCCCGGTCCAGCAGCGTGATCAGGATCGACAGCTGAGCCAGCGTGAGTTCGCCAGTGGGGGTGCCTCTGCTGATGTCGCCACGCCGCAGGATCGAAAACAGTTTGGACAGCGAACGGTGCAAGCCTTCTGCGATCGCCGTCACCTGCGGCGTATCGGCCTTGCTCTCCGTCATAGTTCGCCAGTCTAACCGGTGACTGTAAACAGGGTTGACAACTCGCACAGGTTGCTGTCACAACACCTGGGACAGGAACTTCTGCAGTCGCTGCGTCTCGGCGTTGTCGAAGATCTGATCGGGCGGACCGGACTCCACGACCGTGCCCCGGTCCATGAAGACCACCGTGTCCGAGGCCGAGCGAGCGAAGCCCATCTCGTGGGTGACCACCACCATCGTCATGCCGTCGGCCCCGAGTTCGGCGATCAACGCCAGAATCCCCTTGACCAACTCCGGGTCCAGCGCCGAGGTGGCTTCGTCGAAGAGCATCACCTGCGGATGCATCGCCAGCGCGCGGGCGATCGCCACCCGCTGCTGCTGGCCGCCGGAGAGCGCTGACGGCCGGGAGGACGCCTTGTTCTTCAGCCCGACCCGGTCGAGCAGGCTCAGCGCGAGCTCGCGGGCGGCGTCGTCGGACATCCCACGCAGCTTGCGCGGAGCCAGGGTGATGTTGTCCAGCACACTGCGGTGTGGGAACAGATTGAAATGCTGGAAGACCATCCCGATCCGCTGGCGCAGCTCGTCGGGGTCGTCGGCCAACACCGATCGGCCACCCAGCAGGACGTCGCCGTCGTCGGGTTCGTGGAGCCGGTTCAAGGTGCGCAGCATCGTCGACTTACCTGACCCGGAGGGGCCGATCACCGCGGCGGTGGCGCCCGCCGGCACGTCGAGGTCGACTCCGCGCAGCACCTGATGTTTGCCGAAGGACAACCGAATCCCTTTGGCCGCCAGCGACACCGGCGCGCGCGCTACGGGCGCCGTCATGTCATCTCCTGGCTGGTGATCGCCGGGCTCAGCTCGACCGAATCATCGGCCTCGGGCGGCCTGCCGCGCCGCAGCCGATGGTCGACGACGTTCACCAGGTGCGTCAGCGGGATGGTCAGGGCCAGGTAGAGGAGGCCGGCGGCCACCAACGGGGAGAGGCTGCCGGTCTGAGCGTTGAAGTCGCGGCCCACCTGGAACAACTCCCGCTGACCGGCGACCAGGCCGAGGAAGTATAGCAGCGCCGACGCTTTGAGTAGCGCGATGAACTGATTGACCAGCGCCGGCAGCACCCGCCGAATGCCCTGCGGGATCACTACCAGTCGCATCGCCGCCGGGTAGCCGAAACCCAGTGCACGCGAGGCCTCCAGCTGGCCGGACTCCACACTCTGGATGCCCGAGCGCAAGATTTCCCCGATGTAGGCCGCCGCGGTCAGCCCCAGGGCCGCGATCCCCAGCGGGTAGGGATTGTTATGCGTCAGGCCGCCCACCAGTGGCCCGACCGCCAGACCGATGAGCAGGATGATCAGCACCTCGGGCAGTCCCCGGAAGATGTCGGTGTAGATCCGCGCCGGCCAGCGCAGCCATCGGGTGCGTGAGATCCCGGCCACGGCCAGCCCCAGCCCCGCCACCAATCCGATGGCGCCGCCGCTCACGGTGAGCAGCAGCGTATTGGGCAAGCCGGTCTTGAGCAGGTCCGGCAGGGCGCGCCGGTACAACTGCCAGTCGAAGAAGGAGTCGCGTAGCTGTGCCAGAGTCGATTTGGGCGTGTAGGGCTCCGACTCGGGCCGGTGATGCCGGGCCGCTATCGCAGCGAAGTCCGGTAGATGCGGGGTGGCTGCCGACTTGGAACCCGGCTGCCAGTCCGGCGGCAACGGCCGCGGCACCCAGTCGGTGAACAGCTGCGGCCAGGTGCCGTCTTCGATGACAGCGTCCAACCCGGAGTTCAGCGCCGAGATCAGCGCGTGGTTCCCCTTGGCCACGGCGTAGGCCTCGAAGCCGGCCGGGCTGAATGTATATCCGACGATCTGCGCCGGATCGCCCGGCCTCAACAGGTTCAGTGCGGTCAGCGACGGCGCCACCCAGGCGTCGACCTGGCGGCTTTTCAGGCTGGCGTACAGCGTGATCGAGTCGGGGAACCGCACCGGTTCGACTTCCAGGGCGTCGACGGCGTAGGCGTCTTCGACGGTGCCCTGCACCACCCCGATGCGCTGGCCGCTGTCCAGGGAGTCGAATCCGGTGATCCCGGATCCGGCCGGGACCACCAATGCCATGTAACCGAAGTCGTAGCCGTTGGTGAATCCGACGGTGCGACGGCGCTCGTCAGTGGCGTTGATCGACGCCGACCCGACGTCGAAACGTCCCGATTCCACCTGGGCCAGCAGGCCGAAGAAGTCGGTGCCGACGAAGTGCACGCGCAGACCCAATTTCTTGGCGATGGCCCGCAGCAGTTCATTGTCGAACCCGCTGTAACGGCCCTGGGCGTTGATGCAGTTCGTCGGGGGGCTTTCGGTCAGCGTGCCGACCGTCAGTACCCCGGGGGTGCCCAACCCCAGCTTGGTCACGTCAATCGAACTCAGCGGTTCGACGCCGGCCGTGGTGTATTTGTCCTCGCGCGGCCGCTTGGCGTTGGCCAGTTTGACCGGCAACGCGACGGCGGCCTGTTCCCCGGGTGGGGTGCACAGGTCCGGGGCGGCCCCGGCCGGCGGCACCGCCGCCAGACCGCCCACGATCATGCACGTGGCGATAAGCGCCGCGAGCTTTATTGCTGGTCGCGCCATCGGCACAGCGCCTCGGCGGCGGACAGGTCGTAGTCGGGTCCGCTGCTGCCGATGGTCAGCAGGCTCACCCCCAGTCGCGACAACGCGTCGGCCTCGGCCAGCAGCTCGGCCACGGTGCCGTGTGTCTGGTCACCGCCCAGCGCCGCGGAGTGTTCGATCGTGTCGGGGTCTCGCCCGACGGCGGCGCAGTGCTGTGCCAGCACGGCTGCCTTGTGCGGGTAGCTGTCGGCGTCGGCGAAGCTGTGCCACATGTCGGCGTGTTCGGCGACCAGGCGCAGGGTCTTGCGCTCCCCGCCGCCCCCGATCAACAGCGGAATCGTGCGGGTGGGCGGCGGATTCAACTGGGCCAGGCGGCTTTTGATGCGCGGCAGTGCACCGGCCAGGTCGTCGAGGCGGCTGCCCGCGGTGCCGAACTCGTAGCCGTATTCCCGGTAGTCCCGGTGCTTCCAGCCCGCGCCGATGCCCAGGATCAGTCGGCCGTCGCCGATGTGGTCGACGGTGCGGGCCATGTCGGCGAGCAGCTCCGGGTTGCGATAGGAGTTGCACGACACCAGCGCGCCGATCTGGATGCGCGAGGTCTGCTCGGCCCAGGCGGCCAGCATGGTCCAGCACTCGAAGTGCGGTCCGTCGCGGTCGCCGTAGAGCGGGAAGAAATGGTCCCAGTTGAAGGCGATGTCGACACCGGAGTCTTCGCAACGCCGGACCGCGTCGCGGATGGCGCCGTAGTGCGCCGCGTGTTGGGGCTGCAGTTGGACGGCGATGCGGATGGGCCGGGCCATCTCGCCACCTTATCCCCGGAAGTGGCGGCCAGCATGCGAGTGAACCGACGGGTTGGGGCGGTATCAGGCGAGGGTCATGCGAAGCAGCTCGGCCAGCACGCGAGGCCGGTCACTTTGCACGGAGTGTCCGGCGCCGTCCACCACGTGGGTGGTCAGCCCCGGCGAGCGCTGCGTGTACTCGGCGACGTCGTCGGCGGTCACGAAGAACGAATCGCCGCCGCGGATCAAGGTGGTGGGTGCGGTGATCGCCGAGACATCGGTCCACAGTTCGGTGAAGTCGCCGACGGAGCGGATGGTGTCGTAGCGCCACGTCCAACTGCCGTCCGGCAACCGACGGGTGTTGTGGAACACCCCGCGTCGCAGCGACTCCAGATCCCGGTGCGGCGCCGCTGCCGTGGTGACGGCCAGCAGCGACTCGAAATCGGGGAACGTCCGGTCGCCTTGGGCCAATGCCACGGTCCCGCGGTCGGCGGCACTCATCTCGGCATGGCGCTGCAACGCCGACGGCGTCACATCCACAATCGCCAACCGGCGCACCAGCTCGCCGACGGTGGCCGCCAGGCGGATCGCGGTCAGTCCGCCCAGCGACATGCCGACCACCAACTCGGCATCCGGTGCCAGCTCCTGCAGCACCGGCGCCAGGGTGGCGGCATTGCGCTGCGGTGAGTAGTCGCCGTCCTCGCGCCACGCCGAACGGCCATGGCCGGGCAGGTCCACCGCCAGCGCGGGCTCGCCGAGCCCGAGGATGACGGTGTCCCAAGTGTGAGCGTTCTGCGCGCCGCCATGCAGGAACACCACCCGCGGCGGTGCCGAACCCCAGCGCAGCGCACTGACATCACCGGTTTCGATCCGCTCCACATCGGGCAACGGACCGGCCAGACCTGCCTGCTCGGCGTTGCCCGCCAATAGGGCGAACTCCGAGAGGCCGGCCAGCTCGTCGTCAGTCATATTCGGCGCAGAGTCGGCGTCTAGCCGACGATGAATTCCTCGAGCTGGGCGCGCGCGACGTCGTCAGCCAGCTGCTTGGGCGGGCTCTTCATCAGGTACGCCGACGCCGGCAGGATCGGTCCGCCGATGCCGCGGTCCTTGGCGATCTTGGCGGCACGCACCGCGTCGATGATGATGCCGGCCGAGTTCGGCGAGTCCCACACCTCGAGCTTGTACTCCAGGTTCAGCGGTGCGTCACCGAAGGCGCGGCCTTCCAGCCGAACGTAGGCCCACTTGCGGTCATCAAGCCAGGCGACGTGGTCGCTTGGTCCGATGTGGACGTTCTTGTCCTCGACCTTGCCGGCCAGCGAGCCGGTCAAGTTGGAGGTGACGGCCTGGGTCTTGGAGACCTTCTTGGACTCCAGCCGCTCACGCTCGAGCATGTTCTTGAAGTCCATGTTGCCGCCGACGTTGAGCTGGTAGGTGCGGTCGAGGGTGACCCCGCGGTCCTCGAACAGCTTGGCCATCACGCGGTGGGTGATGGTGGCGCCCACCTGGCTCTTGATGTCGTCGCCGACGATCGGCACGCCGGCGTCGGCGAACTTCTTGGCCCACACCGGGTCGGAGGCGATGAACACCGGCAGCGCGTTGACGAATGCGACGCCTGCGTCGATGGCGCACTGGGCGTAGAACTTGTCGGCCTCTTCCGAACCCACCGGCAGGTAGGAGACCAGCACATCGACCTTGGCCTCGCGCAGGGCGGCGACCACGTCCACGGCCTCGGCGTCGGAAACCTCGATGGTCTCGGCGTAGTACTTGCCGATGCCGTCCAGGGTCGGGCCGCGCTGCACGATCACGTTGGTCGGCGGCACGTCAGCGATCTTGATGGTGTTGTTCTCCGAGGCGAAGATCGCCTCGGATAGGTCGAAGCCGACCTTCTTGGCGTCCACGTCGAACGCGGCGACGAACTTGACGTCGCGGACGTGGTACGGGCCGAAGCGCACGTGCATCAAGCCGGGAACCGTGGAGGTGTCATCGGCGTTCTGGTAGTACTGGACGCCTTGGACCAGCGAGGACGCGCAGTTGCCGACGCCGACAATGGCGACCCGCACATCCGTCGTTTGCTCAGTCATTTTCGACGCTCTCCTTTTTCTGCTTTCACTGCTGACGTGCTGTGTTGTGTTTCCCCGATGCCCGCGTCCGTATGCAGGATCAGGGTTGTTCGGCCCGGTTCGATGCGCGTTCGGCCGCGATCAGCTCGTTGAGCCAATTGACCTCCCGCTCGCTGGACTCCAGCCCGAGCTGGTGCAGCTGGCGGGTATAGCGGTCCAACGAGTTGCTGGCCCGTGCCACCGCGTTGCGCAGGCCTTCCCGGCGTTCTTCCACCTGCCGGCGGCGGCCTTCGAGGATCCGCATCCGAGCCTCGGCCGGGGTGCGGTTGAAGAACGCCAGGTGGACTCCGAAGCCGTCGTCGGTGTAGTTCTGCGGGCCGGTGTCGGACACCAGCTCGTTGAATCGCTGACGGCCGGCGTCGGTCAGCCGGTACACCCGACGGGCCCGGCGCACCGGGGTCCCCGTCGGCGCGGCGTCCTCGGCGATCACACCGGCCAGCTGCATGCGCCGCAGTGCGGGATACAGCGAACCGTAGGAGAACGCCCGGAACGCACCCAGCAGACCGGTCAACCGCTTCCGGAGCTCGTAGCCGTGCATCGGCGACTCGAGCAACAAGCCCAAAATGGCGAGCTCCAGCACTCCAGTCACCTCCTCCAGATGGTGTAGCTACGACCGGTCGACGGTTCGCGCCATAGTATCGCGCCGATATAACTGCGCCCAAGTGGCTATTGTTCGCTTGGCGTTCAGTCGCATTAAACTCGCACTAAACCCGCAGTTCAGGACGGGTAATTGATGCGTTTGACGGTTCCGTCGCCCGCGAAGTCGATGTAGCCGCTGCCGTAGTCGCTGGAAACATACACCGACAGTGACAGCGCCCCCGGTGTCGTGGGGTCCCGCGCCGGGTCGACGATCAGGTAGGTGCTTTTCACGTCGGCTGGTTTGATCCCGAGCGTCTCGGGGGCCCCGCGCAGGATCCCGACCGCGGCCTTCACGTCGAATGCGCTCAGATCGACCAGCACGTCGTCACTGCTCTTGGACGAGGTGGACGGATCGCCCCAGCCGCCGCGGTAGGAGTAGTCCAGTTTGCGGCGCTCTTCGCCCGGGTCAGGGCGGTCCAGGGATGCATAGTCGGGATAGACCACCAGCCGGTAGCCCATGGTGTCGCCGAACTTCTGGCGGGCCTGCTCCAGCAGGCCGGTGAGTCCGCCCAGGGAGTGCAGCTGTCGTGGTGGGGTGAGCACCACCGGTGCGACACCGTCCGGCTTGGCCCCGGGGTCAGAGGTGAAACTCAGCGGGGAGCTGGTGTTTCCGTAGAGCGCCCAGCCGAGCAGCATGCCCGCCACCAGCGCGGTGCCGAGTGCACCCAGTGCCTTGAGGGCGACACTGCGCATCCCGAATTTCGTGGGACTGCCCAACGTCGGCAGCTTGACCGGCGCGGTCTCGGTCTGCAGGTCGCCGACCAGGGTATGTAGGTCTCCCAGGGTCACGGCTCGGGTGGCCGCGCTGATTCGCTCCTGGTGCTCGGCGCTGGACACCTGCCCCTCGCCCAGCGCGCTGTCCAGGATCCGGCAGACGTCGTCCCGGTCGCTGTCCTTGGCCCGCGTGCCTGCGGTCTGCCGTGTCGCCACGGCGACGATCGTAAAAGAAGGCGGCCCGGTGGTGACGGCGAATCCGCCGGTTGGCGCCGGTTGGGGGCGTTGATCGCGAGCGCCGGTGAGGACCCGACGTACTCTGGTCACCGTGCGATTGCAGCGACAGGTAGTGGACTACGCGCTCCGGCGCCGTTCCCTGCTGGCCGAGGTCTACTCCGGGCGTACCGGGGTCACCGAGGTGTGCGACGCCAACCCGTATCTGCTGCGCGCCGCGAAGTTCCACGGCAAGCCCAGTGCGGTGGTCTGCCCCATCTGCCGCAAGGAGCCACTCACCCTGGTGTCGTGGGTGTACGGCGACCAGCTGGGTGCGGTCTCGGGCTCGGCGCGTTCCGCCGAGGAACTGGTCCTGTTGGCCACCCGCTTCTCGGAGTTCTCGGTGTATGTCGTCGAGGTGTGTCGGACCTGCAGCTGGAATCACCTTGTGAAGTCATATGTGTTGGGCCTCGCGAGCCCGCCCAAGGGATCCCGCGGTCGACGGCCGGCACGCAGCGGAGCCCGTACCGCCAGTGAGTAAACATCACGACGACGGGTTCGACGCTGGCTCGGCTCGGCCCTCCGACGCTGCCGGCCGCCGGCCGCCGGCGGGCCCCGACGACCGACAGACCACGATCATTCCGGCTGTTGACGACGCGGTGACTGCCGATCTGCGGGACCCGATCGATGCGGTGCGGGCGGCCCTTGACGGGACGCCCCCACAACGCGAGCAGACGTTGAGTGGCCGGATCCCGCGGCGCGAGCCGCCGCCCGAGAAGCCGACCGCGCCACCAACACGACGGGCAGAGCGCTCCGCTCCCACCGACGCACCGGGTGCGCAGAATCCGCTGGAATGGCTGCGCGCGCATCCGCCGAATTGGCGGTGGATCCGGCGTGGGCTCTACACCGCAGTGGTGGTGATGTTGCTGTTGCCGGTCATCACCTTCGCGATGGCCTACTCCATCACCGATGTGCCCTCGCCCGGCGACATCCGGACCAACCAGGTGTCGACGATCCTGGCCAATGACGGTACCGAGCTGGCCAAAATCATTCCGCCGGAAGGCAACCGCGTCGACATCGACATCAACCAGGTGCCGGTCTACGTGCGGAATGCGGTGTTGGCGGCCGAGGACCGCGACTTCTACTCCAACCCCGGCTTCTCGGTGTCGGGCTTCGCCCGCGCGATCAAGAACAACCTGTTCGGTGGTGACACCCAGGGCGGTTCGACGATCACCCAGCAATACGTCAAGAACGCCCTGGTCGGTTCCGAGCGGGCGGGCATGGGCGGATTGGTCCGCAAGGCCAAAGAGCTGGTGATCGCCACGAAGATGTCGAGTGCGTGGCGCAAAGATGATGTGCTGCAGGCCTATCTGAACATCATCTACTTCGGCCGCGGCGCCTATGGGATCGCCGCGGCGTCACGGGCCTACTTCGACAAGCCCGTCGAGGAGCTCGACATCGCCGAGGGTGCGCTGCTGGCCGCCCTGATCCAGCGGCCGTCCACGTTGGACCCCGCGGTCGATCCCGAAGGCGCCCTCGACCGGTGGAGTTGGGTGCTCGACGGCATGGTGGAGACCGGAGCCCTTTCCGCCGGTGAGCGCGCCGCTCAAGAGTTTCCGTCCACGGTGTCGCCCGAACTGGCCCGCAGCCAGAACATCACCACCGGGCCCAACGGGTTGATCCAGCGGCAGGTCACCAGTGAGCTGCTCGAGCTGTTCAATATCGACGAACAGACGCTCAACACCCAGGGCCTGCAGATCACCACCACTATCGACCCGGCTGCGCAGGATGCCGCTGAAGATGCGGTGGCCACCTACCTCAAAGACCAGATCCCCAACATGCGGACCGCGGTGGTGTCCATCGACCCGCGCGACGGCGCGGTGCGCGCCTATTACGGCGGATCGGATGCCAACGGCTTCGACTTCGCCCAGGCCGGACTGCAGACCGGGTCGTCGTTCAAGGTATTCGCCCTGGTGGCCGCGTTGGAGCAGGGCATCGGCTTGGGCTATCAGATCGACAGTTCACCGCTGACCCTCGACAACGGCCGGACCAAGATCACCAATGCCGAGGGCGAGGGCTGTGGTGTCTGCAACATCGCCGAGGCGCTCAAGCGGTCGCTGAACACCGCGTACTACCGGCTGATGCTCAAGCTCAAGAACGGGGCGCAGGACGTCGCCGACGCCGCGCATCAGGCGGGGGTCGCCAAGAGCTTCCCCGGCGTGCCGCACACCCTGTCGCAGGACGGCGGTCCGCCCGAAGGCGGAGTGGTGCTGGGTCAGTACCAGACCCGGGTGATCGACATGGCCTCGGCGTACGCGACGCTGGCGGACTCCGGCATCTACCACCCGCCGCACTTCGTGGAGAAGGTGGTCAGTGCCGACGGCCGCGTGCTGTTCGATGCCAAGACCTCCGAGGACACCGGCGAGCAGCGCATCCCCAAGGCGGTTGCCGACAACGTCACCGCCGCCATGCAGCCCATCGCCGGCTGGTCGCGCGGGCACAACCTGGCCGGTGGACGGGCGTCGGCGGCTAAGACCGGCACCACCCAGCTGGGCGACACCGGGGCCAACCGGGACGGCTGGATGGTCGGCTACACGCCGTCGCTGTCGACCGCCGTCTGGGTGGGCACCACCGGGGGAGACGAGCCGCTGGTGAACCAGTGGGGTGGTCCGGTCTACGGTGCGGGAATTCCGGCCGACATCTGGAAGGCCACCATGGACGGCGCCCTGAAGGGCACCCCCAACGAAACCTTCCCCACGCCCACCGAGATTGGCGGTTATGCCGGTGTCCCGGCCGCGCCGCCACCGCCTCCGCCGATGGACGCCGGCCCTCCGGCGCCTCCGGAGGAGACCGTCATCCAGCCGACAATCGAGATCGCGCCGGGCATCACCATCCCGATCGGTCCACCCACCACGATCACGGCCGCCCCGCCGGCCCCGCCGGCGCCGCCGGCGCAGCAGGGTCCCGAACCGGGCGGCCCGCCTGCGGTCGAGCCGCTGCCCCCTGCGCCGTAGTGCGTTTGTGACCTCGTTTCAACCCGATGGTGAGTCCACGGAAGTAATCTGTTGGCCATGCGACTGCAGCGACGCGTGGGGGACGACTGGCTGCTGAGCACTTCGCCGATCGCCGAAATAGGTTGCGGCCGAATCGGGATGGCGAAGGGCCGGAAGCCGGACTCCTACCTGCAAGGACGCCCTGGGCGCACATGAGAACGCGGGGCCCGACAGCGCCGGGTGCCGACAGCGCTGAAGAAGAGCATTTCTTGACGACTACCAACGTCGAGCCCACCGGTGAAGCGAGCGGGACGGACGCCGATACGGCCGCGGGCAACTCCGCCGCCAAGTTCGGCGACTGCACCGATGACGAGTCGGACCGCCACGAGCGCCTCGAAGCGGTTAAGGCCGCCATGGAGCGTCCGCGCCCGGACAGCGAAAGAGCCGGTGTCCCAGACGAATCGCCGGCAGTTCTCCCGGAAGATCTGGCAGCCGAGCTCGATCAGCACGAATCGCGGCGACGGAAGTGGCTCTGGGCCAGGCGCGGCCTGTACGGCGCCGCTGCGACGCTACTGGCGGTGCCGGTCGTCACATTCGGGATGGCCTACCGCACCGTGGAGGTCCCCGAACCCGGTGACATCCACACTACGCAGGTGTCGACAATCCTCGCCGCCGACGGCACCGAGCTGGCGAAAATCGTTCCGCCGGACGGGAATCGGATTGACATCAAGCTGGACCGGGTACCGGTTCACGTACGTGACGCGGTGTTGGCCGCCGAGGACCGAGACTTCTACACCAACTCCGGCTTCTCGGTCTCGGGGTTGTTTCGGGCGGTCAAGAACAACCTGACCGGTGGTGACACCCAGGGCGGTTCGACCATCACCCAGCAGTACGTCAAGAACGCGCTGGTCGGGTCCGAGCGGGCCGGCATGGGCGGACTGGTCCGCAAGGGCAAAGAGCTCGTCATCGCCACCAAGATGTCCGAGGCATGGTCCAAGGATGAAGTGCTGGAGGCCTACCTCAACATCATCTACTTCGGCCGGACCACCTACGGGATCAACGCGGCCGCCCGAGCCTACTTCGACAAGAAGGTCGAAGACCTCACCGTCTCCGAGGGCGCCTTGCTGGCGGCGGTGATTCAGCGGCCGTCCGCGCTGGATCCGGCGATCAACCGGGACCGCGCCGTCGACCGGTGGAATTGGGTACTCGACGGCATGGTGCAGACTGGCGCGCTGACGCTCAGCGAGCGGGCCAAACAGTTCTTCCCCACGACGATCCCGCCCGACCAGGCGCGCAATGCCGACCAAGCCTCCGGGCCCGCCGGGCTGATCCAGCGCCAGGTCACCGAAGAGTTGCTCGACATGTTCCACATCGACGAGCAGACCTTGAATATGGAAGGCCTGCGCATCACCACAACGATCGACATGAAGGCGCAGCGGGCGGTGGAGAAAGCCGTCAAAGCGACCATGGCTGGGCAAAAACCGACTATGCGTACCGCTGTGGTCTCCATCGATCCACGCAACGGTGCGGTGCGGGCCTACTACGGCGGCGACGAGGTCGGCGGCTTCGACTTCGCCCAGGCCGGGTTGCAGACCGGTTCCTCATTCAAGGTGTTCGCCTTGGTGGCGGCGCTGAAACAGGGCATCGGCCTGGGGGAGCAGATCGACAGCGGGCCACTGACGGTCGGCAAAACCAAGATCAGCAACGTGGGCGGTGCCAGCTGCGGAGTCTGCAACATCGCCGAGGCGCTCAAACGATCGCTCAACACGGCCTACTACCGGCTGATGCTCAAGCTCAAGCACGGACCGCAGGACGTCGCCGACGCCGCACACGAACTCGGGGTCGCCAAGAGCTTCCCGGGTGTCGCGCACACCCTGTCCCAGGACGGCCGTGGCGGGCCCCCGGAGAATGGCATCGTGCTTGGCCAGTACCAGACTCGGGTGATCGACATGGCGTCGGCGTACGCGACCCTGGCCGACTCCGGCATGTACCACCGGCCGCACTTCATTCAGAAGGTCGTCGGCCCCGACGACCGGGTCCTCTTCGATGGCACAGTGACCGCCAAGGACTCCGGGGAGCAGCGAGTCCCGAAAGCAGTCGCGGACAACGTCACCGACGCCATGAAGGCGATTCCGAGCTGGTCGGGCGGGCACGACCTGGCTGGTGGGCGCCCGGCCGCGGCCAAGACCGGCACCACCCAGCTCGGCACCACCGGGGCTAACCGGGATGCCTGGATGGTCGGCTACACGCCGACCCTGTCGACGGCGGTCTGGGTGGGCACCACCGGCGGCGACGAACCGTTGACGAACAAGTGGGGCGGGCCGGTGTACGGCGCGGGCCTGCCGGCCGACATCTGGAAAGCCAGCATGGATGGCGCGCTGTGGGGTGAACCGATCGTGCAGTTCCCCAAGCCCACCGAGATCGGCGGCTCCGCGGGCGTGCCGACCAGCGCGCCTATTCCGGTGCAGTACGACTGGTATTCACCGCCGCCGCCGCCTCCACAGGACTTTGACGAGCCGCCGCCTCCGCCGCCGGGATTCCCGATGCCGGAGCCCTTCCATATTCAAGGTCTGGTCGTCGATGTGGAACATGTCGAGCAACT
>LZME01000050.1 GCA_001673575.1 Mycolicibacter heraklionensis | reverse complement strand
CTGTTGGCCTGCTCGTAGATCACCGCGAAGTTGCGACCCAACTGCGCCACAAACTCCTGGCACGCCACCGAACCCGCGCCACCCCAGAAATCACCGGCAGCCAGCACATCGTGCACGATCGCCTGGTGCTCCGCCTCCAACGACGCCGCCTGGGCACGAATCAACGCACCGTGAGCATCCACATCACCGAACTGGTAATTGATCGACATGGTCGTGGTTCTCCTTCTAGCTCGACAGGATCTGCTGAGAAGCAGCTTCCTGCTGCTCGTAGTGGTTAGCGTCGCGAATCAGACCATCACGCACACCGTGCAGCATGTTCACGATGTTGCGAAACGCCGTCTGCATCTGACCCATGGTGTCCATCGACGTCCGCTCCGCCAGACCACCCCAACCAGCACCGGAGATGTTGGTCGACGACGCCCACATCCGACGAGCCTCGTCCTCCACCGTCTGCGCGTGCACATCAAAACGGCCCGCCATCGAACGCATCGCGTCCGGATCAGTCATAAAACGTGTTGCCACTGTTGTGTCTCCTTTTCTGCGGGTTCCGCTTTGTGGTGAGGGGGTTTATCCGGCAACTACCGGGCGGGCCATGACGGTCGGCTTGAAACCGTAGCGCGGGGTGCTCAGACCGAAGCCGCCGCGTTCTGCGCCCATCGGCATCCCGCCGGGCATGGCCGCCATCGACTCGATCTCTTCGGGGGCGGCTGCCCAGCTGCTGCCCTGCAAGGCATTGGCCGTGTCGACGGCACTGGCGGCGGGCGCCGCTGCGGCCCACGTCGGTGGCGTGGACAGTTCGCCGACCAAGGTGGCCTGACCCACGCCGGCCGACACAGACGGTGCGCTCGCGGTGAATGCGGACGCGCCGCCCAGCGCGCCCAGGCTGCTCAACGGGCCACCCGGGGCCAGCAGGGCGCCGATGCCGGCACCGGCGGTACCACCACCGAGGGCGTTGAAACCGCCACCGGAGAAGAACGTTGTCATGGTCGGAATCAAACTTGCGGGGATGAATGCCGCGGAGGTTCCCGTAACGCTCATCGTGCCGTTGAGCGGGTAAGTCATCAGCGACACCACACCGTTGATCGAGGCGTTTCGGCCGATGGCTTCGAGCAGTCCGGCGAGCGTGGGCGGGGGCAGACCGGCGTCGGCGGTACCCGGCGAGGTCAGCGTCTGAAGCGTGTTGGGCAGCGACGAAATCGCCTGCGCGGCCTGCGCGCTGTTGTTGGTGGCGGTGTTGCCGGTGGCTTGCCCGACCGCGGCGGCCTGGTTGGCCGTCCCGTCCGGGTTGGTGGTCTGGTTGGGCTCGCTGAACGGTGTCACCTTGGTCGCCGTCGCCGAGGACGCGGCGTAGCTGTACATGACATCGGTGGCCTGCGCCCACATCTCGAAATACTGTGCGTCGCTTGCCATGATCGCGGCCGAGTTCTGGCCGACGACGTTGGTTGCCACCAGTTGCTTCTGCTGGGCGCGATTGGCGGCGATCACCGCCGGGGGAGGGGTTGCCGCGTGCGCCGCCTCGAACGCGGCCGCTGCGGCGGTGGCCTGGGTGGCCGCCTCCTCGGCCTTGGCCGCGGTGTCGGCCATCCACGCCAGATACGGCTTGGTGGCCGCCGACATCGAGGCCGATGCCGGGCCCATCCACTCCTCGTCGACGAGTTGGGTGATCGTCGTTTCGTACGACGTCAACGCCGAGGAGATCTCGGCGGCCAGTCCGCGCCAGGCGGAGGCGACCGTCATCATCGGCGTGGAGCCGGGACCGGCGTACAGACGTCCGGAGTTGATCTCCGGCGACAGCAGTGCGTAGTCGATCATGGTTGCTCCTAGACCACCATCGGCTTGGGCATGAATTTGGGCCGGAACCCGTAACGCGGCGTGCCGTAGTTCATGCCGCGCTGCCCGACGCCGGTCGGCACCGGTGGAGGCATGGAGGCCATGTTGTTGTGGGTCTCGGTGGGGACCGCCCAACCGCCGGGGCCGCTGGTCAGCGCCGCAGCGCCCGGGGTGGCTGCCGCCCAGCTCGCCGGCGCCGAGAACGATGTCCCCACCAGCGAGGCCTTCCCCATGCCGGCGGTGACGGCCGGGGTGACCGCGCTGACCCCGAACGCGCTGCTGACGCCGCTGGACAGGCCGCCGCCGAGCGCACCGAGGGCACCGAGTGCACCACCGGGGCTCAACGCCGCCCCCAGGCCACCTCCGAGCGCGCTGCCGGTGGCGGAGGTAAACCCGCCGCCGGTCAAGTTACCGATAAGGCTTGGCAGTAGCGCGGACGGGATGTAGGCCGCTCCGGTGCCCGCGGTGTTGAACAGGTTGTAAACCGGGGTGCCGAACATGTACGCCCAGCCGTTCACCGGGTCGTTGTAGAGGAACTCGATGATCTGCTCGAGCCAGTCGGTCGATGCTGCCGGTGAGGCCATGCTCTGCAGGGCGTTCGGCAGCGACGAAATCATCTGCGCCGTCTGCGCGGTGCTATTGGCGGTGCTGCTGCCGCCGGCCTGGGTGACCGCAGCCCCCTGGCTGGCCAGGCCGGCCGGGTTGGTGTTCTGGGCCGGCTCGTTGAACGGGGTGACTTGGGTCGCGGCAGCCGAGCCACTGGCGTAGCCGTACATGGCTGCGGCGTCTTGGGCCCACATCTGCGCGTAGTGGGCGTCGAGAGCTGCGATCGCCGGGGTGTTGATGCCGAGGATGTTGGTCGCGACCAGCGCCGCCTGCTGCACCCGGTTGGTGGTGACGGCCGCCGGCGGCACCGTGGCCGCCCGCGCGGTCTCAAAGGCGGCGGCGGCGGAGGTGGCCTGGACTGCGGCCTGCTCGGCCAGCGCGGCGGTGTTGTTCATCCAGGCGATGTAGGGCGCCGCGGCCGCGGCCATCGATGATGAAGCCGGGCCGAGCCATTCCTCACCGGACAGCTCGGTGATCACCGTCTCGTAGGAGTGGGCGGCCGCGGTCAGTTCGGCCGCCAGTGCGCGCCAGGCCGCCGCGGCGGTCATCATCGGGGTCGAGCCCGGTCCGCTGTAGATCCGCCCGGAGTTGATCTCGGGGGGCAATGCTCCGTAATCCCACATGATTTCCGCCTAACCCGCCGCCGCCGCGTTCGCGGCCTCGGTTGCCGCGTACGACGCGGAGCTGGTCTTGAGCGTGGCCACGAACATGTCGTGAATGGCCGAGGCCTGCGCGGCGACCGTCTGGTACAGGCCGGCGTGCGCGGCGAACTGTGCGGCGGTCAGTGCCGAGACCTCGTCAGCGGCCGCGGGGATGACGCCGGTGGTCGGGGCGGACGCCGCGGCGCTCTGCGCGTTGAGCGCCGCGCCGATCGCCTGCAGGGTGCTGGCCGCCGACGCCAACGCCTCCGGCTGGGTGGTCACGAAAGACATGGGATTCTCCTTACAGAGCCCGATGACAAACCGGCTCCTGGCACCACCGTTGCCTATGACTGGGCCGTTGTGAAAGCTGGTTAACCGCTTCTTAACGGCGGTGTCCGAACTCTTTACATGCACCTCAGTGGAGGTGCGTTCGCGGTGTGTGGGGCGTCACGATTTCATGGGTCGGCGGCCGAATGACGGCTTGGATGCAAAAGCCGTGCGTGGCGCGATTGGGCGTTCGCCGAAGGGCTTTCGCGTCGCAGTGACGTGGTCCAGCTCACAGTGACGTCCTGGGCGTGGGCGCGACCATTTCGGCCCCACCTAGCGGGATGTCAATTGGCTTGATGGCCAACATTTTTAGCCCGTCTCGGCCCGGTGCGGCGGCCGCTCGTTTCGGAGCGGTGAGGGGGCGGTAACGCGCATTTAACATCCAGATCCGGGGGAGTAAACGGTGCGTAACACGCTTTTAACGAATGCTCAGCACACTACGAGCTATGAATCGGTTTCTGCTGCTGGCGGGCCTGACCGCCATGGTCGGTCTGGCGGGCCCGGCGCACGCAGAACCAGTCGGCAGCGACGCTGCCTTCCTCACCCAGCTGACCGGCGCCGGTCTGAGCCACAAGGGCTCCGACCAGGTGGCCATCTCGGCCGGCCACTCGGTGTGCCAGCTGATGGACGCCGGACTCACCCCGATGGACACCGTGGTCGCTGTACAGACCACCAACCCCGGCTTCACGCTGCAGCGTGCCGCGGAGTTCGCGCGGATCGCCGCGCAGAACTACTGCCCCGAGCACGCCTGATTTCTTCACCGTTTCGGAGTGCCGGTAGGGCGCCTGTGAGGCCGCCGCGTTAGATTCGCCGCGAGCCCCCATAGCCCAATTGGCAGAGGCAGCGGACTTAAAATCCGCCCAGTGTCGGTTCGAGTCCGACTGGGGGCACGTCATTTCCCCTCGACGAACGACCTGCGGCGGCTACTGTTTGCCGGCATGCGGAGACAGATCGTGCTGACAGTAGGCATCGCTGCGGAGCTTGCCCTCGCTCCCGTGGCCGGCGCCCTACCCACGCCGCAGCAGCACGACCCGCAGTGCGATTCCAACTACTCGGGCGCCTGTGTGCCGATCGCGCGCGACGTCGACTGTCAGGGGAAGGGCGGTAACGGCCCGGCGTACGTCCAAGGCCCCGTCGCGGTCGTCGGCAGCGACATCTACGGACTTGACCGAGACGGCGATGGTGTGGCGTGCGAATCCTAGGTCTGTGGGTCTTCTGCCCGCCCCGCTTCACCGCTTGACCGGCACCTTTGTCCGGCTCATACCCGCCAGTCCGGGAAATTGCAAGAGTCTTTGGCAAGACGCGCGGAATTTCCTGGTGGGAGTTCTTAATTTCTTATTCAACGTTAATCACGGGGCGCATCACGCGTTGTCCAGTGGCGGAATAATGCCTGGTCAGGAGCTACACATAGAGTTGCTGAAGGGCTCTGATCTGCGGTTTTACCCGATGTGACGTGGGACGGTTGGGATTAGTCTGCGACGTCGATCACAATAATTCGGTCATTTTCCTGTTACCTCGAATTCACCGCTAGGATCGACCGGACGCCCCGCCCCGGCACCCCGGTCTCGACCCGGCCGCACTGCGGCAGCCGCGGGGGCGCGAGGGCAGTGACGATACGAACGAAGCGATGCGAACAGTGGTTGATAGGAGCGATGTGGACGACGTGCCGGCTTATAGATTGGCCAACGCTGCCTCCCGCGTCGCGAACACCGTGACACTGGACCGCGGCCCGATCGGCGGCATCGCGGTCACCGCGGACGGCCAGCGCCTGCTGGCCACCAACTACGGCGACGACACCGTCTCGATCATCGACACCGTCAGCTGCAAGATCGTCAACACCGTCTTCCAGGCCGACGAGCCGTTCTCGGTCGCCGCCGGCCCCGCCGGCACCGGCTGGGCCTACGTCACCGCCGGTTCGACTGCGCTGGACGCCGTGCTCGCAATCGACGTCGACACCGCGCAGGTCGCCGGGTGCTACCCGGTGGCCATGGATATCGGCGACCTGGTCGCCGACCCGACCAGCAGCCGCGTCTACCTCACCCGTACCGGCTCCGCCGGCGTCGACGTGCTCGCGCTCGACGCGGCCATGCGTCCCGCCGCATCCGCCGCGGTGTCCGGGCACCCCGGGGCGGCAGCGGCCGGCCTGCGGATCAGCGCCGACGGCCGGCGGCTGTACGCGGCGGTCCGCCAGCCCACCGGTGACATCGTCACCGTGCTGGACCGCGACCTGAACATCGTCGACACCATCCGGATCGGCGCGAGCATCATCGACGTCGCGGTCAGCCCCGACGGTGCCCGCCTGTACGTGGCGACCACGGGCCCCGACGGCCGCAGCCGCGTGCACGTCGTCGACGCCCGCACCCACGCGGTCAGCGCCACCCGCGTCCTGGAGGCCCAGCTGATCCAGCTGATCGCCGGGCGCGACGGCCAGCGGGTCTACCTGGTGACCGACGGCGCCGTCCTGGTGCTGTGTGCGCGCACCAACGAGCCCCTCGGCACGCTGCCCGGCATCACCGCGCCGTCCTGCGCCGCGGAGAGCCCGGACGGCAGCCGGCTCTACATCGCCGGATTCGACGGCAAGGTGACCATCGCGTCGCTGGCCGACCTGCCGGCCCCGTCGGCGCTGCTGCACGAGCAGCTGGAACTCGACGACGCCGTCACCCGCATGCTGCAACTCGAACCCGCGGTGTAACCCACGCCACGTTCGGAACGGTGGCGTGATCGAATAGGCCGATGCACAGCACCATGCAGCACTGGCCGCTGACGGTCGGTGCCATCTTGAACCACGTCACCGCCGTCCACGGTGATCGCACCGTCACCACCGTGGCCGACGACGGGTATCGGGTCACCACCTATCGCGAGCTCGGTCGGCAGGCGGCCCAGTTGGCCAATGCCCTGCGGCGCCTCGGTATCACCGGCGACGAGCGGGTGGCCACCTTCATGTGGAACAACACCGAACACCTGGCCGCCTACTTGGCGGTGCCGTCGATGGGTGCCGTGCTGCACACGCTGAACATCCGGCTCTTCGCCGAGCAGATCGTCTTCGTCGCCAACGAGGCCGAGGACCGGGTGATCCTGGTCGACGG
Organism: Mycolicibacter heraklionensis; assembly: GCA_001673575.1. GTDB lineage: Bacteria > Actinomycetota > Actinomycetes > Mycobacteriales > Mycobacteriaceae > Mycobacterium > Mycobacterium heraklionense_A. The sequence continues at coordinate 15,914 of LZME01000050.1, read as the reverse complement.
GTCACTGGTGCAGCTGCTCGCGCCGGTGCTGGCGGAACTGGAGACCGTGCACACCGTGATCCTCGTCGGGGACGGCGACGTCGCGGCGTTGGAAGCCTCCGGCAAGACCGTGCTGCGCTACGCCGAACTGCTGGCGGCCGAGGCGCAAGACTTCGACTGGCCGGTCATCGACGAGAACTCGGCGGCCGCCATGTGCTACACCAGCGGCACCACCGGCAACCCCAAGGGCGTGGTGTACAGCCACCGGTCCAGCTACCTGCACGCCATGGCGGGATGCACCACCAACGGCACCGGGATCGGCGCGATCGACTGCGTGCTGCCGATCGTGCCGATGTTCCACGCCAACGCCTGGGGCCTGCCGTATTCGGCGCTGATGGCCGGTGCGGATCTGGCGATGCCCGACCGGCATCTGGACGCCAAGTCGCTGGTCGCCCTCATCGAATCGCAGCGGGCCACCGTGGCCGGTGCGGTGCCGACCATCTGGAACGACGTCATGCATTACCTGGAACGTGAACCCGGCCACGACATCTCGTCGTTGCGGCTGGCGGCCTGTGGCGGGTCGGCGGTTCCGGTCTCGCTGATGCAGGCCTTCGAGCAGCGGCACAACGTTCAGGTGCGGCAGCTGTGGGGCATGACCGAGACCTCGCCGATGGCCACCATGGCCTGGCCGCCGCCGGGCACCCCGCCCGAGCAGCACTGGGCGCTGCGCGGCACCCAGGGCCGGCCGGTGTGCGGGGTCGAGACCCGCATCGTCGACGACGAGGACGTGGTGCTGCCCAACGACGGCGAGGCGGTCGGTGAGCTGGAAGTGCGCGGCGCCTGGATCACCGGCGCCTACTACCGCGGCCAGGACGAGTCCAAGTTCTCCTCGGGCTGGCTGCGCACCGGTGACGTCGGCCGCATCGACCCGCAGGGCTTCATCACGCTGACCGACCGGGCCAAAGACGTGATCAAGTCCGGCGGGGAGTGGATCTCCTCGGTGGAACTGGAGAACGAGCTGATCGCCCACCCCGACGTCGTCGAGGCCGCGGTGGTCGGGGTGCCCGACGAGCGCTGGCAGGAACGGCCGCTGGCCGTGGTGGTGACCCGCACCGGTGCCTCGGTCAGCGGTGCCGAACTGCGAACCTTCCTGTCCGACAAGGTCGCTCGCTGGTGGCTGCCGGAACGCTGGACGTTCGTCGAGGCGATCCCGCGCACCAGCGTCGGCAAGTACGACAAGAAGACCATCCGTGCCCGGTACGCCGAGGAGCAATACCAAGTGAGCGAGGTGCATAACTGATGAGCCTGCGTGTCATCCAATGGGCAACCGGCGGAGTCGGAATCGCCGCGATCAAGGGTGTGCTCGAGCATCCCGACCTGGAGCTGGTCGGTTGCTGGGTGCACTCGAAGTCCAAGAGCGGCAAGGACGTCGGGGAGATCATCGGAACTGAACCGGTGGGCGTGACGGCCACCGACAGCGTCGAGGAGATCCTCGCGTTGGACGCCGACGCGGTGATCTATGCGCCGCTGCTGCCCAACCCCGACGAGGTTGCGGCGTTGCTGCGTTCGGGCAAGAACGTGGTCACCCCGGTCGGCTGGTTCTACCCGACCGAGAAGGAGGCCGGCCCGCTGGAGGCTGCGGCGCGCGAGGGTGACGTCACCCTGCACGGGGCCGGTATCGGCCCGGGGGCGGCGACCGAGTTGTTCCCGCTGCTGCTGTCGGTGATGTCCACCGGCGTGACATTCATTCGCGGCGAAGAGTATTCGGACCTGCGCACCTACGACGCCCCGGATGTGGTGCGCCACGTGATGGGTTTCGGCGGCACCCCGGATAAGGCGTTGAGCGGCCCGATGCAGAAGCTGCTCGACGGCGGGTTCCGCCAATCGGTGCGGCTGTGCGTGGACCGGCTGGGATTCGCTGCCGACGAGGAGATTCGTTCCTCGCAGGAGGTGGCGGTGGCCACCGCGCCGATCGCTTCGCCGATCGGTTCGATCGAACCCGGCCAGGTGGCGGGACGGCGGTTCCACTGGGAAGCCACCGTCGGCGACGAGGTGGTGGTCCGGGTCACCGTCAACTGGCTGATGGGCGAGGAGAACCTCGACCCGCCATGGACTTTCGGGCCGTCCGGCGAGCGCTACGAGATGGAGGTGCGGGGCAATCCCGACACATTCGTCACCGTTAAGGGCTGGCAGCCCGAAACCGTCGAAGAGGGCCTGATCAGCAACCCCGGCGTCGTGGCAACCGCGGCGCACTGCGTCAACGCCATCCCGGCGACCTGCGCGGCCCCGCCGGGCATCGCCGGGTTCTTCGACCTGCCGCTCATCACGGGCCGGGCCGCTCCGCACCTGGCGCGCTGAGCGCTACCCTCGGCTGGTGGCCCTGGTTGTCGAACAGTCTCGGACGGTACCTGTGACCGTCGCTGACGCGTTCGCCGGAACATTGCCATTGCCGCTGCCCGAGCTCTTCCGTCGCTGGTACGGGCCGATTCCGCCGATCAAAGAGGTCCGGGACCAAACCGGCGAGTGGTGCAGCGTCGGACAGACCCGCACCGTCCTGCTGACCGGCGGCGGCAGCATGCGCGAAGAGTTGACCGAGGTCGATCCGCCCCGGGCGTTCGGATACCGGCTCACCGACATCACCGGCCCCATGGCGCCATTGGTGGCCTACGTCGAGGGCCGTTGGCAGTTCGTACCTGCTAATTCGGGCACCACGGTCACCTGGAGCTGGGTCATCCACCCGCGGTCTCGGCTGGGCGCGCCGTTGCTGCCGGTACTGGGCTGGCTGTCGAAGGGCTACGCGCGTCAGGCGTTGGCGCGACTGTCCGCGCTGCTGCTGGAGAGCTGAGTCCGCCGATGTGCCGACTTTTCGGGCTGCACGCCGGGACCGACGCCGTCACCGCCACGTTCTGGCTGCTCGACGCCCCGGACAACCTCGCCGAGCAGAGTCGACGCAACCCGGACGGCACCGGGATCGGCGTCTTCGACGGCAACGGCGTGCCGCACCTGTACAAGGAGCCGATCGCGGCCTGGCAGGATGCCGAATTCTCCACCGAAGCAAACGAACTGACCGGAACGACGTTCGTCGCGCATGTGCGCTACGCCACCACCGGTGCACGGGACGTCGCCAACACCCATCCCTTCCTGCAGGACGGCCGGATCTTCGCGCACAACGGCGTGCTGCGTGGCCTCGACGTCGTCGAGGAACGACTTCGCGAAATCGGCACCGCGGAACTGGTTGGGGGACAGACCGATTCCGAGCGGATCTTCGCACTGATCACCGGTTGCGTCCGCGCGCGCCACGGCGACGTCGGTGCCGGCCTGCGCGACGCGGTCGGTTGGCTGACAGCCAATGTGCCGATCTATGCGCTCAACATCCTGCTCGCCACGGCCACCGACATGTGGGCGCTGCGCTACCCCGAGACCCATGAGCTGTACCTGCTGGACCGGCGCGATGGATCTGCACCGGTCGGGCTGGACCTGCAGACCCCGCGGATCCGGGCGCACTCCACGCAGCTGCGAGGCCGCCCGGCGGTGGTGTTCGCCAGTGAGCCGATGGACACCGACCCGCGCTGGCGGTTGATCGCCCCCGGGGAATTGGTCCACGTCGACGCCGCGCTGACGATCACCACCGAGCTGGCCTTCCCCGATGCTCCGGCCCGGCAACTGCGCCGGGAAGAACTGACCGCCGCCGCCCAGGAGGCTCAACACCCATGGAAAGGACGGAAATGACAGTCAAACGCGCCCTGGTGCTCGGCGGCGGTGGGGTAGCGGGCATCGCCTGGGAGACCGGCGTCTTGTGCGGCATCGCCGACGAATCACCCGACACCGCACGGAAACTGCTCGAATCCGCGGTGCTGGTGGGAACCTCGGCCGGGTCAGCGGTGGCCGCTCAGATCGGCAGCGGGCTGGGACTGGAGCAGTTGTTCGCCCGCCAGGTCACCGAGACCTCCTCGGAGATCGATCCCGGTGTCGGTGCCGATGAGCTGACCGAGCTGTTCGTGGCGGCGATCACCGAGCCCAACACCACCACCGCGCAGAAACTGCAAGGCATCGGCGCGGTTGCCCTGGCAGCGCAGACGGTGGCCGCGCCGGTGCGGCGGGGCATCATCGCCGACCGGCTGCCGTCACACGACTGGCCGGAGCGCACGCTGCGGATCACCGCGATCGACATCGACACCGGGGAGCTGACGGTCTTCGACCGCGACTCGGGGGTGGAACTCATCGACGCGGTGGCGGCCAGTTGTGCGGTGCCGGGTGCGTGGCCTCCGGTGGTGCTGGGCGCGCGGCGCTACATGGACGGTGGGGTGCGCAGCACGGTCAACCTCGATGTGGCCGCCGACTGCGACGAGGCGGTGCTGCTGGTGCCCACCGGTGGCGGCGTCGACGGGGAGATCGCGGCGTTCGCCGGTCGCGTGTGCGCGGTGCTGGCCGACGATGACGCGATACGCGCCTTCGGCGGCAATCCGCTCGACCCGGCGTGCCGGTTGCCGTCGGCGCACGCCGGCCGCGAACAGGGCCGACGGCAGGCCGGCGCCATCGCCGAGTTCTTGGCTAACGGCTAGCGACGATCGCAAGCGCGACGGAGTCGGGCGCTGCGGGTCGTCGCCATGGGCTAGCGCCTACAGCGATTTCGCGGCGTCGAGAGCGCGGGCGGCAAGCTCGCGACCCACGTCGACCAACTCCGCGGCGCGGTGGAAGTCCAGGCTGCGGCAGGCCACGCGAGGCACCTCGATCAACAGATCGGGCGGGTGCGACGCGAGCTGATGGCGGGCCAGCGCCGCCTGGGCGATATCGATGGTGCGGTTCATCACCTCGAAGCTGCCCAGTTTGGGCACCACCTCGGCAGTGGACTCCTCGTCCTCGCCCGGCCCATGCGGTTCGGACTCGCCACTGCTGAACCGGTCCAGGATCGCCCGTGCCGTCGGCCGGTCTAGCAGAGACCGTGCTCCGCTGGTGTCCAGCAGCGCAGACGTACTGCGCCACATGCGATTCAAGCGTCCAGCCGGCACGTCCCGCTCGGAATCCTGGGCGGCCGGGCCGGCGGCAGTCGGGTCGCCGCCGTTGAGGCTGACGGCCAACGTCAGGTCGGCGTTGACCGCGCTCAGCGGGGCCATCGGCAGCGGGTCGAGGATGCCGCCGTCGGCGAGCAGGCGTCCATCGACCACGTGCGGTGCGATCACCCCGGGGATGGCGATCGACGCGCGGATGGCGGTATCGACCGGGCCGCGCTGCAGCCACACCGATCGGCCCGCGATCAGATCGGTCGCCACAGCGGTATAGGGAATCGGCAGCTCTTCGATGTCGATGTCGCCCAAGATGTCGCGGACGACATCGAGAATCTTCTCCGCCCGCAGCACCCCCGCCGCGGTGAACGACGGGTCCAGCAGCCGCAGCACCGCGCCCTGGGTCAGCGACTTGGCCCATTCGGAGAAGTCATCGAGTCGATCGGCAGCCTGCAGCCCGCCCACCAGCGCACCCATTGACGATCCGGAGATCCCCACGATGTCGTAACCGCGGTTGCGCAGCTCGGCGATCACCCCGATGTGGGCATAGCCGCGCGCACCGCCGCTACCCAGCACCAGCGCCACCCGGGGCGCCCGGTGCGCGCGGGATTCCGCAGCAGAGGTCATATCCACCATTTTGCGGGCTCCACCGCGCCGGTTCTTTCCGTCATTGCGATTACAACCGTAATACCGACAGGAAACGGCAGGTCACAGCGGCTATTTCTGTGCTGGGTGGGCCGGAACTTCCGCCCCGCAACTGACGCGCCGATGCGTCCGGCGCGGCGCCCGGATAGCATGGCCGCTGTGATGGAGCACGTCGGATTCCAGGGTTGTTGTTGCCGCAGCTGAATGCTGCCGCCGACCCCTTTCTCGAATCCAGCCCATCCTCTTTGGAGTCCTCACCATGGTTATCGCCGATCCCATCGCGCTACGGCGCCCGGCCGCCCGGCCGCGCGCGTTGCGCCTGCCCGACCTGTTGCAGACCACCGACCTGGCCGCCGACGCGGTGCTGCAAGGCCGCTACAACCACCTGCTGCCCGCCTCCGGACTGCCTGACGACCAGCGTTGGTTCGCCCGAATCCACGGTGACGAGCGGCTCGACATCTGGCTGATCAGTTGGGTCCCGGGGCACGCCACAGAACTGCACGATCACGGCGACTCGCTGGGCGCGCTGACCGTGCTGTCCGGCTCGCTGGATGAGTTCCATTGGAATGGTCGCGAGCTGGCACAACGACGCTTGGACGCCGGGGACCAGGCCGCGTTCACCCAGGGCTGGGTGCACGACGTCGTCTGGGCGCCGCCGACAACCCAGCTCGAACCGGCCGCCCCGACGCTGAGCGTGCACGCATACTCGCCGCCCCTGGTGGAAATGTCCTATTACGACGTCGCGCAGGACCATACTTTGAGGAGGCAGCGCACCGAACTCACCCAGCACCCGGAGGCGTCATGACCGCAACGCACGTCACCAGCCGCATCGATAGAGTCCTCGAATCGGCTCGAGCCAAGCTGCACCGGCTGACCGCCGATGAGGTGCCCGAGGCGCTGCGCAACGGCGCATACCTGGTCGACATCCGGCCGGCGGCCCAGCGCGCGGAGGAAGGCCAAGTGCCGGACGCGCTGGTGATCGAACGCAACGTGCTGGAGTGGCGCTGCGACCCGACCAGCGACGCGCGGCTGCCGCAGGCGGTTGACGACGACGTGCAGTGGATCATCTTGTGCTCGCAGGGCTACACCTCGAGCCTGGCCGCGGCGGCGCTGCAGGACTTGGGGCTGCACCGCGCCACCGATGTCATCGGCGGCTATCAGGCCCTGGCTGCGGTCGGGGAGCTGGTGGAGCCGGCCCCGCTGGCCGCGCTAAGCGTTGGAGTGCAGCAGGGGGCGGAGTCGTTCAGTCTTCTCCGGGGTCCACGACGCTGGATGTAGGATCGCCGCCCACGCATCGGCGGCGTCGGCGACGTAGCTGTGGCCATGGCCGTCGGGTACGTCGATCGCCACCGCCATGTCGGCAGAGACCTGCAGGAACGTCACGATCGGGGTCCAGTGCACCTGCGGCAGCACGTCGTAGCCGCGTGGCTCTCGCAGCCAGTCGGGCTTGTGGTACAGCAGATCCGGATGCCACCAGGCGATCGGGTCGGAGGCGTGCTGTAGGTAGACCACTCGCGGCGTATCCGGTGCGCCCCAAGGGGTGTCGGGGCGTGCCAGGTCTTCCGGGCGAGCGACGAACCGCACGGCGCGGCCGTCGTGGTAAATCGGCAGCCACTGCGGGGAACCAGGATCGCGGTTGATGGTCAGGTCGGTCCAGATGGTGTTCTGAAAGGTCGGACCGGAGAACAGCGCACCGTCGGTACGCGCCAGCACATTGTTGAGGCTCATGAACGAGGCCTCGCCGCCGAAGGACCCGAGGCTCTCGCCGAACACCACCAGTTTGGGGCGCTGGGCTTCCGGCAGGGCACGCACCTGCTTGTCGACGGCTTCGAACAGGGCCTGGCCGGCCTGGCGTGCGTTCTCCTTGTCGACCAGGAAGGACAGCCAGCTGGGCAGGAACGAATACTGCATGCTCACGATCGCGGTGTCGCCGTTGAACATGTATTCCAGGGCCGAGGCCTCCGCCTCGTTGATCCAGCCGGTGCCCGTCGTGGTGGCCACCGCCACCACCGCGCGGCTCAGCCCGCCGGTACGGGCGAGCTCGGCCGCGGCCAGCTCAGCGGTCTCCTTGATCCCGTGGGCCGAATTCAGGCCGGCGTAGGCGCGAATCGGTTCGGTGGCCGGTGTGCCGTTGAACGCGCTGAGCTGGGCGACGGTGGGTCCATTCGCGACGAAGATACGGCCCTGATGGCCCAGCGACTCCCAGGACGCCAGCGACCCCGGTCCGCCCGAGCGCAGCCGGGTCGACGGGGCGGCCCGGTCGGGGCTGGTCTCCTCGTTGACCGAGGCAAAGGTGCTGTTCATGAGGTGCATCGCGGGCTTGAGCACCAGACCGTTGAGCACCGCCACAAACAGGGCTATCAACAACGAGACGGCGACCACGGCCGAAACCCGTGGCGGCGCAACGCGTTCGAGCTGGCGCACCAGAAAGCGAATCAGCATCCGGATCAGTTGGCCGATCTCGACCAGGATGAACAGCGTGGCCACCGCGATCGCGCCGGCCTGCGGGTAGTTGTACCAAGTCAGCCGCGGCACACCCATCAGGTCTCGCATCTGGTCCTGCCAGCCGTGGATCGTCCACACCACCCAGAGATGGATGATCGCCGCGGTCGGGATGAGCACCCGCCATGCCCACCGCGGGGCCGGCGGGCTGGTGTCCTTCGAGCGCATGTAGCGGACCAGCCAGACGCTGAACACCCCCAGGGCATAGCCGATGGCGCCCGAGCCGCCGCTGACCAAACCCTGGAACAGTGGTCCACGCGGCAGTAGCGACGGCGTCAGCGACAGCCACAGAAACACCAGGCCCATCGCGGTGCCGGTGAATGTGTAGTGCCGGACCCACCAGGGTGGGCGCGCGATCGCCTCCGGGGGTGTTTCCGCAGGTGCCGTGTCGGTGGCTATCGCGCTCATCGGGAGCTACTCAGCGGTGGGTGAAATTCGGTGCGCGCTTTTCGGTGAACGCCGCCATGCCCTCGGTCTGGTCGTCGGTGGCGAACGCCGAGTGGAACAGACGACGCTCGTAGAGCAGCCCTTCGGCCAGGGTGGACTCGAAGGCCCGATTGACGGCTTCCTTGGCCATCCGGGCAGCCGACAGGCTCATCCCGGCGATGGTGGCGGCGACCTTGCCGGCCTCGGCCAGTAGGTCGTCGGCCGGCACTACACGGGACACCAAGCCGGATCGCTCGGCCTCGGCGGCGTCGATGGTGCGGCCGGTCAGGATAAGGTCCATCGCCTTGGCCTTGCCGATGGCCCGGGTCAGGCGCTGCGAGCCGCCCATGCCGGGCAGCACACCCAGCTTGATCTCCGGCTGGCCGAACTTGGCGGTGTCGGCGGCGATCAGCAGGTCGCACATCATCGCCAGTTCGCAGCCGCCGCCCAGGGCGTGCCCGGCCACGGCGGCGATGGTCGGGGTGCGGACCGCTGCCAATTTGGACCAGGCGGCGAAGAAGTCGGCGGCGAACACCTCGGCGAAACTCAGATCGGCCATCTCTTTGATGTCCGCTCCGGCGGCGAACGCCTTGGCGCTACCGGTGATGATGATCGCGCCGATGCCGGGGTCGGCGTCGAATTCGGCTGCGGCGGCGGTGACTTCGTTCATCACCTGGCTGTTGAGCGCGTTGAGCGCCTGCGGCCGGTTCAAGGTGATGGTGCCGACGCGGCCGTCGCGGTCGACGAGAATGGTTTCGTACGTCATGGGTTCTCCTTAGAAGGTCAGGTCGGGTTCGGCGGGCACGAAATAGCTCTCGATATCGGCGGCGCTCACCTCGGCCAGCGTCGCCGGGGACCACTGCGGATTACGGTCCTTGTCGACCAACTGGGCGCGGATGCCCTCCACCAGATCATGCGACCGCAGCGACGCGCACGACACCCGGTATTCCTGGATCAGGACGTCTTCCAGGGTGGCGAGCCGGCCCGCCCGACGCACCGCCTCCAACGTCACCGCGCAGGCAACCGGGGAGCGGGTGCCGATCAGTTCGGCAGCGGCGTTGGCGTCGGGGCTGGCGTGGCCGGCCAGCGCATCCACGATCTCGGCGACGGTGTCGTGTGCGTAGCACTCGTCGATCCAGTCACGGTGTGCGGCAAGCTGACTCGCCGGCGCATCGGTCGCATGTGCGGCCAGGGCGCTGTCCACTCCATCGGCGATGATCGCCGCGGTGAAGGCCTCTAGCGTCGCGTGTGGCACATAGTGGTCGGCGAAACCCAGGGCGATGGCATCCGGGCCGGAGAACGGTGCACCGGTCAGCGCCGCGTGCAGACCGAGCCGGCCGGGGGAGCGCGAGAGTAGGTAGGTGCCGCCGACATCGGGGATGAAGCCGATACCGACCTCGGGCATGGCCATCTTGGTGGTGTCGGTGACCACCCGGGTGTTGGCGTGCGCCCCGACTCCGACGCCGCCGCCCATCACGATGCCGTCCATCAACGACACGTACGGCTTTTTGTATCCGCCGATCTGCGCATTGAGCAGGTACTCGTCGTACCAGAAGCGGCGCGCATCTGCCCCGTCGGCTTTGGCGCTGTGATAGATCGCGACCACGTCGCCGCCGGCGCACAGTCCACGTTCGCCGGCACCGGTGAGAACCACCGCCGTGACCGCCGGATCCTCGGCCCAGGTGGACAGCGCCGCGGTCATGGCGGTCACCATTGGAAGGTTCAGCGAGTTGATCGCCTTCGGACGGTTGAGTGTCAGCAGGCCGACCCCGTTGTCAACGTGGGCCAGGACCTCGTCAGATTCACCTGTCACGCCTTCGCAATGTAGATCCCTACGCGCGGTCACTGATCCGCGGGTAAGGTTTGGCAGCAGAGCGGCCTGAACGCCGTCGGGAACTCCGGCGGGTCGGGAAACGTTGATTTGAGTATTCGTAACCCTTCGCTTCACAGCCCCAAGAGAGGATCGGGACGGTGCGGGAGACCAGCAACCCGGTATTTCGTTCGTTGCCCAAGCAGGGCGGCGGCTACGCGCAGTTCGGAACCGGTATGGCCGGTGCGACTCAGCAGGTGGGCCAGACCTACCAGGTCGACCCCATGGCGCAGTACCAGCAGCGGGAGGTCACCCGCCCGCTGACCATCGATGACGTCGTCACCAAGACCGGCATCACGCTGGGCGTGCTGAGCGTGGCGGCGATCATCTCCTTCTTCATGGTGTCGGCCAATCAGGCGCTGGCCGGGCCGCTGACCTTCGTCGGCGCGTTCGGCGGCCTTGCCGTGGTCATGGTGGCCATGTTCGCCCGCAAGCAGGACAACAAGGCGGTGGTGCTCAGCTACGCCGTGCTGGAGGGCCTGTTCCTCGGCGCCATCTCTTGGGTGCTGACCGCCTTCACGGTGGGCACCGGCAACGCCGGCTCGATGATCGGCCAGGCAGTGATGGGCACCCTAGGCGTGTTCGGCGGCATGCTGGTGGTCTACAAGACCGGCGCCATTCGGGTCACCCCCAAGTTCACCCGGATGCTCGTCGCCGGCATGTTTGGTGTGCTGGCCCTGATGATCGGCAACCTGGTGCTGTCGCTGTTCGGCGTCGGCGGCGGTGAGGGCCTGGGCCTGCGCAGCGGCGGGACGCTGTCGATCATCTTCTCGCTGGTGTGCATCGGTATCGCCGCGTTCAGCTTCCTGATCGACTTCGACGCCGCCGACCAGCTGATCCGCGCCGGCGCGCCGGAGAAGGCCGCCTGGGGCATCGCACTGGGCCTGACCGTGACCCTGGTCTGGCTTTACCTGGAGATCCTGCGGCTGCTGAGCTACTTCCAGAGCGAGTGACCCGCTAGCTTTCCCCGTTGACTCTGCGCTGAGGGCGCGAAAGTGCGAGTAGCACCCGCCCTCAGCGCAGAGTCATTTTTTGTGTCGGTGGCCCCGGGCAGCATGCCGACATGGGCTGGCCATTCAGTGGTCGGTCGCGTCAGAAGTGCGTGGGACGTCCTGAGGCGAAAATGACTCTGCGCCCAGGGCGGGGGTTACACGCACTTTCCCGCCCTGAGCGCAGAGTCAATGAAACTGAGCTAGGAGAGCCGCTCGACCACCATCGCCATACCCTGGCCGCCGCCGACACACATGGTCTCCACGCCGAACTGCTTGTCGTGGGTCGCCAGGTTGTTCAGCAGGGTGGCGGTGATGCGGGCACCGGTCATCCCGAACGGATGGCCCAGCGCGATCGCCCCGCCGGACACGTTCAGCTTGTCCTCGTCGATGCCCAGCTCGCGAGCCGAGCCGAGCACCTGCACCGCGAAGGCCTCGTTGATCTCGAACAGGTCGATGTCGGAGACCGACATCTTGGCGTTCGCCAGCGCCTTCTTGACGGCCTCGATCGGGCCCAGGCCCATGATCTCCGGCGACAGGCCCGACACCCCGGTCGACACGATCCGCGCCAGCGGCTTGAGACCCAGCTCCTTGGCCTTGGTGTCGCTGGTGATGATCACCGCGGCGGCGCCGTCGTTCAGCGGGCAGGCGTTGCCGGCGGTGATCGTGCCGTTGGGCCGGAATACCGGCTTGAGCTGGCTGATCTTCTCGTAGGTGGTGCCGGCGCGCGGGCCGTCGTCGGTGCTCACCACGGTGCCATCGGGCAGCGTGACCGGGGAGATCTCGCGCTCGAAGAAGCCGCTCTTGATGGCCTCCTCGGCGCGGTTCTGGCTGCGCACGCCCCAGTGGTCCTGGTCCTCGCGGCTGATCCCGGTGTGCAGCACCACGTTCTCGGCGGTCTGGCCCATCGCGATGTAGACGTCCGGCAGCAGGCCGTCGGCGCGCGGGTCGTGCCACTCGGTGGCACCGGCCGCGGCGGCCTCCGAGCGGGCCATCCCGTCGTTGAACAGCGGGTTCTTGCTGTTCGGGGCGCCGTCGGCAGCACCGATGGCGAACTGCGAGACGGTCTCCACACCGGCGGAGATGAATGCGTCACCCTCGCCGGCCTTGATCGCGTGGAACGCCATCCGGGTGGTCTGCAGCGACGACGAGCAGTACCGGTTGACCGTGGTGCCGGGCAGGAAGTCGTAGCCGAGCAGCACCGAGACCACGCGTCCGATGTTGTAGCCAGCGGCGCCGCCCGGCTGGCCACAGCCCATCATCAGGTCGTCGATCTCGCGCGGGTCCAGCGCAGGCACCTTGTCCAGGGCGGCGCGCACCATCTGGGCGGCCAGGTCGTCGGGCCGCATGGTGACCAGGGATCCCTTACCGGCCCGGCCGATCGGCGAACGCGCAGTTGAGACGATTACAGCTTCAGGCACTTCTGGCTCCTTGAGATCGGGTAATAGAGCCGAATCTAGCCCGACGAGGCCACCACGCGGGAATCGGGCCGGTCCAGCACAGCGCAGAGCGCCGGGATCATTTGGGCCGCCGCCAGGGCGTAGCCCGCCGCTGACGGGTGGTACTGGTCCGCGGCGAACAGCAGTTCGGGGCAGTCGTGGAACTCCCGGGCCCGGAAGTCGGCGAAGGGCACGGCGATACCGCCGGCTGCTTTGACCGCCAGGGTCTGCGCCCGGGCCAGCTGGCAGGCGCGGGCGTGTGCGACCCAGCGCAGCGGCCGCGGTATCGCGCTGATCGCCCTGAACTTGGGGCAGGTGCCCACGATCACCACCGCGCCGCTGGCGCGCAGTCGCTTCACCGCGGCGCGCAGTCGCTGCACCGAGCCGGCGATGCTGTGCAGTGCGGTCACGTCATTGGCGCCGATCATGATCACCGCGACGTCCGGCGGCCGACCCGCGACGAACATCGCGTCCACCTGGCCGGCCAGGCCCTTGGAGGTGGCGCCCACAATTGCCTTAGTGCTCAACCGAATCCGCATGCCGGTGCGCTCCGCCAGTGCTCTGGCGATCAGCGCGCCGGGAACCTCTGCCGCCGAATGGCAGCCATAGCCGGTCGCGGTGGAGTCGCCGAAAACCATCAGCTGCAGGTCGACATTCGCCCCGCGGTGAAAAGGCTGAACCTGCGCGTCGTCGGGACCGTATAAACCGTCAGCACGCGGTGGAAGATCCCAAGCCTTAGGGATCGTCTGCCGGGCCCGGTCGGCCTGGCCCGCCAGAAGATTGCGCACACCCAGATAGAGGGTGCCGCCGAAAGCGAACACGCCCGCAGTGGCCAGCGTGACCGCCGAACGTCGCGTTGCCCCGATCGCCATGTCGGTGATTTTAGGGAAAGGACGCCCATGTCACCTGAGTGCAGCAAACAAATATGGTCACGAAGCGGACCCGATGCAGTATCGGAACGAATCATAAGATTTCTTCTCAATTTTTCGCGTGTGACGATAACTGGTACCGCGTTGGCTGTGCCGGCCCGGGCCGGCTGGAGGGAGTGTCCATCATGACCGCACCCGACACAATTCCCAGCTCGTCACGTGTTCGCACTCGCCTGTATCCCAGTCCGCGACCCTACCGTTACGGGCGTCACGACGGGCTTCCCGTCGAGGTTTCCGAGGAGTCGACCAGCGTCGAGGGGCGGATGGCGTGGCTGGCGGCCCGGGCCACCATTCGGCCGGTTCTCTCGGTCGGCAGCTACCTTCCGCGGATGCCGTGGCCGTTCGGATTGCTCGACTTCGCCGCGAAGGCGATGTTGCCGGCGCCGGGCACCATCCGCGCCACCATCCGGCTGCCGCGCTGTAAGGCGCAGATGGTGCGCGCTGCCGGTGTCCTGCCCGCCGACGGCACCCGTCGCGTCGTGCTCTACATGCACGGCGGGGCCTTTCTGGCCTGCGGGGCCAACACCCACGGCCGGCTCGTCACCAAGCTGTCGAAGTACGCCGACAGTCCGGTCTTGGTGGTCGAGTACCGGATGATCCCCAAGTACTCCATCGCCGACGCGGTCGACGACTGTTACGACGCCTACCGCTGGTTGCGCCGTCAGGGCTACGAACCGGACCAGATCGTGCTGGCCGGCGACTCGGCCGGCGGCTACCTGGCGCTGGCGCTGGCCGAGCGACTGTTGGACGAAGGCGACGAGGAAGTGCCGGCCGCGATCGTCGCGATGTCGCCGCTGCTGGAGATCGCCAAGGAAGCCAAGAAGGCACACCCCAATATCCACACCGGTGCGATGTTCCCGCCCAAGGCATTTGACGCGTTGGTGGAACTGGTGGAAGCCGCGGCCCGCCGCGACCGCACGCACGGCAGTGAAGTTCTCGAACCACTGCAGCACGTCCGACCCGGGCTGCCACGCACCCTGATCCACGTCTCCGGCTCCGAGGTGTTGTTGCACGACGCCCGGCTGGGCGCCAACATCCTCGCGGCCGCCGGTGTACCGGTGGAGCTGCGGGTGTGGCCCGGCCAGATTCACGTCTTCCAGCTCGCCGCCCCGTTCGTGCCCGAAGCCACCCGCTCGTTGCGCCAGATCGGCGAATACATCCGGGAAGCCACCGGTTGAAACCGCTGGGTTCATGGGGCGGTTCCAGCTTCGGCTCTCCTCCGTCGAGCCTCGCTGAACCGCTGGGTTCATGGGGCGGTTCCAGCTTCGGCTCTCCTCCGTCGAGCCTCGCTGAACCGCCCGGGCAAATAACCTGAGACGATGGCAGGCATGCGGATAGCGAGCCACATCAGTGAACTCATCGGCAACACTCCACTCGTCGAGCTGACTTCGATCGTTCCCGCCGGCGCGGGTCGGGTGGTGGCCAAAGTCGAGTACCTCAACCCAGGTGCCAGCTCCAAGGACCGCATCGCGGTGAAGATGATCGACGCGGCCGAGGCCAGCGGTGCACTCAAGCCCGGCGGCACCATCGTCGAACCCACCTCCGGCAACACTGGTGTCGGTCTGGCCTTGGTGGCCCAGCGTCGCGGCTACAAGTGCGTGTTCGTCTGCCCGGACAAGGTCAGCGAAGACAAGCAGAACGTGTTGCGGGCCTACGGCGCCGAAGTGGTGGTGTGCCCCACGGCGGTACCGCCGGACGACCCGGCCAGCTACTACAGCGTCTCCAACCGGCTTGTCGAGGAGATCGACGGCGCCTGGAAGCCGGATCAGTACTCCAACCCCGCGGGCCCGGAAAGCCATTACGAGACCACGGGGCCGGAGATCTGGGCCGACACCGATGGCCAGATCACCCATTTCGTCGCTGGGATTGGAACCGGCGGAACCATCACCGGCACCGGCCGCTACCTCAAAGAGGTGTCGGAAGGTCGGGTGCAGATCATCGGCGCGGACCCCGAAGGCTCGGTGTACTCCGGCGGCACCGGCCGGCCGTATCTGGTGGAGGGAGTCGGCGAGGACTTCTGGCCGGCCGCCTACGACCCGAGCATTCCCGACGGGATCATCGCGGTCTCCGACGCGGATTCGTTCGACATGACCCGGCGTTTGGCCCGGGAGGAGGCGCTGCTGGTCGGCGGC
>LZME01000049.1 GCA_001673575.1 Mycolicibacter heraklionensis | reverse complement strand
GTGGTTGCTAGTCGGCTCGGACAGCCGCGCCGATCTCAACGAGGAGCAGCAGCAGCACCTGAGCACCGGCGGGGACGTCGGCAATGGGCGCACCGACACCCTGCTGCTCATCCACCTGCCGGGTCCGGGCTCGGACTCCCCGGCAACCGTGGTGTCGATCCCACGCGACTCCTATGTGCCCGTCCCCGGCTACGGCCACGAGAAGATCAACGCCGCCTACACCCTCGGCGGGGCTCCCCTTTTGACCCGGACGGTCGAGCAGGCCACCGGCCTGCGGCTGGACCACTACATGGAGATCGGATTCGGCGGGTTCGCCTCGCTCGTCGACGCCCTCGGCGGCGTCATCTTGTGCCCGGACGAACCGATCGACGACCCGCTGGCCGGGCTGGATCTGCCGGCCGGCTGCCAGCGGCTCTCCGGCGCGGCCGCGCTCGGCTACGTGCGTAGTCGGGCCACGCCCCGCGCCGATCTGGACCGGATGGCCCACCAGCGACTGTTCCTGTCGGCGCTGTTGGCCCGCGTCGCCGATCCGGCCGTCTGGCTCAATCCGCTGCGCTGGTACACCGTGCCCCACGCTGCCGCACACGCGGTGACCCTGGACGACAGCTCCGGCGTCATCGACCTGGCGACCCTGGGCTGGGCGCTGCATGGCACCACCACCACGCTGACCGTGCCGATCGGTGAGTTCCTCCGGACCAACGTCGGCGACGCGGTGGTCTGGAACCATGCCGAGGCCGCCCAGCTATTCGAGGCATTGCGCCGCGATACACCACCCCCATCGAGCGCCGATAATTGAGCCGAACCTAATCATCGCCCGCGATTGCACAATTTCAGCCTACCCTATCTTTACTTAGGCAATGCTGACCTGAGTAAGCCTCGCCTTGGATGCAAACCCCCTCTGACCAGGGGTAGCATCGCGTTCATGATCGACAATGACAGCCACAAGACGAAATTCCACGCGCTGCTTCAAGAGCAGATCTATCACGAATTTACCGCGGCACAGCAATATGTCGCGGTCGCGGTTTATTTCGACGGCGAGGATTTGCCTCAATTGGCCAAATTCTTTTACGCCCAGGCCGTCGAGGAACGCAACCACGCGATGATGCTGGTGCAGTACCTGCTCGACCGGGACATCCGCGTCGAGATTCCCGGCGTCGACGCGGTGCGCAACCACTTCGACGCCCCGCGGGATGCACTGGCTCTGACACTGGAGCAGGAGCGGACCGTCACCGAGCAGATCAGTCGGCTCGCCAGCGCCGCGCGTGACGAGGGCGACTACCTCGGCGAGCAGTTCATGCAGTGGTTCCTGCGCGAACAGGTCGAGGAGGTCGCCGTGATGACCCGGTTGCTGCGGGTCGCCGACCGCGCCGGGCACAACCTGTTCGAGTTGGAGACCTTCGTCGCACGCGAGATCACGGTCGGCCAAGAAGCCGGCGCCCCGCGTATCGCCGGCGGGTAAACCCCTCGCCCGCCGATCAGCCCGCCCGCAGCCGCGCCTTGGTTCGGGCGGGCTGATTCGTCGCAATCCACGCCACCCCGACATCCCTACAGAAGTCGACGTCTTCATGGCGGTCGACGGTCCAGCAATACAGCGCGCGACCCCGTGCGGCGGCCTGGTCCACCAACTCGGGATGCTCCCGCAGCGTCTCGATCGACGGACCGATCGCCGTGGCACCGACCGTCGTCGCCGCACCGCCACCCAGATAGCGCGCGCCTGACCCGAGCAGAACCGTCGGCAGCAGGGGGGCGGCCCGGCGAATCCGCCACACCGCCGCCGCCGAAAACGACATGACCACCGCACGCGAGCGCGAAGCCGACGCCGGCGCGGCGAGCCCGAATCGATGCAGCAACGCGAGCACCTCGCGCTCAACCATCGAGCCGTATCGCACCGGATGCTTGGTCTCGATGAAGATCTTCACCGGCCGGTGCCAGTCCAGAACCAGCGCAACCAATGCATCGAGGGTGAGCAGACCGGTGTCGCCGATATCGGCACCCTCCGCTGAGCCGGTTTGCCCGTTACGGTGCCACGCGCCGTAGTCCAGGCGCTGCAGCTGCGACAGCGTCATCTCGCTGACCACCCCGGCCCCGCTGGAGGTCCGATCCACCCGGCGGTCGTGCACGCAGACCAGGTGGCCGTCACTGGTCAGCCGCACGTCGCACTCGACGCCATCCGCCCCTTCCTGCAGCGCCAAGTCGTAGGCGGCCAGGGTGTGCTCCGGGCGATCGATAGACGCACCCCGATGTGCGACCACGAACGGGTGTTCCGAGACGACATCGCCGGCCGGGGTCATGGGCTTATGCTGCCGGTTCCCGTCCGTCGGACTCAAGAGCCGGGGCCGGGGCCGTACCTTCTTCCGGCTTCGGCGCGGCGGCCGAAGCCGGCGGTGCGGCGGCGGTATCGCGCCCATCGGGCACCACTACCCAGTGGTGGGCGGGCCGGCCCATCGATCGCCGTTCGAATCCCTCGACCACCCGAGCCGCCGTCACCACGGCTGCCAGTCCGAGGAGGTACGCCACCACGGTCGCCACCATGTTGTTGGCAATGCCCTGGGCTCCGTCGGCCCAACTGGTGGCGGTAGCGAAGATCGCGACGGCCGTGCTGGCGGCCCACACGGCCCACCACACCACGATGGGCTTGCGCAGGCGGTCCAGCCGATCCTCGCGCTTGGCCAGCTCCATGACAAACACCGGCGCCCAGGCCAGGTTGACCACCGGCACCAGGCAACCGGCCCACACCGCCCAGGCCGGGCGGGTCTCGGGCAGGTGCAACCGGGCAAAGGCCACCGAACGCCGGGCAAGCAGCCACCTGGTCAGCACCACGGCACAGATGACGACTGCGGCGATCGCGGCCAGCCCGGCCAGCCGGCCCAGCCACACCGCGCCACCGGCGATCAGGGGATTCAACAGCATGGTGCGGTTGATGATCATCAGCACATAGATCAAGGCGTGCACCAGGGCCGCGACGCTCAGCGCGGCGACCGCGGCGGCCAGCGTCTTCTCCAGTGAGCGCGCCGTAGGTGCCTGCCGCTCCCCCTGTTTCGACTGCGCCGCAGCACGAATCGGCCCGCCCATCAGCGTCCAGCGGGGCATCACCGAATACCGCGGGGTGGGCCCCAGCGGTCGCCGTGCCGGCGACTGCGGAGGCGGCGGACCTGGCCGCACCGCAATCCAGCGGTAGCCGGGCCCCGGCCGCGGCGGCGCCTGCCCGGGTGCTGCAGGCGGCGCGGGGGGCCCAGGTTGGGTCCACTGCAACTCGGCTTCTTGCTCGGGTGTCAGCGGCGCCCACAGCGCACCGTTGCAGCGTGGGCACCAGGCCCGCTGCTGGTCACGCACGTTCCACCGCGTCTTGCAGCGAGAACACACCTGGATCACCGCACCAGCCTAATGGGAATCGATCGGCGTGTCCTTGACGGGGATCTTGGTTCTTGAACGGGAAGGCTGATCACCGAGCCGCC
>LZME01000048.1 GCA_001673575.1 Mycolicibacter heraklionensis | reverse complement strand
TCTGGACCAAGACCGCCGACCAAATCCTGGCCAGCATCGGGAACTACTGCACCCGAATTAATGACTCAGGACACTAGCGGGTTCCAGCCACAACGCCGACAGTGGCGGCAGCACCAGCACCGCAGAAGCCGGGCGCCCGTGACGTGGCTCGTCGACGGCGTCCACACCACCGAAATTGCCTGCGCCGCCACCGTTGTAATCGACCGCGTCGGTATTGAGTATCTCGCGCCACCGGCCCGCGAACGGCAGGCCGAGGTGGTAGTCGGTATGGGCCACTCCGGAGAAGTTGAACACCGCCGCGAGAACTGATCCGTCCGAGGCGTAACGCAGGAAACTCAGCACATTATTGGCGGAGTCGTTGGCGTCGATCCAGGAATAGCCGGCCGGATTGAAGTCTTCGCTCCACAGCGCGGGACGGCTGCGGTAGACGGAATTGAGATCGCGTGCCAGGCACTGAATTCCCGCAGAGAACCCCGGCGAATCGAGCTGGAACCAGTCCAACCCGCGTTCCTCGGACCATTCGGCTCGCTGACCGAACTCCTGGCCCATGAACAACAGCTGCTTTCCGGGATGGGCCCACTGATAAGCCAACAGACTGCGCACCCCGGCCGCCTTGACATGATCGTCACCGGGCATGCGGCTCCACAGCGTGCCCTTGCCGTGCACCACTTCGTCATGGCTGATCGGCAGCACGAAGTTCTCGCTGTAGGCGTAGAGCATCGAGAAGGTCATCTCGTGGTGATGGTAGGAGCGGTGCACCGGATCGTGACCGAGATAGGCGAGGGTGTCGTGCATCCAGCCCATGTTCCACTTCATCGAAAAGCCCAGCCCACCAAGGCTTGTCGGCCTGGACACACCGGGCCACGACGTCGATTCCTCGGCGATGGTCACGATACCGAGCGCCGATTTGTGTGCGGTGGCGTTCATCTCCTGCAGGAACTGCACCGCCTCCAGGTTCTCGCGACCGCCGTAGACGTTGGGCGTCCACCCGCCCTGGGGGCGCGAGTAGTCCAGGTAGAGCATCGATGCGACGGCGTCCACTCGTAACCCGTCGATGTGGAATTCCAGCAGCCAGTACAGCGCATTGGCCACCAGAAAGTTGCGCACCTCGGGTCGGCCGAAGTCGAATACGTATGTTCCCCAGTCGAGTTGCTCGCCGCGTCGCGGATCAGCGTGCTCATACAACGGGGTGCCGTCGAACCGGCCCAACGCCCAGGCATCTTTCGGAAAATGCGCCGGCACCCAGTCCACAATGACGCCGATGCCGGCGCGGTGCAGCGCGTCGACCAAGTAACGGAAATCGTCGGGTGTGCCGAAACGCGCGGTCGGCGCGTAGTACGAGGTGACCTGGTAGCCCCACGATCCGCCGAACGGGTGCTCGGCAACCGGTAGCAGCTCGATGTGGGTGAACCCTTGCTCCACAACGTAGTCCGTCAGTTCAGTGGCAAGCTGCCGGTAGCTCAGCCCAGGTCGCCAGGACCCAAGGTGCACTTCGTAGATGCTCATCGCTTCGAACGCCGGATTTGCGGTGGCCCGCCGATTCATCCAGTCACTGTCGCTCCAGGTGTAGCGACTGGTAGTGACGCGTGAAGCGGTGTGCGGCGGGGTTTCGGCCGCGAACGCCATCGGGTCGGCCCGCTCGGTGACCAGATCGTCTGCACCGTGAACCCGGAACTTGTACAGGCCATCGATCGGAAATCCCGGCCAGAACAGTTCCCACACACCGGAAGAGCCGAGTGCCCGCATGGGCGCTCCGATACCATCCCAGCCGGTGACGTCACTGATCAACCCGATTCCCTTGGCATTGGGCGCCCACACCGCGAACGACACCCCGGCCACCGTCCCGTCTGGAGTGGTGAACGTGCGCGGATGAGCGCCGAGGACCTCCCACAGCCGTTCGTGTCGCCCCTCGCCGAACAGGTGCAGGTCGATCTCGCCGAGCGTCGGCAGAAAGCGATACCCGTCGGCCACCACCTGCGGTTCCGCGGCGCCGGGATAGTCGATCTGCAGCCGATAGTCGATCAGGCCCGCGAAGGGCAGTGTCGCGGCGAACAACCCGTCGGCCAGGTGTTGCATCGGGATCCGGTCACCGCCCACCAGAACCGCCACGGCACTCGCGCCGGGGCGCAGGGCTCGGATCACGGTGCGTTCGCCGTTGTCATGGGCGCCGAGGATCGCATGCGGGTCGTAGTGCACACCGGACATCAACCGATCGAGATCCTCGGGGCGCACCTGAAGCGCGCTGGGCGGGTGTTTGATTCGGGTCATCGGGACTTCACCTCCGATGCAGCAACTCGGTTCGCGCGGCTGTACTCATCTCCGGCATGTTGATGATGTGGGCGACCGCTCGGCTCGGGTCGAGTCGCACGTAATTGTCCTGCCCCCATTGATATTCCTCCCCGCTGATCTCGTCACGCACCCAGAACCGCTCGTAGGGCGCCATACCCAGCGCCGTCATGTCCAGCGATAACGTCGCTTCCTCGGCGGCGAACGCGTTCAGCGTCACCACCACCAGCACGGTGTCGCCGCTTGCCGGGTCGAATTTGCTGTAGGCCAACAGCGCGTCGTTGTCGACATGATGGAAATGCAGTGTGCGCAGTTGCTGCAGGGCAGGGTGCCGCCGGCGAATGGCGTTGAGCTGACCGATAAACGGCTCCAGCGATCGGCCCTCACGGCGCGCGGCGGAGTAATCACGTGGTCGCAGTTCGTATTTCTCCGAGTTCAGGTACTCTTCGCTTCCCTCGTGCAGCGCCTCGTGTTCGAACAATTCGTAGCCGGAATACACCCCCCAGGAGGGGCCCATCGTCGCGGCCAAGACTGCCCGGATGGCAAACATGCCAGGGCCGTGATGCTGCAGACTGGCGTGCAAGATATCCGGCGTGTTGACGAACAGATTGGGGCGGCGAAAATCCGCGAATTCGGCGATCTCTTCGCCGAATTCAGCGAGTTCGCTCTTGGACGTTCGCCAGGTGAAGTAGGTGTAAGACTGGGTGAAGCCGAGCTTGGCCAGGCCGTACTGCCGCGCCGGCGGGGTGAAGGCCTCCGACAGGAACAGCACATCAGGATCGGTTGCCTTCACCTTCGTGATCAACCATGCCCAGAACCCGGGCGGTTTGGTATGGGGGTTGTCGACCCGAAATATTTTGACCCCGTGCGAGATCCAGAACTGCACCACCCGATGCACCTCGGCATACAGCCCGGCGGGATCGTTGTCGAAATTCAACGGGTAGATATCCTGGTATTTCTTCGGCGGATTCTCCGCGTAGGCGATCGTCCCGTCCGGCAACTCGGTGAACCACTGACGGTGTTGGCGTGCCCACGGGTGATCCGGGGCGCACTGCAACGCCAGATCCAACGCGACCTCCAGGCCGAGTTCAGCCGCGCTGGAAACGAACTGGTCGAAATCATCGAGTGTTCCCAAGTCGGGGTGTACCGCGTCGTGGCCGCCCTCATCGCTGCCGATCGCCCATGGCGAACCGACATCGCCGGGCTCGGCCACCGCGGCGTTGTTGCGACCCTTTCGATGCACCTTTCCGATCGGGTGGATCGGCGGCAGATACACCACGTCGAATCCCATCTCGGCGATCCGCGGTAGCGCCGACGCCGCGGTGGCCAGCGTGCCGTGCACCGGGGCGCCCGCGGCGTCCCATCCGCCGGTGGAGCGCGGAAACATCTCATACCAGGAGCTGAAGCGTGCCAGTGGCCGATCCACCCAGACTCGATACTGCTGCCCGCGAGTAAGCAGGTCGCGCAGCGGATAACAGCTGACCAGCCGGGAGATCTCGTCGGACAGTGCCGGCGCCGCGCGAACCATCGGATCGCCCGGATCGCGCAACGCCGAAGCCGCCGCCACGACGGGCTCTCGCTCGCTGCGGGGCATCGCCGCAGCGGCACGGTCCAACAGCTCGGCGCCGATCAGCAGATCGTTGGACAGCTCGGCCTCGTCCTGGCCGGCGTCCAGCTTGGCAACCACCGCGTCA
Organism: Mycolicibacter heraklionensis; assembly: GCA_001673575.1. Classification (GTDB taxonomy): domain Bacteria; phylum Actinomycetota; class Actinomycetes; order Mycobacteriales; family Mycobacteriaceae; genus Mycobacterium; species Mycobacterium heraklionense_A. Next base: position 20,624 of record LZME01000048.1, on the reverse strand, counting down.
CGCCAGGTGCGGATCGAATCGGTCCAGCCGTCGACCCGAAATGCCCACATTCCGGTCTGGTCGGGAACGAACTGGCCATGAAAGACGTACGGCTCGTCGCCCTCGCGCATCGGAAGCAGCGCCGGCCCTATTCGGCAGGAGTCCGCACTGCCGAGACAGCACACCACCAAGGTCGCCGCGACCACTTCATGTCCGTCACGCCACACCGCGGCGCGCACCGGCACGGTCTCCCCGACCACTGCCTTGGCGGGTTGCCTGCCGCAGGACACAACCGGCGTAACGCCATCGACCTCGATTCGGCCCGGCACCCAGCACTCCGTTCGTCGGCAGCGATTCCGACAGTGAGTACCCCCGGCGGCGGAAAGCTACGCGAGGCGACGACCGGCGCGACAGCGGCGAGCTAGCCGCGCGGCAGCCCCAGCAGCCGCTCGGCGGCCAGCGTCAGCAGGATCTGCTCGGTTCCCCCGGCGATCGACAGGCACCGGGTGTTGAGGAAGTCGTGCACTTCTCGCCCGGCCACCGCACCGCCCCCATCGGCCACATCCATCCGGAACTCGGCCAGCTCCTGGCGATAGCGCACCCCGATCAGCTTGCGCACCGAGGACTCCGAGCCGGGGTCCTGGCCGCCGACAGCAAGCTGTGCGATGCGTTGATCCAGCAGCGAACCCGCCTGCGCGGCGATGATCAGCCGGGCCAGTCGCTCGGCGGTGGCGGTGTCGGGTTCCCGATCCGCCAGGGTTTTCAGCAGCTCCTCCATCGGGTTGCCCAGCGCGGTGCCGCCGGCGATCGCGACGCGCTCGTTGGCCAAGGTGGTGCGGGCCAGCCGCCAGCCGTCGTTGACGCCGCCGACCACCTGGTCGTCGGGGACAAACACGTCATCGAGAAAGACCTCGTTGAACAGGGCCTCGCCGGTGATCTCCCGCAGCGGCCGAATGTCGATGCCCTCGGCGGCCATGTCGACCAGGAAGTAGGTGATGCCCTTATGCTTCGGAGCTTCGGCATCGGTTCTGGCCAGGCAGACGCCCCACTGCGAGTCATGGGCTCGTGACGTCCACACCTTCTGACCGGTCAGCCGCCAGCCGCCGTCGACCTTCACCGCCTTGGTGCGCAGCGCCGCCAGGTCCGATCCCGCGCCGGGCTCGGAGAACAGCTGGCACCAGAACACCTCGCCGGTCAGGGTGGCCGGGATGAAGCGCTCGATCTGCTCGGGCGTGCCGTGCTCGAGAATCGTCGGGGCGGCCCACCAGCCGACCACCAGGTCGGGACGCCCGACGCCGGCCGCGGCCAGTTCCTGGTCGATCACCAGCTGCTCGGCGGGGCCGGCGGCGCGTCCGTAGGGCGCCGGCCAGTGCGGCGCCAGCAGGCCGGATTCGGCCAGCGCCACTTGGTGCTGGTCGGCCGGCAGCGCCGCGATGCGCGCCACCTCGGCGGCGATCTCGGGCCGCACGTCGGTGGCCTCACCGAGGTCGACCTCCAACCGGCGGCGCAGGCCGTCGCGGGTCAGTGCGGCGGTGCGGCGCAGCCACCGCTCGGGCCCGCCCAGCGCCTGACCGATGCCGTAGGCCCGACGCAGGTACAGGTGCGCGTCGTGCTCCCAGGTGATGCCGATGCCGCCGAGCACCTGGATGCAGTCCTTGGCGTTGGCCTTGGCGGCGTCGATGCAGATCGCGGCGGCGACCGCGGCCGCGATCGTGAACTGCTGGTCATCGGGGTCGGATGCGGCGCGCGCCACGTCGCTGGCCGCCACCGCGGCCTGATCGGCCCGGCACAGCATCTCCGCGCACAGGTGCTTGACGGCCTGGAAGCTGCCGATCGGCTTGCCGAACTGTTCACGCACCTTGGCGTATTCGACCGCGGTGTCCAACGCCCAGCGGGCGACCCCGGCGGCCTCGGCGGCCAGCACCGTGACCACCAGGTTCTCCACCCGGTTGCCGGCCTCTAAGACCACTGCCGGCGCTGCGGTCAACGTCACCTTGGCCAGCGGTCGGGAGAAGTCGGTGGCGGCCAGTGGCTCGACGTTCACCCCGTCCGCGCCGGCGTCCACCAGGATCCAGTCCGGTCCGGCCGGCAACAACAGCAGCCCGTCGGCGGTGGCGCCGAGCACCCGCGCAGCGGTGCCGGAGGCCTGCCCAGCTGCGGCGTCGAAGCTCACCGACGCCGCGGACGGGTCAGTGACCACGCCGGCAACCCGTTCGCCGGCTGCCAGAGCCTCGACCAGGGCCGGATCGGTGACCACCAGGGTGGCCAGCGCGGTGGTCGCCACCGGCCCGGGGACCAGGGCCTTGGCAGCCTCATCGACCATCGCGCACAGGTCCTCGAGTCGCCCACCGGCCCCGCCGGACTCCTCGGGCACCGCCACACCGAACAGGCCCAAATCGGCCAGTCGCGCGAAAACAGCACGCCAGGAATCGGTTTCACCCAATTCCGCAGCACGAATCGCCTCGGCGGTGCCCGCGGCGGCGGCCCAGTCGCGGACCAGCTCGCGAGCGGCGAGCTGTTCGGCGGCACTGGTCTCCGTGGTAGTCACTGACACGCTGGGCTCCTCCGGATCGAGATGGGCTTGAGAGAGGCGGGTCACGAACGCCCCCACCAACCACTAGAACGTGTTCTAATAGTGCCAGCGTCCGAGCGTCAAGTCGAACCGTAATGGCTGGACACGTTAGGTCCGGCCGAGGTCGGGAGTAGGAAAATTCAACTACGCGGTGCGTATCGTTATGGGCTAGTAGATCGACGGAGGGAGCCGCGCAGCACATGTCGTCACCAGCTGAGGGCACCGCAAGCCGCGGATCGAGCAGCCAACCACGCGAGGTGGTCAACGTCGCTGTGCTGACTGAATCCGACCTGGGCTCCGAAGCGCAGCGCGAACGCCGCAAGCGCATCCTCGACGCGACGCTGGCGATCGCCTCCAAGGGCGGCTACGACGCGGTGCAGATGCGTGCCGTCGCCGACCGCGCGGACGTGGCGGTTGGCACCTTGTACCGGTACTTCCCGTCGAAGGTTCACCTCCTGGTCTCGGCGATGGGCCGCGAGATCGCGCGGGTGGACACCAAAACCGACCCGGCGACGTTCGCCGCAACCACCCGTCACCAGCGGCTGAACCTGGTGGTGAACAAACTCAACCGCGCCATGCAGCGCAATCCGCTGCTCACTGAGGCAATGACCCGGGCATATGTCTTCGCCGACGCCTCGGCGGCCGGCGAAGTCGACCATGTTCAGAAATTGATCGACTCGATGTTCGCCGGGGCCATGAGCGACGGCGAGCCGACCGAGGAGCAGTACCACATCTCCCGGGTCATCTCGGATGTGTGGCTGTCCAACCTGCTCGCCTGGCTGACCCGGCGGGCGTCGGCCACCGATTTCAGCACCCGGCTGGACCTGGCGGTCCGGTTGCTGATCGGCGACGACGACAGCCCCAAGGTCTAGCCCCACTTCTGCGAAGATGAGCACCGGTTCGACAGTTTCAGAACCGGTGGCGGATCCGATTCCGCGCCGGCTGGCGCACGCGCTGGACCTGTTGAACTTCACCCTGGCCGACGTGCGCGACGGGCTGGGCCCCTATCTGTCGGTCTACCTGCTGGTGACCCACCATTGGGACCAGGCGTCGATCGGCCTTGTCATGGCGATCGGCGGAATCGCCGCGGTCGTGGCGCAGACCCCGGTGGGTGCGCTGGTCGACCGGACCACGGCCAAGCGAGCGTTGCTCGTTGTCGGTGCCCTGGCGGTCACGGCGGCGGCCTTGGCGATGCCGCTGTTCCCCGGTTTCTACAGCGTCGCGGCGTTGCAGTTGCTGACCGGGATCGCGGGCTCGGTGTTCGCACCGGCGCTGGCCGCGATCACCCTGGGCGTGGTCGGTCCACGGATGTTCGCGAAACGGCTCGGCCGCAACGAATCGTTCAATCACGCCGGCAATGCCGCGACCGCGGCGGCCACCGGGGCCCTGGCTTACTTCTACGGCCCGATCGTGGTGTTCTGGATGCTGGCTGCGATGGCTGCGCTGAGCATCGTGGCCACTTTGCGGGTTCCCGAGTCGGCGATCGATCACGACGTGGCCCGGGGCATGGACCATCTGGCCGGCCAGCCCCATCCGCAGCCATCGGGGTTCGCGGTGCTGCTGCGCAACCGGCAGCTGCTGGTGTTCGGCGCGACCGTGGTGATGTTCCACTTCGCCAACGCGGCGATGCTGCCGTTGGTCGGCCAGGAACTAGCCCTGGTCAACACCGAGGTGGGCACCGCCCTGATGGCGGTGTGCATCGTGGCCGCCCAGCTGGTGATGGTTCCCGTCGCCTATCTGACGGGCTCCAAAGCCGATGTCTGGGGCCGCAAGCCGATCTTCCTGGTGGGGTTCGCGGTGCTGACCATCCGCGGGCTGCTCTACCCGGTCTGGGACAACTCCTACTGGCTGGTCGGGGTGCAGCTGCTCGACGGGGTGGGCGCCGGCATCTTCGGTGCGCTGTTCCCGTTGGTCGTGCAGGACATCACGCACGGCACCGGCCGCTTCAACGTCAGCCTGGGGGCTATCACCGCGGCCTGCGGCGTGGGCGCCGCATTGTCGAACTTCATCGCCGGCCACATCGTCTCGGCCGCCGGCTACAACACGGCGTTCATCGCCCTGGCCGCGGTGGCCGGCGCGGGGTTCGTGCTGTATCTGACCGCGATGCCCGAGACGGCCAGAATCAACGGCGCCGCCGCGCCACCGTTAGCCTGAGCGGATGCGCCTCAAGCTCGGCCGCCCCGACATCGGCCGGTACGCCGACCGGTTCGACGTCACACCCGCGGCGCCGGGCGCGCCGTTGGCGGTGACGTGGCTCGGCGTGACCACCATGGTGATCGACGACGGGTCTTCGGCGCTGCTGACCGACGGCTATTTCTCTCGCCCCAGTCTGGCTCGGGTGGCGCTGGGCAAGGTATCGCCGTCGGCCGCTCGCATCGATGCCTGCCTGGCTCGCGCCGGCGTGCATGAACTGGCGGCGGTGATCCCGCTGCACTCACACATCGATCATGCGCTGGACTCCGCGGTGGTAGCCGAACGTACCGGCGCGACGCTGGTGGGTGGTGAGTCGACGGCCAATGTCGGCCGGGGTCAAGGGCTCTCGGCCGATCGCCTGATCGTCGCGACGCCCGGAGCGCCCCTCGCATTGGGCGCCTACGAGGTCACCCTGATCGAGTCCCGGCATTGCCCACCAGACCGCTTCCCCGGCGTGATCAGCGCCGCGGTGGTTCCACCCGTGCGGGCGTCTGCCTATAAATGCGGTGAGGCCTGGTCGGCGCTGGTGGCCCACCGCCCGTCGGGGCGCACCCTGCTGATCATGGGCAGCGCGGGCTTCATCCCGGGGGCGTTGGCCGGTCGCAGCGCCGACGTGGTCTACCTGGGCATCGGCCAGCTCGGCATTCAGCCCCGGCCCTACCTGGTCGACTACTGGAATGAGACGGTCCGTGCCGTCGGCGCGTCGACGGTCGTGTTGACCCACTGGGACGACTTCTTCCTGCCCCTGTCAAAGCCATTGCGCGCCTTGCCCTACGCCGGCGACGACCTCAACGTCACGATGCGTGTTCTATCCGCGCTGGCCGAGTCCGACGGGGTCGGCCTGCACCTGCCCACGGTCTGGCGTCGTGAGGACCCGTGGGCCTGAACCTGGCACTTGCACTGCTGCTGCTTGCCGTGGTGCTGGGATTCGCGGTAGCCCGCCCGCGGGGCTGGCCGGAGATGCTCGCGGCGGTGCCGGCCGCCGCCATCCTGGTTGCCACCGGCGCGATCTCGATGCACGACGCACTCACCGAAGCCGCCGCACTGCTGCATGTCGTCGCGTTTCTGGGCGCGGTGCTGGTGCTGGCGCAACTCTGTGACGACGAGGGCCTGTTCGAGGCGGCCGGCGCGGCGATGGCACGTGCCGACGTCGGTCCGCCGCAACATCTGCTGCGCCGGGTCTTCGTCATCGCCGCCGGTCTGACCGCGGTGCTGAGCCTGGACGCGACGGTGGTGCTGCTGACGCCGGTGGTGCTGATGATGGCCCGCCGCCGCCACGCCCCGATACGCCCACACGCCTATGCGACCGCGCACCTGGCCAACACGGCCTCGCTGCTGCTGCCGGTGTCGAACCTGACCAATCTGTTGGCTTTCAACCAGGCCGGCCTGTCGTTCGTGAGGTTCACCGCGCTGATGGCGGCGCCGTGGCTGGCCACCACCGCGGTCGTCTACCTGATCTTCCGCTGGTTTTTCCGCGCCGATCTGCGGGCCACACCGGTGCACCAGCGCGCCGGGCCACCGCCCCCGGTCCCGGTGTTCGTGCTGGTGGTGCTGGGGCTGACGCTGGCCGGCTTTGTGGTCGCCGAGACATTCGGGGTCCCGGCGGCATGGGCAGCCGTCGCCGGTGCGGCCGTGTTGGCCGCCCGTGGACTGGCGCAGCGGCGCAGCACCCCGGCCGGGATTCTGCGCGCCGCCAATCCCGGCTTCCTGGTGTTCGTGTTGGCCCTCGGCGTGGTGGTGCGAGCCGTCGTCGACAACGGACTGGGTGCCCAGATGTCTACGGTGCTGCCGGCGGGATCGAGCCTGACGGCGCTGCTGGGCATCGCGGCGGTCGCCGCGGTGCTGGCCAACCTGGTCAACAACCTGCCGGCGACGCTGGTGCTGGTGCCGTTGGTGGCATCGAGCGGCCCACTCGCGGTGCTGGCGGTGTTGATCGGGGTCAACATCGGCCCCAACCTCAGCTACACCGGCTCGCTATCGAATCTGCTGTGGCGCAGAGTATTACGTCGCTACGACGTCGCGGCGCCAGTCGGCGAATACACCCGCCTGGGGCTGTGCACGGTTCCGGCCACGCTGTTGGTGGCCGTGCTGGCGCTGTGGGTGAGCGCGCGGCTGCTGGGGGTCTAGGTCAGCGATAAGAGGGCGGCAGCGGCATGCCGAGTTCGGCCATGACGGCACGCAGCCGGCTCGGATAGTCGGTGATGAGGCCGTCGACGCCCGCGGCGATCTGTTGCCGCATGGCATCGGCATCATTGACCGTCCACGGAATCACCCGCAGCCCAGCCGCATGGGCACGTTCGACGAACGCTCGATCGACCACCGCGTAGTCCGGGGACACGATGTCGGCGCCGACCGCCACCGCCCCGGTGATCGGGTCAGGCCCCTGCTCCCACAACGCAACCAACGGAATGGCCGGTTCGGCAGTGCGCACCAACGGCAGTGTGCGCCAGTCGAAACTCTGGATCTCGACGGCGTCCAGCTTGCCGGCGGCCCGCACCGCCGCCAGGACCACGTCCACGATCTGCCGCTGGTTGTCCGCGTCGACCTTGGTCTCGATGTTGTAGCGGACGCCCGCGTGACCGGTGCGCGCGAAGACCTCCGGCAAGGTGGCGATCACGTTGCCCGGCACCACTTCCGCATCCGGAAATTCCGGCAGCAGGTGTCCGCAGTCCAGTGTTCGGATCTGGGCGAGGGTGAGATCGGCTACCCGCTTGCCCACATACGGGTAATCGGGATCGCCGGCGAACACCGGTCCGGTGTCGGCACACTTCGCCGGCTCGATCACCGGGTCGTGCCACACCAGCGGTTGTGCGTCGCGCGTAAGCACGATGTCCAACTCCAGAGTGCTGACGCCCAACTCGATCGACTTGGCGAAGGCGCGCAACGATTCCTCGGTGGTCTCGCCCCGGCCGCCGCGATGCGCCTGCAGGTCAAACGTCGACGGCTGCGCGGTCGCCGTCGCCGATGGATTGCACACCGCAGCCATCAGCACCGCCGCAACCAAGGCGCGGCGAATCACCGCCGCTGACGGGCGATCTCGGCCAGCACCACCCCGGCGGCCACCGATGCGTTGAGCGACTCGGTGGGCCCCGACATCGGAATCGACACGATGGCGTCGCAGTTCTGCCGGACCAGGCGGGACAGGCCCTTGCCCTCGGAACCGACGACCAACACCATCGGGCTGGTGCCGTCCAACTCATCGACCACGGTGTCGCCGCCGGCGTCCAACCCGACGATCTGCAGACCGCGATCTGCCCACGCTTTCAGCGTTTGGTTCAGGTTGGGTGCCCGTGCGATCGGAACTCGCGCCGCCGCACCGGCACTGGTACGCCAGGCCACCGCGGTCACCGATGCGGACCGACGCTGCGGGATCACCACACCGTGTCCGCCGAACGCCGCGACCGACCGCACGATGGCACCGAGATTGCGCGGATCAGAGATGTTGTCCAATGCCACCAGCAACGGCGGCGCGACATCGCGGCGCGCGGCCGCGATCAGGTCGTCGGGATGTGCGTAGTTGTAGGGCGGGACCTGCAGCGCGATGCCCTGATGCAGCCCGTTGGTGGTCATCTTGTCCAGGTCGGACCGCGGGACCTCCAGGATCGGCAATCCGGAATCGGCTGCCCGAGTAACCGATTCGGTCAGGCGCTCATCTGCCTCGGCGCCCAGCGCCACATACAGCGCGGTGGCCGGGATTCCGGCACGCAGGCACTCCAGAACCGGGTTGCGCCCCAGCACGGTCTCGTTCTCGTCGGCGCGCTTGGCGGTCCGGTAGGCACGCTGCTTTGCCGCACGCTTGGCCGCCTTGGCCGCCGGGTGGTATTCCCGCTGGTGCGCCGGCGGGGTGGCGCCACGGCCTTCGAGCCCACGGCGGCGCTGGCCGCCGGAGCCGACCGTCGGCCCCTTCTTGGTGCCGGGTTTGCGCACCGCACCCTTGCGCTTGGAATTTCCGGCCATCTACTCAGACCCCTCCACCAGTAGTGACCATTGCGGACCATCTCCGGTGTCGGTGACGTCGATACCGGCATCCTTGAGCCTGCAGCGGATCTCGTCGGCCAATTGCCAATCCCGTTCCGCGCGAGCGGTTTCCCGGCGTTCCAACTCGGCGCGCACCAAGACGTCGACCGCAGCCAACGCGGCCGAGGTCTCATCGCGCGATTCCCAGCGTTCGTTGAGCGGGTCGCAACCCAGCACGTCCATCATCGCCCGGATCGCACCGGCCGCGGCCAGCGCGCCCTCGTGGTCGCCGGTGTCCAGCGCCCGGTTGCCCTCCGCGCGCGTCCGGTGCACCTCGGCCAGGGCGATCGGCACCGACAGGTCGTCGTCGAGGGCCGCGGCGAAACGATCCGTCCAGGTGGTGGGGGCCACCGCGCCCACCCGGCTGCGCACCCGGTGCAGGAAGTCTTCGATGCCGACGTAGGCGTTGACGGCGTCGCGCAGCGCGGTCTCGGAGAACTCCAGCATCGACCGGTAGTGCGCACTGCCCAGGTAGTAGCGCAGTTCGGCCGGCCGGACCCGTTGCAGCACCGCCGACATCGACAGCACGTTGCCCAGCGACTTGCTCATCTTCTCGCCGCCCAGGGTTACCCAGCCGTTGTGCAGCCAGTAGTTCGCGAATCCGTCTCCGGCGGCGCGACTCTGAGCGATCTCGTTCTCATGGTGCGGGAAGACCAGGTCCATCCCGCCGCAGTGGATGTCGAACTCGGCACCGAGGTAGGAGCGGGCCATCGCCGAGCACTCCAGGTGCCAGCCCGGACGGCCCGGGCCCCACGGGGTGGGCCAGCTGGGCTCACCGGGCTTGGCGCCTTTCCACAGCGTGAAGTCGCGCGGATCGCGCTTACCGGTGGCGACCCCCTCGCCCTGGTGCACGTCGTCGATGCGATGACCGGACAGTTGACCGTAGTCGGGGTAGCTGAGCACGTCGAAGTACACGTCGCCGCCGCCGGCATAGGCGTGGCCGCGCTCGATCAGGCGCTCGATCAGCTCCACCATCTGGGTGATGTGCCCGGTGGCGCGCGGTTCGGCCGACGGTGGCAGCACCCCCAGCGCCTCATACGCTGCGGTGAACTCACGTTCGTGGGTGGCGGCCCACTCCCACCACGGCCGACCCGCTGCGGCGGCCTTGGTCAGGATCTTGTCGTCGATGTCGGTCACGTTGCGCACGAAGGCGACGTCGTAGCCTCGGGCGGTGAGCCACCGGCGCAAGACGTCGAACGCCACACCGCTGCGGACGTGGCCGATATGGGGCGCCGCCTGGACGGTGGCACCGCATAGATAAATAGAGGCATGACCGGGCCGCAGCGGGACAAATTCACGCACGGCGCCGGTTGCCGTGTCGTGCAGCCGCAGGCTGGGGCGATCGGTCACGACGGGCCAGCTTACCGGGCGCTGAGCCGGCGACCGCCACGCGCGCCGCTAGCAGGGGCTTCCCAGGATCGGCGACCGATCGCCGCATCGGTGGACAGGGGGTGTGACGTGGCATATATTGCGGCAGTGAGTAAACGTCTGGTGGCAGTCTCTGGAGCGGTCTTGGCTGCGGTCGCATTTGCGGGTAGCGCGACGGCATACGCCGATGAGCCGAACAACAACCAGCAGCCCCAGCCGCAGCCCGCGGAAGTTGTAGCCGCGGTTACCCCTGCGCCGGTCGAGCACCCGGCCGTACAAGGCGTTCAGGCCCAGAACGAGGCGACGCCGGACACCCAGGCTCAGAGCGAGGCGATGCAGGACGCCCAGGCCGAGCAGCAGCGCCAGCAGGCCGAGGCGCAGGCCGACCAGGCGACTATTGGCGCCGGTGCGGCCGGTGCCGCCGGCGCGACCCAGGCCAGTGCAATGGGAAGCCAGATCGGTATGTCGTTGGCGATGATGGCCCCGATGGTCGGGATGATGGGCTTGCCCCTCGTGACGCCCCTCTTGACCACCGGACTGACCGGTCTCGCCACCTCGGGCGGGAACAACGCTGCAAACGCGCTTGCCGACGCCGGCTCGGCCGCTGCGACCGACGCTTTCAGCTCGGGGGCGCCGGAAATCGGCTCGGCCGCGGCGACCGACCTCTTCAGCTCGCCCTCCGCTGCAGATCTGCCTTTTGACCTGGGCAATTTCGACTTCTTGTCCACCGTGGATCCCGACTTGGTGACGGGGGCTACCGGGGACGCCATCAGTGGCGCCCTGGCCGAGGCCGCCGGCGACACCGCGCTCAACACGTCCGGTGCGCTTCTCGACACACTGCCTGACCTTGGCGCCAACGTCGGCGCGGACGTCGCCAACCTTGGCGCGGACGCCGGCGTGCAGATCGGCACGGCGGTGGCCACTGAGGTTCCGTGTGGCATCATCGGCGCCATCTTCGGCTTCGGCTGCTAAAAGCCCGGCCGAGCCAACTACCCCGGCACCACCAATGCGGTAGCCACCGCGGCCAGTCCCTCGCCTCGTCCGGTGAGTCCTAGGCCGTCGGTGGTTGTCGCCGACACCGACACCGGTGCGCCCAACAATTCCGAGAGCAGCTGCTGCGCTTCCGCGCGGCGGGGGCCCACTTTCGGTCGATTGCCGATGACCTGCACCGCGGCATTGCCGATCGCGAAGCCGCTCTCGGCGAGCAGTTCGCGCACGTGTCCGAGCATCACAGCACCGGTTACTTGCGCCCAGCGGGGCTCGTCGACGCCGAACACCGTTCCGAGGTCCCCCAACCCTGCCGCCGAGAGCAGCGCGTCACACAGGGCGTGTGCGGCCACATCGCCGTCGGAGTGCCCGGCGCAGCCGTCAGCGTCGGCAAACAGCAACCCCAACAGCCAGCACGGCCGGCCCGGCTCGATCGGGTGTACGTCGGTGCCCAACCCGATCCGCGGCAGCGCGCTCACCGGTTCACCACCGCCTCGGCGAGCACCGCATCCAGTGCGGTGGTGATCTTGAAGGCCAAGGGATCGCCTTCGACAGTCTGAACCTGGCCGCCGATGTGTTCGACCATCGAGGCGTCATCGGTGAATTGCGTGTCCGCACCGGCCTGCTGGTAGGCGCGCAGCAGCAGATCGGCGGCGAACCCCTGCGGGGTCTGCACGGCCCGCAGGCCGGCCCGCTCAGGCGTGCCCAGGACCGTTCCGTTCGCGTCGACCGCCTTGATGGTGTCGGCGACCGGAAGCGCCGGGACGACGGCGCGGTATCCGGCATGCAATGCCTCGACCACCCGTGTCACCAGGCCGGGCGGTGTCAACGGGCGTGCGGCGTCGTGGACCAGCACGAATTCGGGATCTCCGGCGCTGGCCAGCGCCAACCGCACGGAATCGACGCGGTCGGCACCGCCGGCGACGACGGTGGCAGCCCCACCGAGGATCAATTTGGCCTCGTCCGTGCGATCCGGCGGCACCGCGACCACGACCTGGTCGATGACCCCGGACTCGTGTAGACCTGCCACGGCGCGCTCAACCAGCGTTACGCCGCCCAGTAGAAAGAACGCCTTCGGTATTCCAGCACCCAGCCGCACACCCGAACCGGCGGCCGGCACCACGGCTACTGTGCTTGGCACCGGATCCCCGGTAGCTCAGGACGTCGCGGTAAGGACACTACGGTCAGGACGCTGCGGCCAGCACCTCGTCGAGGATGGTCTCCGCCTTGGCGTCATCGGTGTTCTCGGCCAGGGCCAGCTCACCGACGAGGATCTGACGTGCCTTGGCCAGCATCCGCTTCTCACCGGCGGACAGGCCACGCTCCTGGTCACGCCGCCAGAGGTCACGAACAACCTCGGCTACCTTGTGCACATCGCCAGAGGCGAGTTTCTCCAGGTTTGCCTTGTAACGACGCGACCAGTTGGTCGGTTCTTCGGTGTGCGGGGCACGTAATACCTGGAAAACCTTGTCCAGGCCTTCCTGGCCGACAACGTCACGCACACCGACATATTCGGCATTTTCAGCGGGAACTCGAACGGTGAGGTCGCCCTGCGCCACCTTAAGGACCAGATAGTCCTTTTGCTCGCCTTTGATGGTCCGGGTTTCAATCGCCTCGATCAACGCTGCACCGTGGTGTGGATATACGACGGTGTCTCCGACCTTAAAGATCATCTGATTTGAGCCCCTTTCGCTACCCCATGCTAACACGCCGCCACAACACTCGACCACCAACGGTGCAGGTCAGGGGCACCGCGCCCCTAGGAGGGGGGTTGACACCGCGACGGAAGCGTGCTGGGTCGAACCTGATTGGAGCCTGATCCGGGCTGGTCGGTGGGGTCTCGGTGGGGGTCGCGGGCGACCGGTAACCCTGCGCTACCGCCAGCAGATGGTTGCTACTACAGTGCATAGTCACAAGTCGCGACGGCCGAGCAGGAGACCACACGTGAACTCGTTCAGCAGGGCCTTCAACAAGGCTGCGATCGCGCTGATTGCTGCGGCGGCGCTGGCCGGCTGCGGTACCGGACAGATCTCTCAGACCGCTGACCAGGCATCCGCGGTCAACGGCGCTTCGGCGACCGTCGGTGATCTGGCGCTGCGCGACGTGCGCATCCAGGCGACGCAGACCGGCGACGCGTTGGAGCCCGGCCAGACCGTCGACCTGGTGTTCGTGGTCAGCAACCAGTCGACAGACGCCAACGACGAGCTGAGCGACATTAAGACCTCGATCGGCAAGGTGTCACCGACCGGCAGCAAGACCGTGCCCGTCGGCGGTGTCTTGGTTGTCAGCGCCCCGGCAGGCCCCGACCTGCCGACGGCTCCCGCCGCCAAGGCGCTGCCGGAGGTGGCCAACGCCAACACCGCTTCGGCGACGGTGACCCTGGACAAGGCGATCCGCAACGGCCTCACCTACGACTTCACCTTCACCTTCAAGAAGGCCGGCGAGGTTCGTGTGGACGTGCCGATCTCGGCCGGCCCCGTTTCGCACCACTGACGTCGCGTCGCGGCCGGCACTGTCGGACCTAACCGATACGGTCGCCGAGTGGCCAAGGCACGTTCGCTCTTTCGCTGTTCGGAATGCGGGAACACCACCGCCAAGTGGTTAGGACGCTGCCCGGAGTGCGGTAGCTGGGGCGGTATCGACCCGGTGGGCGAAGCCGCAGCACCGGCTGGTGGGCTGCGGCCGGCGACACCGGCACGGCCCGCGGTGCCGATCAGTTCCATCGAGGCGGGTCGCGCACGACCGGCGCCCACCGGTGTCACCGAACTCGATCGGGTGTTGGGCGGCGGGGTGGTCCCCGGCTCGGTCACCCTGTTGGCCGGCGATCCCGGTGTCGGCAAATCGACACTGCTGCTCGAGGTCGCTCACCGCTGGGCGCTGGCCGGGCGCCGCGCGCTGTACGTCTCCGGCGAGGAGTCTGCGGGGCAGATCCGGCTGCGCGCCGAGCGCACCGGATGCAGCCATGACGAGATCTATCTGGCCTCCGAATCGGACCTGCAGACGGTGCTGGGGCACATTGAGGCGGTGCGGCCCACCCTGGTGGTGGTGGATTCGGTGCAGACCGTGGCCGCCGCCGACACCGACGGCGTGGCCGGCGGGGTTACCCAGGTCCGGGCGGTGACGGCCGCCCTGACCGCGGCCGCCAAGAGTGCCGATGTGGCGTTGGTCCTGGTCGGGCACGTGACCAAGGACGGCGCGATCGCGGGCCCTCGTTCACTGGAACACCTCGTCGACGTGGTGCTGCACTTCGAGGGTGACCGCAACTCGGTGCTGCGAATGGTGCGGGCGGTCAAGAATCGTTTCGGCGCTACCGACGAGGTGGGATGTTTCCTGCTCCGCGACGACGGCATCGAACCGATCGCAGACCCGTCCGGACTGTTCCTCGAGCAGCGCAGCGAGCCGGTGCCCGGCACCGCAATCACCGTGGCACTGGACGGCAAACGCCCGTTGATCGGCGAAGTGCAGGCGCTGCTGGCCAAACCGGCGGGCGGCTCGCCGCGCCGCGCGGTCAGCGGCATTGACCACTCCCGCGCCGCAATGATCACCGCGGTGTTGGACAAGCACGCCGAACTTCCGATCGCGGCCGGCGACATCTACCTGTCCACGGTGGGCGGTATGCGGTTGACCGATCCGTCCACGGATCTGGCTGTCGCGATCGCGCTGGCGTCGGCCTATTCGGATCTGCCGCTGCCGGCGACCACCGTGGTGCTGGGCGAAGTGGGCCTGGCCGGTGACCTGCGCCCGGTCAGCGGGATGGACCGCCGACTCGCCGAGGCGGCCCGGCTCGGCTTCACCACCGCGCTGACTCCCCCGGGCGCTCCGGCCACCGTCGGCGGCCTGCGTACGGTTCCGGCAGCCAACATCGTTGCCGCGCTGCACCACCTGGTCGAGATCGCCGACCGCCGCGGTGGTCATGTGGCGCCGCCACAGCTACTCGATCGGGCCTAAGGAGCGATCAGTTGCCCGGCGGCGGCGCGTCCGGCGGGGGCACGTCCTGCCCCGGCGGCGGTACGTCCGGCGAGGGCTCAGTAAGCATGAATGGCACCGTCGCGGATCTCAGATTGCCGAGTTGGACGACGAGGTTGTAGGTCCCGGGGCCGATCGGCTGCCGCGGCAGTGGGCACTGCGGCGCCGAACCCATTCCGGTCCAGGTCACCGTGGTGGTCACTTGCTCGCCGGGGTCGAAGGTCTTCACCAGGGTCTCGTTGGACGGTGCGCAGTCCAGGTTCGACCACAGCCGCTGGTTGTCCAGTGAATAGACGTAGGCAGCCAGCACTGCGGCACCGACATCGCGCTTGCAGGCCACCAAGCCGATGTTGGTGACGACCATGGTGAACTGCGGCTGCTCCCCCACCGTGTACTGCGGGCCGGTCAGACCCTTGACCGCCAGTGTCGAGTCCGGGCAGTCGTCGCCCTCCTTGAGCACCGGAGGCGGCGTTACCGCGGCGGTCGGGGTCGGTGCTTGTGGTGGCGCCTGTTCCGCGGGCGCCACCACGGGCGTCTTGACCTCTTCAGGCGAGGGGTTCTGCGGCTTGGCGTGCTGCGCGGCGGTGGACTTCTTACCGTCGGCGTTGTCGGCGCCGGCGCTGCTGCCGTGAACGACGCCGAAGATGATGGCCGACACGACTGCAATCACGATGAGCGCAATGCCCAGCGCGAGGCCACGTCGTCGCCAATAGATCTGCGAAGGCAGCGGACCCTGCGGTTCCAAATCGAGCACGTTCTCACGGTAGGACGACCTCACCGCGAGTTGTCCGACCCGTCCCGGCGTGTCGTAGCCGCGTTGTGACCTTCAGGGACTAAATCAGGCCTATTCGGCGCCGAAATCGCCGATGTCGCCCAGGTGGTTGCGCGCCGACACCCGTCCGTCGGCCAGGTGATAGGTGGCACCGACAATCGCCAGCGAACCGGACACGATCCGCTCGGCGATCGACGCGGACCGCGTTGCCA
Source organism: Mycolicibacter heraklionensis (assembly GCA_001673575.1). Lineage (GTDB taxonomy): Bacteria > Actinomycetota > Actinomycetes > Mycobacteriales > Mycobacteriaceae > Mycobacterium > Mycobacterium heraklionense_A. Next base: position 4,558 of record LZME01000048.1, on the reverse strand, counting down.
GCTGGGCCACCGTCTCGGTCACGTGCCGGGCTTCGAACTCGTCGACGGCACTCAGCCCGTCGCGGCGGCCCAGCAGGATCGACGGCATAACCCGCTCGACGATGTCGCGCAGATAGCCCCCCGGCACAGCACCATCGTCCAATGCCGCCAACGTAGCCTTGACCGCGCCGCAGCTGTCGTGGCCGAGCACGACGATCAACGGCACGTTGAGTACCTCCACCGCGAATTCGATCGAGCCCAGCACCGCCGCGTCGACGACGTGGCCGGCGGTGCGGACCACGAACATGTCACCCAGACCCTGGTCGAAGATCAGCTCGGCAGCCACCCGGCTGTCGCCGCAGCCGAACACCACTGCGGTCGGCTTCTGGCCGGTGGCCAGTGCCGCGCGGCGCGCGACGTCCTGGCTGGGATGGCTGGGCTCGCCGGCGACGAAGCGCTCGTTACCCTCTTTGAGTGCTTTCCACGCTGAGATCGGGTTGGAATTAGGCATGCCCGATATTCTGCCTGTGAATTCTGCGCAGCGCGCGGCCAGCATCGAAGTTCACCAGCTGTTCAGCTGGTTTGCCGTGGCCGAACGCGATCTGCCTTGGCGGGCGGGTGATGTCACGCCGTGGCAGATCTTGGTGAGCGAGTTCATGCTCCAGCAGACTCCGGTCGCACGAGTCCTGCCGATCTGGCCGGACTGGGTGTCACGCTGGCCGACTCCGTCGGCGACAGCGGCCGCAAGCCAGGCCGACATCCTGCGGGCCTGGGGCAAGCTCGGTTATCCGCGCCGCGCCAAACGCCTGCACGAATGCGCGACCGTGATCGCCCGCGAGTTCGCCGATACGGTCCCCAACGACGTCGACACCCTCGAGCAGCTGCCCGGGATCGGCAGCTACACCGCCAGGGCGGTGGCCAGCTTCGCCTACCGTCAACCGGTCCCGGTGGTGGACACCAACGTGCGCCGGGTGGTGGCCCGGGCCGTGCATGGACAGCCCGACGCGGGCGCCCCGTCGGCGAAGCGCGACCACGCCGACGTGGAGGCCCTGCTACCACAGGCCGACCAGGCCCCCAGGTTCTCCGCGGCGCTGATGGAGCTGGGCGCCATCGTGTGCACTGCACGGTCGCCGCGTTGTGATGACTGCCCGCTGCGGCACAGCTGCAGCTGGCGGCTTGCCGGTTCACCGCCGGGAACCGGACCCAAGCGGCCGGCTCAACGCTATGCCGGCACCGACCGCCAGGTCCGCGGACGATTACTGGATGTGTTGCGGGACAACGCCGTTGCGGTGACTCGCGCCGACCTTGACCTGGCCTGGCCGGCGGACGCGGTGCAACGCGAACGCGCCCTGAACTCACTGCTGGGCGACGGCCTGGTGGAGCAGCTCGCCGATGGCCGCTTCGCGCTGCCAGGTCAGGACAGGAACGACTCGACGGCCTCGCGGTAGGTCTGCGGCGCCTCGTCGTGCACCAGGTGGCCTGCATCGGGGACGTGCACATAGGTGCTGTCGACCGCGCGACGGTGCATTTCGCGCATCTGCCCCGGCGGGGTCACCGAGTTGCCGGCCTCGATCAGCAACGTCGGGCAACGCACGTTCTGCCACTGCTCCCAGTAGTCACGGGTGCCCCATTCGGCGGCGATCTGCAACCACCACTCGGGTCGACCGTGCAGCCGCCAACCGGTCTCGGTGCGGTCGAAGGCCTCCAGGAAGTACCGGCCGGCGATATCACCGAATTCGGCGACAACCTCCTCGGCACTGGGGAACTCCACGGGCAGGGCATGCACCCACGGCTCCCACGGGCCGGTGGTGCGGCCCCGGAAGTCGGGCGCCATGTCCTCGACCACCAGCGCAGAGATGAGTTCGGGGTGCTGGGCCGCCAGGCACCACGAGTGCAATCCGCCCATCGAGTGCCCGATCAGCCGCACCGGGCCCGGCAACTGCTCGACGGCGACGGCCAGGTCGGCGACGAAGCGTTCGGTGGAGATCGGGTGCGGATCGGCGACCTCACGACCGCGATGCCAGGGAGCGTCGTAGGTGTAGACGGCACCCAGCCTGGTCAGCCACGGCAGTTGCCGCGGCCAGGTGGTGCCACGGCCCATCAGTCCGTGGACCAGCACCAGCGGCGCCCCGTGTCCACCCCGGTAGGTCAGCAGCTCGGTCGACGCGATTCCCACCCGGGGCACGGTAGCCTAGGCCCATGTCAGTGGTGAAGATCAATGCAATCGAGGTGCCCGCCGACGCCGGGCCCGAACTGGAGAAACGGTTCGCAAATCGCGCCCACGCGGTGGAGAACCAGCCCGGTTTTCTTGGCTTCCAGCTGCTGCGCCCCGTCAAGGGCGACGACCGCTACTTCGTGGTGACGCACTGGGAGTCCGACGAAGCGTTCCAGGCGTGGGCACAGGGGCCCGCAGTCGAAGCCCACGCCGGGCAGCGGGCCAAGCCGGTGGCGACCGGAGCATCGTTGTTGGAGTTCGAGGTCGTGCTTGACGTCGCCGGAACCGCCGCACAGGCCTAGCCCCGTGCGGCGCCACCTGGCGGCATGGACGACCGCTATGACCCTGGTCGCCCTCGCCGCCGGGGCAGCCGCCGGCTGCGCCCCTTCACCGGCATCTCCCGCCGACGCCGGTTCCGACAGCGGCGTGACGATTTCGACCAAGACTCCGCCGGGTCTGCGCGCCAAGCAGACCATGGACATGCTGAACTCCGATTGGCCGATCGGTCCGATCGGAGTGGCGACCCTGGCCGCACCGGACAAGGTCGAGCAGGTGGTCACGACAATGGAATCGCTGTGGTGGGACCGGCCTTTTCACCTCGACGGCGTCGACATTCGGGCCGGCGCGGCCACCCTGCACCTGACCACCTCCTACGGTGCCCGCCAAGACATCAGGCTCCGCACCGACGACAACGGCATGGTCGACCTGTTCAAACCGACCACCGAGGCACCGACCATCGGCTCCTGGCACGACCTCGATGCGGTGCTGAACAAGACCGGCGCGCGGTACTCCTATCAGGCGTCGCGGATCGAAGGTGGCGTCTGTAAGCCGGTAGCCGGGGCCAACACCGCCCAATCCCTGCCGCTGGCATCGATTTTCAAGTTGTATGTGCTGCTTGCGGTGGCCAACGAGGTGAAGGCCGGGACGGTGTCGTGGGACGACCCGCTGACCATCACTGGCCGGGCCAAAGCGGTCGGCTCGTCCGGCCTGGAGGAGTTGCCCGACGGCGCCCATGTCTCGGTGCGCAGGGCCGCCGAGAAGATGATCGCCACCAGTGACAACATGGCGACCGATCTGCTCATCGGCCGGGTAGGGACCCGCGCGGTCGAGCGTGCACTGGCCGCGGCCGGTCACCACGACCCGGCCAGCATGACGCCGTTTCCCACCATGTACGAACTGTTCTCGGTGGGCTGGGGCAAGCCCGATCTGCGCGAGCAGTGGCAGCACGGTTCGCCGCAGGAGCGGGCAAAGCTGCTGCAGCAGGCCGATTCCCGGCCGTATGAGCCGGATCCGATTCGCGCGCATATCCCGGCGTCCGCCTATGGCGCCGAGTGGTACGGCAGCGCGGAGGACATCTGCCGGGTACACGTAGCACTGCAGGCCGCTGCGGTGGGCAAGGCTGCACCGGTCCGCGAAATCCTGTCCGCGGTGCGTGGCATCGACCTGCCACGTACCGACTGGCCCTATATCGGTGCCAAAGCCGGCGGTTTGCCCGGCGACCTGACCTTCAGCTGGTACGCCGTCGACCGCGGCGGCCAGCCGTGGGTGGTCAGCTTCCAGCTCAATTGGCCACGTGATCACGGCAAAAGCGTCGGCAGCTGGATGCTGCAGGTCGCCAAGCAGGCGTTCGGCCTACTGCCGACGCAGCGCTAGCCCAGGAAGGGACCCCATGCGACAACTGGTCCGGGTGCAGAACTTCAGCATCTCCAGCGACGGGTACGGCGCCGGGGAAGGGCAGAGCCGCGAGCGTCCGTTCGGACATGCCGATCCGGCGGATTTCATGTCCTGGGCAGGCGCCACCGCGCACTGGGTCAACCGGACCGATCCCGGCGGCAGCTTCGGACTCGATGACTACATCACCCGCGACTGGTCTTACAACATCGGCGCAGAGATCATGGGGCGCAACAAATTCGGTCCGCAGCGCGGGCCGTGGGAGAACTACGACTGGCAAGGATGGTGGGGCGATGAGCCCCCGTTCCGCACCCCGGTGTTCGTCCTCTCCCACCATGCGCGGCCGTCATTCGCCTTGGGCGACACCACCTTCCACTTTCTCGACGCCTCCCCCCAGGACGCACTGGCGCGCGCACTAGCTGCGGCTGACGGCAAAGACGTGCGCATCGGCGGAGGCGTTGCCACGGTTCGGGAGTTCCTCGACGCCGATCTCATCGACACGATGCACGTCGCGGTGGCACCGGTCGAACTCGGCCGCGGGGAAAGGTTGTGGTCAAGCCCCGATGAGCTTGTCGATCGTTTCCATCTTGAGCAGATCCCCAGCCCCAGTGGGGTGGTGCACCACTTCTTCTGGCGGCGAGGCCTGCGCTGACGGGCCGCTGAACACGAAACGGGCGGCACCTCACTTGAGGG
>LZME01000047.1 GCA_001673575.1 Mycolicibacter heraklionensis | reverse complement strand
TGCCGAGACCGTCGACGGACCGGGCTCGGTGGCGACGATGCTGTTGAGCTGATCGAGCAGGCGCGACATCTGCGCACCCGTGTTGAGCAGCTTGACGCGCCGATTGTCGGTGGCCGCCCCGACGGCCGCCAGGATGCCCAGGCTGTGGTCTTCACGGCCGCGACCGGTGGCGGCCAGAATGTCGCGCAGCTTGGACACCGTGGTCTGGAAGATCACCGTGGACAGTTCGCCGTTCTCGGCTATGTGGCTGCCGTCGCGGATGGCGGGTCCGCCGGTACCGGAATCGACCAATTGAATCGACGAGACCGCGAAGACGTTGGACGGCACCACGCGAGCGGTCACCGAGCTCGGAATGTCCTTGGCGTAACCGGGTTTGAGGTTGATGTGGACGTAATTGGGCTTGCCATAGGCGGCCGGTATCACGTCGGTGACGCTGCCGACCAGGAGCCCGTGGTATTTGACGTCGGACTGGGCGGGCAGTCCATCGCCGACGTTGATCAGATCGGCGACCACCCGCACGTAGGAGTTGAGCATTCCGGTGGATTTAGCCAGCAGGCCCCCGGTGGCCAGCGCGATCACCAGCAAGACCGCGATTCCCGCCCCCAGCAGCTGACCTTCGGAGGGGCCGCGGCCGTCGGTGTCCAGCGAATTGCTCATGTCAGCCACCGAACCTTGCGCCGGCGTCGATGCTCCACAGGGCCATGGTCAGCAGCATGTTGACCATGATCACGATCGTGATGCTGGCGCGCATGGCCCGGCCCGCGGCCACCCCGACCCCTTCGGGACCGCCGGAGGCGTAGAAGCCGTAGTAGCACTGCACGGTGGACGCCAACCAGACGAACACCACGCACTTGAGCACGGAGTAGACGATGTCCTTGCCGCTCAACATCATTGTGAAGTAGTGCAAATACGGGCCGATCGATCCGCCGCCGATGATGCCGGTGACCAGCTGGCAGGTTAGGTAGGTGATGGCCAGGCAGGCCACGTACAGCGGGATCACCGCGATGGTCGCGGCCAGCAGTCGCGTGGTCACCAGGAAAGGGATGGGCCGGATCGCGATCGAGTCGAGGGCGTCGATCTCCTCGGCGATCCGCATGGCGCCGAGCTGCGCGGTGAAGCGGCAACCGGCCTGCATCGCAAACGCCATCGAGGCCATGATCGGCGCCAGCTCGCGGGTGTTGACCAGTGAGGAGATGATGCCGGTGGCCGGGCCGAGCCCCAGCAGATTCAGGAAGTTGTAGCCCTCGATCGCTACCAGTGCGCCAGCGGTGAAGCCGAGGACGATCGCCACTCCTGCGGTGCCGCCACCCACCACGATGGAGCCGTTGCCCCAGGCGATGTCGGAGAGCAGCCGCAGGAATTCCTTGCGGTAGTGCCGAAACACGGTGGGGACACCGGCCGCGGCGCGGCCGAAGAACACCAGCATGTGTCCCAGGCGAATGGTCGGCACCGACGCCGCCCGGTAGGCGCGCAGCAGCGGGCGCGCGAATGCCGGGACATAGGAAGAGGCGGTCATCTCACAGCCCCGTCCGCGGGTAGAGCACGTTGTAGAGCTCGCTGATGCCGACGTTGACGATCATCAGCACCAGAATCGACTCGACCACCGAAGCGTTGACCGAGTTCGCCACGCCGGCCGGACCACCGCGAGTGGACAGGCCTTTCTGGCAGGACACCACCGCAACGATGGCGCCGTAGACCACGGCCTTGATCAGCGCGACGATCATGTCGCCGGTGGTGGCGAACGAGGAGAAGGTGGCCACGAAGCTGCCTGGCGCGCCCTTCTGGAAATACACGTTGAACAGGTAGCTCGCCAAAAACCCTACAAAGCAGGTGATTCCGGTCAGCGCTACGCCGATCATGATGGCTGCGGCGAAGCGGGGCACCACCAGCCGGCGGATCACCGAGACGCCCATCACCTCCATGGCGTCGGTCTCCTCGCGCATCGTGCGTGAGCCCAGGTCGGCGGTGATGGCGGACCCCACCGCGGCGGCCATCAGCATGGCCGCCACCAGCGAGGCGGCCTGCCGGATGACCGCCAGCCCGGCAGCAGCGCCGGCCAGCGAAGTGGCACCGACCTGGTTGGCCAACAGCGCGAACTGAATGGAGAGCGTGACCCCGATCGGCAAGGCGACCAAAACCGTCGGTAGCACCGCGGTGTTGGCCATGAACGCGCTCTGCCGGACGAACTCACCCCATTGGAATCGGCCGCCGAACAAGTCGGAGAAGAAGTACTGCACGGTGCGCACCGCCAGCACGCACTGCTCGCCGACGGTGGTCAGCGAGGCCAACGGGTGGCGGTTGACATAACCGACGGTCCAGTCCTGGATGGCTGCCACGCCGTCGAGCTGAGGCTCGGCAGCGAGGTCGCGGTCGTCCTGGGTGGTCATTTGTCGCCGATCGTGGTCGTGAGATCACCGTAGGTTGCCGATCGCGTGCACGGCCGATGATCCATGGCGGCCACCTTAGTCAGCGTTCTTACTCCGCGGTAGGGTTCGGAACTTCTCGGACCAACTGGTGGGTAGATAGAAAGGATACGCATGGCTACCAAAGGGGAGGAGCTCATGGGGTCTCGCCGCGACCTTTCATCCGGACATGATGTCGGACACAATGCCCCGGCAAGGGTGCTTCAGGCAACATGACTCGGGTTATGGACGGGTTACCGGTCAGTAGCACGCGTTTTCGTGGTTTTGGCGCCCTCGCGCGGGCGTTGATGGCGATACTCGATCGGGACAAGCACGACGCGGGGAAGGAAATCAGGAACGTGCCGATGCGGGCAGGGTGGACCCAGATCGCTGCCGCCGTCGCGGGTGCGATGGCGGTCGCCGGAGCGGTGGCACCAGGCTCCGCGGTCGCCGATCCGGCTCAGCCGCCGGCGCTTCCCGGCTTCACGCCCGCGCCCAGTGACTGGTCTCCGCGCATGGACATTTGGCCGTACAGCACTTTCACCTATCAGGTCACCCCCGAGATGATCGGCGGCATGTCGGATTCGTGCCAATGGTTCAACGCGCAGTTCGACCCACTGATGGGACAGATCGACGAGTTCAACCGCAACCTTGCAGATCACCGCGACGTCTACGCGAGTGTGCAGTCGCAGGCGGATGCGGTGGTGGCCAATATCGACCGATCGACGGGCTTCTTGGGGCCACGGCTGCAGCCACTGACCATCCGTAACACCCCGGACAACTTCGGCCCCTACTCGCCGATCTACGGCGGGGAGCAGCTGACCGGAGTGCTGTTCCAGCTGTCCCGCATCGCCGACAGCATGCGCAAGAAGCAGCCGGCGGGTTTCGCCCGTCCCCACATCGACTCCGCGATCGGATGGGCCAACGCCCTGCGGAACTCCAGGGCCTGCACCTAAGCGGCGATCAAGTAAAAACCCGCAGGCGCGGGGTGGGGTAGGTTCGGGGGCGCTGCGGCCGACCGGCCACCAGCAGCGGACCACGAGAGGTAGTTCAGTGTCGGACCGTGAGGACGAGCAAGCGGCCGACCACGTCGAACCGCCGGCAGAGGCGGTAGAAGCCGTCGACGCCGAGGCCGTAGAAAACGTTGAAACCGATTCTGCCGAAACCGAATCCGCCGAACCCGTAGCCGCTGACGAAGCCGCGGGGCTCAAGGGACGCATCGGTGGCCTGAGACCGAATCGGCGCTGGGTCGCCGCAGCGGTCCTGGCGCTGGGCCTGATCGGAGCGACCTACGAGGGCTGGCTGCTGTTCGCCCACCACCAGCGCGCGGTGGCCGCCGCGCAGGCGCTGGAGGCTGCCGAGAAGTACACCCTGGCGCTCACCAGCGTGGACCCCACCGCGATCGACAAGAACTTCGCTGAAATCCTCGACGGAGCAACCGGCGAGTTCAAGGACGTCTACAGCGCGTCCAGTGAACAACTGCGCCAATTGCTGATCGACAACAAGGCGTCCGCGCACGGCACCGTCATCGACTCGGCGGTCAAATCCGCCACCAAGAACAAGGTTGAGGTGCTGCTGTTCGTCGATCAGTCGGTGAGCAACAAGACTTCCCCCCAGGCGCAGATCGACCGCAGCCGCATCGTGATCACCATGGAGAAGGTGAAGGGCCGCTGGCTGGCCGCCAAGGTAGAGATGCCCTAACCGATGGCCACCCGGCTTCGCCGCTAGTTGAATCCGAGCCAGCTGGGCAGCCCGCGTTCGTGCGCGTCGCACAGTACCTGCGCGGTGTCACAGGATCCGCGTGGCACTCCGGCGCCGGTCCACATGCCGCCGGCGTCGCGGCGCAGCACGACCGCCGACGACGAACCGCCATCGAGCAGGATGGCGTGGTCGCTGGCCAGGCCGCGGAACAGATCCTGCATGTTGTCGGGTGTGTAGTGGCCGCCCTGGAAGATGTAGAGCTCGTCCTTGGCTCGCGAATAGCCCACGGCAGTGCGTGCCGCACTCGGCCCGCCGTCGTTGAGTTGCCCGGTGACGCCCGGGGCCAGCAATCCCAGTCCGCTCACCGCGACGAACCGGTCCCCGCGTTCCACCAGGCCGGTGATCGTCGGCCCGGCCGAGTCGTAATCCCCACCGTCGCGGCCGCCGCGCGGCCACAACACATATGGCGCGCCACGAGTCGGCAGGATCATCGTGGTCAGCGTTGACCAATGCTCGTTGCCGCCGGACAGTCCTTGCTTTCCGGCGTAGGGGATGGTGCCGGTGACCGCGACGTTAGCCCGGCCCTTGCCGCGGGTGTTGTCGACGTAGGCGCCCAGCGGGGAACTGCACTTGGTGGTCCGCCAAGACCCTCCTCGCTGGCCGCGGATGTCGAAGAAGTTGGCGTTGATCGCCACCGTCGGCCGGCCCAGCATCTGCCAGGCCTGCAGCGGGGTGTAGAGCTCGGATGCCTGCATCAGGCCCTCGCTGGTGCGAGCCCGCGGATCGCGCTCGCAGCGGCTCTGCGCACCGCTATGGCTGTCGACCAGCAGGTGCGGTTCGATGCGCTGCGAAGCCGACTTGAGGACCACCAGATGCCCACCGCCGGACATCTCGTACCAGTCGCCTGCGGCGTTGAGCATCGGTGTGGGATGCCCGCTCCCAAAGTTGTAGACCAGGTAGGAGCCCGGGGTCCGCGCGATCGCGGCGGCCAGCTGGTCTTGGGCGGCGGCATGCGCGGCCGGCTGGCCCGGGCCGATCGCCAGCACTGCGCAGAGCAGCATCGCGGCGCAGCCAGCCGCCAGCCGGCGCGCGAAAGCCACTGGAGTCGACACTGTTTGTCCCTTCGGCTCCGGACTGGGGGAGACACCAGATTCCTACGGTAGCCACCGAATCCGCCGGGACAACCTGCGTGACCGGATTGTGCTGCGTCAGTGGCGGATCGGTTATGGCCAGCGATCATTCGCCGAGTCGGCTGTGCATCTCCCAGATCAGGATCTCCGACGGGGCGGACGCGGCAATTCGTTGACCGCCGACGCCGGTGCAGCGGACCGCGTCCCCGGTGTGCAGCGCGCCGGCGCCCTCCAAGTCGACATGGCCGGCAGCGACAAACAGGTGGGCATACGGCGAGTCAGGTAGTGCGACATGGTCTCCGGGCTGCAGCCGCGCGACGTGCAGCGTGGCACCCGCATTGCCGATGCTGATCGCGGCGTCAGGGTCACGGCCGGAGGCGACGGTGATGAGTCCGCCGCCCGCCAGGGCGTCGCCGATGTCGTGCTGCTGGTAGCCGGGAGTGCGCCCCGGGGTGTCCGGCATGATCCACATCTGGATGAAATGCACCGGCTCGCTCGCAGAGTCGTTCTTCTCCGAATGCAGAATGCCGGTGCCCGCCGACATTCGTTGTGCCAGGCCGGGATGGATGACGCCCGCGTTGCCGATCGAATCGCGATGGCTCAGCGCGCCGGACAGCACCCAGGTGACGATCTCGGCATCGCGGTGGGGGTGGGTATCAAAGCCGGAGCCGGGCGCGACGACGTCATCGTTGTTGACCAGCAGCAGTCCGTGATGGGTGTTGTCCGGGTCGTAGTAGTCGTTGAACGAGAACGAATGCCGCGAGGTGAGCCACGGGGCACGGCTGGCCGCACGGTCGTCCGCTCGTCGTACATCGAGCAGGCCGGTCATGACTTCCAAGGTTAGCCCGCAACCTGGGCGCTGCCGGTAGTCTCACTGCAACCGCCGAGTGATACGGAGGTCGCGTGAGCCGTCCGACGCTGCAGCATCTGCAGATCGCCGGGCTCATTTCCCGGGCCGGCGGTGACCCGTGGGCCATCGACGACAGTCTGCAGGCCGGCAGCCCCACCCAGATCAACTTCCTCGCCCAGGCGTTCCACTCCGCCGCCGGCTCGGCCACCTCGGCCGAAGAGACCTTTGTCACTGCCCAGCAGCACTTCGAGCAGTACAACAGGGAGAACGGCGAGCAGCCGATCAACAACGGCGCCGAGGTGCAGCGAGTCAAGGACGGCCTGCATGCCACCAATCAACAGCTCGGCCAGATCGCGGCCGACCTGGAGACCATCGCCGCGGCCCTAGCGCAGGCCCGCGCCGCCTCGCTGGCCAACATCGCCGCGCTCAACGCCAACCTGATCGTCCTCGACGCCCGCATCGGCGTGTACCTGGACCAGGAGAATCAGGGCTACGACCACGAGGCGGACATCGCCGCGTGCCGCCAGTTGGCCGAGGACGACGCCGCGACCGCCCTGCACAACGCGACGGTCATCCGCAACGGCTACGCCAAAACCTTGCAGCAGGCCTTGACCAATCTGCGGGTCCGAGACGGCTACGACCCCGACATTGCGGTGCGCAAGTTCGACGCGGACGCGCCGGCACCGCCGCCGGGACCCGTGCCCGATGACCCCAAGCAGTTCAACGACTACTGGAACAGCCTGACGCCTGGACAGAAGGACTGGCTCTACAACGCCGACCACAACATCGGTAACCATCCGGGCATGCCCTGCGATCCGCCGGATCACCTGGGCTATGACCACTACAACAAGCTGCACCTGGCCGACGAACTAGCGCGGGCACAGGGCGCCGCCGCGCAGGCCGATGCGCTGCGCAGCCAGCATCCGGACTGGGCTGCCGGCAACAACATTCCGCATCCCAACGAGCCCGGGGCGATCTTCGATGACCGCGTCGCCTACGAGAACTGGCAACGGCAATACGACGCAGCCCGGGACGGTTCGAAGTACCTGGACGACCTCAAGGCCGTCGATGCCGCGGTCAGTGCCAGTCCAAACCGCAAGCTGATGCTGCTGGACACCCAAAGCGGCGCCCAGGCCCGCGCCGCCATTGCGGTCGGTGATCCGGACAAGGCGACCCATGTCTCGGTCACCACGCCCGGGCTGAACACCACGGTGCACGGAGCCATCGGGAATATGACCGAAGAAGCAACCAACCTCAGACGGGAAGCACTGCGGCAATTGCGGTTCGAGCCGGGACACGAGAGCGATACCGTCTCGACGATCGCCTGGATCGGGTACGACCCCCCGCAGGTTCCCGGCTTCGACGACAAAACCACATCGCTGGCCGGAATCTGGGGCGTCACCCACGACGACCTAGCCCGCGCCGGCGCGCACGACCTGGCTCGCTTCTACGACGGTATCCAAGCTTCGCATCTGGGCGGCCCCGCCGATCTCACCGCGATCGGGCACTCCTACGGGTCGCTGACCACCGGGTTGGCGCTGCAGGAGCCCGGCGATCACCCGGTGTCGCGGGCGCTGTTCTACGGGTCACCCGGCATCGAGGCATCCACGCCACAGGACCTGCACCTACAGCCCGGTCAGGTGTTCGCGATGGAAGCGCCCGACGACAAGATCCAATGGGTCTACGACGCCAGAGCCGTCGGCCAGGGCATTCCGATCATCGGCACCTACCTCAACAACGAGCTCGGCGACTTCGGCCCGAACCCGGCCACCAACTCCGAATTCACCCGCTTGGCTACCGGCGCCGCGACAGTGCCCGACGGCCACGGTGGCACCATCAGCCTGCAAGAGGCCCACGGGCACAGTGACTACCCGCGCTTCCCCGACGGCGGAGGACTGCGGACCACGAACTACAACATCGCCGCGGTCCTCGCCGGCTTGGGCGACAAGGCGGTTCAAGGAAATTGATGTTTCACCGAGTATCCCCACCCCAGCCGCGACGATGCCTGTTCGCTGTCTTGGCCATTGCCGCACTAACCGCAGGATGTCACGTGTCCCAACCGTATGAACCCACCCCGCCCAGTGTCGCCGTCGAGGCCTTGAGCGTGCTCAAGTCGTTGCCGTCCTTTGAGGACACGCAAACTCAGGTAGCCGCCACGATGAATGAAATAACCGCCGCTGCAAAACAACTCATCCCGTCCATCGTCTGGGAGAACCTGGACGAGGGAGAGGGCGGAAATTGCGAGCGGCCATACGAGCAAACCGCCGGTAAGCGTTACTTCCTGCCGGACGCGGTCGCCCGGGATGTCGCGGTGTCAGAGCAGGCTTGGGCCAAGCTCGAACAGGCCGCCAAGGAGGCGGCCGCCAAGCTGGACGCCACCGACGTTCAGGTGATGCAGAACCAGCCGGGCAATCACGACGTCGGCTTCTACGGTCCCACCGGCCTGTTCATCAAAGTCGGCTACCGTGGCAACCTGGTGGTCTCCGGCTATACCGGCTGCCGGCTGCCGCAGGACAAGAAGTAACCGCCTACCAGTCCGACTCGTCGTAGGTGATGACACCGCGGATGTTCTTGCCGTCGACCATGTCCTGGTAGCCGGTGTTGATGTCCTCGAGTTTGTAAGTCGTGGTGATCATCTCGTCGATCTTGAGCAGCCCGGACTTGTACAGGCCCACCAGCTTGGGAGTCTCGATGTGCGAGCTGCCACCGCCGAAGATGTTGCCCTTCAACGTCTTCTGCAACATCGTGAACAAGAACAGGTTCAGCTTGACGTCCGCGTCGGCCATCGCGCCCATGCCGGTGACCACGCAGGTTCCGGTCTTGGCGGTCAGGATCAGCGCCTCTTCGATGTACTCGCCCTTCATGTCGCCGACGGCGATGATCACCTTGTCGGCCATCAGCCCCCAGGTCTCCTCCATGACCGGCATGATCGCCTCGGCCATCGACGGGTAGACGTGGGTGGCGCCGAACTTGACGGCCTGGTCGCGCTTGAAGGGCACCGGGTCGATCGCAATGACGCGACGTGCACCGGAGAGCACCGCACCCTGCAGGGCGCTCATGCCGATACCGCCGACACCGATGATGATCACGGTCTCGCCGGGCTTGACCTCGGCGACGTTGGTGGCCGAACCGAACCCGGTCGGAACCGCGCAGCCCATGATGGCCGCGGTCTCGAACGGCACGTCCTTGTCGATCTTGACCACGGAGTCCTGGTGCACGGTCATGTACGGCGAGAACGTGCCGAGCAGGTTCATCGCCGAGACCTCTTGCGAACCGGCGTGGATCCGGTTGGTGCCGTCGGCGATGGCCTTGCCGCCCAGCAGCACCGCCCCGCGGTCACACAGCGAACGGAAGCCCTTCATGCACGGCGGACAGTTGCCGCAGGCCGGGATGAAGGCCATGACGACGTGGTCGCCCTCTTCCAGGCCGGTGACACCCTTGCCGACCTTGGTAATGACGCCGGCGCCCTCGTGGCCGCCCAGCGCCGGCAGTGCCATCGGGGTGGCTCCGGTGGTCAGGTGGTAGTCGGAGTGGCACATCCCCGCGGCGTGCATCCGGACCTGGACTTCGCCTTCTACGGGGTCGCCCAGCTCGATCTCGTCGACCCGCCACGGCGAGTTCAGCTCCCACAACAATGCGCCCTTGGTCTTCATGACCGGCCATCATAGAACACGTTTCAGAAGTTGCCCCGACGGGTGCTCTTAGCTGGGAAAATGCTGTCCTATCCCGTCTTGTGGGGGATGCCAACGGACAGGCCACCGTCGATGACCAGGTCGGCCCCGGTCATGTACGAGGACTCGTCGGAGGCCAGGAAAACCACCGCGGTGGACACCTCCGCCGATTTGGCGCCCCGGCCGAGCGGAATCTGCAGGGAGTCGTCGGGGATCGCGATGGTCATCCGGGTGCGGATCAGGCCGGGCAACACACTGTTGATCCGGATGTTGTGCGGTGCCAGCTCCACGGCGGCGGCCTTGGCCAGCCCGCGCACACCCCACTTGGAGGCGACGTAGCCGTACAGGCCGGCGGTGCCACGCATCCCTTCGACCGAGGAGATGTTGATGATGGAACCTCCGCCGGCGGCCTTCATCGGGGCGACGGCGGCGTGCATGCCCAGCATGGTTCCGGTCAGGTTGACGTCGAGAACCTGCTGCCACGCGCCCGCGTCGAAGTTCTCCAGGGTGTTGTACTTGGCGATACCCGCGTTGTTCACCAACACGTTGAGGCCGCCGAAAGCGTCGACCGCGGTCGCCACGGCCGTTTGCCATTGCTCGGCGTGGGTGACGTCGAGGCGGACGAACCGGGCAGTGTCGGGCCCCAGCTCGTCGGCGAGTTTGCTGCCCTCGTCCTCCAGGACGTCGGCGATCACGATCTTGGCGCCCTCGGCGGCCAGCGCCCGGGTGTGTGCCGCGCCCATACCCCGCGCGCCGCCGCTGATCAGCGCAACTTTGCCTTCGACTCGTCCCATGGCTGGCGAGGTTACCTGGGCGGGCGCTTTGCCCGTTACGCTGCCCTGATGGCATCCCCTGGCTCTGGGGCCCGCACCGAGCGAACCTTTGACGGCGTGCGGGCGGTACCGATCGTCTACGACACCTGGACGCCGGATGTGCCGCCGCGCGCCGTGGTGGTGCTGTCCCACGGCTTCGGCGAGCATGCCCGTCGCTACGACCATGTCGCGAAGCGGTTCGCCGCGGCGGGGTTCGTGACCTATGCACTGGACCACCGCGGACACGGGCGCTCGGGCGGCAAGCGGGTGCTGTGCCGCAACATCGCGGAATACACGGCTGACTTCCACACGTGCGCGGGTATCGCTGCCCGCGAACACCCCGGACTGCCGCGCGTGGTGCTCGGGCACAGCATGGGCGGGGCGATCGTGTTCAGCTACGGCGTCGACCGCCCCGACGACTACCAGCTGATGGTGCTGTCCGGACCCGCGGTGGCCATGACCGACACGGTGTCGCCGGGATTGGCGTTCGTCGCCAAAGCGGTGGGGGCTATCGCGCCGAGCCTGCCGGTGGAGAAACTCGACAGTGCCCTGGTCTCGCGCGACCCGGCGGTGGTGGTCGCCTACAACGAGGATCCGCTGGTGCACCACGGCCGGGTGCCGGCCGGGGTGGCGCGCGCGCTGATCAAGGTCGGCGAGACCATGCCGACGCGGGCGCAGGCGCTCACGGTGCCGCTGCTGGTGGTCCACGGTGCCGACGACGGTCTGGTGCCCGCCGAAGGCAGCAGGCGGCTGGTGGAGTGCGTCGGCTCGAACGACGTGCGGCTGACCGTGTATCCGGGGCTTTACCACGAGGTATTCAACGAGCCGGAGCGTGCGCAGGTGCTCGACGACGTGGTGGGTTGGATCGACGCGCATCTGTGAGTTGCTGTCGGCGCGGCGTCGCCGCTGTCGGTTAGCGTGGCGGCCATGAGCACCGACGACAAGATGTTGGCGCGGATCGCCGCACTGTTGCGCCAGGCCGAGGGCACCGACAACGCCCACGAAGCCGATGCGTTCATGGCGGCGGCGCAGCGGCTGGCCACCGCGACCTCTATCGACCTGGCGGTGGCTCGCGCGCACTCCGCCACTCGGACAGCGGCCTCCGCGCCGGTGCAGCGCACCATCACCATCGGCGAGCCCGGCGCCCGCGGGCTGCGCACCTATGTGCAGCTGTTCGTGGGGATCGCCGCCGCCAACGACGTGCGCTGCGACGTGGCGACCAACTCGACCTACGTCTACGCCTACGGCTTCGCCGAGGACATCGACGCCACCCACGCGCTCTACGCCAGCCTGGTCGTGCAGATGGTCCGGGCGTCGGACGCCTATATCGCCACCGGCGCGCACCGGCCCACCCCGACCATCACCGCTCGGCTGAACTTCCACCTGGCATTCGGCGCTCGGGTCGGCCAGCGGCTGGCCGAGGCCCGCGACGAGACTCGACGCGACGCCGAGAAGGATCGGAGCCGGCCACCTGGCACCGCGATTGCGTTGCGCAACAAGGAGGTCGAGCTGCGCGACTTCTACCGCGGTACCTCCAAGGCGCGGGGCACCTGGCGGGCCACCCGGGCGTCGGCGGGGTATTCATCCGCGGCAAGACGGGCCGGGGATCGGGCTGGGCGCGAAGCCCGGCTGGGCGAGAGTGCTGAGCTGTCGGTGGCGCGGTCCGCGCTGGAGCGGTGAGCGCTGGAACATTGAGTGAAGGCGCTTCAGAGCGCGACGGTCAGCGCGCCAAGGTCTACGCCGCTGAGGCCTTCGTCCGCACCCTGTTCGACCGCGCTGCCGAGAGCGGCAGGCGCAGCGTGGAGTTCTTCGGCGCCGAGCTGACGTTGCCGCCCGAGGCTCGCTTCGGTTCGGTGGCCGCCGTCGGGCGCTACGTCGAGGACGTCATGGCGCTGTCGCCGGTGCGCGCGCGGTGGCCAGATGCGATGGAGCTGACCGTGCGCGCCCGCCGAGGAACCACGGCGGCGCACTACGAAAGGCTTGGTGCAGCAGGCGTTATCGCCGTACCGGATCAGCGCGGCGTGGATTGGGCGTTGCGAGAACTGGTGGTGCTGCATGAGATTGCGCACCATCTGTGTGACGCCCTACCGCCGCACGGCCCGGAATTCGTCGCGACGTTCTGTGAGCTGGCCGAAATGGTGGTGGGCCCGGAGTTGGGATACGTGCTGCGGGTGGTGTTCGCCAAGGAGGGCGTGCGGTGACGTGCGCTCCGGCGCGGTGTCGGTCATGATCTGACGATGGCGAGTAGCGCGGGTGTGCCATGAGTCGTCCGAGCCTGCGGTATTTGGGGCTCGGCGACCTGGTAGCTGCCGTGGGCGGTGACCCCTGGGCCGTTGATGACAGCGTGCAAGCCGGAAGTCCCGCCCAGATCAACTTCCTGGCGCAGGCGTTTCATTCGGCGGCCGGCTCGTCCACCGCGGCCGAGGAGACCTTCCGCACCGCTCGACAGCACTTCGAGCAGTACAACCGCGAGAACGGTGAGCAGCCGATCAACAACGGCGCCGAAGTGCAACGGGTCAAAGAAGGCCTGCACGCCACCAACCAACAACTCGGCCAGATCGCGGCCGACTTGGAAACCATCGCCGCCGCCCTAGCCCGGGCCCGGCAGAGCTGCGGCGAGCAGATCGAAGCGCTCAACGCCAACCTGCGGGGCTACGACGAGTTTCTGACCGACTACAACACCCACTACCTGGCATACGCGCTACACGGCGACGACGTCGACGCCCTGATCGAAAAGTGTTGGGACGGTGCGATAGCCGATACACGGACCGTACTGTCCAATGTCACGCTCATCCGCACTGGCTATGCCAAGGTTCTGCAGTCGGCGCTGACGAATCTGCGGGTCAAGGATGGCTACGACCCCGATGTCGTGGTGCACGGGTTCGAGGCCGGCGACGCGCCCGCACCGGTGAACCCCGGCGATGTGGAAAGTTTCAAGGTCTTAGCCCGGGAGGTCCTGGCCAACGACGGTGTTGCGCCGGATCAGACCGAAGCGCGCATCAACGCCGCGGTGCTCCAAGCCCAGCAGCCGCTACCGCGCTACGTCGCCCCCGAATCGGAGCGGCGGGCGCCGTTGGGTTTCGGCGACGCATTCGGGGACCGTTGGCGAGCCACCGAAGATGCCGTCAAGAACCTGCTCGGACAGGGCGGCCCGGGCGCCCCCGGCGTCCTGGAATCTTGGGGCGGCCTGGCCAAAGGGCTTGGCGACACCTTCATCAACCCGGTCGGCGCGGGTGTCGCCCAAGTCAAGGACGCCCTGAACGCGCCCAGCCCCGCCTACTTTCTGGGCGAGAAGGCTTTCGACATCGGCTCCGCCGCCGTCACGCTTCCCTTTGGCGCGGAGGGGGCATCGATCCGGGCGGGGATCGGTGAGATGGGCCGCGGCGTACTCGACACAGGCCCGGTGGTTTCGTCGTACGCCGAGGTCGGATTCGACGTGCCCGCCACCTACCATCCGTGGGCCGAATACTCGGCTATGGACCTGAACTACGCGAGTAGGCACGGAGGGCCGACGGCAGGCTTCAGTGAGGAAGTCGCTGACATGTCGACCCACTACGTTGGCGACAACCCGGATCGGGTTGTCCTGGGTAAGTTCGAGGGCCAAGAGGGCGGTTACATCGGCGAAGCCAGGGGACATGGTGGCATCTACTTCGATACCGGTGACCGAACCTGGGATGCGCTGACCAACGGATTTGACGAAACGCAGGGGTCTGCTGCACGGATAGGTGACAGTTTCGGTCACGCGGCCTGACTGGCCGGTGTGGTCATGATTGCTTCGTATTC
>LZME01000046.1 GCA_001673575.1 Mycolicibacter heraklionensis | reverse complement strand
CGTCTCGGCCCCCAGCGTGATCGCATCGACGACGGGCATCGGCGGGACACCGCGCGCAGCGCACCCCGCGGCAGCCAACCGGCCGTGGCGGATCACCGCGAGCTGCCACCCGCCAGTGCCATCCGGCGCTGCGGCCACCAGCTCGGGCAGGGCCACCAGGGCGCGGGCGCGCTGGCTGCGCCACAGGGCATCGATGGCTGCCGCGGTGCGATCGCGCAGCCGTGCCGCACTTTCGTAGTGCCCGCGATCAGCCAGCGCGTTCACCTGCTGCACCGCGGCGCCCAGGGCGGCGTTGTCGGCACCGTCGAGCAACGCGGCCGCACGCCCGACCGCTTCGGCGTACTCGTCTGCGGTGGTGTTCGGCGTCGCCGGGCAGGGGCTGACTTCGGCCGGTGGGCAGCGGTGCCGACTGGTCCGGCCCAATCGCGTTGTGCAGGTTCGGACTCCGGTGAACCGCGCAAACAGGGCGGCGGCCTCGGCGGCGTCAGTCCGCGAACGGAACGGGCCGATGGCCCGGTCGTGGCGCGGAGCGCGCACCACGGTCAGGCGGGGGAAAGCCTCGCCCGTCAGGGTGATCCACCACCACCGCCGGGGAAACTTCGATCGTCGGTTATAGGGCGGAGCGGCCGCGGCCAGCAGGCGCAGTTCACGCACCCCGGCCTCCAGCGGATGCGCGCATTCGACGTGATCGATCCGGGTGGCCAGCGCCACCATCTCGGCGATGCGGCTGCGGCGTTCGGAGCCGTTGAAGTACTGCGCGACTCGTCGACGCAGGTTGGTGGAGGTGCCGATGTAGAGCACTTCGTCGGAGGGGCCGCGGAACAGGTAGACGCCGGGCAGCTCCGGCAGCCCGACGGCCAGGCTGCGCTTGCGGCGCTGGGCCGGTGTGGTGTGCGACAGGTAGGCACGCAGGTCGACGAAGGTTTTGACCTGCTGGTTGCCCAGCCGCTCGATCAGCGCGTGCAGGACGTCGACGGTGGCGCGGGCGTCGTCGAGTGCCCGGTGGGTGGGGGTGGTGCTCACCGCGAACAGTCGGGACAACTCGGCAAGCCGGACGCTGGGTGCCTCGTCGCGGCTGAGCACCCGGCGTGCCAGCCGCACCGTGCACAGCACCGGCGGCCGCGGCCAGGCCAGATCGCAGCGCTGCGCGGCGGCGGTCAAGAACCCGACGTCGAACCCGGCGTTGTGGGCGACCAGCACCGACCCGCGGTCGAATCCGGCGAACTCGAGGAAGGACGGCAGCACGGCCTCGATCGTGGGCGCCTCATAGACCATGGCGGTGGTGATACCGGTCAGCCGGACGATCTGCGGCGGAATCCCGCGCTGCGGGTTGATCAGCGTGGCGAACTCGCCCTCGACCACGCCACCACGCACTTTGACCGCTCCGATCTCGGTGATGGCGTCCGCTTCGTCGTCCCCTTTTGGCGAAGCCCGTCCGCCGGTGGTCTCCAGGTCCACCACCACGAAGGTGGTGTCGCGCAGGTCGGCCGGGGCGGCGTCGAATTCGGCTTCGAGCTGGGCTTCGAAAGGCGGGAAGCTCAGCTGCTCTGTGCCGGAGCCGGTGGTCATGGCCGAACCGTATGCGCCCGCACCGACAACAGGACATCAGCAACAGGTTGTCGGTACCCGGAGTTAGCGTGCCGGCAACTGATCGAGAGGAATCGTCATGGGACAGATCTCGGGACACTCGGATGACCGCGGCGCGCGCCGGGCGGATTCGGATCCGATGGTGATCGACTGCGATGACTGCGCGGTGCGCGGACCGGCATGCCGGGACTGTGTGGTTAGCGTGTTGCTGGGTGTACCCAACGAGCTGCTCGAAGACGAGCGGGCGGCGCTCGATGTGCTTGCCGAGGCCGGGATGGCGCCGCGTCTGCGGTTAGTCCCGATCCGCGGCGAGCGTGGACCTGTGCGCCGCTCGGGTGTGGCCTGACCAGGGGCGAACCTGGATAAGTGGCCTTAGAACTTTCACAATCCTGACTGTTACAGTCGGCAATTCGTGATGGACAACGACGTTGCCATTCCGTAACCTATTCGAGACCTTACGTTTCGGCGGCGGTACACCCCCTGTGCCTCCCTGGGCAGTGTTAAGGATGCAATCTTGGAGCTCGAACGTATGCAGTGGCGTCTGCGTGCTTTGAGGCGCCCTGCCTTCGGCGCCGCGGCCGGTTTGGTAGTTGGTGTCACGACTCTGAGCAGCGTGTTGATCGGAAACGTCCACGCAGACCCGGCCGACGACGCTCTGGCGAAGCTCAGCGAACTGTCCCGGCAGGCCGAGCAGACCACCGAGGCTATGCACACCGCGCAGCTCAATCTCGATGAGAAGCTCGCCGCCCAGCAGGCCGCGGACAATGCGCACGCCGCCGACCAAGCCGCCCTGGAGTCGGCCCGCGAGCAGCTGACCACCTACCGCGCGGCCGTCAACCGCTTTGCCGCCACCACCTACATGGGTGGCCGGGTCGGCGGCGCGGATGCCATCCTGACCGCCGAGTCGCCGCAGCAACTGATCGACAAGCTCGGTGTGCAGCGGGTGGTTGCCGGCGACCTGGCGGTGCAGTTGGACCGTTTCCGTGCCGCCAGCGAGCAGGCCGATCAGGCTGAGCAGGCCTCCGCCAAATCGGCTGACGACGCCCGGACGGCGGCCGAGCAGGCCGCCGCGGTCCGCGCCGAACTGCAGGCCCGTCAAAGCCGTCTGCAGCTGCAGATTTCGGTGGTGAAATCGCAGTACTACGCGCTGACGCCCGAGCAGCGCACGGCGATGGCCGGCCCGGGCGCTGGGCCCGAAGCCGTTCCGGGCGAGCCCGGCCCCGAGGGTGTGCCGGCGGCGCCGGGATTCCCCGGATTCCCGATGCCCGGGTCCGACGCGCCGCCCCCGATGGATGTGGCCATGGGAGCCTCCGGCGGGGGAGCCGCCGCGACCGCCGTGCAGGCGGCGTTGACTCAGGTCGGCACGCCGTATGTCTGGGGCGGGGCCGCACCGGGCGGATTCGACTGCTCCGGACTGGTGATGTGGGCGTTCCACCAGGCCGGCATCAACCTGCCGCACTCCAGCCAGGCGCAGGCCAACGGCGGGCAGGCGGTGTCGCTGTCCGACCTGCAGCCCGGTGACGTGCTGACCTTCTACTCGGACGCGTCGCACTCGGGGATCTACGTCGGCGACGGCATGATGATCCACTCGTCCACCTACGGTCAGCCGGTCCGGGTGGTCCCGATGAACTCTTCCGGCCCGATCCACAACGCCCGCCGTTACTGAGCACCGGAGAATCCGCCGCCTGCTCGCGGCGCTGCTGATCGTCGAGCTCCTCAGCGGTGTCGCGTTGCTGGCCGTGGCCGCTCGCCGGCCTGCGGCGGTGGCGCTGATCGTGGGCGATGACCGCACCGTCGTTCTGGAGAACCTCGGCGGGCAGTCCGGCGAAGAATTGCTGTCGAGGGTGGCCGCAAACATCGGCAGTGCCGTCGACGCGGTCGAAGCGTTCTGGGGGACCGACTGGTCGCACCGCATCCAAGTGACGGCCACCGGGTCGGATCGGCAGTTCGTCGAGCTGGCCGGCGGCAGCGTTGGTGACAGCACTGATGTTGCGCAGTGGTCGGATGTCGCCGCCGTCGCGGTCGCCGACCGGGTGGATCCGGAACGTCGGACAGCAGTTGGTCAGCGGATCGTCTTCGCGCCCGGCGCCGACGCGATGAGTACACCGGCACTGCGAATCGTGTTGACCCATGAGCTGTTCCACTACGCCGCCCGCACCGACACCGCGTTCGATGCGCCGCGCTGGCTCACCGAGGGGGTGGCCGATTTCGTCGCACGACCCAGCGGGGATCGGGCGATCGGGCCGACCGG
This sequence comes from Mycolicibacter heraklionensis, assembly GCA_001673575.1. Lineage (GTDB taxonomy): Bacteria > Actinomycetota > Actinomycetes > Mycobacteriales > Mycobacteriaceae > Mycobacterium > Mycobacterium heraklionense_A. The sequence goes on along the minus strand of LZME01000046.1, from coordinate 43,335 downwards.
ACCGGCGCTGGCGTTGCCTTCGGATGCCGACCTGGATGCTCCCGGACCGCGCCGGGCACAGGCCTACGACCAGGCATGGGAGTTCGCTCGCTTCGTGGCCGAGCGCTTCGGAACCGCCAAGTTGCGTGAGCTCTATCTGACCGCCTGCGGCCCCGGACATGTGCCGCCGGCGGTGGCGGTGCCGTTGGTGCTCGGGGTGGATCTGCCCGAGCTGCTCGTCGGGTGGCAGCAGTGGCGGGGGTGACGGCCAGCGCCGGGCCGCGGGCGGCCCGCATCGTCAGCCCGCTCTGCCTGATTGCGCGCTTCCTCCCCGGGCCGCGGGCGGCCCGCATCGTCAGCCCGCTAGCATCCCTGCAGTGAGCCGGGTCCTGCTGGTAACCAACGATTTTCCGCCGCGCCCCGGCGGCATCCAGTCCTACCTGGAGGAGTTGGTGCGCCGCATCACCGCTAGCGGGCGCCATGACGTGACGGTGTACGCGCCGCAGTGGAAGGGCGCCGAGGCCTTCGACGACGCCGCGAAATCCGCCGGCTATCAAGTGGTGCGCCATCCCGGCACGCTGATGTTGCCCGGCCCGGCGGTCGACTCCCGGATGCGTCGGCTCATCGCCGATGTGGGCGCCCAGACCGTCTGGTTCGGTGCGGCTGCGCCGCTGGCGCTGCTGGCCAACCGGGCGCGCTCCGCCGGCGCCACTCGGGTGGTGGCCAGCACGCACGGTCACGAGGTGGGCTGGTCGATGCTGCCGGGGGCCCGTTCGGTGCTGCGCCGCATCGGCGACTCCTGCGACACCGTCACCTTCGTCAGCCACTACACCCGTGGTCGGTTCGCCTCGGCGTTCGGCCCAAACGCCGCGTTGGAGCACCTGCCGCCTGGCGTGGACTCCGACCGGTTCCGTCCCGACGCCGGTGCCCGCGCCGAGCTACGGGCTCGGCATGGGCTCGGGGAGCGTCCCACCGTGGTGTGCGTATCGCGACTGGTGCCGCGCAAGGGCCAGGACACGTTGATCAGGGCGCTGCCGGCGATCCGGAAACGCGTGGACGGCGCCGCACTGGTGATCGTCGGCGGCGGCCCCTACGCCGAGACGCTGCACAAGTTGGCCGACGAGTGCGGGGTTGCCGATGCGGTGACCTTCACCGGCGGTGTGCCGGCCGCCGAGCTGCCGGCCTACTACGCGCTCGGTGACGTGTTCGCGATGCCGTGCCGCACCCGCGGCGCCGGGCTCGACGTGGAAGGCCTGGGCATCGTGTTCCTGGAGGCGTCGGCGGCCGGGGTGCCGGTGGTTGCCGGTAACTCCGGTGGTGCCCCCGAAACCGTGCTGCACAACCGGACCGGGCTGGTGGTCGACGGCCGCTCTGTGGAACAGATCGGTGACGCCATCGCCGGACTGCTCGCCGACCCCGACCGGGCCGTCGCGATGGGTGCCGCCGGCCGCGAATGGGCGACGGGGCACTGGCGCTGGGACACGCTGGCCGGACGAATGGCCGACCTGCTGCAGGCCTGACCTCCCGCGAGTGTGCGCTTTGAGGGGCGCAACCGCCGTTCGGCCGATAATTCCGCACACTCGGCGCGGAGAGCTCAGCCCTTCGCGTAGATCGCCTCGATCGCGTCGGCGAACTTCTCCGCGACCACGTTGCGCTTGACCTTCATCGTGGGGGTCAGCTCGCCGGTCGCCTCGGTGAAGTCGACCGGCAGGATCTGGAACTTGCGGATCGACTCGGCGTGCGACACAGCCAGATTGGCCTGCTTGACGGCCGCATCCACCTCGGCGATCAGATCCGGGTCGGTGGCCAGATCCGCCGGCGTCGCGGTGCTGGCCTTGGCGTTGCGCTGCTTCCAGCCCTCGATGGCCTCGGGGTCGATGGTGATCAGTGCGCCGATGAACGGCTTGGCGTCGCCGACGACCATCGCCTGGCTGATCAGCGGGTGCGACCGCAGCTGGTCCTCGAGCACCGCGGGGGCGACGTTCTTGCCGCCGGCGGTGACGATGATCTCCTTCTTGCGGCCGGTGATCTTCAGGTAGCCCTCGTCGTCGATGGCGGCCAGGTCGCCGGTGCGGAACCAGCCGTCGGTGAACGCGTCGGCGGTGGCCTGCTCGTTCTGCCAGTAGCCGCTGAAGACCACGCCGCCGCGCACCAGCAGCTCGCCGTCCTCGGCGATACGCATGCTGTTGCCGGGCACCAGCTTTCCGACGGTCCCGACCTTCATGCCGCCGACCGGGTTGACGGTGATGGCGGCGGTGGTCTCGGTCAGTCCGTAGCCCTCGTAGATGGACAGCCCGACGCCGCGGTAGAAGTGGCCCAGCCGCTCGCCCAGCGGCGCTCCGCCGGAGACCGAGGCGCGGCAGTTGCCACCCAGCGCGGTACGCAGCTTGTGGTACACCAGCTTGTCGAACAGGGCGTGCTTGACGCGCAGCAACAGGCCGGGGCCGCCGCGGTCGGTGGCCTCGCTCCAGTCCACCGCGGTCTGCGCCGCCATCTCGAAGATGCGGCCCTTGCCGTCGTTGGCGGCGTTTTGGGCCGCGGTGTTGTACACCTTCTCGAACACCCGCGGCACCGACACCACCACGGTCGGCTTGAACACCGAGAACATCGGCACCAGGTTCTTGATGTCGCTGGTGAATCCGACCGTGACCTTGTTGGCGAAGCCCGCGATGCTCAGGGCGCGCGCCAATACGTGGGCCAGCGGCAGGAAGACCAACAGGCGCTGGCCGGACGTCATCAGGGTCGGCAGGGCGGCCTGGGTGCCGCGCACCTCGTGGATGAGGTTGGAGTGGGTGAGTTCGCAGCCCTTGGGGCGTCCGGTGGTGCCCGAGGTATAGATCAGCGTCGCCGGGTCGGTGGCCCGCAGCGCGTCGAGGCGCGCGGTGACCTGCGCCGGGTCCTGACCGGCGGCGGCCGCGGCCAGCTCATCAAGTGCCGGGGCGTCCGAGCCGTCGATGGTAAACACCCGCCGCAGCGACGGCAGGTCGCCGGCGAGTTCGTTGACGATTTGGGCGTGGGCGTCGGTTTCGGCGAACGCCAACACCGCGCTGGAGTCCTGCATGACCCAGCGGACCTGCTCGGCCGACGACGTCTCGTAGATCGGAACGGTCACCGCGCCGATGGACAGGATCGCGTAGTCCAGGATGGCCCACTCGTAGCGGGTCGCCGAGAAGATGACCACCCGGTCGCCGGCCGCCACACCCTGGCTGATCAGGCCCAGTGCGGCCGAACGGATCTGCGCGGCGGCTTCTGCACAGGTGACGTCGGTCCAGGCGCCGTCGACCAACCGCTGGTAGATGACGAAGTCGGGGCTGGTGCGCTCGTGCTCGAAGACGACCGCGGCGACGTTGTCGTGCTCCTCGACGGTGAACGGCGCGGGAACACTGAACTCACGCATTGCGATGACCTCTCTTGCCAACGTGGGTGTCGATCCGCTCCAGCCTAGTCGGCGCCTGATGACGACCGTGACGGTGTTCACGTTGCGGCACGACCACCGGCAGAGATGATCACCGGCGGTGCCGCGGCCCGGCGCAGAGATAGCGGGGAAAGGTTGCGCAAGCGTGTTCGATACGCTTGCGGGCCATGAACAGTATCCAGGTCGCCGACGAGACGTTCGTCGCCGCTTCCGGCGAGCAGGTCGGGGCGGCAGTCGCCGATCGTTCGAGTTGGCAGCGATGGTGGCCGGACCTGCAGCTGCAGGTCGTCGAGGATCGTGCCGACAAGGGCATGCGGTGGACGGTGAGCGGGCCACTGACCGGCACCATGGAGATCTGGCTGGAGCCGATGCTCGACGGTGTGCTGCTGCACTACTTCCTGCACGCCGAACCCGCCGGTGTGACCGGCCGGCAGCTGGCCCGGCTGAACTTGCCGAAGCTCAATCACCGTCGTCGGGTGGCCGGCAAGCGGATGGCCTTCGAGATCAAGGACCGCCTTGAGCGTTCCCGGCCGGTGGGGGTCTCTCCAATCGCCGTCAGTTGACCCGGCCTGGCTTGGGACGGCGAGGTAGCGTCTCTGCCGAGGGCCGTGTGGCGGGCGCGAGCGAGTTAGGGAAGTAAGTACGTGGCGGATAAGACAGCTCAGACGATCTACATCGCGGCGGATCCGGACACGGTGATGAAGGTGATCGCCGATATCGGCGCTTATCCCGACTGGGTCTCGGAGTACACCGAGGCCGAAGTGCTCGAAACCGATGCCGACGGCTATCCGAAGGTGGCGCGGTTGGTGCTCGACGCGGCTGTGCTCAAGGACACCATGGTGCTGGACTACGACTGGTCGCCAGACCGTCGCTCGGTGCGCTGGTCGTTGGCGTCCAGTTCACTGCTGAAGGCTCTCAACGGCGAATATCGCTTGACGCCCAAGGAATCTGGAACCGAGGTCCGCTATGAGTTGTCGGTGGATCTGATGATTCCGATGATCGGCCTGCTCAAGCGCAAGGCGGAGCGGCGGCTGACCGACACCGCGTTGAAGGACCTGAAGAAGCGAGCAGAGGCTGAGTGAGGCCGCCTGAGGCAGGAACGCCGACAGCGCTTCCAGCGCCTGCGATCAGTCTGTTCGTCGGCAAGGGCGGCGTAGGCAAGTCCACGTGCGCGGCGGCGACCGCGGTCTCATTGGCGTGCGCTGGCGACCGGGTGCTGCTGATCTCCACCGACCAGGCCCATTCGGTCGGGGACGTGCTCGGACTGCCGGTGCCTCCCTGTGACGGTCGGGACCCCATCACGGTGGACGTCGACGGCACCGGAGCGGGCGGCGGCTGCCTGGACGTGCTGGCGTTGGACACGCTGGCCCTGCTTGAGCGGCACTGGGTGGGCGTGGTCGACGTTCTGGCCGCACGGTTCCCCGAATCCGACCTGGGAAGCGTTGCACCCGAAGAACTTTCAGCGCTTCCCGGCGTCCAGGAGGTGCTGGGCCTGCACGAGGTCGGCGAACTCGCAGACAGCGGGCAGTGGGACCGCGTCGTCGTCGACTGTGCGTCCACCGCCGATGCGATGCGGATGCTGACCCTGCCGGCCACGGTGGCGCTCTACGCCGAGCGGTCCTGGCCGCGGCACCGTCGGCTCAGTGGAACCGAGGAGCCCCGGTCGACCGCGCTGGTCGAGCTGATCGAGCGGATCAGCGGCGCCGCCGAGCGGCTTGCCGAGCGGCTGACCGATGAGACGACGGTCGCCGCGCACCTGGTGCTGACCGCCGAGCGCGTCGTGGCCGCCGAAGCCGTCCGGACCCTGGGCTCGCTGTCGCTGACCGGCGTCCGGGTGGCGGAGCTGATCGTCAATCAGATTTTGTTGCAGGATGATTCGTACGTCTACACCAACCTGCCGGCGCACCCGGCGTTCGACTGGTATGCCGAACGGATCAGGGAACAGAGCAGTGTCCTCGACGAGGTCGACCGCGCCATCGGTGATGTGGCGATGGTGCTGGTCCCGCACCTGGCGGGGGAGCCGATCGGCCCCAAAGCCCTGAGCGATCTGCTGGCGAACAGCCGCCGCCGCGACGGATCGGCGCCACCCGGTCCGGTGCGGCCGGTGGTCGACCGGGAGTCCGGTTCCGGTCTGGGGGCGGTATACCGGCTGCGGTTAGAGTTACCCCAGGTCGATTCCGGTGCGCTGAGCCTGGGGCGATCCGGAGATGATCTGATCATCGGTGCAGGTGGCACCCGACGCCGGGTTCGGTTGGCGTCGGTACTGCGGCGGTGCACGGTCGTGGACGCAACGCTGCGTGGAAGCGAACTGACGGTGCGTTTCCGGCCGGATCCGGGCGTGTGGCCGGTGACTGGCGATGAGGAGGTGCGACGTTGAACGCTGGCGCGCACCCCGATCTGGGTGAGCTCGGTCCCGAGCTGCGCAAGCTCGCCCAGGCGATCCTGGATCGACTTGACCCGGCGGTGCGCGCCGCGGCGCTGTTGGCGGCCTCGTCGGGCGACGGCCCGGGCAAATGCCAACAGGTGTGGTGCCCGGTCTGCGCGCTGGCGGCGCTGGTGACCGGGGAAGAACATCCGCTGCTCACCATCGTCGCCGAGCACAGCGTCGCACTGTATGAGGTGATCCGCGCAGTGGTCGGAGAGGCCGAGCCGAGCGGTGGGGCGCCGCCTCCGACCGATCCCGGATCGCCCGGGGGCGGCGGTGGCGCCGACCAGTCGCCGGCCCGGCCCAGCTATGAGCCGATTCCGGTCACCATTGAAACGGAAACCTGAAAAGCCGAAAGCTGAGGAATTGCACGGAATTCGCGATGTGACGAATCACCGTGTGGCCCTAGCCACGCGCGGTCGGTAAAGTTGGCGCGAACACGGCCGCCTAGTCGGGGCAGGAGGGAGGGGCCATGTGGTACTGGCTGGTCAAGTACGTATTCTTCGGGCCTCTGCTGGCCCTGATCGGGCGGCCGAAAGTCGAGGGACTGGAGAACATCCCTGACGACGGTGCGGCCATCCTGGCCAGCAATCACCTCGCCGTCATGGACAGCTTCTACCTGCCGCTGGTCGTGCGCCGCCGGATCACCTTCCTGGCCAAGTCGGAGTACTTCACCGGCACCGGCATCAAGGGCTGGCTCACCCGCTCGTTCTACACCGCAGTCGGTCAGGTTCCCATCGACCGCAACGACTCTGACGCCGCGCAGGCCGCGCTGACCACCGCTCAGCGGATCCTGGGGCAGGGCAAGTTGCTCGGTATCTACCCCGAGGGCACCCGCTCACCCGATGGCCGGTTGTACAAGGGCAAGACCGGACTGGCGCGGCTCGCGCTGCACACCGGGGTCCCGGTGATCCCGGTCGTCATGGTCGGCACCAACGTCGTCAACCCGCCCGGCACCAAGATGCTGCGCTTCGGCCGGGTCACCGTCCGCTTCGGCGAGCCGATGGATTTCTCCCGCTTCGAAGGGATGGCCGACAACCGTTTCATCGAACGTGCCGTCACCGACGAGGTGATCTACGAATTGATGCGGCTGTCCGGGCAGGAATACGTCGACATCTACGCGGCCAGCGTCAAAAACGGTGTCCCGCAACAGGACGGGGCCACGGGTCAGCCGGTCGCCCGGTTTCCGGAGACCGCGGCGGGCTGATCCGGACTCGTCTGGGGGACGGGCCGCAGCGTGGCGCCGGCCGCGATGATCACCGCCAACGCCCACCACACGTAGGACGTCCCGGCCAGTTGGCGCCACCACGCCGCGCCGGCCTCGTGGTGCTCAGGCAGCAACTCGATCGGGCTGCGCATCATCAGCGCCACCCCGGCCACGGTGAGCACGCCGAGCACGACTGCGCGATGCCGGTAGGACACCACCGCCATGACCACCACGGCAGGCAGCATCCACACCCAGTGGTGTGACCACGACACCGGCGACACCACCAACCCGAACAGCGCCACGCAGACCAGCGCCAAGATCGGCTCACCGGCAGCGAGCACCCGGCGGGCCGCCCACCACATCGCCGCGAGCACCAACACACACCCCGCCAGCCACAGCACCGAGCGCACCTGGTCGTCCAGCGGCAGCCGGGCCAGGGCGCCGGCCAGGTTCTGGTTGGTGTTCAGGCTCGCCCCGCCGATGCGGTCGGTATCGCTGACGGTGTGCGTCCAGTACTGCCAGGAGTCGCTCCAGGCCATCACGAAGCCCACCATGGTCGCCGCCAGGAATGACGCCACGGTGGTGACCGCGGCGCGCCGGTCGCGACGTAACAAGAAGTAGAGCAAGAAGACCGCCGGGGTCAGCTTGAGTGCCACCGCGACACCCAGCAGCGCGCCGCGCGGCCAGTAGGTGCGGCGCGGCACGCAGTCGGCGATCACCAGGGTCATCAGCACCGCATTGACCTGACCGAAGTCGAAGTTGGCCCAGATCGGCTCGGCGTCAAGCCAGATGGACGCCGCCACGATCGCCACCGCCACCACGCCGCGGTGCCACCAGGCCGGCCCGCAGTCGGGGCGCCGGTCGAATCGGACACCCAGACCGGTGAGCACGATGGTGATCGACACCACCAACAGCAGCGTCGAGAGGACGGTCAGCGCGGCGGTCGCGGTGCCCAGTGACACCCAGGTGAGGGGAGCGAACAACACCGCGGCTATCGGGGGATAGGTGAACGGCAGAACTGTCCCGTCGATCTGGGTTTGGAACCAGTCCTCGCCGTAGAGCGGCCGGCCCTCACGCCAGGCCTGGGCCGCCATCCGGTAGACGTCGACGTCGATGTGATATGGCGTGCTGCCCAACGCCCGCCATGTCGTGTAGCCCAAGGCTGCAATCGCCAGCAACGTGAAGATCCACCAAACGGCCCTACCGCTGATGCCCCCGTGCCGACGGCCCGGGTCGGGCGGCCGCGATGTAGTCATGTCGCAGCACAGCCTATCGGGTAGCGACGTTAAACCGAGCCATACCTGTGGCGATCCCGGCGTGGTGTGCCGCGAGGGCGTACGTTGCATTAGGTGCTGGAATGGTTCCGCGACGACATCGTCGGCCGTGGCAGGCTGCCGTTGCTGGGCTGTCTGCTGGCGTTCCTGGTGACGTTTCTGGTGACCCGCTCCGTGGTCCGCTACATCCGCAGCCAGGCCGCAAACCCCAATCCGCCGCGGTGGTGGCAGCCCCGCAATCTGCACTTCGGCTCCAAGCACATTCACCACGTGGTCTTCGGGGTCGTGTTGGTGATGGTCGCCGGAGTGACGCTGGTGGCCGCCGGGCCGAACGCGCACGAGCCGGCGTTCAGCCTGGCTGCGATAGCGTTCGGGATCGGGGCGGCGCTGGTGCTCGACGAGTATGCGCTGATCCTGCACCTGTCCGACGTGTACTGGGAGGAGGACGGCCGTGCCTCGGTGGACGCCGTCTTCGCCGCCGCCGCGGTCACCGGACTCTTGGTGCTGGGTTTTCATCCTCTGACATTTGTGCTGTCGACCTGGCACGACACCTCCTCACCGTTGATCCACGCGGGGGTGATCGCCAGCCTGGTGATGGCGTTGCCGTTGGGCGTGATGGTGTTGTTGAAAGGCAAGGTGTGGACCGGATTGATCGGGATGTTCTTCTTTCCGCTGCTGGTGGTGGGTGCGGTGCGGCTGTCCCGGCCGCACGCACCGTGGGCGCGGTGGCGCTACCTGCCTGATCGGGCGCGCATGCGTCGGGCGCTGGAGCGGGAGCGCCGGCTGCGCCGGCCGGTGATTGCGGCCAAGCTCTGGTTGCAGGATGCGGTGGCGGGCCGGCCCCAGGTGCCCGATGAGCGCGCCGTCGACGCCGAGCTCGATCGTGAGGTGCGGGCGGCGTCGGCGCCGACGGTGCAGTTCATGGCTCCCCGACTGCAGGTCCCCATCGGCAGACCGCCCGTCAGGCCTCCTGCCAGGCCGGCGACCGCCGCGGGTACGCCAGGCCGCTCCGGGCCCAACCGGGCGGTTTCGGAGGCCTCGGCGCCGACCCGGCCGGTCGCGATTCCTCGGATACACCGGCCGGGCAGGCCGTGGCAATGAGGTACTTCTACGACACCGAATTCATCGAGGACGGCCGCACCATCGAGCTGATCTCGATTGGTGTGGTCGCCGAGGACGGGCGCGAATACTATGCGGTCTCCACCGAGTTCGACCCGGCCCGGGCCGGGTCGTGGGTGCGCACCCATGTCCTGCCGAAGCTGCCGTCGCCGGCTTCGCAGACGTGGCGCTCGCGCAGCCGGATCCGCGCCGATCTGGAGGAGTTCTTCGGCGTCGAGCGTGGTGAGCCGATCGAGTTGTGGGCCTGGGTGGGCGCCTACGACCACGTGGTGCTCTGCCAGTTGTGGGGCACCATGCCCGATCTGCCGGCGCCGATCCCGCGCTTCACGCACGAGCTTCGGCAATTGTGGGAAGACCGGGACCGGCCGCGCCTGCCACCGCGGTCGGCGGGCAGTCACGATGCGCTGGTGGACGCCCGCGACCAGCTGCGCCGTTTTCAGGTGATCACCCAGACCGAACTGGCCTGATCAGCGCACGTCGGCGCCCGGCTACCATGGTCGGGTGAACTGGACCGTTGACGTACCGATCGACCAGCTGCCGGCGCTGCCGCCGCTGCCCGCGGACCTGCGCGAGCGCCTCGACGCCGCGCTGGCCCGGCCGGCCGTCCAGCAGCCGAGCTGGCCCGCTGACCAGGCCAAGGCCATGCGCACCGTGTTGGAGAGCGTCCCGCCGATCACGGTGGCGTCCGAAATCGAGCGTCTCAAGGTGCAGCTGGCCCAGGTCGCCCGCGGCGAGGCTTTCCTGTTGCAGGGCGGCGACTGCGCGGAGACCTTCACCGACAACACCGAGCCGCACATCAAGGGCAACATCCGCACTCTGCTGCAGATGGCCGTCGTGCTGACCTACGGGGCCAGCATGCCCGTGGTCAAGATGGCCCGCATCGCCGGTCAGTACGCCAAGCCGCGGTCGGCCGACATCGACTCGCTGGGGCTGAAGTCCTACCGCGGCGACATGGTCAACGGCCTGGCCCCGGATGCCGAATCGCGCGAACACGACCCGTCGCGTTTGGTGCGGGCCTACGCCAACGCCAGTGCGGCGATGAACCTGGTCCGGGCGCTGACGTCGTCGGGTCTGGCATCGCTGGAGCTGGTGCACGACTGGAACCGGGAATTCGTCCGTACCTCGCCGGCGGGTGCCCGCTACGAGGCGCTGGCCGGTGAGATCGACCGCGGCCTGAAGTTCATGAGCGCATGCGGGGTCGCCGACCGGGAGCTCCAGACCGCCGAGATCTACGCCAGCCACGAGGCGCTGGTGCTCGACTACGAGCGGGCCATGCTGCGGATGGGCCCGGGCGATACAGTCGACGGCCACCCCAAGCTCTACGACCTGTCGGCGCACTACGTGTGGATCGGGGAGCGGACCCGCCAGCTCGATCACGCACACATCGCGCTCGCCGAGGTGATCGCCAACCCGATCGGCGTCAAGCTCGGTCCCACCACCACGCCCGACCAGGCGGTCGAATACGTGGAACGTCTTGACCCGCACAATGTTCCGGGGCGTCTGACGCTGATCAGCCGGATGGGTAACAGCAAGGTGCGTGACCTGCTGCCGGGCATCATCGAGAAGGTGCAGGCCACCGGCCACCAGGTGATCTGGCAGTGCGACCCGATGCACGGCAACACCCACGAGGCCTCCACCGGTCACAAGACCCGGCACTTCGACCGGATCGTCGACGAGGTCCAGGGCTTCTTCGAGGTGCATCACGCGCTGGGCACCCACCCCGGCGGCATCCACCTGGAATTCACCGGGGAAGACGTCACCGAGTGTCTCGGTGGCGCCCAGGACATTTCGGATGCGGACCTGGGTGGCCGCTACGAGACGGCGTGCGACCCGCGGCTCAACACCCAGCAGTCGCTGGAGCTGTCCTTCCTGGTCGCGGAGATGCTGCGCGGCTAGCTGGTTCCCGCGGCCAGGGCATGGGCACGGTTACAGCAACGCGCCGACGTTGTTGCCCAGCGTCCACGCCAACGCGGCGACCAGCGTGGTGGTTGCGAACAACACGGCGAGCCAGATGACCACCATCCGGCGCGCGTGCTGGCGCTGCAACACGAAGCGGCTCAGTTCGACGCCGCCGAATTGCCCTGTCACCAACTCATAGTGGGTATCGGTGTCCTCCACCCAGTCCGCCGGGTCGCGGGTCATGTGCAGTGTCTGATGTTGCGATGTCTGGTGGCGCGGCGGCGCCGGGTGTTGCGGGGCGCGGCGGGCCGGGGCGGCGGCGTTGTGCTGGGCGGAGTTTCGGGGGGCCGGCACCCGGAACGCCGGCAGCGCCAGCCGCTCGGTGATCACATCAACCGCGTGCGCCATCTCGAGCCCGTCGGCATAGCGCTCCGCCGGTTCGCGAGCGGTGGCCCGGGCCACCAGGTCGTCGAATTCGGCGGGGACGCCGTCGATAGCCGAACTCGGTGGTGGGACATCGTGATCCAGCCGCTGGTAGGCCACCGTCAACGACGAATCACCGGAGAACGGCGTGTCTCCGGTCAACAGCTCGTAGGTGAGCACCCCGACCCCGTACACGTCGCTGGCGGGGCCGGCGTTGCCGTCGCGGACCTGTTCGGGGGACAGATAGGCGGCGGTGCCCAGAATCACGTTGGTGGAGGTGATTCCAGCCGCCGCGATGGCGCGAACCAGCCCGAAGTCGACCACCTTCACGTCGCCGTCGTCGGAGATCAGGATGTTCTCCGGTTTGACGTCGCGGTGCACCAGCCCGGCCCGATGCGCGATCCCCAGGGCTCCCAGCACCGGCCGCAGCACCGCGGCGACCGCATGTGGCGGCATCGGGCCGCGTTCGTTGAGCAGTTCGCGCAGCGTCCCACCCTCGACGAGTTCCATCACCAGAAACGGCTGCCCGGGATCGTGCGGGGTGCCGAAACCCTGGTCGTACACCGCCACCAGCCCCGGGTCCTTGAGTCGGGCGACCGCGCGGGCCTCGAGCTGGAATCGGGTCAGGAACTGCTGGTCGCCGGCGTAGCGCAGATCCATCACCTTGATCGCGACCGGGCGGTCTAGGCGCTCGTCCAGGCCGCGGTACACCGTGGAGGTGCCGCCGGTGGCGATCCGGGTGCCCACCCGGTACCGGCCGTCGAGCAGCGCGCCCTCCAGTGCGTCGCCGCCCCACGCTCCAGTCACCTGGTCATGGTATGTGTGCCGGTGGCCGGTCCGGCGGCTTTAAACTTGTGTCGTGAGCAGCATTCCGGCCTCCGAAGACGTACTTGAGCCCGACGAACCGACCTTTGATCTGCCGACAGTCGCCGAAATGCTCGGGGTACCAGTCACCAAAGTGCACCAGTTCCTGCGCGACAACCATCTGGTTGCGGTGCGGCGGGACGGCGTACTCATGGTCCCGCAGGTGTTTTTCACCGCCGAGGGAGACGTCGTCAAGAGCCTGCCCGGGCTGCTGGCCGTGCTGCACGACGGTGGCTACCAGCAGACCGACATCGTGCGCTGGCTGTTCACTCCGGATTCGTCGCTGTCGTTGACCCACGACGGCGTGCGGGAGTCGATCGAGAACGCCCGCCCCATCGATGCGCTGCACGCACACCAGGCCCGTGAGGTGATGCGCCGGGCACAGGCCATGGCCTACTGAGGTTTCAAGCGGCGTCTTTCACGCGGCGTCTTTCAAGCGGCGTCGAGGGCAGGCGCTTGTTGTGCCCGCGACAGCCGGTACCAGGCGTACACGGCGCATCCCGTCGCGCCGATCACATGCAGCCAGGTGTACATGCCGTGCGAGCCGTCAGGTTTGAAGATCACCATGATCCAGGTCGACGCCGCGGCGATCGCGGCGATCGCGGTCGGTGAACGGACCACGGTGGCCGCCACCGCCAGCGGCCAGGTGTAGTACCAGGGCAGGGCGGCCGGCACGAACAGCACCACCACCAGCATCGCCCAGGCGATCCCGGCGACCGCAGATCGATCGTCGCGCCGCGCCCGCCACCACAGCACCGGCAGCAGCAGCCCGATCACCGCGACCCCGCTGATCCGGGTGATGTGCAGCACGGCATAGAAGTTGACCGGGGCGAACAACCCGCCGACGGCGTGGATCAGGTTGGCGGCCGCGGTCGGCACAGTGAGCCAGTTGATGATCTTGACGTTGCCGGCCAGCAGTGCGGTCAACCAGCCCAGGCCCACTCCGGCCAGGGCCGAGAGCACGGCGAACACCGCGACGATGATCGCCGTGGACACCGCCGCCGCGGTGGCGAAGGCGATCACCGTCGGATAGCTGCGTCGCTCACCGCGGGGCTCCCGCAGGCGGCGCATCCAGATCCACACCAGGAACGGCAATGCGATTGCGGCGGTGGCCTTTACCGCCGCCGCCAGTGCCACCAGCGTTATCCCCGCCAGGTGGCGGCGCTCCAGGGTCAGCGCGATCCCGGCGATCACCAGGCCGACCATCAGCATCTCGTTGTGCACCCCACCCATCAGGTGGATGATCACCAGCGGGTTGAGCACGGCCAGATACAGCGCCGCGGGCGCGCTGCCACCGACACGGGCGGCCACCCGGGGCGCGGCCCAGATCAGCAGCGCCAGCCCGGGCAGCATGCACAGGCGCAGCACCATGGTGCCGGCCACCACGTTGTTGCCCACCAGCATCGTGACGAGCTTGGCGACCAGAATGAACGCCGGGCCGTACGGTGCCGTCGTCGCGGCCCAGATCGGGCTGACATCCTCGAGCAGGGGATTGGGGTTGTCCACCGGCCCGACCACGTACGGATCGAATCCATCCCGTAGCAGGGCGCCCTGGGCCAGGTAGGAGTAGGTGTCGCGGCTGAACACCGGGACCGACAGCAGCAGCGGTGCCAGCCAGAAGCCGGTGGTGGTGATCAACGTGTAGGTGCTCACGGTGCCCTCGATCACCCGCCGGCCCAAACCGAGCCAGGCCACCAGCATCACCGCGACTCCAGCCCACAGCAGCACCGACGACAGCACAAGGCCGTGGCCGAAGCGCAGCCACGACAGGTGCAGGGAATCCAGCACCGGGTCCTGGATGCGGGTGCTGCCGGCGCCCAAGCCGCCCAGGGTGATCAGCAGCGCGCCCAGGCAGCCGAGCCATGCCGCTCCGGCCTGCTCGCCGGCGGCGAACTGCCGCAGTCGGGACAGGCCGCTGCCGGCGTCGCTGGACACGCGGGGGACCGCTGGGGTGGTGGGGTTCGACATCGGCGCTCCGGGCGATCAGGCGGACCGGTCGGCGACCCGGCGGGCCAGGTCGGTCAGTCCGGCTTTGGCAACCTCGTCGATGGGTGCGGCCGCCAGCGCGGCCATGGCGCGCCGGGTCAGCAGATCGATACGGTCCTCGACGGCTGCCAGCGCGCCGACCGCCTCGATCATCTCGCACAGTTCACGGACCTGCGCCTCGGTCAGCGCGGTGCCGATCGCGTCGCGTAACCGGTTGGCCGCCACCGGATCCGACTTATCGGCCAGCTCGACAGCCTCGGCCAGCAGCACGGTGCGCTTGCCCGAACGCAGGTCGTCGCCGGAGGGCTTGCCGGTCACCGCGGGATCCCCGAAAACCCCCAGCACGTCGTCGCGCAGCTGGAACGCCACGCCCAGGTCGGTGCCGAGCTCGTGGAACAGCGCCTGAATGTCGGGCCGGTCGGCTGCGGCGGCGACCCCGAGCTGCAGCGGACGCACCACCGTGTAGGACGCGGTCTTGTAGGTGTTGACGCGCATCGCCGAGGCGATCGAGTCCACCCCGCTGGACTCGGCGACGATGTCGAGGTACTGGCCGCCCAGCACCTCGGTGCGGATGTCCGACCACACGCCCCGCACGCGCCGCCGGGCGTCGGCCGGCAGATCGGCACCGGCGACGATGTCGTCCGCCCACACCAGGGCCAGGTCGCCGAGCAGAATGGCGGCCGACATCCCGAACTGGTCGGCCGAGCCCCGCCACCCGCGGGCGCGGTGCAGCTCGGCGAACTTGCGGTGGGTGGTGGGATTGCCGCGGCGGGTGGCTGAGGCGTCGATGACGTCGTCGTGGACCAGTGCGCAGGCGTGCAGCAGTTCCAGCGCGGAGAACAGCAGCAATTCGCCCTCGTCGGCATCGCGGCCGGTGATGGCGCGCCAGCCCCAGTAGGCGAACGCCGGGCGCAGCCGTTTGCCGCCGATGAGCACGAATTCTTCGAGGCCGGTGATCAACGCCTCGTAGTCGTCGCCGATGTAGGCGGTCTCGGTGCGGCGGGTGCGTAGGTGGGAGCGCAGCGTTTCGGTCACGGCCGCGGCCAGCTCGGCGGCCGACGGTGTAGTCGCTGCGGATGCCTTGAAACTCAGCTCGGCGCCCCTTTCTGTGCTGCCCGGCCGGGGACCCCCAGCGTGGGTCCAGCGTAGAGTGTGCCACCACAGCCGGGGGGACTCAGGCCGGTAGCGGCCGGAGGCGGCCAACGCTGCCCGTTCCTGCCCTGTGGCACTGTTGACTGTCTGCTGACTGTCTTTCATGAGGAGCTGGTACGTGACCTTGAACACCGTCGCACTCGAGCTTGTCCCACCCAACGTGGAAAAGGGGCCCGAGCAGACGATCGAGGAGGCGCACAAGGTTGTGCGGTTCGCCGCCGAGGCCGGCCTCGAGGGGCGGATCCGTCACATCCTGATGCCGGGGATGATCAACGAGGACGACGATCGCCCGATCGAGATGAAGCCCAAGCTCGACGTGCTGGACTTCTGGAATGCGATCCGGCCCGAGCTGCCGGGCATCGCCGGGTTGTGCACCCAGGTCACCTCGTTCTCCGACGAGGCGGCGCTGCGGAGCCGGCTGGGCGATCTGACCGGCGCGGGGATCGAGGGCGTGGTCTTCGTCGGCGTGCCCCGCACCATGGCCGACGGCGAAGGCGCGGGGGTGCCGCCGACCGACGCGCTGGCGACCTTCCGCTCCGACGTGGCCAACCGCGGCGTCATCTTGATTCCCACCCGGGCCGACGAGATCGGCCGGTTCAACTTCAAATGTGAGCGCGGGGCGACGTTCGGGCTGACCCAGCTGCTGTACTCCGACGCGATCGTGCCGTTCTTGACCGAGTTCGCCAAGCACAGTGAGGCGCGCCCGGAGCTCTTGCTGTCGTTCGGCTTCGTGCCGTCTTTCGAGAACCGGATCGGCCTGATCAACTGGCTGATTCAGGATCCGGGCAACGCGGCCGTGGCCGCCGAACAGGACTTCGTCAAGACGCTCGCCGACAGCGACCCCGACCAGCGGTGCAAGCTGATGCTCGACCTGTACAAGCGGGTGATCGACGGTGTCGCGGACCTGGGCTTCCCGTTAAGCATCCATTTCGAGGCCACCTACGGGGTGTCCGCGGCGGCATTCCGCACCTTCGCGCAGATGCTCGAGTACTGGTCGCCGCAGACCCGCTGATCCTCAGCCGGCGCTGTCGTCGGGGGAGCTGAACCGCAGTGAGCGGTCCCGCCCATACCAGGCGATTGCCGCAACCGCGCCCGCCGCGGCGAGCGTGGACAGGATCAGCCACAGCGCGGCATGGGCGAAGGAGCGGGTACTGGGATCGGTGTAGCGGGCTTGGGCGCTCATGGTGCTCACCACGCCTGGCTTGAGCCTCCACTGCACCGTGTCGCTGCCGATGCGTTCGCCGTTGGTGGAGGTCACCTCGCCGGGGAACGCGACGCTCAACTCGACGTCGGCTTCCGGGTCGCCCAGTGAGGTGAGATCCACCCGGCCTTCCAGGATCACCAGGTTGCCGGCGCGGCGCAGCGACAGGTCCACCCCGGCCGCGTCGCGGTGCATCTCGGCCAGCTGCGGCAGTTCGGCGAAGGTCAGGTCGGAGAACACCGCCTGGGAGCCCACGTAGCCGTCCCTGCTGTAGTTGGAGATCGCGACCTTCTGCGGGAACGGCAGGTCGGCGCTGAGCTTGGGGCCGGTGTCGTTGTCATTGCGCGGCTTGGCCGCAACGACGATCTGGCCGGAGACCTGATCGTTGGGGGAGACGGTGATGTTGGCCCGGATGCGCACGCACCCGGCCAACGGCACCGCGATCAACAGCAGCGCGACCAGGGCCACCAGGCGACGGTAGGTGCGTAGCGAACGCCGAACATGCACGACGTCATCGTGCCAGACCAGTCGGCTGCTCCGGTGACGACGCGGCGCTTGGCTTTACAACGGCAGTGGCCGGCCCAAGATGGCGAATGGCCGGGGATCGCCGGCGAAGTGGTGACCGCGGATGACGTCGGTGAATCCCAGCCGCCGGTACAACCGCCAGGCGCGGTTGCCTTCGCCATTGGTCTCCGGTGTGGACAGCAGCACATTGGCTTCGGGCCGCCCGGCCAGCAGACGGCGTGCCAGGGCCTCACCCAGGCCGCTGCCCTGCGCGCGTGGCGCGACGTGCAGCTCGGTCAGCTCGAAGTAACTGGCCATCAGGCGCGCGATGTCGGGGTGGGGCAGACCGCGGCGCTGTAGGCCCAACACCACCTGCTGCTGCCACCACTGGTCGGGGGCTCCGCAGTAGCCGTAGGCCACGCCCAGCAGCTCTGCGCCGTTCAATCCGGACGGCGCGGCCTCCGGCTGACGAATCTCGCCGACATGGCCGGCTTCGTTGTCTTTGTTGTCTTGGAAGGCGGCCACCGCTCGCCAGCCGGTTCGGCGGGTGTGATCGAGCCACATGGCGGCACGTTGGCTCTCGGTGCCCGGGGGGTAGCCCATCGCGGTGACGTAGACGCGCAGGGCCGCACCGAGGTGATGCGCCATTTCGCGCGGCGACATGTCGAGGAGGAAGGTCACCAACGTGCAGGTTCCTTTCCCGAAGAAGTGGGAGCGTGCCCGATGCCCGGAGTCCCATTATCCGGGTTGGGCACTATGGCGTCGGCCGTTGTGGTTCGACATCGCCGGACCGCCGCTACAATCGGCTGGTGAAGCCTGTGGTACGGCGCAGGCCTACCTCGTATTATCAGTGTTAGTTGCCCGCACCAGTCCGTATTGCGCCGTGGGCAATGATATGAGCGGCCGTCGGCAAGGAGGGACGAATGCCACTCTCCGATCATGAACAGCGCATGCTCGACGAGATCGAGAGCGCGCTGTACGCCGAGGACCCCAAGTTCGCGTCCAGCGTTCGCGGCGGCGCTCTGCGTACCCCGACCACCCGCCGGCGGGTGCAGGGCATGACATTGTTCGTGGTCGGTCTGGTGATGCTGGTCTCCGGTATCCCGATCTATGCGACCACCGTCAATTCGGCGTTTCTGATTCTGAGCGTGCTGGGATTCGTGGTCATGTTCGGTGGAGTGGTGTTCGCCATCACCGGCAACCACGCGACCGCAAGCCGCGACGGTGCGGCCAAGCCGGGCGGGAGTTCGCAGCGGCGGGTCAAGGGCGGCGGTACGTTCGCCAGCCGGATGGAAGACCGTTTCCGTCGCAGGTTCGAGCCTTAGGCCGAACCAGCGCCACGTGTGATGTGAAGGGCAGCCGATCGGCTGCCCTTTTTTCTTGTCCTTTCTGCGCGCAGCAGCTCCGGTGACCCGTCCCGGCGGCGGCCCTTCAGTGTGCGCACCCCACCTCGCCCCACTTTGCCTCTATTGGCTCTGAGCTGGTCGTTTGGTGCCCGTTGAGGCCCTTTCCCGCGTGCTCGGACGGCGCCATGGCCCATTTGGTGGGGCAAAGGGGTGGAATCGACCTAGGAAATGGTGCGTAGTGGGGGATTGTGGGGTATCGTGGGCTGCGAAGTCGACATGGCGGGAGGTGGCCGATGTTCCTCGGCACCTATACGCCCAAGCTCGACGACAAGGGGCGGCTGACACTGCCCGCGAAGTTTCGCGATGCGCTGGCAGGAGGGTTGATGGTCACCAAGAGTCAGGACCACAGCCTGGCCGTGTATCCCCGCGCGGAGTTCGAGCAGTTGGCCCGCCGGGCGGCCAAGGCTTCGCGCAGCAACCCGGACGCGCGAGCATTTCTGCGCAATCTGGCCGCCGCCACGGACGAACAGCACCCCGACGCTCAGGGCCGGATCACCTTGTCGCCCGACCACCGTCGCTACGCCAACCTGTCCAAGGAATGCGTGGTCATCGGGTCGGTCGACTACCTGGAGATCTGGGACGCGCAGGCCTGGAGCGATTACCAGCAGACACACGAAGAGAACTTCTCCGCGGCCAGCGATGAAGCACTCAGCGACATCATCTGAGGCGCGCGCCCGTGCCTCGTGGCCTCTGTCCGAACCGACCCTGACGTACTTCCCCAACGTCAGGTTCGCGCCGTCGGGCAGGGACCTCGAGGCAAGGGCCTCCGGGCGATCGCAGGGGGTCGCGCGCAGGGGGCCGGGGCCGGCCGCACCTCGTGCAATTCATTGGCCGCAACAGGGAGGTATTGCTGTGGCCGAACAGGGCGAATTCGGACATGTACCGGTCCTGCTGGACCGTTGCGTGGAGCTGCTGGCTCCGGCGCTGACCAGGCAGTCGCCCGACGGCCAGGGCGCGACCCTGGTGGACGCCACCCTCGGGGCCGGCGGACACACCGAGCGGTTCTTGAGCGAGTTCCCCGGCCTGCGCGTCATCGGTTTGGACCGCGACACCACCGCACTTGAAATCGCCGGGGCCCGGTTGGCCCGCTTCGCCGATCGGCTCCAGACCGTCCGCACCCGATACGACGGGATTCCCGCGGCGCTGGCCGAATCCGGCTTGGCCGCAACCGGGTCGGTGGCTGCGGTGTTGTTCGACCTCGGGGTGTCCTCGATGCAACTCGACCGGGTGGAGCGCGGATTCTCCTACGCGCAGGACGCGCCGCTGGACATGCGAATGGACCCGCAGGCCGAACTCACCGCCGCAGACATCGTGAACACCTACGACGCGGCCGCGCTGACCGACATTCTGCGGCGCTTCGGCGAGGAGCGTTTCGCATCGCGGATCGCCTCGTACATCGTGCGCCGCCGGGCCCAGACCCCGTTCACCTCAACCGGGGAACTGACGGCGCTGCTCTACGAGGCGATTCCGGCGCCGGCGCGACGCACCGGGGGACACCCGGCCAAGCGCACATTTCAGGCGCTGCGCATCGCGGTCAACGGCGAATTGGACTCACTGCGAGACGCGTTGCCGGCGGCGCTGGAAGCGTTGGTGGTGGGTGGACGCGTGGCGGTGATGTCCTACCAGTCGTTGGAAGACCGCATCGTCAAGCAGCAGTTCGCTGCGGCCACCGCGTCCCGCACACCGGTCGGGCTCCCGGTCGAACTGCCCGGCGACAAACCGAAGTTCACGACGTTGACGCGGGGCGCCGAAAAGGCCGAGGCGGATGAGATCGAGCGCAACCCACGAGCGGGCTCGGTCCGGCTACGTGCGGTTGAGCGGGTCCAGGCCGGCCCGATCGTGGCATCGAGGGGGAAGTGATGGCGACCAAGCGCAAGCCCGCGGCACGGCAGGGCGACCGTCGCCGTAACCCCGAGAGCGCAACCCGCACCGGTCCGCGGCGGGTCGCCGAGCAAACGCAGGCCCGGGGCCCGCGGCGGCAGCGTGGGACCACGCCCGCGGCGGGTCTCCAGGCGCGGTCGCGCACCGGCCCGCAGAAGGCGGCGTCGCTTCGCCCGGACCCCCGGCCGGTGCCGCCGAAGAACACCAAGCAGGCAAAGGCGCGGGCGAAGGCCCGTAAGGCCAAGGCGCCCAAGGTTGTCCGCGTCCCGCTGCGCGAACGTCTGGTCGCTCGGCTGGCGACGGTCGACCTGCGACCGCGCACGCTGGCGGCCAAGGTTCCGTTCGTCGTGCTGATCATCGGCGCACTCGGGATCGGGCTGGGAATCACCCTGTGGTTGTCGACGGACGCCGCCGAGCGGTCCTACCAGTTGGGCAACATCCGGGAGCGCAACCGGGTCCTCATGCAGCAGAAGGAAGCGCTCGAGCGTGACGTGCTCACCGCCGAATCCGCACCTGCGCTTGCCGAGGCGGCCCGCGAACTGGGCATGATCCCCAGCCGCGACACCGCGCATCTGGTCCAGGACCCGATCGGCAACTGGGTGGTCGTCGGGACCCCGAAGCCCGCCGAGGGTGCGCCGCCGCCGCCGCTGAACACCAAGCTGCCCGACGATGTGGCACCACCGGCCGAGGTGCCGGTTCGGGTGCCCCCGGCCGGGCCGAAGCTCGACAGCCGCCACCTGCCCGCCGCGGTCCCGCCGGCTCCGGGCGTGCCCGGTGCGCCGCTGACCATTCCGGGCCTGCCGGGCGTTCCCGGCTTGCCGCCGGCCGGTCCGTTGCCTGGGCCTGGCGCGCAAGACATCCCACCGCTGGCGACACCGCCGGCCATTCCGTCTGACGCCCTGCCGCCCGTCCCTTTGCCGCCCGGGTCGGTGGTGCCGCCCGAGACGGTGCTGCCGGTGGGCGGAACCCTTCCGCCGGCGTCGGTCCTGCCTCCGGCGGCGGTGCTGCCGCCCGAGGCCGTCCTGCCTCCGCAACCCCCGCTGCCGCCGGAAGTTCTGGCGACGCCGGTGGGCGGAGGAGTCGCGCGATGAGACGGCCTGCGCGGGGAACCGGCCCGGCACGTCGCGCCGACGGCTCGACCGCAGCTGCCTCGCGAAAGACCCGCCGATCCGCCACCTCGCCGGCCAAGCCGGCCAAAGCCGCTAAGGCGCCCAAAGCGACTACCACAACCGGACATTCGGCGCGCGAGCGTCGTACCCGCCAAGCCACCGAGGTGGGCCTGCGTAGCGCTTCGTTCGTCTTCCGGCACCGCACCGGCAACGCGGTCATCTTCCTGGTGCTGGCCTTGTCGGCAGCTCAGCTGTTCTACCTGCAGGTGCCGCGGGCCTCCGGGCTGCGGGCCGAAGCCGCCGGACAACTCAAGGTCACCGACGTCCAGCAGGCGATGCGCGGCGACATCATCGACCGCACCGGTGACAAGCTCGCCTTCACCATCGAGGCCCGGGCGCTGTCCTTCCAGCCGGTCAAGATCGGCAAGCAGCTTGCCGACGCCAAGAAGAAGGATCCGTCGGCCCCCGATCCGCAGCTGCGGCTGCAGCAGATCGCCAAGGAGATCTCTACGCGCCTCGGCAACAAGCCGGACTCCGCAGCCCTGCTGAAGAAGCTGCGCAGCAACGAGACCTTCGTCTATCTCGCCCGTGCCGTTGACCCTGCGGTAGCCGAGGTGATCACCGAGAAATGCCCTGAGGTCGGTAGCGAGCGGCAGGATCTGCGCCAATATCCGGGCGGGTCGCTGGCGGCCAACATCATCGGCGGCATCGACTGGGACGGCCACGGACTGTTGGGTCTGGAGGACTCGATGGACGCCGTGCTGGCCGGAACGGACGGGTCGGTCACCTACGACCGCGGCTCGGATGGCGTGGTCATCCCGGGCAGCTACCGCAACCGGCACAAGGCCGTCAACGGGTCGACGATCCAGCTCACCCTCGACGACGACATTCAGTTCTACGTCCAGCAGCAGGTGCAGCAGGCCAAGAACGTCACCGGCGCGCACGATGTCACGGCCGTGGTGTTGGACGCCAAGAGCGGTGAGGTGCTGGCGATGGCCGGCGACAATACGTTCGACCCCTCCCAAGACATCGGGCGCCAGGAGGACCGCCAGCTCGGCAACCTGGCGGTGTCCTCACCGTTCGAGCCGGGCTCGGTGAACAAGATCATCACCGCCGCCTCGGTCATCGAATACGGCCTGGGGCATCCCGACGACGTCCTGCAGGTACCCGGATCGATCAACATCGCCGACGTCACCGTCAGCGACGCCTGGGAGCACGGCGTCGCGCCGTACACCATTACCGGGATCTTCGGAAAATCCTCCAACGTCGGCACCCTGATGCTGGCACAACGAGTGGGCCCCGAGCGCTGGTTCGACATGCTGGAGAAGTTCGGGCTCGGCCAGCGCACCGGTGTCGCCCTGCCCGGTGAGAGCGCCGGGCTGGTGCCTCCGGTGGACCAATGGTCCGGCAGCTCCTTCGCCAACCTGCCCATCGGCCAGGGTCTTTCGATGACGCTGCTGCAGATGGCCGGGATGTACCAGGCCATCGCCAACGACGGCGTGCGGATTCCGCCGCGGATCATCAAGGCGACCATTTCCCCCGACGGCAGCCGTGCTGAGGAGCCTCGGCCGGAAGGAATCCGGGTGGTCTCGGAGCAGACCGCGGCGACCGTGCGCAACATGCTGCGCTCGGTGGTGCAACGTGATCCGACCGGTGTTCAGCAGGGCACCGGATGGCAGGCCGCCGTCGACGGTTACCAGATCGCCGGCAAGACCGGTACCGCACAGCAGATCAACCCGGCGTGCGGTTGCTACTACGACGACGTCTACTGGATCACCTTCGCCGGGATAGCGCCGGCGGACAACCCGCGCTATGTCATCGGCCTGATGATGAACAACCCCCACCGCGCCGCGGACGGGTCGCCGGGCACCTCGGCGGCACCGCTGTTCCACAACATCGCCGGGTGGTTGTTGCAGCGGCACAATGTGCCGCTGTCGCCGGACCCGGGACCGCCGCTGGTCCTCCAGGCGATGTAGTCCCACGACCCGCCGTCGGCCAAGCCGGATCGCCTGCGCTGTGGACACGGACAGCCTAGGTAGTCTCAGGGCCGATCCGGACGACCCGGCCGCAGCGGATGGAGGTGATGGTGGTGCCTGCTGCTCTGCGCCCCGACGTCGGTGCAGGCACGTCGCTGCGGGTGCTCGCCGCCCAGATCGGGGCGGTCGCGGTAGCCGGCGAAGCGGTTCCGGATCTGCCGATCACCGGGTTGACCCTGCGCGCCCAGGATGTCCGACCCGGTGACCTGTTCGCGGCGCTGCCCGGGGCGACCACCCACGGTGCACGCTTCGCGGCCGACGCGGTCGCCCGGGGTGCGGTCGCGGTGCTCTCCGACGGAGCTGGGGCCACCGAGATCGCCCACGGCGCAGCGCTACCCGGCATCCCTGTGCTGGTTCATCCCGAGCCCCGCGCCGCGTTGGGTGAACTCGCGGCGCAGGTCTACGGGCATCCGTGCGATCGGGTCACCGTCATCGGCATCACCGGGACGTCGGGCAAGACCACCACCACCTATCTGGTCGAGGCCGGTCTGCGGGCTGCGGGCCGCACCGCCGGACTGATCGGCACGGTCGGTGTGCGCATCGACGGCGTCGACCTGCCCAGCGCCTTGACCACCCCCGAGGCGCCGGCGCTGCAGGCGCTGCTGGCCGCGATGGCGCAGCGCGGGGTGGACACCGCGGTCATGGAGGTGTCCAGCCATGCCCTGACGTTGGGCCGGGTCGACGGCACCCGGTTCGCGGTGGGCGCCTTCACCAACCTGTCCCGCGATCATCTCGACTTCCACCCGACGATGGCCGACTACTTCGAGGCCAAGGCCCGCCTGTTCGATCCGGCGTCGCCGCTGCACGCCGCCCGCTCGGTGGTCTGTGTTGACGACGATGCCGGCGCGGCAATGGCGGCGCGGGCGAGCGCGCCGGTCACCGTCAGCGCGGCGGGCCGCCCCGCGGACTGGCATGTGGAACGGGTGAGCGCGGGGGGATCCCAGGGGAGAGAGTTCATCGCCGTCGACCCCGCCGGTGTGCACCACCCCATCGGTATCGGCTTGCCCGGCGACTACAATGTGGCCAATTGTCTTGTGGCGCTAGCCATTCTTGACGCAGTCGGAGTGTCGCCGGAGCAGGCGGCCCCCGGCCTGCGTGAGGCGCGGGTGCCGGGACGGATGGAGGCGATCGATCGTGGCCAGGGCTTCCTGGCGCTGGTCGACTACGCGCACAAGCCCGGGGCGCTGGAAGCGGTGCTGGCGACCCTGCGCCAAGAGCTGCGCGACACCACCGGACGCTTGGCCGTGGTGTTCGGCGCCGGCGGCGACCGCGACCACGGCAAGCGCGAACCGATGGGCCGGATCGCCGGCCAGGCCGCCGACCTGGTCGTGGTCACCGACGACAACCCGCGGGGGGAAGACCCCGCCGACATCCGACGCGCCGTGTTGGCCGGTGCCGCGGCGGGAAGTGCCCAGGTGGTCGAGATCGGTGACCGGCGAGCCGCGATCGAGCACGCGGTGGCCTGGGCCCAGCCCGGGGATGTGGTGCTGATCGCGGGCAAGGGACACGAGACCGGGCAGACCGCCGCCGGGCACACCCAGCCTTTCGATGATCGAGTGGTGCTGGCCCAGGCGCTGGAAGCGCGCGAGGGGCACCGATGATCGCGCTGACCGTCGCGCAGATCGCCGAGATCGTCGGCGGCCGGCTGGCCGACATCACCCCGGAGCAGGCCGAGCGCACCGTCGTCACCGGCACCGTGGAATTCGACTCCCGCCGGATCGCCCCGGGCGCACTGTTTCTGGCGCTGCCCGGCGCCCGGGCCGACGGCCACGACCATGCGGTGTCGGCGGTCGATGCCGGCGCGGTGGCGGTGCTGGCAGCCCGCCCGGTCGGGGTCCCGGCCATCGTTGTGGAGCCCGTCGCATCCGACAGTCGATCCGGTGCGCTCGAGCATGATGACGAGGCCGGATCCGGTGCGGCGGTGCTGGCCGCACTGGCCAAACTGGCCGCCGCGGTGGCCGCCGCCCTGGTAGCCAAGGGACTGACGATCATCGGCGTGACCGGGTCGTCGGGCAAAACCTCCACCAAAGACCTGATCGCCGCGGTGCTGGCGCCACTGGGGAAGGTGATCGCCCCGCCCGGATCGTTCAACAACGAGCTGGGCCACCCGTGGACGGTGCTGCGGGCCGACGAGAACAGCGACTATCTGGTCCTGGAGCTGTCCGCCCGGCATCGCGGCAACATCGCCGCGCTGGCGGCGATAGCCCCGCCGCAGATCGCGGTGGTACTCAACGTCGGGACCGCCCACCTGGGCGAGTTCGGCTCCCGCGAGGCGATCGCCGAGACCAAAGCCGAGCTGGCACAAGCCGTTCCGGAATCCGGCGTGGTGATCCTCAACGTCGATGACTCGGCGGTGTCCGCGATGGCCGACAAGACCGTCGCACGAGTGGTGCGGGTCAGCCGCTCCGCTCCCGCCGACGTGTGGGCCGGGCCGGTGGTGCTCGACGAACTGGCCCGCCCGCGGTTCACCCTGCACTCCGAAGGTGGGGCCGGCGAAGTGCCTGTGTCGCTGGGAGTCTCGGGCGATCACCAGGTGGGCAACGCGCTGTGCGCCGCCGCCGTGGCCTTGGAATGCGGTGCCACCCCGCAACAGGTGGCCGACGCGCTGGCCGGTGCCGGACCGGCCTCGGGGCACCGGATGCACGTCAGCACCCGCGCCGACGGCGTGACCGTGATCGACGACTCCTACAACGCCAACCCCGACTCCATGCGGGCGGCGCTGCAGGCGCTGGCCTGGATCGCCCGCGGGGAGAATCCGGGGGAGAAGCGCCACAGCTGGGCGGTGCTGGGGGAGATGGCCGAGCTCGGCGAGGACGCGATATCTGAGCATGACCGCATCGGCCGGCTCGCGGTGCGCTTAGATGTGTCTCGTCTCATTGTCGTCGGAGTAGGGAGATCGATGGGCGCGATGCTGCACGGCGCAGTGATGGAGGGATCCTGGGGCGCCGAAGCCACCGCGGTGCCCGACGTCGATGCCGCCCTGGCCCTGTTGCGCGCCGAACTGCAGGCGGGGGACGTGGTACTGGTCAAGGCGTCGAACTCCGCGGGTCTGACCGCGTTGGCTGACGCGCTGACCAGCGAAGACCCAGGAGATCGCCGATGATAATGATCCTCATCGCCGCCGGTGTCGCGCTGCTGGTCGCGATCCTTTTGACCCCCGTGCTGATCCGGGTGTTCACCAAGCAGGGATTCGGGCAGGAGATCCGCGAGGACGGACCGGCCAGCCACCAGAGCAAACGCGGCACCCCGTCGATGGGCGGCGTGGCCATCGTGGCCGGGATCTGGGCGGGCTACCTGGCCGCCGAACTGGCCGGCCTGGTCTTCTACGGCACCGGGCCGACGGCGTCCGGCCTGCTGGTCCTGGGGCTGGCCACCGCGCTGGGCGGCGTCGGCTTCCTCGATGACCTGATCAAGATCCGGCGGTCGCGCAACCTCGGTCTGAACAAGACCGCCAAGACCGTCGGGCAGGTCACCGCGGCCACCCTGTTCGGTCTGCTGGTGCTGTGCTTCCGCAACAGCTCCGGTCTGACCCCGGGCAGCCTGCAACTGTCCTATGTGCGCGACATCGCCACCGTCACGCTGCCCGCCGCGGTATTCGTGCTGTTCGTGATCCTGATCGTCAGCGCCTGGTCGAACGCGGTCAACTTCACCGACGGCCTCGACGGCCTGGCCGCCGGATCCATGGCGATGGTCAGCGCCGCCTACGTGCTGATCACCGTGATGCAACACCGCAACGCCTGCGCGATCGCGCCCGGACTGGGCTGCTACAACGTGCGCGACCCGCTGGACCTGGCGCTGATCGCCGCCGCGACCGCGGGCGCCTGCATCGGATTCCTGTGGTGGAACGCCGCGCCGGCGAAGATCTTCATGGGCGACACCGGCTCGCTGGCGCTGGGCGGCGTGATCGCCGGCATGTCCATCACCACCCGCACCGAGATCCTCGCGGTGGTGCTCGGCGGGCTCTTCGTCGCCGAGATCACCTCGGTGGTCGTCCAGATCCTGGCTTTCCGCAGCACCGGCCGCCGAGTGTTCCGAATGGCCCCGTTCCATCACCACTTCGAATTGGCCGGCTGGGCCGAGACCACCGTGATCATCCGCTTCTGGCTGCTCACCGCCATCGCCTGCGGACTGGGCGTCTCCATGTTCTACGGCGAGTGGTTCACCGCCGTAGGCGGCTGAGATGACGCCCGAACCGGGACTGGGCGTGCTGTCCGCCGGCGCGCGGGTGCTCGTCGCGGGGGCCGGCATCACCGGCCGTGCCATCGTGAAGGCGTTGACGCCGTTCGGGCTGGACGTGACGCTGTGCGACGACAACGTGGCCGCGCTGGCGGGCTATTCCGAGGTCACGACCTGCAGTCCGACAGAAGCCGCGGCGCAGATCAGCGGCTACGCGCTGGTGGTCACCAGTCCCGGATTCGGCCCCGACACACCGGTATTGGCCGCGGCCGCGGCGGCCGGGGTGCCGATCTGGGGTGACGTGGAGCTGGCCTGGCGGCTCGACGCCGCGGGCCACTACGGGCCGCCGCGGCGCTGGCTGGTGGTGACCGGCACCAACGGCAAGACCACGACCACCTCGATGCTGCACGCCATGCTGTCCGCCGCGGGCCGGCGTGCCCAGTTGTGCGGCAACATCGGCAGCCCCGTGCTGGACGTGCTGGGACCGCCGCATGAATCCGAACTGCTGGCCGTCGAGCTGTCCAGCTTCCAGCTGCACTGGGCCCCGTCGCTGCGCCCCGAGGCCGGTGCCGTGCTCAACATCGCCGAGGACCACCTGGACTGGCATGGCAGCATGGCCGCCTACACCGCCGATAAGGCCCGCGCGCTGGCCGGCCGGGTGGCGGTGGTCGGGATGGACGACGCCCCTGCCGCGGCCCTGCGCGACACCGCGCCCGCCCCGGTCAAGGTGGGTTTCCGGCTCGGCGAACCGGCGCCCGGTGAGCTCGGCGTGATCGACGGCATGCTGGTGGACCGGGCCTTTGTGGCAGCGGGGGTCGACGAGGTCGCGCTGGCTCCGGCGGCCTCGATACCGGTGCCGGGCCCGGTCGGGATTCTGGACGCGCTGGCGGCCGCCGCGCTGGCCCGCAGTGTCGACGTGCCCCCGCAGGCGATCGCCGAGGCGCTGGCGTCGTTCCAGGTCGGGCGGCATCGCGCCGAACTGGTTGTGGTCGACGGCGGGATCAGCTACGTCGACGACTCCAAGGCCACTAACCCGCACGCGGCCGAGGCGTCGGTGCTGGCCCACCCGCGGGTGATCTGGGTGGCCGGTGGACTGCTCAAGGGCGCCTCGATCGAACCGACCGTCGCCAGAATCGCTGCTCACCTGGCCGGGGCCGTGCTGATCGGCCGAGATCGCGGCGAGGTTGCCAAGGCGTTATCACGACACGCACCGGATGTCCCCGTCGTCCACGTTGTGACGGGCGAGGATATTGATATGGGTGATACTGCTGTGTCTCCAGTTACTCATGTGAAGCGAGTAGCTGATGGGGCCGATGAGACGCTGGGGTCACGGGTGATGACAGCGGTGGTGGCCGCCGCCCGCGACCTGGCCCGGCCCGGTGACACGGTGCTGCTGGCTCCGGCGGGGGCATCCTTCGACCAGTTCGCCGGCTACGGTGCCCGGGGCGACGCGTTCGCCGCCGCCGCACGTTCCGCGGCAGGATCGGTGTGATCGGCATCCTGGCCCGGCTGCGGCGGGATGCCGGGGCCCCAGAAGCCGCTGCCGCCTCCTCCGAAGAAGCCGCGGACAAGGCCGCCAAGGCCGAGCCGCGCACCCGGTTCGGCGCCTGGCTGGGCCGGCCGATGACGTCGTTCCATCTGATCGTGGCGGTGGCCGCGCTGTTGACCACGCTCGGCCTGATCATGGTGCTGTCGGCCTCCGGGGTGGAGTCCTACGGCACCGATGGGTCCGCGTGGCGGATCTTCGGCAAGCAGGTGCTGTGGACCGTGATCGGGCTGGTCGGCTGTTATGTGGCGTTGCGCATGCCGGTCCGGTTCATGCGGCGCATGGCTTTTGCCGGTTTCGCTTTCACCATCGTGCTGCTGGTGCTGGTGCTGATCCCGGGCATCGGCACGCTCTCCAACGGCTCCCGCGGCTGGTTCGTCATCGCCGGTTTCTCCATGCAGCCCTCCGAGCTGGCCAAGATCGCCTTCGTCATCTGGGGCGCACACTTGCTGGCGAGCCGGCGCATGGAACGGGCGACGCTCGGCGAGATGCTCGTCCCGCTGGTGCCGGCCGCCGTGGTCGCGCTGGTGCTGATCGTCGCCCAGCCCGACCTCGGGCAGACGGTCTCGCTGGGCATCATCCTGCTGTCGCTGTTGTGGTACGCCGGTCTGCCGTTGCGGGTGTTCCTCACCTCGCTGGCGGCCATCGTCGCCGCCGCCGCGATCATGGCGGTGACCGAGGGCTACCGCTCCGACCGGGTGCGGTCCTGGCTGGACCCCGACGCCGACGTACAGGGCGCCGGCTACCAGGCGCGACAGGCGAAGTTCGCACTGGCCAACGGCGGCATCTTCGGCGATGGTCTGGGGCAGGGCACCGCGAAATGGAACTACCTGCCCAACGCGCACAACGACTTCATCTTCGCCATCATCGGCGAGGAGCTCGGCTTCATCGGCGGCTTCGGGCTGCTGGCGTTGTTCGGGCTGTTCGCCTACACCGGCATGCGGATCGCCAAGCGCTCCGCGGACCCGTTCCTGCGGCTGCTGACCGCCGCCACCACGATGTGGGTGATCGGTCAGTCGTTCATCAACGTCGGCTACGTGATCGGGCTGCTGCCCGTCACCGGAATCCAGCTGCCGCTCATTTCAGCGGGCGGAACTTCCACGGCGACAACGCTGTTCATGGTCGGCATCATGGCCAACGCGGCCCGGCACGAACCGGAGGCGGTGGCGGCGCTGCGCGCCGGCCAGGACGACCGGATGAACCGGATCCTGCGGCTGCCGCTGCCCGAGCCGTACTCGCCGACGCGTCTTGAGGCCCTGCGCGACCGGCTGCGGTCGCGTCCGCAGCCGGCCGCGCGACCACGAACAGCCCAGAGCACCCGACAGGCCCCGGCCCGCGCGGGACGGCAGCGCGCCGCAGCGCAGGCGCCGGCCCGGGCAGCCGGTCGAGGCGCCGGGCGCGCAGGGCAAAATGGAGGCGGCCGGCGTCACGCCGGGGCGCGTCCGACTGGCGGACGCGTACGCGCATTGGAAGGTCAGCGATAGGCGGTGAACGACTCGGTCATCTCAAGGGACCGCGGTGCGTCGTTATCGGTAGTCCTCGCCGGCGGGGGCACTGCCGGCCATGTCGAACCTGCGATGGCGGTTGCCGACGCGCTCCGTGCCCTGGACGCCGACGTCCGGATCACCGCGTTGGGCACCGCCCGAGGGCTGGAGACCCGGTTGGTGCCGGCCCGCGGTTACGACCTGGAGCTGATCACCCCGGTGCCGTTGCCCCGGAAGATCAATGCCGACCTGGCCCGGCTGCCGTTGCGGGTGCTGCGTGCTGTTCGCGAGACCCGGGCGGTGCTGCGCGACGTGCAGGCCGATGTGGTGATCGGTTTCGGCGGCTACGTGGCGCTGCCGGCCTATCTGGCCGCGCGCGGTCTCGGCGCCAAGCGGGTGCCGGTGGTGATCCACGAGGCCAATGCCCGCGCCGGCTTGGCCAACCGGGTCGGTGCCCGGGGCGCACAGCGGGTGCTGTCGGCAGTTCCCGACTGCGGCCTGGCTCACTCCGAGGTGGTCGGGGTGCCGGTGCGGGCGGCGATCACCAGCTTGGACCGGGCCGCGCTGCGTGCGGCGGCCCGCGCCGAGTTCGGCTTTGCCGACGACGCTCGGGTGCTGCTGGTCTTCGGCGGATCGCAGGGCGCCCGCTCGATCAACCAGGCGGTGGCCGGTGCGGCCAAACATCTTGCCGCCGCGGGCGTTTCGGTGTTGCACGCGCACGGACCCAAGAACACCCTGGACCTGCCGGCGGCCGGTGCGGGTGATCCGCCGTACGTCGCGGTGCCCTATCTGGACCGGATGGACCTGGCGTATGCGGCCGCGGACCTGGCGATCTGCCGTTCCGGGGCGATGACGGTTGCCGAAGTGTCGGCGGTCGGGCTGCCCGCGGTGTACGTGCCGCTGCCGATCGGCAACGGTGAACAGCGCCTCAACGCGCTTCCGGTGGTCAACGCCGGTGGTGGAATCCTGGTCGACGACGCCTCGCTGACCCCGGATTTCGTGGCCGATACCGTCGCCGGGCTGCTCACCGACACCGCGCGGCTGGCCGCGATGACCAGCGCCGCGGTGCTGGCCGGACACCCGGAGGCGGCGCGCCGGGTGGCTTCCGTCGCACTGGAAGTCGCGAGCGCAGCGAGGGGCGGCCAGTGAGCGGCATGAGCAGGGTCGCACTGGAAGTCGCGAGCGCAGCGAGGGGCGGCCAGTGAGCGCCGACCAGCTGCCGCCGGAGCTGAGCCGGGTACACATGGTCGGCATCGGGGGAGCGGGCATGTCCGGAATCGCCCGCATCCTGCTGGACCGCGGGGGGCTCGTCTCGGGCTCGGATGCCAAGGAGTCCCGCGGGATTCACGCGCTGCGCGCCCGGGGCGCGCAGGTGCGCATCGGACACGACGCGTCGGCACTGGATCTGCTGCCCGGTGGGGTCACCACGGTGGTCACCACCCACGCGGCGATTCCCAAGACCAACCCCGAGCTCGTCGAGGCCCGTCGGCGCGGCATCCCGGTGGTGTTGCGACCGGCGGTGCTGGCGAAGCTGATGGCCGGGCGCACCACGCTGATGGTCACCGGCACCCACGGCAAGACCACCACCACATCGATGCTGGTGGTCGCGTTGCAGCACTGTGGGCTCGATCCGTCGTTCGCGGTCGGTGGCGAATTGGGTTCTGCCGGTGCAGAAGCCGGCACCAACGCCCATCACGGCAGCGGGCCGCTGTTCGTCGCCGAGGCCGACGAGAGCGACGGATCGCTGTTGGAGTACACCCCCAACGTCGCGGTGGTGACCAACATCGAGGCGGACCACCTCGACTTCTTCGGCAGTGCCGAGGCCTACACGCAGGTGTTCGACGCGTTCGTCGAGCGCATCGCGCCGGGTGGGGCAGTGGTGGTGTGCGTCGATGACCCCGGCGGCGCCGAGCTGGCCGAGCGCACTGCGGCGCAGGGCATCCGGGTGCTGCGTTACGGCACCGAACGCCCCGGGACGACGGCGCTCGACGGCGAGCTGGTCGCCTGGGAGCAACAGGGCACCGGTGCGGTCGCCGAGATCATGCTGGCCGGAACGGGCGAGCGCAAGGCGATGCGACTGTCAGTGCCCGGACGGCACATGGCACTTAATGCGCTCGGCGCGCTGCTGGCGGCGGTCGAGGTCGGCGCGCCGCTGGATGCGGTGCTTGACGGCCTGGCCGGGTTCGATGGGGTGCGCCGCCGATTCGAGCTGGTCGGCTCGGCGGGCGTCACGGGATCGGTGCGGGTCTTCGACGACTACGCACACCATCCCACCGAGATCGCCGCGACCTTGACCGCGGTTCGGGCCTTGCTGGACGAGCGTGGAACCGGGCGCAGCCTGGTGGTGTTCCAGCCGCATCTGTATTCGCGGACAAAGGAATTCGCCACCGAGTTCGGCCGGTCGCTGAACGGCGCCGACGAGGTTTTCGTCCTCGACGTCTACGGTGCGCGAGAGCAGCCGTTGCCTGGGGTGAGCGGCGCCAGTGTCGCCGAACATGTCAGTGTGCCGGTGCATTACCTCCCGGACTTCTCGGCGGTGCCCGAGGCGGTGGCGGCCGCCGCCGGTCCGGGTGACGTGATCATCACCATGGGCGCCGGCGACGTCACCATGCTGGGCCCGGAGATCGTCGCCGCGCTGCGGGCACGCACCGATCGCACCCCTCCCGGCAGCCCGGGCGTGCTGTGACCGTGCCGCCCGAAACCCCGGCCGTTCCACCGGAGGATCCGGACGACGCCGCGGACGTCCCCGAAAGCGAAGCCGCCGAAGCCACCGAGCCGGACCCGGATGTTGTCCCGCCGGGCGAAGCCGGCGCAGTCGCCTCGGAGGACCCAGAGGCCGAAGCCGCCGACGAGCCCGCCGAAGTGGAGGGACCGCGGCGCCGGGCCCGCCGAGAACGCGCGGAGCGGCGCGCCGCGCAGGCGCGTGCCGAGGCGATCGAACAGGCCCGCCGTGAGGCGAAGCGGCGACTGCGCACGGGTTCTGCCGAACCGGCGAAAGGCGTTCCCCGCGGCACCATTCGGGGCTTGAAGATGGTGTTGGCGGTCTTCCTGGCGGCGGTGCTCGTGGTCGGGCTCGGGTTGATCTTGTACTTCACCCCGTTGATGTCGGTGCGCGAGATCGAGGTCAGCGGTATCGCGACGGTGACCCGTGAGGAAGTGCTGGACGTGGCGCGGGTGCAGCTGGGAACGCCATTGCTGCAGATCGACACCGGCAGTGTGGCCGATCGGGTCGCGACGATCCGACGGGTGGCCAGCACCCGGGTGCAGCGGCAGTATCCCTCGGTGCTGGGGATCGCGGTGGTTGAGCGAGTACCGGTGGTCTACAAGGACTTTCCCGACGGCCCGCACCTGTTCGACCGGGACGGCGTCGACTTCGCGACCGGTGCGCCGCCGAGGATGCTGCCGTTCTTCGACGTGGACAATCCCGGCCCGGCGGACCCGTCCACCCTGGCCGCCCTGCAGGTGATGACCTCGCTGGCGCCCGAGGTGGCCGGGCAGATCAGCCGGGTGGCCGCCCCGTCGGTGGCGTCGATCACCCTGACGCTGGCCGATGGCCGGGTGGTGGTCTGGGGCAACACCGACCGCACCGCGGAGAAGGCCCAGAAGCTGGCGGCGTTGCTGACCCAGCCCGGCCACACCTATGACGTGTCGAGTCCGGACCTGCCGACCGTCCGGTAGCGCCGTCCACCACCCCCGCCGAGCGTGAAGATAGCTTCACGCTCGAGGGTTCAACGTGAGGCCACCTTCACGCTCGGCGGACGAGGGTCAACGGGAAGACCCGCCCTACAGGAAAATTCGCCGGGCGTGTCTCGGCGCGTCGGCGCCGATGACGGCGCAGGCGGCCCTACTGTGGCGGTTGCGCGGAACAACTTGACATAACTCTAAGCCTTTGGTT
Source organism: Mycolicibacter heraklionensis (assembly GCA_001673575.1). Taxonomy (GTDB): domain Bacteria; phylum Actinomycetota; class Actinomycetes; order Mycobacteriales; family Mycobacteriaceae; genus Mycobacterium; species Mycobacterium heraklionense_A. The sequence continues at coordinate 8,354 of LZME01000046.1, read as the reverse complement.
GAGGTTGAGGGTTTTGTTGAAGACAGAATCGGGGAGTTCCGCGTCAAGCCCGGCCCGAGAGAGGACTCCAATCCCACCAGGGAGGAAGACGAACGATGACCCCACCGCACAACTATCTGGCCGTCATCAAAGTCGTGGGTATCGGTGGTGGCGGCGTCAACGCCGTCAACCGGATGATCGAGCAGGGCCTCAAGGGCGTTGAGTTCATCGCGATCAACACCGACGCGCAGGCATTGCTGATGAGCGACGCCGACGTCAAACTCGACGTCGGCCGTGACTCCACACGCGGCCTCGGCGCCGGCGCCGACCCCGAAGTGGGTCGTCGGGCCGCCGAAGACGCCAAGGACGAGATCGAGGAGCTGCTGCGCGGCGCCGACATGGTGTTCGTCACCGCCGGCGAGGGCGGCGGCACCGGCACCGGTGGTGCCCCGGTGGTCGCGACCATCGCGCGCAAGCTCGGCGCACTGACCGTCGGCGTGGTCACCCGGCCGTTCTCCTTCGAGGGCAAGCGGCGCAGCAACCAGGCCGAGAACGGCATCACCGCGCTGCGGGAGAGCTGCGACACCCTGATCGTGATCCCCAATGACCGGCTGCTGCAGATGGGCGACGCCCAGGTCTCGCTGATGGACGCGTTCCGCAGCGCCGACGAGGTGTTGCTCAACGGTGTCCAGGGCATCACCGACCTGATCACCACCCCCGGCCTGATCAACGTGGACTTCGCCGACGTCAAGGGCATCATGAGCGGCGCCGGCACCGCGCTGATGGGCATCGGCTCGGCCCGCGGCGACGGACGGGCGCTCAAGGCCGCCGAGATCGCGATCAACTCGCCGCTGCTGGAAGCCTCGATGGAAGGCGCCCAGGGCGTGCTGATGTCGGTCGCCGGTGGCAGCGACCTGGGGTTGTTCGAGATCAACGAGGCGGCATCGCTGGTGCAGGACGCCGCGCACCCCGAGGCCAACATCATCTTCGGCACCGTGATCGATGACTCCCTCGGCGACGAGGTGCGGGTCACGGTGATCGCGGCCGGCTTCGACTCGGCGGGCTCCGGCCGCAAGCCGGTGACCGGTACGGCCGGTGCGGCCCGGCACGCGATGGCGCCCGGACAGGCCGGCAAGGTCACCTCGTCGCTGTTCGACCCGGTGGATGCGGTCAGCGTGCCGGCTCCCACCAATGGTGCGACGGTCAGCGTCGGCGGGCGCAATGGTGACGACGGCTGCGACGACGACGACGTCGACGTGCCGCCGTTCATGCGGCACTAGCTTTTCTCCCGCATGACTTTTCGCATCCGGCGGGTGACGACCACCCGCTCCGGTGGTGTGTCGAAGGCTCCGTTCGACAGCCTCAACCTCGGTGACCACGTCGGCGATGACCCGGCCGCGGTGGCGGCCAATCGCGCGCGGCTGGCCAAGGCCACCGGCCTCGGTCCCGATCGGCTGGTGTGGATGAATCAGGTCCACGGCGATCATGTGGTGGTCGTCGACGGTCCTTGCGACAGCCCGATCGACGCCACCGACGCTCTGGTGACCGCCGTGCCCCGGCTGGCGATGGTGGTGGTGACCGCCGACTGCGTCCCGGTGCTGATGGCCGACGCCCGGGCCGGAGTGGTCGCCGCGGTCCATGCCGGCCGGGTCGGCGCGCAGCACGGTGTGGTCGCCCGCGCGCTGGAGTCCATGCTGGCGGCCGGGGCCCGAGCCGGCGACGTTTCGGTTTTGCTGGGCCCGGCGGTCAGTGGGCTGCACTACGAGGTGCCCGCAGAGATGGCCGACGAGGTCGAGGCGGCGCTGCCGGGCAGTCGCACGGTGACATCGGCGGGCACTGTCGGCCTGGACCTGCGGGCCGGAATCGCGCGTCAACTAAGGGGATTGGGCGTGCAGGCCATCGACGCCGACCCGCGTTGTACGGCCGCGGACCCGAAACTGTTCAGTCATCGTCGCGACGGACTCACCGGTCGGCTGGCGTCTTTGGTGTGGCTGGAATGAGTGCTCGGTAGAGGTCGCTGGAGGGGGTGGGTGAAACCGGTGGGAGCTGTCCGCGTGTCGGTGCCGCGCCAATGCGCTCGCTGCCGTTACCGTCACCGTTATTAGTCACTTCAGTCACACCTTCATCACAGTCATCAGCCTAGAAGGGTCCAAGGATGAGCACACTCCACAAGGTCAAGGCCTACTTCGGGATGGCTCCTATGGAGGACTACGACGACGACTACTACGACGACGGCGATGACCGCGCCGGGTCGCGTGACTACGCGCCTCGGGCGGAGCGATTCGGCGAGGACGTTTTCGACCGCGTAGGCGGCCGCGCGGAGAGCCGCTACGACGACCGCTTCGAGGACCGCGACTACGACGACGTACCCGGCGGTTATCGGGGCGGCTACGACGACGATGCCCGCGACCCGCGCTACCGCGCGCGTGAGTTCGACCGTCCCCGCGACTTCGAGCGCCGGTTCTCCTCGCTGCGCGGCTCGACCCGCGGCGCCCTGGCGATGGAGCCTCGCCGGATGGCGCAGATGTTCGACGAGAGCAGCCCGCTGTCGAAGATCACCACGTTGCGACCCAAGGACTACAGCGAGGCCCGCACCATCGGCGAGCGGTTCCGCGACGGCACCCCGGTCATCATGGACCTGGTGTCGATGGACAACGCCGACGCCAAGCGACTGGTCGACTTCGCGGCAGGTCTTGCCTTCGCCCTGCGCGGCTCCTTCGACAAGGTCGCGACCAAGGTCTTTCTGCTGTCGCCGGCCGACGTCGACGTCTCCCCGGAGGAGCGTCGCCGCATCGCCGAGACCGGCTTCTACGCCTATCGGTAGGCTGGAACGGCAGTCGGGCCGGTCAGCACTGCTGATGCGGGCACACCCTCGTCAGTAAGGTCGCATTCCGTTGGCGCTGTTCTTCACGATTCTTGGTATCGCGCTATTTGTCTTCTGGCTGTTGCTGATCGCTCGGATCGTCATCGAGTTCATCCGCTCGTTCAGCCGTGACTGGCACCCGACGGGTGCCACCGTGGTGATCCTGGAACTGATCATGAGCATCACCGATCCGCCGGTGAAGCTGCTGCGACGGCTCATCCCGCAGTTGACCATCGGCGCGGTGCGCATCGATCTGTCGATCATGGTGCTGCTGCTGATCGCGTTCGTCGGGATGGAACTGGCCCTGCAGCACGCCGCTTAGGGGCCGGACCGGGGCTCAGACCCGGGTCAGCCGCAACCGCCAGGCCTCCGGGCCACGCTCCTCGTAGCCGACCGCCAGCCGGCCACCGCTGCGCTCAGCGAGCTGACGCAGCAGCGGAATCGGGTCGTGCGGGGCCACCAGCAGCAGCGATCCGCCCACCGGAACCGCGTCGAACGCGCCGAACACCGTCGCATGCCTGATGGCGTGCGGAACCTCGCGCACGTCGAGCTCGGGCATCTCGTCGTCCTCCTCGCCGCAACCGCAGCCGGCGTGGCCGTCGTGCCCGTGGGTCGCGGAGCCGGGCTGGTCGGTGGGAGCCGACCCGGAGGCGACGTCATCCAGGCCCGGCAGTTGCGCGGCCAGTTCGGCCAGCGAGACGCCGCTGGCCTGGGCGAGTGCGGGCAGCAGCAGCTCGGCGACCTTGCCCAGCACTGCCTCCAGCAGTACACGCAGAACCTCGGTGTGGGCGATCACCTGAACCCGGTCGGTGCCGCGGGCGATGCGCGCCGCCACCTGCTCGATCAGCTGGATGTCACCGAGCAGGCCTTCGACCAGCAGCCGCGAGCGCTCGACACCGGCCACGGCCGGGAATAGCAGCTCCACCGCGGCCCGTAACTGGGGTCGTACCGCTTGGTCGATGGACGTCTGCACGGCCCGGTGAGCCTCGTCGAAGGCCGGCCCGGCGACCGCGGCGAACAACGCTGCACCCAGGGCGGCCTGGCGACCGAGGAGTTCGGCGTAGCGAGATCGGATGTCATCGACGGCTGCCGAGTCCGCTGCGCTGGTCGCCATGACCACGTCGTTGGTTGTCATTGCCGAGTGTCCCTCCGGTCGGTCCCGCGCGGTTCGACCCCGTCACGAATATTTACGGGCCGCGATTGTGAATAATACGGTGCGGGTGGCCGTGCCGGTAGCCTCTGCCGGCTGGGCGCGGCCCGTGGGAGCGGCGGACGACACGTTCGGACGCGAAGCGAAATAGATCACATTTCGCTGGTGGGACGCCTAAGCACTTTGCTGCCCGCGGCTGGAAGGGGCGAACCGCGCCGGACTGTCGGCGCCGGCACGAGGCCCAGTTCCCGGCGGTTTTGGTCTCGCCGCGGTGGTCTGCCGGCACCGCTCACCGGCCGGGATCGCCGATCGCCCTCAGGGCTTCCGTTTGCCAAAGCGTGATTTCTGTGGCAGCAATTTGAAATTCACTCTTAATATCGTTCACATTGCCGAGCGCAGCGGCGGATGTGACAGGATGGACGGCAGTTACACACGGCGAGCGTTTTCCCGGTCGACTATCGTGCCCGATCGGCGCTAACTACTACCTGACTCGAGGGGGCAGACGATGCCACTAACACCGGCCGACGTACATAACGTCGCGTTCAGCAAACCGCCGATTGGGAAGCGCGGCTACAACGAGGACGAGGTCGACGCCTTCCTTGACTTGGTGGAGACCGAGCTGACGCGCCTCATCGAGGAGAACGCCGACCTGCGTCAGCGGGTGAGCGAGCTCGACCAGGACCTGGCCGCGGCCCGTGCCGGTGGCGGCGCCCAGTCGATTCCGTCGATCCCGGCCTACGAGCCCGCTCCGGAGCCGGTGGCGCCGCCGCAGCCCGTGGTCGCCGCGCCGGCAGCCGAAGTGCCTTCCGAGGAGCAGCACCTCAAGGCGGCGCGCGTGCTGAGCCTGGCCCAGGACACCGCCGACCGGTTGACCGGCACCGCCCGGGCCGAGTCGGAGAAGATGATGGCCGACGCCCGCGCCAACGCCGACCAGATCCTCACCGAGGCGCGCCAGACCGCGGAGACGACGGTCGCCGAAGCTCGCCAGCGTGCCGACGCCATGCTGTCCGATGCGCAGACCCGTTCGGAGACCCAGCTGCGCCAGGCTCAGGAGAAGGCCGACGCGCTGCAGGCCGACGCCGAGCGCAAGCACTCCGAGATCATGGGCACCATCAACCAGCAGCGCACCGTGCTGGAAGGTCGCCTCGAACAGCTGCGCACCTTCGAGCGCGAGTACCGCACCCGGCTCAAGACCTACCTGGAATCCCAGCTCGAGGAGTTGGGTCAGCGCGGTTCGGCTGCACCGGTCGACAGCAGCGCCACCGGCGACGGCGGCGGGTTCAACCATTTCAACCGCGGCACCAACTGACCGTCGGAGTCGAGTAGTTCGCCCGTCGGACTGGAGGTGATTCGATGCTGGTCATCGCATTGGTATTGGCGGTAGTCGGCCTGGCCGCATTGGTGTTCGCCGTCGTCACCAGCAATGCGCTGGTGGCGTGGGTCTGCATCGGCGCGAGCGTGCTGGGCGTGCTGCTGCTGATCGTGGACGCCTTGCGGGAGCGGCGCGCGAACGCCCCAGCGGTCGAGGCCCCCTTGGATGCCGCGGACGCCGTTGAGGAGTCCGAGGTTTCCGCCGACGATGACGCTGTCGATGTCGAGAGCTCCGACGCCGCCGAGGTGGCGGACTTCGACGCTGAGGCCGCGGAGGCGACCGAAGAGGCCGCCGAGGAGCCCGCTAACCACTCGGCCGATTAGCCCGCTGCCGGCCGGTAGTCGGTGCGGCCAGCAGGTCGCGGACTTCGTCGTCGTCGGTCTGGTCAAAGTCGCGATAGACCTGTCCCACGGCATCGAAGGCGTCGGGGGTGGTGACGCACACGATGTCGTCGGCTTCCTGGGCGATCTTGCGGGACGCCGAGGCCGGCGCGACCGGCACGGCGACGATGATCGACGCCGGTTCGGCCGCCTGGACCGCCCGCACCGCCGCCAGCACACTCGCACCGGTGGCGATGCCGTCGTCGACCAGGATCACCACCCGGCCGCGCAGATCGGCCGGTGGCCGGTCGCCACGGTAGGCACGTTCGCGGCGGCCTAACTCGGTGGTCTCGCGGGCGATCACCGACTGCACCTCGTCCTCGCTGATCCGCAGGCTGCGGACCACCTCGTCGTTCATCACCACCTGGCCGCCGGCCAGCGCGCCCATCGCCAACTCGGGCTGCTGCGGCACACCGAGCTTGCGGACCAGAAACACGTCCAGTGGCGCCCCCAGGGCGGCGGCGACCTCCCAGGCGACCGGCACTCCGCCGCGGGCCAATCCCAGCACCACCACGCCCTGGGCGCCCGCTACGCCGGGCAGGTAATCGGACAGGTAGCCCGTCAAGAGCTCGGCCAGGGCCCGGCCGGCGTCACGGCGGTCGTGAAAGGTGCGTGGCGCCGGCTGGCGAAGGTACGCGCCTGGACGAGTCATCTCCCCATCGAGCCTACGACGGTTGGGGCTTCAGTGATTCAGCTCGGCCCAATGCCGCAGCAACGGCGCCCACATGGTCGGAGCGGGCCGTAACCCATGACCCGACTCATCACAGGTGAGTGGGTTGGTGATCTCACGTGTTTCATGGGCTCAAGGCGGCAATGGGTATCACCTGGATTCCGTCTTTGCGGGTGTAGCCGTAGGTTGCCGTGGTGATGACGCCGAGGACGGCGGGTTCACCGGCTTTCTCCGTATCAATGGTGGAAGCGAACTTCAGCAGGGACGCGGCCGCGTCGTCGATTCGGCCAGGGCCGAGTTTCACTTCGAATGCCCCCCACGTCCCATCGGGAATCTGAAGGATGACATCAACCTCGACGCCGTTACTGTCCCGATAGTGCGCCACGGTTCCGCGAAGGGGCGACGACAGTACCCGCAGGTCCCGCACTACCAGGGACTCGAACAGGAATCCGCCGAAACTGAGCTCGCCCAGTAGCCGTTTCGGGGTGCTGGCGAGTGCGGCGACCGCAAGTGAAGGATCGACGAAGTGGCGCTTGGGTTCTTGTCGCAGCGTCGCCCTGGATCGCAGGTGCGTTGACCATGCTGGCACGTCTTCGATGAGCATGAGCCGTTCGAGCGCGGCCAGGTAATCGTAGATAGTGGTTCGCGCGAGTGCTGTTTCGTTGTCGCCCAATGTTTCCCGCGCCAGCGCAGAGATCTTCACCTCGGTCGCGGTGTTCCGCGCCAGTGACGCCAGTAATCGTCGCAGGCGTTCCGGGTCACGTCGCGGCCCAGAAATCGATGGGACATCGACTTCGCGTGCATGATCCAGGTAGTCGATATTGCGCTGCAGTGCGCTGGCGACAGAGCTGCCCAGGTTGGAGGGCCAGCCGCCGACTGCGATGCGATCGATGATGTCGCGAACTCCCAGTCCCGGATCTGGACAGGATGTGTGCTGTCCGGCCAGGAGGCCGGCCACAGAGACTTCGCCGGTGGAATCGCCGACCTCGTACAGCGACATCGGACGCATCGCGATCCTGGCGAACCGTCCGGCCCCGCTATGCCGTGTCACGTCGTCTGCCGGAGTCGATGAGCCGGTGAGGATGAACTGTCCGGCTGATCGCCGGTCATCGATAGCGCGCCGCACGTGATTCCACAGCGGGGTCCCGCCGATCTGCCATTCGTCGACGAGGCGTGGCGTCGCGCCCTCGAGGATCAGGGCTGCGTCCGCGTCGAGCGCGTCGCGGGCGCCGGGGTCGATGTCGAGTAGGACTTCGCTGGCGGAGGATTGGCGTGCGGTCCAGGTTTTCCCGCACGCCTTCGGGCCTTCCAGAACCACGGCGCCGGCGGAAGCCAGACGGTCGCTGAGGAGCTGGTCAGCGACTCGGGGCCGATACTCCATGTTCGGCAGACTACAGTTTGTGGAGATTTACGACTACATTTTGTGGTAGATAGTCGCTACACTTTGTCGATCGTGGCCGAGGGCGCTGACGAAGGAAGCAGACTGAAGAGGTGGACCTGTCTCCCTCGCTTAGCTTCACGGTTTCCCTCAATGTGCGCGCGTGGCAGCGCACCTGGCAGCGCAAATGGCGCGACGTTCTCCATGAGCGCCGGGCGCTTGCCAACGAATACGCCCAACGCCGGCTGTGGGATGACGAGCTGACAAGACGGGTCGAGACGTTCTTCAAGGTATGCCGGGAGCTGGGGGACTGGCTGAAGGAGGCAACGGCTCTCGATGCTTTGGCGTATCTGCATGCGTCGGCTGATCTTCAGGTCTGCGATGCAGTGGCGCAGACGGCGAAACACTTCGCGCGCAATCCAAGTCAGGGGCGCGATCCAATCACCGCTGTCGTCGCGACACTGCTGATCACAATTGTGTCCGAGGGGGTGTCATCCGTCAGGACATCCCGGACTGATGTCTCAAGACATCCCGGACAGTTCAGTGGGTGTCGAAAGCGCGC
>LZME01000045.1 GCA_001673575.1 Mycolicibacter heraklionensis | reverse complement strand
GACTGGATCCTCAATGGGTCCAAGTGCTGGATCACCAATGGTGGTAAGTCGAGTTGGTACACGGTGATGGCGGTGACCGACCCCGACTTGGACGCCAACGGGATTTCGGCGTTCATGGTCCATATCGATGATGAGGGCTTCACCATCGGGCCTAAGGAGCACAAGCTCGGGATCAAGGGTTCGCCCACCACCGAGCTGTACTTCGAGAATTGCCGTATCCCTGGGGATCGGATCATCGGTGAACCGGGCACGGGGTTTAAGACGGCGCTGCGCACCCTGGATCACACGCGTCCGACCATTGGTGCGCAGGCGGTTGGTATTGCGCAGGGTGCGTTGGATGCGGCGATTGAGTACACCAAGGATCGCAAGCAGTTTGGGAAGAACATCGCCACGTTCCAGGGTGTGCAGTTCATGTTGGCTGATATGGCGATGAAGCTGGAGGCGGCGCGGTTGATGGTGTATTCGGCGGCGGCGCGTGCCGAGCGTGGGGAGACCGGGTTGGGTTTCATCTCCGCGGCCAGTAAGTGTTTTGCCTCGGATGTGGCCATGGAGGTCACTACTGATGCGGTGCAGTTGTTCGGTGGGGCGGGTTACACCACGGATTTCCCGGTGGAGCGGATGATGCGTGACGCCAAGATCACCCAGATCTATGAGGGCACCAACCAGATCCAGCGCGTCGTCATGAGCCGACACCTCCTGCGCTGACGCGGGCGAACACAGGAGGCGCAAGATGGAACCAGACGTGGATGTCGAGCCGCGGACCGGGCCGGTCGACTACCTCATGGCACTGAGCGAGTCACTGGCCGCCGTGCCCGTCCTCGGCAAGCGCCTCACGCCGTTCGGCACCCTGGTCGCAGCGGGCCTGTGGGTCGGGGGACGCGCTCCCGGTATCGCCTCCGCGGCGATCAAAGGAATGTTCGTGCCACGTCAAAGTACGCGTGACGAGCAGCCCAGCCCGACCACGGCGCAGGTGTGCGCGGATGCCCTGCGCGACATCGTGCCGGCCGCGCGGCTCGACATCGACTGGCCGCGGCCCGGCCGGCTGCCACCGGTGTTGAGCTACCGCCGGAACCGGCGTCGGTACCTGTGGCGGGAATCGGTGCGCTACGGGGACTCTCCGGAACAGGTGCTCGACTTCTGGCGCCGGCCCGGCCCGCTCGCTACGTCGGCGCCGGTGCTGATCTTCGTGCCGGGCGGCGGTTGGGTGCACGGCCGCCGTGCGCTGCAGGGCGATGCGCTGCTGAGTCACCTCGCCGAGCGGGGCTGGGTGTGCCTGTCGATCAATTACCGCGTGTCGCCGCGTAATCGCTGGCCGCGCCACCTCAGCGATGTCAAGACCGCGGTTGCCTGGGCGCGGGCCAACGCCGACACCTTCTGCGGCGACAGCGATTTCGTGGCCATTGCGGGCGCCTCGGCCGGCGGCCACCTGGCCGCCCTGGTCGGTCTGACCGCCGGCGACCGCAGCTTGGAAGCGGATCTTCCGGCCCACGCCGATACGTCGGTGGATGCGGTGGTGGGCATCTATGGGCGCTACGACTGGGAAGACCGGTCGACTGCGGAGCGGCGCCGGTTCATGGACTTCATTGAGCGGGTCGTAGTACGCAAGCGCCACGACCGGCACCGCGAGCTGTTCCGGGCGGCCTCGCCGATCGCGCGGACCGGGCCGCATGCGCCGCCGTTCCTGATGGTGCATGGCACCGCCGACACCATCATCCCGGTCGCTCAGGCGGCCGCCTTCGCGGACAGGCTGCGTGCGACGTCGCAAGCGCCCGTCGGGTATCTGGAGCTGCCCGGTGCTCACCACGGGTTCGACGTGACCGACGGTGCCCGCACCCCGGCGGCCGTGACGGCGATCGGGATCTTCCTCGATGAGGCTCATCGGTCGTATCGGTTGGGTCGCAAGCGATCCGGAACCGGAAAGCACGGCGACCAGACGGCGCGGAGGCGATAATGGAGAGGCTCAACGGGGTCGACGCATTCATGCTCGGCATGGAGACACCCAAGGCGTATATGCATACGTTCAAGGTGGCGATTATCGACCCGTCCACCGACCCCGAAGGCTGGTCCTTCGACAAGTTCTGCACCGAGGCGGCGCGCCGGTTGCACCTGATGCCGATCTTGCGGTGGAAGTACCTCGACTCGCCACTGGGCCTCAACCATCCCTACTGGGTTGAGGATCCAGACTTCCAGCTGAAATACCACATTCGCCGTGTTGCCTGCCCACCACCGGCCGACCACAAGAGCCTGTGCGAGTTCATGGCCGACATCTACGCCTATCAACTCGACCGCAGCAGACCGCTGTGGATGATGTGGGTCGTCGAAGGACTCGCCGACGGCAAGGTCGCCTGCGTGATGCTGGTGCACCACGCCTACGTCGACGGCGTCGGTGCGTCCTGGCTGATGCAGCGCTTCTACCAGCCGCAGCCGGGTGTCAAATCCGATGAGCCGCCGCCCTACGACCCACCGCCGCTGCCGTCGTGGCTGCGCCGCCTCGGTTGGGCGGTCCGCGATTTTCCCGAAGTCGCCATCGCCAACCTGCCGAAGGTGGCCGCCGGGCTGTGGCAGCGGGTCATGTTGGAACGCAAGCGCAAATCGACCGGAGCGCCGCCACCGCCGGCGGCCGGAATGATGAGGCAGACACCGCTGAACGTCAATCTCAGCGCCGGGCGGACCTTCGTCTGCGACAGCCTCCCATTGGACAGTTTCGTCACCGTCAGCAAGGCCCTGGATGTCACCATCAACGACGTCTTCAGCAGCTGCGTGGCCGGTGCGGTTCGTCGTCTCCTCATCGGCGCGGACTACGACCCCGATGAGCATCCCCTGATCGGCGCCACCCCGTTCGCCGGTGAGCGGCCCACCGGGATGGAGGGCCGGGGAAACTTCGCCACCCAGGACTTCTGCTGGATCCGCAGTGATATCGCCGATCCGCTGCAGCGACTTGCGGCCAGCCGCGAGTCCAATCTCGAGATGAAAGAGCACATCAAGGCGGTCAAGGAGGCTGGGGCCGACATCAGCGCGTTGTTGCAAGTCGTCCCACCCTGGGGCATCACGCTCATCCGCAAGGCGATCCACCGCCGGGGAGGCAGCTTCGGCCTTTTCGGCAACCTGGTGCTGTCCAACGTCCCCGGGCCCAAAGACGCGCTCTACCTGGACAACTGGAAGCTCGACAATTGGTTCTCCACTGGGCAACTCGCCGATGGTACCGGCCTCAACGTCACGATGTGGAGTTACTGCGGGCGGGCCAACATCTGCATGCTGGCGGACCGGGAAGTCCTCGGCGACGGCTGGGAACTCTTCGGCCACTTCGTCGACGAGCTCAACGCCCTGCTTGCCGCTACTGAAACGAATGAGATTGCCCAATGAGCGGAATGATTAGCCCGACCGACCTGACCTTTCTGTTGTTGGAGAACCCAAATCGGCCGCTTCACATGGCCGCCATGACGATCTTCAAGAAACCGCAGGGGCAGGAGTCGACCTTCGGGGCCCGGCTGTTCGACGCTTATCGGCGTAGCCGGGCGGTCAAGCCCTTCACCCGCAAACTCGCCTGGTCCGGCACCGGTATTGCGGCGTGGCAGACCGTCGAGCCGGACATGGCCGACCACGTCCGCCAGGTCGACCTGCCGGCGCCCGGCACTATGACGCAGTTCTATGAGCTGGTTTCCACGCTCAACAGCGGGCTGCTCGATCGCAGCCGGCCGCTGTGGGAGTGCTACATCATCGACGGCCTCGAAAACGACTGTCTCGCTGTCATGATCAAGGTGCACCACGCCCTCATCGACGGCGAAGGCGGGCTGCGAGTGATGCGCAACTTCATGAGCGACTCGCCCGATGATGAGCGACTGGCGGCCCCGTGGATGGCGCCCGAGGGCGGTGCCGAGGTGCGTCGCCGGCGTCCTAGGGTTTCCCAGACCCAGCGGCTGCAGGGGCAGCTGCGGGGACTGACCAAGCTGCCCGCAGACATGATCGGCATCGGAGCCGACATCGTCGAATTCGGCGTGCAGGCACTGCACCTGAAACCGCGCATGGCGTCGGTGCCGTTCACCGCGCAACGAACGTTGTTCAACAACACCGCTAAATCGGCTGCGCGTTCCTACGCCGACACCGGGCTGCCGCTCGCCGACGTCAAGGCGGTGGCCGCGGCAACCAACACCTCCATCAACGACGTTGTCATGACCGTCATCGACGATGCCCTGCACACCTATCTCGGCGAGCGCGGGGCGCCCACCGACCGACCGCTGGTTGCCTTCATGCCCATGTCGCTGCGCGATGAATCGGGCGGGGCGGGAGGCAATCAGGTGAGCGCCGAACTGCTCCCGATGGGCGCGCCCGGAGCGGACATCGGTGAGCGGCTGCGCCAGATCAACGGCGCCACGAAGAAGGCCAAGGACAAGGGACGTCGCATGCAGACGACCTCGCGTCAGGTCTACGCGCTGCTGCTGGCCGGCAGCATGGCGGTGTCAGACTCCCTGCCCGGGTTGGGAAACGCGCCCAGCGCCAACGTGGTGATCTCGAACATGAAGGGCCCCGCCGAGCAGCTCTACCTGGCCGGTGCGCCACTGGTCGCGTTCCTGGGCCTGCCGATCCTGCCGCCCGGCGCCGGACTCAACGTCACCTTCGCCAGCGTCAACGACACCGTCCGCATCGCCATCGGCGCCGCCCCGGAGGCCGTAGACGAACCCTTACGACTGGCCCGGCTGATGGACCAGTCATTCCAGCGACTGCAGGCCACGACACGGAGGACTCCATGAAGAACATCGGCGCCATGCTCGCACAACGTGCCGTCGTCAGCCCCGGCCTAGAGGCCTACGTCGAGCCGTCGTCAGCGGTGCGGCTGAACTACACGCAGCTCAATGAGTTGGCCAATCGCTGTGCTGCCGTGCTCATCTCGCTGGGACTCAGCAAGGGCGACCGGGTGGCGCTGCTGATGCCCAACAGCGTCGAGTTCTGCGGCCTGTTCTACGGCGCGGCCAAGATCGGAATCGTTGTCGTACCCCTCAACACCCGCCTCGCCGCACCGGAACTGGAGTTCATCGCGTCCAACAGCGGCAGCAAGGCGCTGATCTACGGTGCCGAGTTCGCGGCAGTAGCCGATGCGGTGCGGGCGGGCACCACCCATCCCTGCACCGTCGCCGACTGGCTGCCGGTGACGGGCGGTGCCGGCTCGCTGGAAGAACGCCTCGCAGTCGTGGATGCGAAGGAACCCGACAACGAGTCCGGCGACCAGGACAACCTGTTCATCATGTACACCTCGGGAACCACGGGGAGTCCGAAAGGCGTTGTCCACACGCATGATTCCGTGCATTCGGCGGCAACGTCGTGGTCGCTCACCGTCGATGTGCGCGCCGGCGACCGGGTGCTGCTTCCGCTGCCGATGTTCCACGTAGCGGCGCTGACGACGGTCATCTTCTGCGCCATGCGCGGGATCACCCTGATCTCGATGCCGCAGTTCGATCCGACGACGGTGTGGACGCTGATCGTGCAGGAGCGGGTGACCATCGGGGGAGCGGTCCCTGCAATCCTGAACTTCATGCGTCAAGTTCCCGGGTTCGACGAGCTCGACGCTCCCGACTTCCGCTTCTTCATCACCGGCGGCGCGCCCATGCCCGAGCCGCTGATCAAGCTGTACGCCGCCAAGAACATGCAGGTCGTGCAGGGTTATGCGCTCACCGAATCGTGCGGCGGCGGCACCCTGCTGCTTGGCGACGACGCGTTGCGCAAGGTGGGTTCCGCCGGACGCGCCTGCATGTTCGCCGACGTCCGGGTACGTCGAGACGATGGCGTGATCAGCCAGCGCGGCGAAGGCGAAGTCGTGATCAAGGCCGATTTCCTGCTCAAGGAGTACTGGAACCTCCCGGGTGCCACCCGCGGCGCCTTCGACGACGGCTGGTTCCGCACCGGTGACATCGGCGAGATCGACGAGGAGGGCTACCTGTACATCAAGGATCGCCTCAAGGACATGATCATCTCCGGCGGCGAGAACATCTACCCGGCGGAGATCGAGAACGTGGTGATCGGCATCCCCGGCGTCAGCGAGGTGGCCGTAATCGGCCTGCCCGACGAGAAGTGGGGGGAGATTGCCTGCGCCATCGTCGTCGCCGATAACAGCGAACTCAGCGAACAACACATCATCGCCGAGTGCGGAACCAAGCTCGCGCGCTACAAGGTGCCGAAGAAGGTGATCTTCGCCGACGCCATTCCACGCAACCCGACCGGCAAGATTCTCAAGCGGATCCTGCGGCAACAATTCGTGGGCTGACGCGCCGCAAATGAACACCCCCGCGTCGGCGCTCACTTCGGTCTAGGCTGACACCTATGACCGCTGTCGACCGTGCCGTCTCCCGCCGTGAAATCACAAATGCCCTGCTCAAGGCTATGGAACGCCGCCACGAGGTGCTCGACGTGATCGTCGATTCCAACGACCGCGCGTCGGCCGTACAAGCGATCGCGGACCTGCTGGGCGTCTCGCCGCTGGGCTGCGAAGCGGTGATCGGGATGTCGCTGGATCAGCTCACCAAAGAGTCGCGCGACAAGATCGCCGACGAGCTCAACGACCTCAACAACGAGCTGACATTCACCCTCGGTGACCGGCCGGCCAGTTCCGGCGAGACCCTGGCGCTGCGGGTGTTCTCCGGTGAGCAGGACCGCGACATTTTGGCGGACCGCACCACGGACGTCGGCGCCAGCGCCGACGGGACCGGGCGACCGGCCGACGACATCGGTGACGAGATCCGCTCGGCGCTGGCACGCGTCGAGGACGAAGACGCGGCGCTGTTCGTCGCGGTCGACGGCGGACAGAAGGTCGGGATGGTCTTTGGCGACCTCAACCACGGCGAGGTCAACGTGCGGATCTGGATTCATCCCGCCCACCGCAAGAAGGGCTACGGCACCGCCGCGTTGCGCCGTGCCCGCGCCGAGATGGCGGCCTATTTCCCCGGTGTGCCGTTGATCGTTCGCGCACCGGGTGCGCACGCCGGCTAAACGACGGATCGTCGCCCGGGACCCCCGGGTTTTCGGCTCGCCCCCTACGGGTATCCCGGCCACACAGCTGATCGCTGTTGTGCGTGGTGACGGGAGAGCAATGGTCCTCGGCGAGGCGCGCGCGGCCCCCGCAGAGGTCGTTGCATCTAGACCATTCCCGCCGCGCGGCAAGTCCCGCGGCGAGACGGTCGTCAAGCTGCTGACCATTACCGACCACAAGATGATCGGCCAGATGTATGTGGTGACGGCCTTCGGCTTCTTCCTGACCGCGGGGCTGATGGCGTTGCTGATGCGCGCCGAACTGGCCGCACCGGGCCTGCAGTTTCTGTCCAACGAGCAGTACAACCAGCTGTTCACCATCCACGGCACGATCATGTTGCTGCTGTATGCCACGCCGATCGCCTTCGGTTTCGCCAACCTGGTGTTGCCGCTGCAGATCGGTGCCCCCGACGTCGCCTTCCCGCGCCTCAACGCACTCTCGTACTGGCTGTTTCTGTTTGGTGGTCTTCTGGTCCTGTCGGGATTCATCACCCCTGGCGGCGCAGCGGAATTCGGCTGGACGGGCTACACACCGCTCAGCGACAGCGTCCATTCACCGGGCCCCGGCGCTGACCTGTGGATTGTCGGGCTCATCGTGTCGGGGCTCGGAACCATCTTGGCCGCAGTCAATATGGTCACCACGGTGGTCTGCCTGCGCGCACCCGGCATGACGATGTTCCGAATGCCGAATTTCACCTGGAACATCGTGGCGACCAGCGTATTGATCTTCTTGGCGTTTCCCGTCCTGACCGCCGCGTTGTTCGGCTTGGCCGCCGAGCGCCACTTGGGCGCCCACGTCTATGACCCGGCCAACGGCGGGCCGATCCTGTGGCAACACCTGTTCTGGTTCTTCGGCCACCCCGAGGTCTACATCGTGGCGCTACCTTTCTGGGGCATCATCGGCGAGGTCCTTCCGATATTCAGTCGCAAGCCGCTGTTCGGCTACACCACGTTGATCTACGCCTCATGGGCCATCGTCTTTCTGTCCGCCTCGGTCTGGGCGCACCACATGTTCGCGACCGGGGCAGTGCTGCTGCCCTTCTTCTCGTTGATGTCGCTTCTGATCGCGGTGCCGACCGGCATCAAGTACGTCAATTGGATCGGCACCATGTGGAAAGGGCAGCTGACCTTTGAGACCCCGATGCTGTTCTCGATCGGCTTTCTGGTGACGTTCCTGCTGGGCGGCCTGACCGGCGTGATGCTGGCCAGCCCCTCACTGGATTTCCACGTCCACGACACGTACTTCGTAGTCGCCCACTTCCATTACGTGTTGTTCGGCACCATCGTGTTCGCCACCTTCGCGGGCATCTATCTGTGGTTTCCGAAGATGACGGGCCGGCTGCTCGACGAGCGGTTGGGCAAGCTGCACTTCTGGCTGACGCTGATCGGCTTTCACACCACCTTTTTGGTGCAGCATTGGCTCGGGGCGGCTGGCATGCCGCGGCGTTACGCCGACTACCTGGCCACCGACGGCTTCCAACCGCTGAACATTGTGGCGACGGTCGGCGCATTCGTCCTGGGCGTCTCCATGCTCCCGTTCATCTGGAACGTCTTCCGCAGCTACCGCTACGGAGAACCGGTCACCGTTGACGACCCGTGGGGCCACGGCAATTCATTGGAATGGGCCACCAGCTGCCCGCCGCCGCGGCACAACTTCACCGAACTGCCCCGGATCCGCTCGAACCGCCCAGCCTTCGAACTGCACTATCCCCACATGACGGAGCGGTTGCACGCCGAAGCCCACGTGGGGCAGTGCCGACGGGTCCGTAGTCGCGGCGAGTGAGCCGGACCGCTCGAATCTGCGGCTGTGGAGTGAATGCTGGACTGGGGATAACTTCCTGCCCGGCAGCTGGTTTCGGGTCTTCTCGGCTCGACGCTGTCGGAGGGTTGACCGACGCTGACCGGCATGACAACCATGTCCCGTACCGAGCTGGGCGCGCTCGGAGAACAACTGGCCGTCGACCATCTGATCGGACAGGGATGGGCCATTCTGGCCCGCAACTGGCGCTGCCGTTACGGCGAACTGGACGTGATTGCCGCGGACCTGGCGGCGCGCACCGTGGTGTTCGTCGAGGTGAAGACCCGCAGCGGTGAGGGTTTCGGCGGGCTGGCGTACGCGGTGCCACCCGAGAAGGTGCGCAGGTTGCGCCGGCTGGCCGGTACCTGGCTTGTGGGCCAGCAGGCGCACTGGGACCAGGTACGTCTCGACGTGATCAGGGTGCGCATCGGCCGCAGCCGAACCCCGGAGATCACGCACCTGCAGGGGGTGGGCTGAATGTCGCTGGGGCGGGCGTTCTCGGTGGCGGTACGCGGCCTCGACGGCTTGATCGTGGAGATCGAGGCCGACATCACCTCGGGGCTTCCCGGGGTGCATCTGGTGGGGCTGCCCGACGCCGCACTGCAGGAGTCGCGGGATCGCGTGCGCGCGGCGATCACCAACAGTGGGCAGCGTTGGCCCGCGTCCCGACTGACCCTGGCGCTGTCGCCGGCGACGCTGCCGAAGATGGGCTCGGTCTACGACATCGCGCTGGCCGCCGCGGTGCTCTCCGCTGACCGCAAAGCGCCGTGGTCCCGGTTGGAGAAGACGGTGCTGCTCGGCGAACTCGCACTCGACGGGCGGGTGCGGCCGGTCCACGGGGTACTGCCCGCGGTGTTGGCCGCCAAGAACGGCGGCTGGGCTGCCGCGGTGGTCCCCGTGGACAACCTCGCCGAAGCCAGTCTGGTGGACGGTATAGACGTATACGGGGTGGCGACGCTGGGCCAGTTGTACGGCTGGCTGGAGGGGGCCGCACGGCTTCAGGACCGGATCACGACCGCGGCCCCGGTGACCGAGCCGGTCGCGGACCTGGCCGAGGTGGTCGGCCAGGCCCAGGCCCGGTTCGCCGTCGAGGTGGCTGCCGCCGGTTCCCATCATCTGATGCTGACCGGCCCGCCGGGAATCGGCAAAACCATGCTGGCCCAACGCCTTCCCGGGCTGCTGCCGGCGCTCACCGAAAGTGAATCGCTGGAGGTCACCGCCATCCATTCGGTCGCGGGTCTGCTGTCCGGCAGCGCGCCGCTGATCACCCGGCCGCCCTTCATCGCACCGCATCACAGCTCGAGTGTCGCGGCGCTGGTCGGCGGCGGCTCCGGCATGGCCCGCCCCGGCGCGGTGAGCCGCGCTCACCGAGGTGTGCTGTTCCTCGACGAGTGCGCCGAGATCCGGGTCAGCGCGCTGGAGGCGCTGCGTACACCACTGGAAGACGGGGAGATCCGGTTGGCCCGACGCGATGGAGTGGCCTGCTACCCGGCCCGCTTCCAGCTGGTTATGGCGGCCAACCCGTGCCCGTGCGCCCCGGCCGATCCCCGGGACTGCACCTGCAGATCATTGGAGAAGCGGCGTTACCTGGGCCGGCTGTCCGGTCCGCTGCTGGACCGGGTGGACCTGCGAGTGGAGATGCATCCGGTGCGCGCGGGTGCGTTCTCGGCGGCGGACGGGGAGTCGACCGCCGCGGTGCGCAGCCGGGTCGCGCAGGCGCGTGCCGCCGCAGCACACCGGTGGGCACCGCACGGGTTCCACACCAATGCCGAGGTCAGCGGGGCGTTGCTGCGCCGCAGGTTTCGGCTCAGTACCGCGGCAATGGCTCCGCTGCGCACTGCGCTGGATCGCGGACTGCTATCGATCCGGGGCGCCAACCGCACTCTGCGGGTCGCGTGGACCCTCAGCGACCTGGCCGGTCGGACGTCACCGGGACTGGACGAGGTCTCCGCGGCGCTGAGCTTCCGCCAAGCCGGTGCGGCCCGATGACCGCCACAGACACCACCACGAGGCGGGCCTGGGCCTACCTGTCCCGGGTTGCCGAGCCGCCGCGCCCGGAGCTGGCAGCACTGGTCGATCGGGTCGGTGCGGTAGAGGCGGCGGAACGGATTCGGCGTGGTGCAGTCGGTCCCGAGCTGGCCCGCCACACCGAGGCCCGACGCGAGATCGATGTCGCTGCTGATGATCTGCGGATCCTCGACCGCCACGGGGGCCGCCTGATCACACCCGACGACGACGAGTGGCCGGTGTTGGCCTTCGCCGGGTTCGGGGGCACCGATGCCGTGAACAAACCGGATTGCCGGCCACCGCTCGTGCTCTGGGCGGTGGGGCCGGCAGGCCTCGATGAGGTCGCCGAGCGGGCCACCGCGATCGTCGGAACCCGCGCAGCAACCGCCTACGGCGAGCTGGTGGCCGCGGATCTGGCCGCCGGGTTAGCCGAGCACGACGTGGCGGTGGTCTCCGGCGGCGCCTACGGAATAGACGGCGCGGCGCACCGTGCGGCACTGGCCACGGAAGGCACCACCGTGGCGGTACTGGCCGGGGGCATCGACAACGCCTACCCGGCAGGCCATTCCGCGCTGCTGCATCGCATCGGCGCCAGCGGCTTGCTGGTCACCGAGTATCCGCCCGGGGTACGCCCGGCACGCCATCGGTTCCTGACCCGCAACCGGCTGGTGGCGGCGCTGGCAGGAGTCACGGTGGTGGTGGAGGCGGGACTGCGCAGCGGAGCGGCCAACACCGCCGCGTGGGCCCGGTTGTTGGGCCGGCCGGTGGCGGCGGTCCCCGGCCCGGTCACGAGCGCGTCCTCGGCCGGCTGCCACGTGCTGCTGCGCGGCGGCGCCGAGTTGGTGACCCGAGTCGACGAAGTGATCGAACTGGCGGGCCGGGTCGGGGAACTGGCGGACGATCCTCCGCGGCAGGCCACACCGCTGGACGGGCTCAGCGTCGCCGAGCGTCAGGTCTACGAGGCGCTGCCCGGGCGTGGCATGGTCACCGTCGATCAGATCGCGGTGGCCTCCGGGCTGGCGCCGGCGCAGGTGTTCGGGCCACTGGCGATGCTGGAGGTGGCCGGCCTGGCGGAGCGACGCGACGGATGCTGGGGGATAGCTCGCCCGAATCGGTAGCTCGTATAGTCGGCTGGGCAGGGCGAAGAGGGGAGACAGCGTGGCGGGACGACCGGTTCACACCTTCGAAGTTGTCCGGACGGAGCAGGCTTCGGCACACATGATTCGAGTGGTGTTGGGCGGCAAAGGTTTCGACACGTTCAAGCCCAGCGATTTCACCGATTCATACGTCAAGGTGATCTTTTTGCGCTATGACGTCGATGTCGCGGCGCTCCCGCAGCCGTTGACCCTGGACAGCTTCGCAGGCCTGCCCGACGAGCAGCGTCCGGTGGTCCGCACGCTGACGGTGCGCCGCGCCGATCCGCTCGCGCGACAGATCGCTATCGACGTCTCCGTGCACGGTGACCACGGCGTTGTCGGCCCGTGGGCGGCCAGCGCTGCGCCCGGGGATCCGGTCTACTTGATGGGTCCCGCCGGGGCATACGCGCCGGACCCCGACGCCGACTGGCACCTGCTGGCCGGTGACGAGAGCGCGTTGCCGGCGATCGCTGCCGCGCTCGAGGCACTACCGGACGATGCAGTGGGCAGGGCATTCATCGAAGTCGCCGGGCCCGAAGACGAGATCGCGCTGAAGGCGCCGGACGGGATCGAGGTGAGCTGGCTGCACCGCGGGGGACGTGCGGACCTGGTGGGGCAGGAGCGGGCCGGGGACAACGCGCCGCTGATCGAAGCGGTCACCACCGCCGCGTGGCTGCCAGGCCAGGTTCAGGTCTTCATCCACGGTGAGGCCCAGGCCGTCATGCACAATCTGCGGCCCTATGTCCGCAAGGAGCGCGGCGTCGACGTCAAGTGGGCATCCATCTCGGGGTACTGGCGGCGCGGGCGCACCGAAGAGACTTTCCGGCAGTGGAAGAAGGAGCTTGCCGCCAAAGAGTCAGCCGAAGAACAGGCAGGCTAAAGCCATGGCATTCGGGGATTATCAGTTCGAGATCTACCTGCAGGGCCTGGCCGGTGTGGTACCCGCGCTTCCGATGACCTACAACGAGTTGGAGGCCAAAGCCGCTGCGGCCCTTTCCCCCTCGGTGTGGTCGTATGTGGCCGGCGGCGCCGGCGACGAGCGCACTCAGCGGGCCAACGTCACCGCCTTCGACGGGTGGGGGCTCATACCGAGGATGTTCGTCGGCGCCGCCGAGCGCGACTTGTCGATCGAGATGTTCGGATTGCGGCTGCCCTCGCCGGTCTTCATGGCGCCGATCGGTGTCATCGGTATCTGCGCCCAGGATGGTCACGGCGACTTGGCCAGTGCGCGGGCTGCGGCGGCCACCGGCGTTCCGATGATGGTGTCCACCCTCACCGCCGACCCGCTCGAGGACGTCGCTGCCGAATTCGGTGACACGCCAGGGTTTTTCCAGCTGTATACGCCCAAAGACCGGGAGCTGGCCGCCAGCCTGGTGCATCGTGCCGAGACGGCCGGTTACAAGGCGATCGTCGTCACCCTCGACACCTGGGTTCCGGGCTGGCGTCCCCGCGACCTGTCCACGTCGAACTTCCCGCAGCTGCGCGGGCACTGCCTGTCCAACTACTGGTCGGACCCGGTGTTCAGGGCGGGGCTGGTACAGCCGCCCGAGGAGAATCCGCAAGCCGCGATCCTGTCTTGGATCCAGACCTTCGGCAATCCGCTGACCTGGGACGATCTGCCGTGGCTGCGGTCACTGACCGACCTGCCGTTGATCGTCAAGGGCATCTGTCATCCCGACGACGTGCGGCGCGCCCGAGACGGCGGGGTCGACGGCATCTACTGCTCCACGCACGGCGGCCGCCAGGCCAACGGCGGCCTGCCGGCCCTGGACTGCCTGCCGGACGTGGTGGCGGCCGCCGACGGGATGCCGGTGCTGTTCGACTCGGGCATCCGCACCGGGGCCGACATCATCAAAGCTCTTGCGTTGGGCGCCACTGCGGTGGGCATCGGCCGGCCGTATGCCTACGGCCTGGCCTTGGGCGGAACCGCCGGGATCGTGCACGTGCTGCGCTCACTGCTGGCCGAAGCCGATCTGATCATGGCCGTGGACGGCTATCCGTCACGGCTTGATCTCACCCCGGAAACGCTGCGGCGCGTCACCTGAGCGCCCCCGGGCGCCGTCTGAGACCGTGGTCGACGTGGACGCGATTCTCGACGAGTTCGACGAGTACCTCGCTTTGGAGCGGGGCCGTTCCGACCACACCCGGCGCGCCTACCTCGGTGATCTGCGCTCGCTGTTCGGATTCCTCGCCGATCAGGGACACACCGGCATCGAAGGCCTGAGCCTTCCGTTGCTGCGCAGCTGGCTGGCCGCGCAGGCCGGCGCCGGCGCCGCGCGCAGCACCCTGGCGCGCCGCACCTCGACGGTCAAGACCTTCACCGCGTGGGCGGCGCGGCGTGGGCTGCTGTCGTCGGATCCCGGTGCGCGCCTGCAACTGCCGAAGTCGCGCCGGACGCTGCCGGCGGTACTGCGCCGAGACCAAGCGCATGACGCGATGATTGCTGCCAAATCCGGGGCGCAGCAGAACGATCCGCTGGCGTTGCGGGACAGAGTGATCGCCGAGCTGCTCTACGCCACCGCGGTGCGCGTCAGCGAACTGTGCGGACTCGACATCGACGACATCGACAGCTCACGACGGGTGCTGCGGGTGGTGGGCAAGGGCAACAAGCAACGCACGGTGCCGTTCGGGGAGCCCGCCGCCGACGCGCTGCAGGCATGGCTGACCCGCGGCCGCCCGTCGCTGGCGACGCTGGAGTCCGGCCCGGCGCTGTTGCTCGGCGCCCGCGGTGGGCGCCTGGACCCGCGTCAGGCCCGCACGGTGGTGCACCAGACCGTCGCCGCGGTCGGGGGAGCACCGGATATGGGGCCGCACGGGCTGCGCCACACCGCGGCCACGCATCTGTTGGAAGGTGGGGCAGACCTGCGGATCGTGCAGGAGTTGCTCGGTCACTCCAGCCTGGCCACCACGCAGCTCTACACCCATGTCACCGTCGCCCGGTTGCGTGCCGTGCACGATCAGGCTCATCCGCGGGCGTGACGGTGCGGTCAACTCTCGAATTGCCGTCGGGAATGGTCTCCTACCTCGACTTTGGTCCCGATAACGCGGTTGGGACCGTGGTGCTGCTGCACGGGGGAGGCACGGACAGCGCCGAGTTGTCTTGGGGAGAGGTCGGACCACGCCTGGCTGCCGGCGGCTTCCGTGTCATCGCTCCCGATCACCCGGGCTGCGGTAAGAGCCCGCTGCCCGCCTGGCGGGTGACCCAGCAGCGGCTGGTTGCCTACGTGGGGGAGTTCGTCGACGCGGTCGGACTGGATCAGTACGCCATCGGTGGGTTGTCGCTGGGCGGGGCACTGACCATCGGGCACGTGCTGGACCGGCCCGAACGGGTCACCGGGGCACTGCTGTTGGACAGTTACGGGATGATGCCGCGGCTGGCCGGCGGCCGACACCTGCTGGCGTGGGCGATGCAGCGCACCGGTGCGCTGGATCTCGCCACCCGCTGGATGGCCACGAACCGCGCCGCACTGACGTGGAGCCTTAAATCGCTGATCCGTGATCCAGCCCAACGCACCCCCGAGCTGATCGCGGAGATCATCTCCGCCGCACAGCACCCTGGGTTCGCCGCGTTCGAACAGTGGCAGCACGACGAGATGCTCTGGAATCGGCTGAAAACCGACTACACGGCGCAGCTGGCGTCGCTGCGGTGCCCGGCGCTGATCATCCACGGTGACCGGGATGCCGGCGTGCCTATCGCCCGCGCGCGAGCGGCCGCCGCGCTGATGCCGCACGCCGAGCTGAAAGTCGTTGCCGGGGCTGGACATTGGGTCCAACGAGACCAGCCTGATGTCGTGGTCGCCGCCATGCTGGACTTCCTGCGTCGACTGCCGCCGCGGTAGCCGAGGTCCCGCCCGAGACCGGCTTGAGCCGGATCGGTGTTGCGGCAAGCAACCCCAACGGATCGAGGTAGTCGGCCCGCGACGCCGGGCCCCACATCGCGCCCCAGTGCAGGCAAGCCGCACAGCCCGCGTGGCCGGGCTCCAAGGTGCCGATCAGCGCTCCCGCGGTCACCAGCTGACCCATGCGGACTGCCGCCGACACCGGCTGGTAGCTGGTGCGCAACCCGCCGGGGTGGGCCAGTGACACCACCGAATGCCCACCCGAACGTCCGGCGAACACCACCGTGCCCGCACCGGCGGCGTACACGGGCTGGCCCGGTTCTCCGGCCAGGTCCACGCCCCGGTGGCCGCGCTGCCAATCCGGGCGCGGGGCGTCGAATGGCCGCACCACCGCCGGGCGCGGCCGCAGCGGCCAATCCAGCCGAACCGGGTCGCCATGCGCCGGCGCGGCCAGCAGAAGGGCGCCGACCAGCAACAACGCCACGCATCGCATCCGCCCAGTTCACCTCGGCGGCCCCGAATCGGGCCAGTCACCGCTGTGGACAAAGCACCTGGTTCACGGGGCGGCTCCAGCTTCGCCTCTCGTTCCTCGAGGCTTGCTAAACCACCCGCTCGGACGGTGTAAACTCATTTGCGCAGTTCGCTTATGCGGGCTGACTTCGCGTGTCTGCGCCACAACCGGATGTCGGGTGGTCCCCAGCAGGGGTCCGGCATCTCATGCAGGCACCAGGGCCCGGCCTCACCCGACGCCGGGCGACAACCGACAAAAAAGGAATCATGGACTCATGGCTGTCGTAACCATGAAACAGCTGCTGGACAGCGGCGCCCACTTCGGGCATCAGACCCGTCGTTGGAATCCCAAGATGAAGCGGTTCATCTTCACCGACCGCAACGGCATCTACATCATCGACTTGCAGCAGACGCTGACCTTCATCGACAAGGCGTACGAGTTCGTGAAGGAGACCGTCGCGCACGGCGGGTCCATCATGTTCGTCGGCACCAAGAAGCAGGCGCAGGAGTCGGTCGCGGCCGAGGCCACCCGGGTCGGGATGCCCTACGTCAACCAGCGCTGGCTGGGCGGCATGCTCACCAACTTCTCCACCGTGCACAAGCGTCTGCAGCGCCTCAAGGAACTCGAGGCCATGGAGCAGACCGGCGGCTTCGAGGGACGCACCAAGAAGGAAATCTTGATGCTGACCCGCGAGAAGAACAAGCTGGAGCGCAGCCTCGGCGGTATCCGCGACATGGCCAAGGTGCCGTCGGCCGTCTGGGTCGTCGACACCAACAAGGAGCACATCGCCGTTGGCGAGGCTCGCAAGCTGGGTATCCCGGTCATCGCGATCCTGGACACCAACTGCGACCCCGACCTGGTCGACTACCCGATTCCGGGCAATGACGACGCGATCCGCTCGGCAGCGCTGCTGACCAAGGTCATCGCCTCCGCGGTGGCCGAGGGGCTGCAGGCCCGGGCAGGTCAGGGCAACGGCGAGGGCAAGGCCGCGGCCGAAGCGGTTGAGCCGCTGGCCGAGTGGGAGCAGGAGCTGCTGGCGGGCGCCACCACCGCGGCGCCTGACGCCGACGCCGCAGCTGCCGGCACCGAAACCACCACCGACGCATCGTAGGAAAGGCACACAACAGTGGCGAACTACACCGCTGCCGACGTTAAGCGGCTTCGGGAGCTCACCGGCTCAGGCATGATGGACTGCAAGAACGCGCTGGCCGAGAGTGACGGCGACTTCGACAAGGCCGTCGAGGTGCTGCGCATCAAGGGCGCCAAGGACGTCGGCAAGCGCGCCGAGCGTGCCACCGCCGAAGGTCTGGTCGCTGCCAAGGGCGGCGCCCTCATTGAGCTGAACTCCGAGACCGACTTCGTCGCCAAGAACGACGAGTTCAAGGCCCTCGCAGAAGAGGTCGTCACCGCCGCCGCGGCGGCCAAGACCTCCGATGTCGAGGAGCTCAAGAGCGCCAAGATCGGTGACCGCACCGTCGGTGAGGCCATCGAGGCGCTGTCGGCCAAGATCGGCGAGAAGCTCGAACTGCGCCGGGTCGCCTACTTCGACGGCACCGTGGAGACCTACCTGCACAAGCGGGCCTCCGACCTGCCGCCGGCCGTGGGTGTGCTGGTCGAGTACACAGGTTCGGATACCGATGCAGCCCACGCGGTGGCGCTGCAGATCGCCGCGCTCAAGGCCAAGTACCTGAGCCGCGACGACGTGCCCGCCGACCTGGTGGCCAACGAGCGCCGCATCGCCG
The DNA here is from genome assembly GCA_001673575.1 of Mycolicibacter heraklionensis. Classification (GTDB taxonomy): domain Bacteria; phylum Actinomycetota; class Actinomycetes; order Mycobacteriales; family Mycobacteriaceae; genus Mycobacterium; species Mycobacterium heraklionense_A. The sequence goes on along the minus strand of LZME01000045.1, from coordinate 22,739 downwards.
AAGAGACGGCCAAGGAAGAGGGCAAGCCCGAGGCTGCCCTGCCCAAGATCGTCGAAGGCCGGGTCACCGGCTTCTTCAAGGACGTGGTGCTGCTGGAGCAGTCGTCGGTCTCCGACTCGAAGAAGAGCGTCAAGGCGCTGCTCGACGAGGCCGGCGTGACCGTGACTCGTTTCGCGCGGTTCGAGGTCGGACAGGCCTAGTTCCCTTCGTACGAAAATCACCGCCAGCGCCCATCACTCGGGCCTGGCGGTGATTTTCGTTTGGGCGTCACAGAACTGACTGGTCCGTCGGATAAGGTCACCGGCATGCAACATGTGCACGCCTTCGGCGACGATGCGCTCGGTGAATCGGACACGGTTGGCCTGGTTGGACGGCTCCGATCCGGCGAGGTGTCGCCCGCCGAGCTGGTCGAGGCCGCGATCGCCCGCACCGAAGCGGTCAACCCGCAGCTGAACGCCCTGGCCTACCGGGCATTCGACCGGGCGCGGGAGACCGCCCGGCAGAGCCACGGTGGCGACACCGGGTATTCGGGTTTCTTCCAGGGCGTGCCGACGTTCATCAAGGACAACGTCGACGTCGCGGGGATGCCGACCATGCAGGGCACCGATGCCTGGCAGCCCCACCAGGCCGCGGCCGACGGCGCCTTCGCCAAGCTCTATCGCAGCACCGGGCTGATTCCGCTGGGCAAGACCCAGTTGAGCGAGTTCGGATTCAGCGCCTCGGCCGAGCATCCGCGGATCGGCGCGGTCCGCAATCCGTGGAACACCGACTACACCGCGGCGGCGTCGTCGTCGGGATCGGCGGCGTTCGTCGCTGCCGGTGTGGTCCCGATCGCGCACGCCAACGACGGCGGCGGGTCCATTCGCATTCCCGCGGCGTGCAACGGCCTGGTCGGGCTCAAGCCCTCGCGGGGCCGGCTGCCGTTGGACAAGGACCTGCGCGCCATGCCGGTGCGGATCGTCTTCAACGGGGTGGTGACCCGCTCGGTGCGCGATACTGCCGCCTTTTACGCAGAGGCGGAACGGATCTCGCGCAACACCACGCTGCCGCCCATCGGTGACGTCCGGGCACCGGGTGCTCAGCGCCTGCGGATCGCGGTGATCACCCAGTCGATCGCGCGCGAGACGTCGGCGGAGATCCGCGAGCTGACGTTGAAGACGGCGGCGCTGCTCGAGGAGCTGGGGCACCGCGTCGACTATCTCGACCGGCCACCGGTGCCGGCGCACTTCGCCGACGACTTCCTGCTCTACTGGGCGTTTTTGGCCACGGCATTGGTCAGGGGTGGACGCCGGATGTTCGGCCCCACCTTCGATCGCACCCGGCTGGACAACCTGACACTCGGGCTCGATCGCCATGCCACCCGCCACCTCTACCGGCTGCCGCTGGCGGTCGCCCGCCTGGCGACCGTGCGCCGGCGGCATACGTCGAAGTTGTACGGCGACTACGACGTCGTGCTCACGCCGACGCTGGCCCACGAGACACCGCGGGTGGGCCACCTGGACCCGACGGCCAGCTACGAGCAGATCATCGACCGGTTGATGGACTGGGTGGCGTTCACGCCGTTGCAGAATGCCACCGGTGAGCCCGCGATCTCGCTGCCCCTGGCCGAATCCGCGGCCGGACTGCCGGTGGGCATGATGTTCAGTGCCCCCCTGGGGCAGGACGCCCGCCTGCTGGAGCTGGCCTACGAACTGGAGGCGGCCAAGCCCTGGCCCACCATCGCCGCCCGGGCTTAGCGCGGCGTAGTCACTCCGCGCCGATTCGCTCCAGCATCTGCCGCAGCCGGTGCTGTTCGGTGGCGCTCAGCGCGGCCAGCACCCGACCGTCGGCGACGCGTACGGCATCTTCGGCCTGCTTCAGCAGGTCCCGACCGGCCTCGGTCAAGTTCGCCGGCAGTGCACGCCCGGACGCCACCGACTCCGGGCGGCTGACCGCGCCACGGTTCTCCAACCGGTGCAGCACGGTGTTCATGGCCTGCGGGGTGACGCCGGTGTGGCGGGCCAGCTCCGCGCTGGACAGCCCGGGACGCAACGACAGCGCCCGCATGCACACGAATTCGGGCAACGCCAGCCCCAGCGGTCCGAGTACCGCGGTCACCTGGGGGCGCAGCGCCGAGCTGACCCGGTACAGCAGGTAGCCCAGCGGAGCAACGTCCACGTCATCCATGTCAAATATCCTGACATACAGGGTCTCTGCGCTGAGACGCTATAGATCGTTTCCCGCGTAGGACAGGTTGAAGCTCTTATTGGTCAGCGGGAAGTCCGGGACAATCGTGTCGGTCATCGAGACCGGCAGCGCCGGCCAGTTGAACCAGGACGGATCCACGATCTTCGCGCGGCCGATGACGCCGTCGGCTCCGATCTCCACCCGGTGCACGATGCTGCCCCGCCAGCCCTCGACGATGCCGATCCCGCTACGCGGGCCCGTCGACGCCGAAACGGACGCTCGGATATCGAGCGGTCCGTCGTGACTGTCGATCAGGTTGCGGCACAGGGCCACCGAGGCCGCGAACTCATCGCGGCGAACGGTGTAGCGCGCCAGTACATCCCCGGCGCTCGCCGCCACCTCGGTCACCGGTAGTTCCGTGGTCGGGTGGTCGAGCCGGGCGTCGGTGACAACCCCGCTGGCCCGAGCCACGTAGCCCAGCGCACCCAATGCGACCGCGTCGTCGCGGTGCAATATCGAGGTGCCGGCGAACCGGTCATAGATCACCGAGTTGCCCAACGTCAGCTCGGCGATCTCGGCGATGTCATCAGCCAGCTCTTGGAGCCGGTCCGGGTCCGGAAGCGCTTGCAGCACGACACCTCCGGGCCTGATCGCCCCGCGCAAGAGTCGGTGCCCGGTCACCTGCGCGTTGATGCGCAGCACCAGTTCGCGGACGCGCTGGGCATGTGCGTTGGCCAGGCCGAAGCCCACATCATTGGCCAGGGCACCCAGATCGGCGGCGTGGTTGTAGAGGCGCTCGAGCTCGACGAGCAGCGCGCGCAGCCGATGCGCCGGATCGGGCAGCTCGACACCGAGAGCGTCCTCGACGGCCAGGCTGTGCGCGAGCGCGTGACCGGCAGACGTGTCACCGCTGATCCGTTCGGCCAGGTCCACCGCAGCGAGGGCGGGCCGGCCTTGAAAGAGTCGCTCGATCCCGCGGTGGACGAACCACAGTCGCGCCTTGAGTCGCAGCACCGATTCGCCGACCACCGAGAACCGGAAGTGACCCGGCTCGATCAGACCGGCGTGCACCGGGCCGACGGGGATCTCGTAGACCCCGGCACCGTCTACGGTCAGGAAGGGAAAGTGGTCCGCCGCAACGAAGTCGCCGGGCGGCCCGGCATCGTTGCGCATCGGATGCCAACCCTGCGGCCAATGCGCGTGCCGTACCAGGCGGCGCGGCTGCGGATGATCGACCGGGGTGATGCCGTACAGATCGAGCATCTCGCGCTCGAATCGGCCGGCCTGAAAAGACAGCCGGGCCAGCGAGGGGATCGCCGGGGCGTCCGCTGGAACCGTCAGGGTCAGCTCCCTGCGGCGATCCGGGCGGCCGGCGAGGAACAGGTACACCACCCGCAGGGTGTCGCCGTCATCGTGAGCGGCCATCAGTGCCAGCCGGAACCCGTCGGCCAGCAGAGCCGTGGCCGTATCGATCAACTCATCGCCGGTGACCGGCTGGGTGCTGGTGATCGGCTCCATCAGCGGACTCCGAGTTGGCTTGCGGCGGCCTCGAACAAGTCGGTCAGCGGGCCGGCGGTCACTCCTAGGGCGAACGAGAGCAGCACCCCGACCACCAGCGCGCCCGCAACCGTTACCGGTACCCGGATCGCCGGGGTACCGGCGTCCGGGGTGCCCAGCAGCAGCCGGCCGGAATTGCGCAGCAGGGCGGCGAACGCCACCACCAGCGCCACCAGTGCCAGACCGAGGGCCCACGCCAGACGCGCGTCGGCCAGCGAGATCGCGATCGCCACCTCGCTGGCGAACATGGCAAACGGCGGCAAACCGAGCAGGACCACCATCCCGGCGGCGAACGCGCCACCGACCAACCGTGACCTCCCGAACACCGCAGAGATCTCGCCGATCGCGGTGGTGCCGTGGGCGGCCTGCAACTGCCCGCCGGCGAGGAACAGCACCGTCTTGCCGACACCGTGAGCAAGGACGTGCAGCAGCAGCGCGGTGATCGCCAGCTGGGTGCCCGCCGCCGCGGCGACGGCGATCAGGCCCATCGTCTCCATCGATGAATAGGCCAGCATCCGTTTGAGATCGGTCGTGATGGTGAGCAGCAGCGCAGCGATCAGCAGTGTCACCAAACCGGCGGCCAGCAGTGCCGTCCGCAGAAACGCCGGACCCACCGCGGCATCGATGATCGGCTTGATCCTGATCAGCACCGAGAACGCGACGGACAGCAGCACCCCGCTCATCAACGCCGAAACAGGAGCCGGGGCTTGACTGTGCGCATCGGCGAGCCAGGTGTGAAACGGCGCCAAGCCCATCTTGGCTCCGTAGCCGATCAACAGCAGCGCGCCCGCCAAACGGGTCACCGCCGGGTCGAGCCCACTGGCATGGGCGGCCAGCACGTCGAGGTCCAGCGCGTCCTCAGCGCCCGCCCCGGCATGCAGCGCGGCGAAATGCAGTAACACGGTGCCCAGGAACGCGATTGTGATGCCCACCGAACACACCATGACGTATTTCCAGGTGGCCTCCAGGGCGGCCCGGCTGCGGCGGTGCCCGACCAGAAACGCGGTGACTACCGTGGTGGCTTCCACCGCGATCCACACCACGCCGATGTTGTTGGCCGACACCGCAAGAGCCATCGCTGCCAAGAACGCCGGAGTCAGGATGCCGTACAACCGTGCGCCGCGTTCATCGGTGTGTCCACAAGCCAACTCGGCGTCGACGTAGCCGATGCTCGCCCAGGTGGCCAGGCTGCCGACGACACCGATGACAATCAGCATCGTCACCGACAGTGCATCGGCCCGCAACAGGCCATTCAGCGCCAGATGGGTCCCGTCGCCGATCCGTACGGCCAAGGCGACACCGCATCCGAAGATGGTCAGCGCAGACATCACCGTGACGGCGGAACTGAACCGGCGCCAGCCGAGCATCGCCGAGCACAGTGCTGCCAGCACCGGTGCCAGCAGTGGAAGCGCAATCAGAAGTGTCATCAGTCGCGGAGCTCCCGCAACAGGTCCAGGTCCACCCCGCCGAAGGCGTTGCGCAGCTGTCCGGTCAGCACTCCGAGCACGATCAGCACGAACAGCACATCCAGTGAGGCGCCGAGTTCGACGATCAGCGGGACGCCGGCGGTCAGCAGGAACGCGGTCGCAGCGATTCCGTTGTCCAGCATCAGCAACCCGACCGTCTGTGAGATGGCGTGGCGGCGGGTCGCCATGATGAACAGCGCGATCAGCACCGTTGCGATGGCCGCCGGGGCGGCGTTGGTCGAGGTACTGGGAGCCAGCGCGACCACCGGTTGGGCGATGGTGAACGCCGCGACCACCAATGCGGTGACCATCAGCAGGGAGGCGGTCGTGCTGACCAGGGGAGCGGACTCACGGCGTTCTTGGCGTTCGGCGCCCAGCGCCCGCTGTAGCAGCCACGGCAGCAATACCGCGCGGACCGCCAGCACGCCGAGGCCGACCAACAGCAGGGCTCGATCATGCTCGTGTACACCGCGAATCACCGGGATGGCGGCCAGCGCCACGCCTTGGGCGACGAGCAACCGACGCACCACCACCGACAGGTCGCGGTGCCATACCGCCAGTACCGCGGCGAGCAGGACACCGCCGGCAGCCAGGTCCAGCATGTTGACGTAGGTCATCCCGCCGCTCCCGTGAAGAAGTTCGCCGCCGTCACGGCCAGCAGCGCCAGCACGAAGGACCCAGCGAGTAGTTCTGGCACCCGAAACAGCCGCAGCTTGGCGAGGAAGACCTCGACGGTGGCCATGATTGCGGCCAATACGGCCACTTTGAGCGCGATCGCGCCGGCGCCGACGATCAGGTCGAGCGCGCTGGGGTCCGCGCCCGCGATGCCCCACGGAAAGAACAGGTTTGCCAGCAGCGCCAGCAACACCGTCAGCCGCATGCCGCTGGCCCATTCGACCATGGCCAGCTTGGGGCCGGCATATTCGAGCACCATGGCCTCGTGCACCATGGTCAGCTCCAGGTGGGTGGACGGGTTGTCCACCGGCAGCCGGCCGGTCTCGGCGACGATCACGAGGACCAGCGCGACGAACGCCAGCGCGCTCGCCAGCGAGATCACTTGGCCCGGATGCGCGTTGGTGTTGCCGACGATGGCGCCCAGATTTGCCGAGTTCGCGGGAATCGACAGGGCGAACACCGCCACCAGGATGGTCGGTTCCACCAGCGCCGCGATGGTGATCTCACGGCTGGCGCCCATGCCGCCGAAGGCCGTTGCGGTGTCGATGCCGGCCAAGGTCAGGGCCACTGTGCCCAGGAACAGCAGGCCCACAACGGTAATCAGGTCGGCGACCGGGTCCAGCGGCGAGCCGGTCGCCACCAGGGGCGCGGTGGCGACGATGACCAGCGTGGTGGCGGCCAACGCGGCCGGCGCCGCGGCGAACACCCAGGTGGTGCCGAGCGGTTTGAGGTTCTGCTTGCCCAGCAGTTTGCGGATGTCACGCCACGGTTGCCAGATTCCGGCCCCGGTGCGGCCCTCGGCGCGGGCTCGGACCTGGCGCATCAGGCCGATGACCAATGGGGCGCCTGCGATGACGCCGGCGACCTGCACGAAACCCGCCAGGTATGTCAGTGCGGTCATCGCGCCACCAACATGGCGATCAGCACTCCCACCGCACCGTAGGCCAGGTAGAGGTGCACGCTGCCGGTGTGGGCGCGGCGCACCAGCTGCGCGGCGCCGGCGACACCCCGCAGCAGCGGGGCATACCAGCGGTCTTCGACGACGTCGGCCACCCGCGCCCGGTAGGCGATCCGGTCCACGTAGTAGCTCGACGGAGCTTGGCGGGTCACTTCGACTGCGGTGTCGGCGTGCAACACATCGTCGAAGACCTGCTGTAGCGGTTGGGCGAACGACGTCGCGGTGTATTGCATGCGCGGGCTCAGATCGTCTGCGCCGCAGGCCCACAGCGGCACCGTGGCAGTGCTGGGGCGCACACGTGCCCGCCAGCGGGAACCGATCAGCACCACCACGACCGCGACGGCCAGAACGGCGGTCAGCAGGCCGGGGGACATGGACGCGTCTAGCCCGGGAATGCGCAGGTAGGTTCCGATCTGCGGGGCTGCCCCCGACACGGGCGAGATGTCGAGCACCCGGTGCAACAGCGGGCCGACGGCGGCCGGTGCGACGGCCAGCACCAGGCAGGCGAGTGCGGCCAGGGTCATCCCGGTGAGCATGGTGGTGGGCGCTTCCCGGGCCGCCGCTGCGGCATCCGAGCGTGGGCGGGCCAGGAACCCGATACCGAACGCCTTGACCATGGCGGCCACCCCCAGGCCGGCGGTCAGTGCGATCGCACCCACGGCCAGTGGTGTCACCAGGGTGATCGTGACGTCATGGTCGGCTCGGGCATGCATCAGCGACTGGATCAACAGCCATTCGCTGATGAAACCCGCCCCCAACGGCAGGCCGGCGGCGCCGAGCGCGGCCACGCCGAACAACGCTGTGGTACCGGGCATTCGGCGGGCCAGCCCGCCGAGTCGATCCAGGTCGCGCAAGCCGGTGGCGGCCAGTACCGATCCGGCGGCCAGGAATCCGAGGCTCTTGAACGCACTGTGGGCGAGCAGATGCAGCAGCGCCGCGACCCCTGCAACGGCCGCGGCATCGCGCGATCCCGCGCCCGACAACAACGTCGCCGCACCCAGGGCCAGGGTGATCAGCCCGATGTTCTCCGTCGTCGAATACGCAAGCAGCCGTTTGAGGTCGGTCGCCACCGACGCCTGTAACACTCCGTAGAGCGCCGATGCGCCTCCGGCGATCAGCAGCGTCAGACCCCACCACCGTGGGCCGGGACCGAGCAGCTGCATGTCGACACGGATGATCCCGTAGATGCCGAGGTTGACCATGGCGGCGCTGAGCAACGCCGAGACCGGGCTGGGGGCTTCCGGGTGCGCCCTGGGCAGCCACGCGTGCAGGGGCATGAGTCCGGCTTTGGAACCGAAGCCGATCAGGGTCAACACGAACACCATGTCGCGCACGCGGTCGGGCAGCACGCCCATGGCGGCGAAGTCGTCGCCGACGTGGGCTGCCAGCACCACCATGCCCAACAGCAGCGAAACGAAGCCCAACTGGGTCATCACCGCGTAGATCAATGCGGCCGAACGCACCTCGCTGCGCTGTTGATCGGTGAGCACCAACACCAGCGACGCCAGCGCCATCAGTTCCCACGCAAGCAGGAACGTCGTTACCGAGCCTGCCGCCGGAACCGTCAGCAGTGTGGCGACGAACAGCGGCAGCGTCAGCAGCGGGACCGCACCGTAGTGCTCGTGGCGTGCATAGCCGATCCAATACAGGCCGGCGGCCACGGCCACCGCACCGGTCAGCGCCATGAAGAACCCGCCGAGCGCGTCGATGCGCAGCTGCACGCCCAGCAGCGGAACCAGCCAGTCGATGCGAATCGCGGGCACGGTGCCGAACACACCGGCCAGGCCGATACCGACTCCGGCGGCACCGATACCGGCGGTGGCGGTACCGCTGAGGGCCGCTGGAAGCGCTTGGGGCTGCGATGTGTCGGGGGTAGAAACCGTCAGCGTGCTCACCGGCCGGTCACCGACCGCAGCGCGTCGAGGATCTGCTCGGGCGTCGGCGGACAGCCCGGGATCTCGACATCGACCGGAACTACCTCGCCGACGGCCCCCACCGTTGCGTAGGACTGCGCGAACACCCCGCGGTTGAGGGCACAGTCCCCGCACGCGATGACTTTGCGGGGCTGCGGGGTGGCCTCCAGGGTGTTGCGCAGCGGCTCGGCCATGTTGCGGGTGACCACCCCGGTGACCAGCAGGGCATCGGCGTGACGCGGCGAGGCGACGAGCCGGACGCCGAATCGCTCGGCGTCATACACCGGGCTGAAAGCCCCGGCGATCTCGATCTCACAGCCGTTGCACGATCCGGCATCGACGTGGCGGATCTGCAACGAGCCGGTCACACCTGCCGGCGGTTCGGTGGCGGCCGGTGGACGGGCGCCGGCCGGTTCGGTGACACGGCCCAGGGCACGGATTCTGGTGAGCCAGCTCATTGCCCGGCCCGCAGGTCATCGAGGATGGCCACCTGTTCGTTGAGCAATCCGGCCAGCGCCTTGCGCGCCACGGCGAGCAGTTCGGCGATCACCGGCGAGGCGATCGAGTACACCACCGCATTGCCGTCCTTGGCCGCTGTCACCACGCCTGCGCGACGCAGGACACCCAGTTGCTGGGACAGATTCGATGCCTCGAGCCCGATCTCGGGGAGCAGCTCGCCGACGGTGTGGTCGCGTTCGGAGAGGAGTTCCAGGATCCGGATTCGGGCGGGGTGCCCGAGGGTCTTGAAGAACTCGGCTTTCACCTGATGGAGCGAGTTCGGCACAGCGCAGACCATAGCAGTGAAAGCATCAATTGAAAATATTTTCATTTGTTGTGACGGTTGAGGGCGGCGTCGCCACCCCGGGCTCTGTTTGACCGTTCCGGTAGGGCAGGATGACAATGCCGTCGCGGACGATTGCCGCGATGGCGCTGTCATATGCGCGCAGCCCGGAGGAGCCTGATGACGGAGCCGACGAGTACCGACGGAGACCGGCCGGCCGGCCGTCCCCCTTTTTCCCGGGTATTGCTCAAGCTCGGTGGGGAGATGTTCGGCGGCGGGCAGGTCGGGCTCGACCCCGATGTGGTCGCCCAGGTGGCCCGCCAGATCGCCGAAGTGGTCCGCGACGGCGTGCAGGTGGCTGTGGTGATCGGCGGCGGCAACTTCTTCCGTGGCGCCCAGTTGCAGCAGCGCGGCATGGAACGGATGCGCTCGGACTACATGGGCATGCTCGGCACCGTGATGAACAGCCTTGCGCTGCAGGACTTCCTGGAAAAGGAAGGTATCGACACCCGGGTGCAGACCGCCATCACCATGGGGCAGGTCGCCGAGCCCTACATTCCGCTGCGGGCGCAGCGGCATCTGGAGAAGGGCCGGGTAGTGATCTTCGGCGCCGGCATGGGACTGCCGTATTTCTCCACCGACACCACCGCGGCACAGCGCGCGCTGGAGATCGGCGCCCAGGTGGTGCTGATGGCCAAGGCGGTCGACGGCATCTTCACCGCGGACCCTCGCGTCGACCCGGACGCCGAACTGCTCACCTCGATCACCCATCGCGAGGTCATCGAGCGGGGCCTGAAGGTGGCCGATGCCACCGCGTTCAGTCTGTGCATGGACAATGGCATGCCGATCCTGGTGTTCAACCTGTTGACCGACGGAAATATCGCGCGGGCGGTCGCGGGTGAGAAGATCGGGACACTAGTCACCAGCTGAAGGGCGCGGTGCAGGTGACCACCGGCGGCGACGGCGCTACAGCGAAGCGATAACGAGGAGCGGGGCACATGATCGACGAGGCTCTCTTCGATGCCGAAGAGAAAATGGAGAAGGCCGTGTCGGTGGCCCGTGACGACCTTTCGACCATCCGCACCGGCCGGGCCAACCCGGGCATGTTCTCGCGGATCGTCATCGACTACTACGGGTCGATCACCCCGATCACCCAGCTGTGCAGCATCAATGTGCCCGAGGCGCGCCTCGTCGTGATCAAGCCCTACGAGGCATCGCAGTTGGGTCCCATCGAGACCGCGATCCGCAACTCCGACCTCGGCTTGAACCCCAGCAACGACGGTTCCCTGATTCGGGTCTCGGTGCCGCAGCTCACCGAGGAGCGACGCAAAGAGCTGGTCAAGCAGGCCAAGGCCAAGGGGGAGGACGCCAAGGTCTCGGTGCGCAACATCCGCCGCAAGGCGATGGAAGAACTGCACCGCATCCGCAAAGACGGCGACGCCGGCGAGGACGAGGTCGGCCGGGCGGAGAAGGACCTGGACAAGTCCACCCAGCAATACGTGACCCAGATCGACGAACTGGTCAAGCACAAAGAAGGCGAGCTGCTGGAGGTCTAACGGCCGTTCAGCAGGCACAACCGTGGCAGACCAAGACACCGGCGTAGACGCCGCGGATTCACAACCGAAACAATCGCGAGCTGGACGCAACCTTCCCGCGGCTATCGCGGTGGGCGCAGTGCTGGGCGGGACGCTGGTCTACACGCTGTTGTTCGCCCCGCGCTTCTGGGTGCTGATCCTGGCGGTGGCCGCCCCTGTTGCTACTCATGAGATCACCCGGCGACTGCGTGAAGTCGGCTATGACGTGCCGTTCATCCCGCTGGCACTCGGCGGCCAGGCGATGCTTTGGCTGTCGCTGCCGTTCGGCGCCAGGGGAGTGCTGGGCGCTTTCGGGGCGACTGTGGTGATCGCCATGATCTGGCGGCTGGTGGGCCGGGGGCTGGACCACGCCCCGGTCAACTATCTGCGAGACATGTCGGCGACGATCCTGATCGCGGTGTGGGTGCCGCTGTGCATGAGCTTCGCGGCGCTGCTGGTCTTCCGCGATGACGGCCCCGGTCGGGTGTTGTGCCTGTTGTTCCCGGTGGTCTTCTCCGATATCGGCGGCTACGCCGTCGGTGTGCTGTTCGGTAAGCACCCGATGGCGCCGGCGATCAGTCCGAAGAAGTCCTGGGAGGGTCTCGGCGGATCACTGGTGCTCGGCGTTGGCGCGGCCGTATTCGCGGTGACGGTGTTCCTCGACCGGCCGTGGTGGGTGGGCCTGCCGCTGGGGCTGCTGCTGGTATTCACCGGAGTCTTCGGCGACCTGATCGAATCGCAGGTCAAACGCGATCTGGGCATCAAAGACATGGGACGGCTGTTGCCCGGACACGGCGGGCTCATGGACCGGCTCGACGCGCTGCTGCCGTCGGCCGTGGTGACCTGGATCGTGCTGACCGTCCTGCCCTGAGCCACCGGCATACTGGAACGGATCATGACGCAACAGCTGGTGTTCACCGCACCGCGGCGGGCACTGCCGCCGCGGCATCTGGCCGACCTCGACTCCGAAGGCGTGGTGGCCGCGGTCGCCGAGCTGGGGCTGCCGGCATTTCGCGCCAAGCAGCTGGCGAACCAGTACTACGGCCGGCTGATCGCGGATCCGCAGCAGATGACCGACCTGCCCGCCGCGGTGCGCTCCTCGGTGGCTGATGCGCTGTTCCCCACGCTGCTGACCGCGTCCAGCGAGATCGAATGCGATGCCGGTGAGACGCGCAAGACGCTGTGGCGCGCCCACGACAACACCAAGTTCGAATCGGTGCTGATGCGCTATCCGCGCCGCAACACCGTGTGCATCTCCTCGCAGGCCGGCTGCGGCATGGCGTGCCCGTTCTGTGCGACCGGGCAGGCGGGCCTCACCCGCAATCTGTCCACCGCCGAGATTCTCGAGCAGGTGCGGGCGGCATCGGTCGAACTCCGCGACAGAGACCACGGCAGGCTCTCCAACATCGTTTTCATGGGCATGGGGGAGCCGCTGGCCAACTACGCCCGGGTAGTGGCCGCGGTACGGCGCATCATCGAACCGGCGCCCAACGGCTTCGGCATCTCCGCGCGATCGGTGACGGTGTCCACGGTGGGACTGGCCCCGGCGATCCGCAAGCTTGCCGACGAGCGCCTCGGGGTGACACTCGCGTTGTCGCTGCACACCCCCGATGACGAGCTGCGCGACACGCTGGTTCCGGTCAACAACCGGTGGAAGGTCTCCGAAGCCCTCGATGCCGCCCGCTACTACGCCGACGTCACCGGCCGGCGCGTCTCGGTGGAATACGCATTGATCCGCGACGTCAACGATCAGCCTTGGCGGGCAGACCTTTTGGGCAAAAAGCTGCACAAAGCGCTGGGGCCGTTGGTACACGTCAACCTGATTCCGCTCAATCCCACGCCGGGCAGCGAATGGGACGCCAGCCCCAAGCCGGTGGAGCGGGAGTTCGTCCGGCGAGTTCGGGCCCAAGGCGTGGAATGCACGGTCCGCGATACCCGCGGCCGCGAAATCGCTGCGGCGTGCGGCCAGTTGGCGGCTGAACGCGACTAGCCCTACGTCCCTTACTTCATCGAAACCGACGTTTTGCGGGCTTCGTCTCGAACTTTGCCTGCGAAACGTCGGTTTCGGCGCTCAGTACGGGGCTCGCTAGCGCAGCCGGCCGCGGTTGCGGAGAACGATGTCGCGCACCACGACGAACAGCGTCAGCGCCGCGAACCCCAGCAGGAAGTAGTCCTCGACGTGGCCGATGTGGTTGCCGCGCAGCATGAGCAGCAGGAAACCGACGATGCCGAAGCCGACGATGTGCCAGGTGCGGTAGTTGATGGCGCTCCAACCCCACGCCGCAGACGGCACCTCGACAGGGTCAACCCCGGTGTGGCGCTCCACCTCGGTACTGGCCACTTCGACTCCTTAGGTTCGCAGCAGGTTCGCATCATTCTGGCATACGGCCAGTCAGTGCACCGCAGGGCGGCGACCCGCTGCGCCGCGCTTCCGATCGGCTAGATCTCGAACGTCCGGTAGGCGGCCGGGCCGACGATCGCGGCCAGGCTCTCAGGCGTCCACTGCTGGTCGCCGTCGAGCAGCATTCGCGCGGAGGACTCGCAGATCGCCAGGAACACCTCGGTGAGCGCGGCCAGGGTGTCATCGGAGTGTGGCCGGTGCGCCAGTAGCGGCCGCATCACGGTGCCGACCCGCTCGGTCAGTCGGGCCCGGCCCGAGACAACGGCAGCGGCCAGCACCGGATCCTGGTCGGCGGTGAAGATGATCCGCCATGATGCCGGCCGTTCACGCACGGCAGACAGGAACGCGCGGAACCCTGCGACGAAGCGGTCTTCGACGCTGCTGGCGCGCTGCGGCGGCAGAGCTCCGAGCAGGCCGGTCAGCATCAGCTCGGTCTCACGGTCGAGCAGCGCGGCGAGCACCTCGCCCCGGCCGTCGTAGCAGGCGTACACCACCGGACGGGTGACGCCGATGCGCTCCGCGATCGCCTTCATGGTCACCCCGGCGACCCCGTGCTCGGCAGCGATCTGCAGGGCGGCGTCGAGCACCTGCGGCCGACGTCGCTGCGGGCCGAGATGCTCGGCGCGGGACCGGTTCGCGGCGGGTTCCGGCACCGCTTCAGCGTAATTGGATGTCGGCGATGATCAGCACCGGCCAGGCCACGATCTCTCCGAGAACGGAGAACACCTTGTCCAGGCCGCGGACGTCGTGGAGGTGCTGGTAGTGGCTGCCGGCCCAGAACAGTCCGATCACCAGGTAGGCGCCCAGCAGTGTCGAGGCCATGAAACCGAGGAAGAAGATCTGGCGGATGCTGAGCTGGCGGTCGAGGAAGCGCTGCACACTCTCCAGATTCATCGGATGCTCCCCAGGATCGGTTGCGATTCGATGAGCCCCTGGTCGCTGGGCGCCAGGCCTTCGCCGAAGACCCGATGCGACTGCTTGGCTCGGAATTCCAGATGGGCCTGCGCCGGGACGGCGTAGCCGTAGCGTTTCTGGGCTTCCCGCGGAGTCGTGGTGATCGGGTTCACCGGCTGGATCGCCCGCAGCACCCGGGTGCCGATCGGAAGCGTCATCGGTGAGATCAGCCGCAGCAGCATCAGCTGCACGCGGGGACTCAGGCTCAGCAGCGTGAACGCGGCGCTCAGCGGCGGCACGATCAGTGCGTCGAGCACCCGAGAGGTGTCGGTGGCTTTCAAGCCGCCGAGCTTGCGCATCCAGCGGGGCATGGTCGCCAGGGTGCCGCGGCGCAGGAACGCGGTAACGACCAGCGCGCCCGGCCATAGCAGCCTCGGCAGCGACTGCGGCAGGATCACCTCGGCGTGCAGCAGGTGCGCCATTGCGCGCCGGGCAATATCGGAGTCGACCAGCTGCGGGCGCATCTGGTCGAAGTAGGCCTGGACGCCCTCTCGGGTGCGCGGAACATCGGCCGGGTCGAGGGTCTGCAGTTCGGCCGCCTTGGCACAATCGGCCCAGTAGGACGCCTCTTCGTCCGCCGAAAGCGGTCCGGGTCCGTACTTCTCGTAGGCGTAGAGGATCGAGTGCCAGGCGGTGAGGTGGATCCACATCTGAGAGGCCGGGTCGTTGGCGTCGTAGTGCGCGCCGGTGACCGGATCGACGCCGATGGCCTTGGAGTGGATCCGGACCAGCATGTCGGCTGCCTCTGCGGTGGTGCGGCTCTCGCCGAAGGCCACCATCGCGAAGTAGCGCAGGGTGCGGTCGTAGCGGGTCCGCGGCCGGTCATAGATCGCCTGGGTGGCATCGACGGACGCGACCAGTGCGGGGTCGAGTTCTTCGATGACAACGGCGCGCTGGAAGCCGATCGACAGTGATGTCGGGTAGCTCCAGACCTTCCAGGTCGCCGAGTCTGGGCCGAAGAAGCCGTAATCCTCGGCAGGCTCGGCGTCGGGCAGGGACAACCACTTGCGCAGAGTGCTCATTTCGTCTGCCTTTCGCCGATTTTCTGGCTCGGTCCAATCTTTCTGACGCGAGCCAATTCCTACACCCTGTAGGATTCTGCATCGGCAGTGATGGACGGTCAAGGGTCAGCTTGCGGGGATACCGTGGGCGCTATGGCTGATCAGCCGCGGAACTGGGATTTCGCCGTGGCCCCGCCGCGCACCGCGCCCGGCGTGACGTCGATGGTGGGCTACCGCGCACTCGATGTGCCGGACACCGTGCACCGGGGGATGCCGTCGTCGACAGTGACGTTCATCGTCAGCCTCGACGAGGGAGTGGAAGCCGCCGAAACCGCCGAGGCGCTGCCGGCGGCCGCGCCGAATCCAGTTCTCCTGGGCGGCCTGCACGTGCAGGCGAGTCATGTGCGCCAGCGCCGCGGTCAGGCGGGTGTGCAGGTGGCCCTGCACCCGTTGGCCTCACGCGCGGTGTTCGGCGTGCCCGCAGCCGAGCTGAGCGTTTCCGACTTCGACGCGCTGCCCATCCTGGGCCGCGGCTCGGCGTTGCTGCATGAGCGGATCGCCGAAACTCGGTCCTGGCCCGCCGCGTTTGCGCTGGTGGCGCACTATCTCGTTGAGGGGCACCGCCGACACGACACCATCGTGCGACCGGAGGTGGCCTACGCGTGGCAGCTGCTGGGGCGCAGCCGGGGGAGGACGCCAATCGCAGGCATTGCCGAGCAGATTGGGGTAAGCCAGCGACATCTGACCACGCTGTTTCGGCGCGAGGTGGGCCACACCCCGAAAGCGGTGGCCATGCTGATGCGTTTCGAGTACGCGACCGCCCGAATGGCCGACGACGCTCGCCGGTATCAGCAGGTCGACCTGGCGGGTGTGGCGGTTGCTGCCGGATACGCCGATCAGGCACATCTGACGCGCGAGTTCGTGCGCTACGCCGGGGTCTCGCCGGCGGCATGGCTGGCCGAAGAGTTCCAAAACATTCAAGACGGCGGTCATGCCCTGCGGTCAGAGTGGAGTCATGACGCATCAGAATCCGACCGTCTGGTTGACCCTGCAAGCGCATGACGCGCGCAAACTCATCGACTACTACGTCGACACCTTCGGCTTCGCCGTCACCGCCCGCCACGGCGATGACGGGGACACCATCGCCCATGCCGAACTGCGCTGGCCAGAGGGCGTCGGCGGCATCATGCTCGGCAGCCACAAACCCGGCAATGACTGGTGCCGCGAGCCGGGTACCGCTGGCGGTTATGTCTTCACCACCGACCCCGACGGCCTCTACCAGCGGGTCCTGGAGCGCCGGGCCGAGGTGATCCGACCGCTGACCGACACCGACTACGGCGCCCGCGAATTCGCCGTCCGTGATCCGGAAGGCAACCTGTGGAGCTTCGGCAACTACGCGGGAGCACAATAGGTGGGTGAGCACGGGCCGCCGGATCAAAGTTCTGCTGTTGGGCTCCACCGGCTCGATCGGAACCCAGGCGTTGGAGGTCGTCGCGGCGAACCCGGACCGTTTCGAGATCGTCGGGCTGGCCGCCGGAGGCGGTAACCCGCAGCTGCTGGCCGACCAGCGCACCGAGACCGGGGTCGCCAACATCGCCGTGGCCGACACCCAGGTCGGCGAGGCGCTCGAGGCTCCCTATCGCGGCCCCGACGCCGTGACTCGGCTGGTGTACGACACCGAGGCCGACGTGGTGCTCAACGCCCTGGTCGGCGCGCTCGGGCTACGGCCCACGCTGGCCGCGCTGGAGACCGGTGCACGGCTGGCCCTGGCCAACAAGGAATCCCTGATCGCCGGCGGTCCGCTGGTCCTGGCGGCCGCCGAGCCTGGGCAGATCGTGCCGGTGGACTCCGAGCACTCCGCGCTGGCGCAGTGCCTTCGCGGCGGCACGCCCGACGAAGTCGCCAGGCTGGTGCTGACCGCTTCGGGTGGACCGTTCCGCGGCTGGAGCGCCGCCGAGCTGGAGCACGTCACTCCCGAGCAGGCTGGGGCGCATCCGACCTGGTCGATGGGTCCGATGAACACCCTGAATTCGGCCTCGCTGGTGAACAAGGGCCTCGAGCTCATCGAAACCCATCTGCTGTTCGGCGTTCCCTACGACCGCATCGACGTCGTCGTACACCCGCAGTCGATCGTGCATTCCATGGTCACCTTCATCGACGGATCGACCATCGCCCAGGCCAGCCCGCCGGACATGCGGCTGCCGATCGCGCTGGCCCTGGGCTGGCCGGCGCGGGTCCCCGGTGCGGCCGCGGCCTGCGACTTCTCCACCGCCTCCACCTGGGAGTTCGAACCGCTCGACGACACCGTGTTCCCGGCGGTGCAGCTGGCCCGCCACGCCGGGGGGACCGGTGGCTGCATGACCGCGGTCTACAACGCCGCCAACGAGGAGGCAGCAGAGGCCTTCCTGGCGGGCCGGATCAGTTTCCCGGCGATCGTGGCCACCATCGCCGAGGTGCTGGGCGCCGCCGACCAATGGGCCGCGCAACCCGCTACCGTGGATGAGGTACTCGATGCGCAGCGCTGGGCCAAGCAGCGAGCGGCTCGCGCCGTCGAGGCGATAGCTACGAGAAAGGTCGGAATCACCCGATGATGTTCGCGGTCGGCATCGCGCTGTTCGCGCTGGCCATCCTGGTTTCGGTGGCGCTGCATGAATGCGGCCACATGTGGGTGGCGCGCGCCACCGGCATGAAGGTGCGCCGCTACTTCGTCGGCTTCGGAACCACGCTGTGGTCGACGCGCCGCGGCGAGACCGAGTACGGCCTCAAGGCGATCCCGGCCGGCGGCTTCTGCGACATCGCGGGCATGACCGCCGTGGAGGAGCTGGCGCCCGACGAGGTCGACCGCGCCATGTACAAGCAGAAGACATGGAAGCGGGTGGCCGTGCTGGCCGCCGGCCCCGCCATGAACTTCATCATCGGCCTAGTGCTGGTCTACGCCATCGCGGTGATCTGGGGCCTGCCCAACCTGCACGCCCCCACCACCGCTGTCATCGGCGAAACCGCCTGTGTGGCACCCGAAGTCGTCAAGGGTGAACTGGGCACCTGCTCGGGCCCCGGCCCGGCGGCGCTGGCCGGCATCGAATCCGGTGACGTGGTGGTCAAGGTCGGTGACACGCCGGTGTCCACCTTCGAGGAGATGGCCACGGCCGTGCGCAAACAGCACGGCACCACGCCGATCGTCGTCGAGCGCGACGGCGCCACCCTCACCAAGTACGTCGACGTGACTCCCACGCAGCGCTGGATCGCCGACGGCCCCGACCGTGAGGCCGTCCCCAGCACCGTCGGCGCGATCGGGGTGGGCGCCGCCCAATTCGGACCGACCCAGTACAACCCGATCACCGCGGTACCGGCCACCTTCGGCTTCAGCGGGGACCTCTCGGTCCTGCTGGGCAAGTCGCTGGCGAACATCCCCTCCAAGGTCGGCGCGCTGGTGCACGCCATTGGCAACCCGCACGGGCAGCGTGACCCCGAAACTCCGATCAGCGTGGTGGGCGCCTCGATCATCGGCGGCGACACCGTCGATCACGGACTGTGGGTGGCGTTCTGGTTCTTCCTCGCGCAGCTGAACTTCATCCTGGGCGTGCTGAACTTGGTGCCGTTGCTGCCGTTCGACGGCGGCCACATCGCGATCGCTCTGTTCGAAAAACTTCGCAACATGCTCAGGACGGCCCGCGGGAAGGTCGCGGCAGCACCGGTGAACTATCTCAAGCTGATGCCGGCCACTTACGTAGTCTTGGTGGTGGTGGTCGGCTACATGCTGCTCACTGTGACCGCCGACTTGGTCAATCCGATCAGGCTGTTTTGATAGGAGCCCCCTCATGAGCGTCGGCCTAGGCATGCCGGCAGCCCCTCCGCCCACACTGGCGCCACGTCGTAAGACCCGCCAACTGAAGGTCGGCGGGGTCGGGGTGGGTAGCGACCATCCGATCGCGGTGCAGTCGATGTGCACCACCAAGACCCACGACGTCAATGCGACCTTGCAACAGATCGCGGAGTTGACCGCCTCGGGTTGCGACATCGTGCGGGTGGCCTGCCCCCGCCAAGAGGACGCCGACGCGCTGGCCGAGATCGCCCGGCACAGCCAGATCCCGGTGATCGCCGACATCCACTTCCAGCCCAAGTACATCTTCGCCGCGATCGACGCCGGCTGTGCCGCCGTCCGGGTGAACCCGGGCAACATCAAGGAGTTCGACGGTCGGGTCGGTGAGGTGGCCAAGGCCGCCGGCGCCGCCGGCATCCCGATCCGGATCGGCGTCAACGCCGGTTCGTTGGATCAGCGGTTCTTGGCCAAGTACGGCAAAGCCACCCCCGAGGCGTTGGTGGAGTCCGCTCTGTGGGAAGCGTCGCTGTTCGAGGAACACGGCTTCGGTGACATCAAGATCAGCGTCAAGCACAACGACCCGGTCGTGATGGTGGCCGCATACGAGCTGCTGGCCGAGCGCTGCGACTACCCGCTGCACCTGGGCGTCACCGAGGCCGGCCCGGCTTTCCAGGGCACCATCAAATCCGCCGTGGCGTTCGGCGCGCTGTTGTCGCGCGGCATCGGTGACACCATTCGGGTGTCGCTGTCAGCTCCGCCGGTGGAAGAAGTCAAAGTCGGCAACCAGATTCTGGAGTCGCTCAACCTGCGGCCGCGCGGTCTTGAGATCGTGTCGTGCCCGTCGTGCGGGCGCGCTCAGGTGGATGTCTACCGGTTGGCCAACGAGGTCACCGCCGGACTGGAGGGGATCGACGTCCCACTGCGGGTGGCGGTGATGGGCTGTGTGGTCAACGGCCCCGGCGAGGCGCGCGAGGCGGATCTGGGCGTGGCGTCCGGCAACGGCAAGGGCCAGATCTTCGTCAAGGGCGAGGTGATCAAGACTGTTCCCGAGGCGCAGATCGTGGAGACCCTGATCGAGGAGGCCATGCGCCTGGCCGCCGAGATGGAGGATGGATCTCCCGGCGGTTCTCCCACCGTCGCCGTAAGCTGATCCCAGCCGGATCGCCATAGGCGCGCGGCAGTTGAGTTCGCCAGAAAGAGTCACTATGTCGGCTCCGCCCGAGTTCCGTCTCGACCAGCGACGGGTGTCCGTAGCGCGTGACGCCGCCGCGGTCTGGCGGGTGCTCGAAGAGGATCCGATCGGTTCCTGCATGGTCGCCGCGCGAGTCGCCGATCACGGTGTCGACCCCCGGTCGATCGGCGGGGAATTGTGGACGCGCGGCGGCGTGGACGAATCCCTGTGTTACGCAGGCGCGAACCTGATCCCACTGCGCGGCGCCCCGGCCGACCTCACCGCGTTCGCCGACAAGGCGGTCGGTGCGATTCGGCGCTGTTCGTCGTTGGTGGGCCGGGCCGAATTGGTGTTGCCGATGTGGCAGCGTCTCGCCGATTCCTGGGGCCCGGCTCGTGATGTGCGCGAGAGCCAACCACTGATGGCACTGCACACCATGCCCACCTGCCCCATGGATGCCGAAGTGCGTCAGGTGCGCCCCGACGAGCTCGACGCATACCTGGTGGCCGCCGTCGACATGTTCATCGGTGAGGTCGGCGTGGATCCGCGGGCCGGTGACGGTGGCCGCGCCTATCGCCGTCGGGTGTCGAACCTGATCGCGTCGGGCCGGGCCTGGGCACGCTTCGAGCGAGGCGAGGTCGTCTTCAAGGCCGAGGTGGGTTCCCAGTCGCCGGCGGTGGGGCAGATCCAGGGTGTCTGGGTGCACCCGGACCGACGCGGTCGCGGCCTGGGCGCCGGCGGTACCGCGATGCTGGCCGCGGTCATCGTCGGCACCGGGCGCGTCGCCAGCCTCTACGTCAACGATTTCAACGAGGTGGCGCGGTCCACCTATGAGCGGGTGGGTTTCACGCAGGTCGGCACCTTCGCGACCGTGTTGCTCGACTGATCTCGGGATCCGTTCGTGCTCTTCGCCGAAGCTGCGGTTGGCGCGGAAAAGTTCGAGTAGCGGACACGCGACCCCCAGCCTCGGTGCGCCTCCCCCTGGCGACCGTGGCTATTTCGTAACATCAGCCCCAATGACAACTGCAAGCTCATTCGTCACACGCGTCACGGGCCTGGTAACCGTCATGCTGACCGCAGCCGGCATGTCGGCCTGCACGCCCCGCCCGGACGGTCCAGGGCCCGTCGCCGAGCGGTTCTTCGCCGCCCTGGCCACCGGCGACACCGCGACGGCCGCGGAGCTCAGCGACGACCCGTCTGCGGCACGCAGCGCACTCAACGCCGCCTGGGCGGGCCTACAGGCCGAACACCTGGATGCCCAGCTGCTCAGCGCCCGCTATAACGACGACACCGGCACCGTGGCCTACCGCTACACCTGGAAGCTGCCGAAGAACCGGACCTGGGCCTACGACGGCCAGCTCAAGATGGTCCGAAACGAAGGCCACTGGACGGTGCGCTGGACGGCCACCGGCCTGCACCCCAAACTGGGCGAGCACCAGACCTTCGCGCTGCGGGCCGACCCGCCGCGCCGCGCCGCGGTGAACGAGGTGGGCGGCACCGATGTGCTGGTGCCGGGCTACGTCTACCACTACATGTTGGACGCCACCCGGGCCGGACGAAACCTGATGGGCACTGCTCGGGCGGTGGTCGACGCCTTGCGCCCCTTCGACGACGCATTGGGCGACCCGCAGCGGTTGGCCGAACAGGCCAGTTCCTCGAGGTCTCCGCTGGACCTGATCACGCTGCGCAAGGCCGACCACGACCGCGTCGAACCCGCCATCGGCGCCCTCCCGGGAGTCGTGGTCACCCCGCGCCCCGATCTGTTGCCCACCGACGACCACTTCGCGCCGATGCTCATCAGCGAAGTCAAAAAGGCGGTCGCGACCCAACTCGAAGGTGCCGCGGGCTGGCGTGTCGTCAGCGAGAACCAGAACGGCGTCGACGTTGCGGTCCTGCACGAGGTCGATCCGCCGTAGTTGGGGATGGTGCGCTGGCCGATGTCGAGTTCACCGGGACAACCCACCATGGAGTTCGGCGTCGCCATGTCGCGTTCGATCGCGGCGCCCGCAGTGACCATCTTGAACGTCGATCCGGGCGGATACAGACCGCTGGTCGCGACCAGGCCGTCGGCATCGGCAGCCGCATTCTGTGCAACGGCGAGCAGTTCACCGGTCGACGGCTTGATCACCACCATCATCGCCTTGTCGCCGCGGGTGTTGACCGCGTTCTGGGCGGCGCGCTGCACCGCTCGGTCCAAGCTGATGGTCAGCGAGGGCGCCGGTGCAGGATCGACCTCGTGCAGGACCGCAACGTCGACGCCGTTCTGGTTCTCGCTGACGACACGCCAGCCCGCGGCACCTTC
>LZME01000044.1 GCA_001673575.1 Mycolicibacter heraklionensis | reverse complement strand
GACAGGGTGGCCTGGGTGACCTCGATGCCGTCGGCGGCCAGGATGCTGGCCAGCTCGGTCTGGCTGCGCACCGCGGCAGAGGACAGCACCTCGACGATGCGGGCCTGGCGGCCCACTCGCGTGACGGTGCTGTCGGCGCGGCTCATCGTGACCGTTCCAGCAACCACACCAACAGCGCCTTCTGCGCGTGCAGTCGGTTCTCGGCTTCGTCCCACACCGCGCTGCGCGGACCGTCCATCACCGCATCGGTGATCTCGTCGCCGCGGTGCGCCGGAAGACAGTGCAGCACCGTGACTTCCGGGTCGGCCAGGCCGACGAGTTCGTCGTTGATCTGGTACGGCCGAAACGGCGCCACCCGATCCAGGCCGTCGTCCTCCTGGCCCATCGAGGTCCAGGTGTCGGTGACCAGTACGTCGGCGCCGGCGGCTGCCTTGGCCGCATCGGCGGTCAGGGTGACCGAGGCACCGGTGTCGGCGGCACGCCGCTCGGCGGCGGCGACCACGGCGGGGTCGGGGGTGAAGCCCTCCGGGGCGGCGACGGTGACGTGCACTCCGGCGGTCACCCCGCCGAGCATCAGCGAGTGCGCCATGTTGTTGGCGCCGTCGCCGAGGTAGGTCAGCTTCAGACCCTTGAGGGCGCCTTTGCGTTCGGCGATGGTCTGCAGGTCGGCCAGCACCTGGCAGGGGTGGAACTCATCGGAGAGCGCGTTGACGATCGGCACCGTGGCGGTGCTGGCCATCGCGGTCAGCCGGTCCTGGGCGAAGGTGCGCCACACGATGGCGTCGACGTAGCGCGACAGCACCTGCCCGGTGTCTTCGAGGGTTTCGTCGCGGCCCAGCTGGGTGGACCGGCCGTCCACGACGACGGCGTGCCCGCCGAGTTGGGCGATGCCGATCTCGAAGGAGAACCGGGTGCGGGTGGAGTTCTTGTCGAAGATCACCGCGACCCCGCGCGGGCCCTCAAGCGGCCGGCGACTGAACGGCGCGGCTTTCAGTTCCGCTGCCAGAGCCAGGATTTCGGCCTGTTCGGCCGCGGTGACGTCGTCATCACGAAGGAAGTGGCGGATCACTGTGCAGCCTCCTGGGCGGTGTCGAGGATGTTCGGCAGCGCGGTGATGAAGCTGCCGATCTGCTCCTCGGTGACGATCAGCGGCGGCGCCAACCGGACCACGCCGGCCGCGGCGGCGTTGACCAGGAAGCCGGCGTCGCGGGCGGCCAGTTCGACGGCCTTGGCCTTCGGCTCGGTGAGCACCACCCCCTGCAGCAGGCCCTTGCCCCGGACGTGGTCGACCAGCGGATGGCCCAGTTCCTCGATGCCGTGGCTCAGCGTCTTGCCGAGCGTGGCGGCCCGGGCGATCAGGTCGCCGTCGGCCAGCGCCCGCAGCACCGCCAGCGCGGCCGCCGTGCACACCGGGTTGCCCCCGAAGGTGCTGCCGTGCAAGCCCGGGGTCAACAGGTCACCGGCCGCACCGACGGCCAGGCAGGCACCGATCGGCAGCCCGCCGCCCAGGCCCTTGGCCAGCGTGATGATGTCCGGGGTGATGCCGTCGTGCTGGTGGGCGTAGAAGGCGCCGGTGCGACCGATCCCGGTCTGCACCTCGTCGAGCACCAGCAGGGCGCCGTGGGCGGCCGTGATGCCGCGGGCCTCGGCCAGGTAGCCGGCCGGCGGGGTGACGACGCCGCCCTCCCCCATGATCGGCTCCAGGAACACCGCGGCGGTGCTCGAATCGACCGCCGCGGCCAGCGCCTTGGTGTCGCCGTAGGGCACGTGGGTGATGTCGCCGGGCAGCGGCTCGAACGGCGCCTGCTTGTCGGGCTGACCGGTCAGCGCCAGCGATCCCATGGTCCGGCCGTGAAAAGCACCTTGCGCGGCAACGATCTTCGTCTTGCCGGTGAGCCGGGTCATCTTGAAGGCCACCTCGTTGGCCTCGGTTCCAGAGTTGCAGAAGAACACCCGCGCCGGCGCGCCGAGATGATCGACCAGGCCCTCGGCCAGGGCGATGCCCGGCTCGGTCGCATACAGGTTGGAGGTGTGGCCCAACGTGTTCAGCTGGGTGGTGACGGCCTCGATCACCGCCGGGTGGCGATGGCCGAGCACGTTCACCGCAATACCGCCGAGCAGGTCGACGTAGCTCTTGCCCGCCTCATCGGTCACCACCGCGCCCTCGCCGCTGACCAGTGCCAGCGGCGGGGTGCCGTAGTTGTTCATCATCACCGCGGACCACCGGTCCTGCAGGGTTGTCATGCGTTTACCACCTTGGTTCCCGTTCCGGCGTGGGTGAAAAGCTCGACCAGCACGCAGTGTTCGACGCGGCCGTCGATGATGTGGGCGCTGGGAACCCCACCGCGGACGGCGCGCAGGCAGGCTTCGACTTTGGGGATCATGCCGGACTCCAGGCTCGGCAACAGTTGCTCCAGCGTCGCGGTGTCGATCTCACTGACCAGCGACTCGGTATTGGGCCAGTCGGTGTAGAGGCCGTCGACGTCGGTGAGCATCAACAGTTTCTCGGCGCGCAGCGCCTCGGCCAGCGCGGCCGCGGCGGTGTCGGCGTTGATGTTGTGCACCACCCCGTCGGGGTCGGGCGCCAGGGTGGAGACCACCGGAATCCGGCCCGCGGCAATCAGATCCAGCACCGCGGCGGTGTTGACCTGGTCGACGTCGCCGACCAACCCGATGTCGGTAGCGACCCCGTCGACGGTGACGCTGCGCCGCACCGCGGTGAACAGCGCGGCGTCCTCGCCGGTGATGCCGACCGCGTACGGGCCGTGGGCGTTGATCAGGCCGACGAGTTCGCGACCGACCTGGCCGAACAGCACCATGCGCGCCACGTCGAGCACTTCCGGTGTGGTGACCCGGAATCCGCCCTTGAAGTCACCTTCGATGCCGAGTCGTTTGAGCATGGCGCTGATCTGCGGCCCGCCGCCGTGCACCACCACCGGGTGGATGCCGCAGTTGCGCAGGAAGGCCATGTCGGCGGCGAACGCGTGCTTGAGGGTGTCGTCGGTCATGGCGTTGCCGCCGTACTTGACGACGACGATCTTGCCGTGCAGCTGCTTGAGCCACGGCAGGGCTTCGGCCAGAACCTGGGCTTTGACTTGGGTGCTGAGCTGTTCGGTCATGATGAATAGGCGGAATTCTCTTCGACGTAGGCGTGCGACAGGTCGGTGGTGCGCACGGTGGCCTGCCCGCTGCCGAGGTTGAGTTCCACGGTCACGTGGATGTCCGCCCCGGACAGGTCGACCTCCCGCGCTCCCGGCATCGGCATGCCGCCGGAGAAGACCGGGGAGCCGTTGAACGACACCGTGATCCGGTCCGGGTCGATGGTGAACGGCACCATGCCCACCGCGGCCAGCACCCGGCCCCAGTTGGGGTCGGAGCCGAACAGCGCGGTCTTGACCAGACTGTCGCGGGCCACGATCCGCGCGGCGATCAGGGCGTCAGCGTCGCTACCGGCGCCGCTGACCGTGATCGACACCCGCTTGGTGACACCCTCGGCGTCGGCCTGAAGCTGGGCGCACAGGTCGTCACAGACCGCCAACACCGCGGCGTCCAGGTCTTCTTGGCTGGGCGTGATCTCGCTGGCACCCGACGACAGCAGCAGCACCGTGTCGTTGGTGGAGCAGCTGCCGTCGATGTCGAGCCGGTCGAACGTCACCGCGGTGGCCCGGCGCAAGGCGACGTCCAGGGCTTGGGCATCCACCTTGGCGTCGGTGGTCAGCACCACCAGCATGGTGGCCAGCGAGGGTGCCAGCATGCCGGCACCCTTGGCCATGCCGCCCACGGTCCAGTCGCCCTTGTGGTGCAGCGCAACCTGTTTGGGGACGGTGTCGGTGGTCATGATGGCCCGGGCGGCTTCGTCCCCGCCGACTAGGCCGCCGGCCATCGCCTGCACCACGTCGGTGACACCGGCCAGCAGCTTGTCCATCGGCAGCCGGTCACCGATCAGACCGGTGGAGCAGACCGCTACCTCGGCCGCACCGGTCTCGGTGCCCCAGTGCGACAATGCCGCCGCGACCGCTTCGGCCGTGGTGTGGGTGTCTTGGAATCCACCCGGACCGGTGCAGGCGTTGGCACCGCCGGAGTTCAGGATCACCGCCCGCAACCGGCCGCCTTTGAGCACCTGCCGGCTCCACTGCACCGGCGCGGCCTTGACCTGGTTGCTGGTGAACA
Source organism: Mycolicibacter heraklionensis (assembly GCA_001673575.1). GTDB lineage: Bacteria > Actinomycetota > Actinomycetes > Mycobacteriales > Mycobacteriaceae > Mycobacterium > Mycobacterium heraklionense_A. The sequence continues at coordinate 49,668 of LZME01000044.1, read as the reverse complement.
CACCGGCCGCGGCGTAATCCGGGCCCTCGTTGAACACCAGCGCCAGGTCCGGATTACCGGAAGCCTTGATGCCGGCTGCGATTCCGGCGGCCCGGAATCCGCCGGGTGCGGTGACGCCCTGCTCGCGCACCAGCCGAACGTCACTCATGGCGCAACTCCTACGACGGAAAGTCCTTCGGTCTCCGGCCAGCCCAGCGCCAGGTTCATCGCCTGCACGGCCGCGCCGCCGGTGCCCTTGACCAGGTTGTCGATCGCCGCGATCGCGATGAATGTCGAGGCGTCCTCGTCGACGGCCACCGCGAGATGGGCGGCGTTGCTGCCGATCACCGATCCGGTCTTGGGCAGCTGCCCCTGCGGCAGCAGGTGCACGAACGGCTCGTCGTGGTAGGCCTTTTCGTACACCGAACGCAGTTCGGACAGCGACGCTGTGGTCTTGGCGGTGCAGGTGGCCAGGATGCCCCGCGACGCCGGGATCAGCACCGGGACAAACGCGACGCTGACGTCGCGCTGTGTGACCGCCCGCAGGCCTTGACTGATCTCCGGGGTGTGCCGGTGGGCGCCGCCGATGTTGTAGGCCCGCGCCGACCCGATGACCTCCGAGCCCAGCAGGTCGACCTTGGCGGCCTTGCCGGCACCGGAGGTGCCGCTGACGGCGACCACGGTGACGTCGGGCTCCACCAGCCCGGCGGCGACGGCCGGGAACAACGCCAGCAGCGCCGCGGTCGGGTAACAGCCCGGTACCGCGATTCGCCGGGCGTTGATGAGTTTGTCGCGACCGCCGGGCAGCTCCGGCAGACCGTAGGGCCAGGTGCCGGCGTGCGCCGAGCCGTAGAAGCGTTCCCAATCGGTTGGATCGCCCAGCCGGAAGTCCGCGCCGCAGTCGACCACCACGGTGTTGTCGTCGAGCTGCTCGGCCAATACCGCCGAATGCCCGTGCGGCAGACCGAGGAACACCACGTCGTGCCCGGCCAGGGTGTCGACCTCGGTCGGTTCCAGGACGCGGTCAGCCAGCGGCACCAGATGCGGGTGCTGTTCACCCAGGGTGCTGCCGGCATTGCCGGCGGCGGTCAGTGCGCCGATGCTCAGCCGGCCGTCGGCGTAGGCGGGGTGCCCGAGCAGCAGCCGCAGGATCTCCCCGCCGGCATAGCCGCTGGCACCAGCCACCGCCACTTTGATCGCTTTGGTCACTGGACGATTCTGCATGACTATGCGCGTAGATGCAAACTCATTAAGAAGCCGCTGCGCAAAGCCGAGAGTAGCCGTCGGGCCCGCGATCTCCCCTAGCGTAGGTCTCGAACGAAGGGAGCAGGCCGTGAACACCGAGGACATCTGGCGAGCCGCCGACGCCGAGCGCAGCAGCCTGGTGGAACTGCTGGAAGGCCTCAGCGCATCGCAGTGGCGCCATGCCAGCCTGTGCCAGGGGTGGCAGGTCCGAGATGTGGTCGCCCATCTGGCGATCTCGGCCCACGCCCACGTCGGCCGAATTCTGGTCAGTCTGCTGCGGGCTCGCGGCAGTGTCGACCGCATGATGCTCGATACCGCGACTCGGCACGCCACGAAGACCGATGATCGAGAACTGCTCAGCGAATTGCGCAGCACGATCGGCTCACGCTTCACCGCCGTCAGCACGACCCCGACCGATCGGCTGATGGACCTGCTGGTACACGGCCAGGACATCGCGGTCCCACTCGGCCTGCGGCGCGAGATGCCCACGGCTGCAGCGCAAGTGGCGCTCGAAAGCGTCTGGAACCCGCGATTCCCCTTCTATGCGGCAACCCGGTTGGCGCCCTACCGGGTGCGCGCACTGGACACCGAGTGGGAGAAGGGCTCCGGCCCGATCATCGAAGGGCCGGTTTCGGCGCTACTCCTGTTGGCAACCGGGCGCGACTCGGCCGCGCTGCCCCATCTCAGCGGCGAAGGCGCAGAGTTACTGCGAAACGGCTGACGGCGGTGGACCGCTAGCCGTGCTCCGCGTCGCGGTAGGCCTCCAACAGCCGCAGCCAGATCTCGCTGATCGTCGGGAAGCACGGCACCGCGTGCCACAGCCGGTGCATCGGCACCCGTCCGGAGACGGCGATGGTGGCCGAATGCAGCAGCTCGGCCACGCCGGGGCCGACGAAGGCCACGCCGAGCAGGAACGATTCGTCGGCGTCGACCACCATGCGCGCCCGCCCGCGGTAGCCGTCGGCGTGCAGCTTGGCCCCCATCACCGCGTCGCCCATCTCCACGTCCACCACCTGCACTCGGCGGCCGGCCCGCTCGGCCTGCTCGGCGGTGAGCCCGACCGCGGCCGCTTCGGGGTCGGTGAAGAAGACCTGCGGTACGGCGTGATGGTCGGCGGTGGCGGCGTGCACGCCCCACGGCGCGGTGTCCAATGGTTGCCCGGCGGCCCGGGCACCGATGGCGTCGCCGGCGACGCGTGCCTGATATTTGCCCACGTGGGTGAGCAGTGCGCGGTGATTGGCGTCGCCGCACGCATACAGCCACCCGTCGTCGACGGCGCGCACCCGGCAGGTGTCGTCGACCTCCAGCCAGTCGCCGGGGGTGAGCCCGACGGTTTCCAGGCCGATGTCGCCGGTGACCGGAGTGCGGCCGGTCGCGAACAGGATCTCGTCGACCTCGAGCTCGCTGTCATCGGTCAGCTGCAACCGCACCGGGCCGTCGCCCGCACGCTCCAGCCGGGTGACCGAAACACCGGTGCGCACATCGACTCCGGCGTCGGCCAGGCCGCGGGCGACGTATTCGCCGACGAACGGTTCCATCCGCGGCAGCAACCCCGAGCCGCGCACCAGCAGCGTCACCGCCGAGCCCAATCCCTGCCAGGCGGTGGCCATCTCAACGCCCACACCGCCGGCCCCGACCACGGCGAGACGCCGGGGAACCGACGTGGCCTCGGTGGCTTCGCGGTTGGTCCACGGACGGGCGTCGGCCATCCCCGGCAGATCCGGCAGGGCCGCGCGGGTTCCGGTGCAGATGACGACGGCGTGGCGGGCGGTCAGCGTCACGTCGCCAGCCTCGGTGGCGACGACCACCCGGCGTGGCCCGTCCAGGCGACCGTGGCCGCGCACCAGGGTGGCGCCGATTCCGTTGACCCAGTCCGCCTGCCCGGAGTCGTCCCAGTCCCCCACATAGCGATTGCGGCGCCCAAACACCCCGGCGGCATCGATCGAAGAGCTGACGGCCTGTCGCGCGCCGTCGACGCGGCGCGCATCGTCGAGCGCGAGCACCGGCCGCAGCAGCGCCTTGCTGGGCACGCAGGCCCAGTAAGAACATTCACCGCCGATGAGTTCGCGCTCCACGATCGCCACAGTCAGCCCGGCGGCGCGGGCGCGGTCGGCGACGTTCTCCCCAACCGGTCCGGCACCGAGGACGACAACGTCGAAGGTTTCGGGTTCGTGCATCGAGTCGACCCCCTCAAGGACCCGTTCAGCGAACGGTGGCGACTCTCAGCATGCCCGAGCGGCGACTGCTGTCTGCGCAGATTCGAGCAGGATCTCCGCGGCTGTCAGCGGCATCTGGCGATGTGCGCGCGATCAGGGGTTGTCGGCGCCGGCTGACCCGACGGCCCCAACGGTGCCGTCGAACCCGCCGTTGCCCCCGCGACCCCCGTTGCCGCCGACGCCACCCACACCGGTGCCATCCTCACCACCGGTGCCGCCGGCGCCTCCCACACCACCGACGCCGGTTCCGTTGGCACCGGGAGCGCCGCCGTCACCGCCGACGCCGCCATCACCGCCGCGGGAGACGGCATCGGTGCTGGACCCGGTGTCCATCTCGACTTGGCCCAGACCTCCGGCTCCGCCGGCGCCACCGATCGCGGTTCCGACGCCCGGGGCGCCTGAGTCGCCACCGTTTCCGCCGGTCGCACTGCCGCCGGAAATGGAGTAGAAGCTGGCCCCGTCACCCTCGACCTTGCCGATTCCGCCGGCGCCACCGTGGGCTCCGCCGCTACCCGCACCGCCGTTACCGCCGGTCGCAGTGCCACCGGTGATGAAGCCGGAGCCGGTGCCCAGTGCCTGTACCGCACCGCCGCCGCCGTCGCCACCCACGCTGCCGACCCCGTCTGCGGCACCCCCGTCGCCGCCGCGCCCGTCACCGCTGGTCGAGCAGTCGCAGAAACTCGCGACCCCGCCAATTCCGCCGTTACCACCGTGGCCGCCGTTGCTGGCGGCCCCGCCCTGCCCGCCGGTGCCGGTGCCGGTCGCGGAGCCAGGAGCTTGGCTGACCTGGACCGCAGCCCCGCCCCCGTTACCGCCGATGCTGCCGGTGCCGGTGGCGTCGCCGCCGTTGCCGCCGACGGAGTCACCGGTGGCGGTACCGCCGGTCGTCAGCAAGGCCCCGTTCGCGGCCACGCCCCCGTCGCCGCCGGTGCCGCCGTCACTGCCGGCGCCGCCGTGACCGGCGGTCACCGTACCGCTGGCGTTGCCCGCGCTGTCGGCCAGAATGGCGGCCAAGCCGCCGGCACCGCCGACGCCGCTTCCGATGGCGGCACCGCCTGCCCCTCCGGTCGCCACGCTCAGGGCGCCGCCGGCGACACTGCCGGCTCCGTCAGCGGAAATGAGAGCCCAGCCACCGTGTCCACCCGTACCGCCGGCCGCGGTGGCCGACCCCGCTCCGCCCGCAGCGCCGTTCCCGCCGATTGCGGTACCACCGGCATTGCCGCCTCCGGTGCTGTAGATGGCGGCGCCGCCGCCACCGCCGCCGCCACCCCCGCCGTAGCCGGGCCCGCCGGCGCCGTCGGCCTCGCCCGCACCACCGGCGCCTCCGACTCCGCCCTGCCCGGGACCGCCGACGCCCGGCACCCCGTCGATGTACCTGGCGCCGTCACCACCGGCCCCGCCGTCACCGCCGCCGCCGGCCACACCGCCGGCCACCATGCTCAGACCACCGGTGCCACCGGTACCGCCGTTGCCACCGGTCTGCGCGGCCAGGAACTGGGCCAGTCCCAACGGCTCTTCGCGCAACCCGGAGCCCACACCACCGTCGCCGCCGACGCCGCCGTTGCCGCCGACCAGTCCGCTACCGCCGGCACCACCGTCACCGCCGTCGCCGGCCAGGATGTAGGCACCGCTTACCCCATCGCCGCCATCGCCCCCGTCGCCGCCGTTGCCCAGCGTTCCATCGCTGCCGCGAGCGCCCTGCTGGCCCACCAGGCCGGCGGTACCGCCGGCACCGCCGACTCCGACGCTGCTACCGGCGTTGCCACCGGTGCCACCGTTGCCGCCGCTGCCGCGGGTCGCGGCGTCGCCGATTGCCCCGCCGCCGCCCCGGCCGCCGTCGCCGCTGTTGCCGCCGGCGCCGCCCCCGCCGCCGTTGGCGAACATCCCCGCGGCATTGCCGCCCTGACCGCCCGCGCCGCCGGCCCCGCCGACACCGCCAACCCCGCCGACACCGCCGCCCAGCGCCCACTGCCCCGCCGCACCGGTCACACCCACACCACCGTCACCGCCGGCACCACCGAGGCCGCCCAAGCCGAACAGCCACCCGGGCGCGGCCCCGCCGTCACCGCCGGCACCACCGGCCCCGCCGGCGATCCCGGCCCCGCCTTCGCCGCCCGCACCGCCGGAACCGGCCATCAGGCCACCGGAGCCGCCGTCACCGCCGGCCAAACCGGCCGCTCCCGCCCCGCCGGCGCCGCCGTTGCCGATCCAGCCCACGGCGTCGCCGCCGTCGCCACCGGCCACGCCCTGGCCGGTGCCGTCAAAGCCCGCCCCACCGTCGCCGAACCACAATCCGCCGTCCCCGCCGTCCGGGTTCTGCAGCGTTCCGTCAGCTCCGTTTCCGATCAGGAACTGCCCGGACACCTGGTTGATGAAATCATCGACCTGGGTTCCAAACGGGCTGGCGATCCACTGCTGCAGGCCGTCGTGCAAGGGCTCATAGAACCACTGGTCGAGGAACGCCGTTGCATTCCAGGTATCGGCCGCGGCCGGCTCCGCTGATGCCTCGCCGAACCCGGACAACAGCGCAGCCCACGCTGAGGGTTCGGTCCAGCCGTCGAAATCCGCTGGCGCAGTTTGGATCCACGCGGCGGGATCGAACAGGTCCTCGAATCCGAAGTCGGCCTGCGCCTCGGGTGCCGCACACAACGGCATCACCCCGAAAGCCAGGAATCCGGCCACCGTGCTCGTGGCCCCCACCGCCCGCTGCCGGTTGACCCGGCCGTGTCCTTGAGCATCCATGACGCACCCCATCCCCGCCCCCGCCCGGTGACTCCGAACGTCTCAGGAAACAGTCAACGAAGCGCAAACGCGGCGCACATCATCCAAACGGATGATCTTCAGGAGAAGCTTCGCCGGGAAGCACGACGCGTCACCACAACGGCGCGGGCTACGGGATCAGAACACGCTCCAAAGGCCACCCCGACGGCCGCGGCGGCGTGAAAGCCGCCCGCTCAGTTCCGACCGCGTGCTGGTCACGTTTCATCGGCTTCCTCTCTGGTGCGCGGTTCGGCGGTCAGGGCCCGCCATGGACGACTTCCCCTATACCCGCTAGGGTATCTAGCATACCCCGACGGGTATGTACGGATTTGGCCCGATGGACTGCACGAAGCCATCCAAGGAAGGAACAGCCCATGCCACAGGACCCGGCCGCCAAGAAATTGCTCATCCTCGGCGCCGGCGTCGGCGGCTTGAGCGTCATCAAGGAGATCGCCGAATACGACTCGGCAGCAGCGATACTCGACGAAATCGACATCACCATCGTCGACGAGGACTTCTCCCACTTCCTCGGATTCACCCTGCCGTGGGTCATGCGAGGCTGGCGCGCAGCCGACAGTGTGCCGATCCGGCCCACCGAAGCTGCACTGAGTCGGGTCAACCGGGTTACCGGCCGTGTCAGCGCGATCGACCCTCAACGGCGGCAGGCCACTCTGGCTGACGACACCACGCTGGAGTTCGACGCCCTGATCCTGGCCACCGGTGCGCGCAACGCCGTGGATCGGGTGCCGGGGCTGGCCGATGCGGTGATCAACGGGGTGGCAGTTCACTACTACGACTACGACGCCGCGGCGGAGGCGCATCGTGCCCTGAGCGGCTTCTCCGGCGGGCGACTGATGTTCCTGGTGACCTCACCGGTCTATCGCTGCCCAGTGGCGCCCTACGAGGGCGCGATGCTCGCGGCCGACCTGCTGGAGGCCACCGGCGTACGGGCTGCCACCGAGATCACCGCCTACACGCCCGAAGCGCAACCCATGCCGTCCGCCGGCCCCTACGCCGGGGTGGAGCTCATCGCGTTCCTACAGCAGCGGGGCATCGCATTCCATGCCGAACATCAGGTCGTCGCGGTTGACTCCGCGCGCCGGACAGTCACATTCGACAACGGCACCGAGGCCGGTTTCGACTTGTTGATGTTCATCCCGCCGCACCGCCCGGCCGTCACCATCGGCGACGAGGAGTGGATCAGCGTCGATACCGCCACCATGGGAACCCGACACCCGGGCATCTACGCGATCGGCGACACCACGAGCGTCACCACCCCGTGGGGTCGATCGTTGCCCAAGGCAGCGGCCTTCGCCCGCAACGGCGCGGTGTCGGCGGCCCGTAGTGCCCTGCATTACCTCGGGGTCATCGACGGCACCGAGGAACTCTCCGGACAGGGCTACTGCTACCTGGACACCGGGGCCGGCGCGTCATCGCGGGGCGCCGGTGACTTCTTCGCCGAGCCCCCGCAGATTCACCTCAGCACCCCGTCGGCGGAGCTCAACCGGCAGAAGACCGACGAGGAACACCAGTGGCGGGCGCTGTGGGAGACCGAAACCCCGGTCCTGCGTTAGCGCAGCACCGCGCCGACGGCCTCGCCGGCGCGGGCGACGGCGGCGTCGCGGGCCGCACTCGCCTCGTCCTCGGTCAGCGTGCGATCGGCGGCCCTGAAGCGCAGCGCGAACGCCAGCGACTTGTGGCCCTCGCCGACCTGCGGACCGGTGTAGACGTCGAAGAGCGCGATGTCCTCCAGCAGCTCACCAGCGCCCTCGCGCACCGCGTCGGCCACCGATTGGGCGGTCACCTTCTCATCGACCACGAGGGCCAGGTCCTGGAATACCGCGGGGAACGGCGACACCCGGGGAGCCGGCAGCGCCGAGGTTACCGGGATGGCGTCCAGGTCGAGCTCGACCGCACAGGTGCCCTTGGGCAGGCCCGCGCGTTCGATGACGGCCGGGTGCAGCTGGCCGGCGTGTCCGATCACGGTCTCGCCGACGAGCACCTCGGCGCAGCGGCCCGGATGCCACGGCAGGTAGGCCGCGGAGCGCAGCGTGACCTCGACGCCGCTGGCACGGGCGATCACCCGTGCCGCCTCGATGGCGTCGGCGGCCTCCACCGGCCGGCCCGGGCCCCACGGTCCGCGGGGCTCGGCCAGGCCGGTCAGCGCGACCGCGATGTGCTGCGGCTGGCGCGGCAGTGCGGCGTCGATCCCGGCGATCTCGGCATCGGTCGGGCGCCGGGCGGGCGTGACGGCAGGGAATTCGGCTGGGCCCACCGACTGCACCACCTGCGCGATGGCAAACAGCGCGACGTCATTCATGCCGCGGGACACATTGCGGCCCAAGGCTTCCAACAGGCTGGGCAGCAACGTGCTGGCCAGCTGGGGCCGGTCGGCCTCCAGCGGGTTGAGCACCGATACCGTGGCGCGGCGCGGGTCGTCATCGGCCAGCCCCCAGGTGTCGAACACCCCGGCGGGCAGGAATGGTGTGGTGAGCACCTCGACGTAGCCGGCCAGGGCCAGCGACTTGCCGATCGCGCGGCGCCGACGCTGGGTGGCGGTCAGGCCACGCCCGGCCGGTGCGGCGGGCAGCACCGACGGGATGGACTCCAGCCCCTCCAGCCGCAGCACCTCCTCGACCAGGTCGGCCGGCTGACGCAGGTCCGGCCGCCAGCTCGGCGGGGTGACGGTCAGGACGTCACCGGCGACCGCCACCTCGCAGCCGATCTGGGTCAGTCGGCGAACGGTGGTGCCCTCGGGGTAGCCGACCCCCGCGGTGCGGTCCGGCAGGTCGGCGGGAATCTCGATGGGAGCCTGGCTCCAGTCCTCGACGGGCGGGTCGCCGCGCCAGTCGGTCAAGCCCGAACCGATGACTCCCCCGGCGATTTCGACCAGCAGCCTCGCGCAGCGATCCAGCACGGCCACCGAGATGGCCGGGTCCACCGAGCGCTCGTAGCGCCGGGCGGCCTCGCTGGGCAGGTGCAGCCGCCGTGCGGTCCGCGATACCGCCGCGGGATCCCAGATTGCGGCTTCCAACAGCACATCGGTTGAGTCGTCGCGCATTTCGGTGCTGCCCGAGCCCATCACCCCGCCGATCGCGGCGGTGGCGACGTCGTCGACGATGAGCACGTCGACCGGCTCGAGCTTGCGTTCGATGTCATCCAAGGTGGTGACGGTCTCGCCGGCCGCGGCGAAGCGCACGCCGAAGCCGCCGGTGATGCGGGCCCGGTCGTGGGCGTGCATCGGGTGGCCGAGTTCGACCATGACGTAGTTGGTGGCGTCGACGGCCGGGGAGATCGCCCGGATGCCGCACAGGGCCAGGCGGCGTTGCAGCCACCACGGCGAGACCGCCGCCGGGTCGATACCGGTGACGCTGCGCAGCGCGAAGCGGCGCACCCCGGTGCCCGGTTGCACACTCAGCGGCCACGCCTCACCGTCGGCGGGCAATGCCGGAACCGCGGCCGGATCGGCGAAATCCAGGTCCAGCGCGTTGGCGATGTCGCGGGCCAGCCCGCGCACCGACATGCAGTAGCCGCGGTCGGGGGTGATGGCCAGCTCGTAGACCACGTCTTCGAGACCTAGCACCTCCGCGGCGTCCGCACCGGGCTCGGCGGTGCCTTGCGGCAGCACCAAGATGCCGGAATGATCTGTGCTCAGCCGTATTTCGGATGCCGAGCAGATCATGCCGTCGGAGGTGCGGCCGTAGGTCTTGCGGGTGGCAATCGCGAAATCACCGGGCAGCACCGCTCCGGGCAGTGCCACCGCGACCAGGTCGCCGACGACGAAATTGCTGGCACCGCAGACGATGTCGCGCGGCTCGGCTTCGCCGACATCGACGCGGCAGGCCCGGATCGGCTTCTTGAACTCGGTGAGTTCCTCGATCTCGACGACCCGGCCGACCTTGAACGGCCCGGTGACCGGGCCCAGGGTGTGCACGCCCTCGACCTCGTGGCCGATCCGCAGCAGCGCCTGCTCGAGCTCGTCGGGGGTGATATCCGAGCAGCCTGGCGCACCGGCAACCAGGGCTTCCTTCAACCAGCTGTAGGGAATACGCATCAGGCACCCACCCCGAACGGCAGGGAGAACCGGACGTCGCCCTCGACCATGTCGCGCATGTCGGGGATTCCGTTGCGGAACTGCAGGGTTCGCTCCAATCCCATACCGAAGGCGAAGCCGGAGTATTCGGTCGGGTCGATGCCCACCGCGCGCAGCACGTTGGGGTGCACCATTCCGCAACCGCCCCATTCCACCCAGCCGGGCCCGCCCTTCTTGCCCTCGAACCAGATGTCGACCTCCGCCGACGGCTCGGTGAAGGGGAAGAAGTGCGGCCGGATGCGAGTCTTGGCAGCCGGACCGAACTCCGACTGGGCGAAGGCATCCAGGGTGCCGCGCAGGTGCGCCATGGTCAGGCCGCGGTCGACCGCCAGCCCCTCGACCTGGTGGAACACCGGGGTGTGGGTGGCGTCGAGTTCGTCGGTGCGGAAGGTGCGCCCGATCGAGACGACGTAGACCGGCAATTCGCGGGCAAGCAGGGCACGGATCTGCACCGGCGAGGTGTGCGTGCGCAGCAGTTGCCGCGATCCGGCCGGGGCGATGTGGAAGGTGTCCTGGTCGCTGCGCGCGGGGTGGTCGACCGGGAAGTTCAGCGCGTCGAAGTTGAAGTGTTCGGCTTCGACCTCGGGGCCTTCGACGAGTTCCCAACCCATTGCGACGAAGGTGTCGGCGACGTGTTCGGCCAACATGGTGATGGGGTGCCGTGCGCCGACGGGCTTGCGGGCCGAGGGCAGGGTGACGTCGATGCTTTCGGCGGCCAGCACGGCGGCATCGCGCTCGGCGCGCAGCGCCGCCAGGCGCTCGTCGTAGGCACGCTGGGCGTCGGTGCGGACGGCGTTGACGCGCTTGCCCGCGTCGGCGCGGTCGGCCTTGTCGAGCTTGGCCAGCGCTTGGCGTGCCAGCGCCAGCGGCGCCTTGTCACCGAGGTGCTCGGTTTTGGCGTGGGCCAGCGCGTCCAGGTCGGCGGCCGCGGCAAAGGCGGTCTGCGCCGCCTGCAGCGCCGAGGTCAGGGTCGCGTCGGAGACGACGGACAGGTCGACTGGTTGTTCGCCCACGCGAGGAAACTCCCCCTACTGGCTGTGATTTTGGCTGAGACGCAAGCGTCGATCTTATCGACATGACGACGAAAGCCCCGCACGCGGTGTGCGGGGCCTTCGGTCGGCCGGTTAGCTGCCGCTGTCAGCGGCCTTGGGTTCGGCGCCGTCGGTGCCAGCAGTGCCTTCGCCACCCGTAGTCCCGGTCGGAGCGGTGGGCTTGACGGGGGTATCGGCCTTCTCGGAGCCGGAGCTGCCACCCGTACCACCGGTACCACCGGTGCCGCCCTTGACCTTGCCCAGGCCGTCGCCACCCTTACCGCCGGCGCCACCGTTGCCGCCGCTGCCTTCGGTGTCTTTGTCGGTGCTGCTGCCGCCGTTGCCACCGTTGCCACCGGCGCCGACGGTGACGGCCGAGCCGTTGGTCGGTGCGGTGCCGCCCGTGGTGAGCTTGCCACCCTGACCGCCGTCGCCGCCCTGGCCGCCGTCGCCGGTCTTGCTGTTGCCGCCGGCACCACCATTGCCACCGTTGTGGGCACGCCAGGTCGCGTTGCCACCCTGACCGCCGTTACCGCCGGTGCCACCGTCGCCGGTGGTGGCGTTGCCGCCGGCGCCGCCGTTGCCGCCGGTGCCACCGGAGCTGAACATGCTGCCGCCGGGGCCATCGGCCGCCTTGCCGCCGTTGCCGCCGGCTCCACCGTCCACACCGTTGCCGCCGGCGCCACCGTTGCCGCCGCTGCCGCCGAAGGCCAGGATCTGGCCCTTGCCGGCAAGGTTGCCGTTGGCGTCGTTCCAGCCAGTGGCTGTCGCACCGGCACCACCGTCGCCACCCTTGCCGCCGGTGGCGTCATCGCTGGCGCCACCGGCACCGCCGGCACCACCGGCACCGCCGGTGATGGTTCCTTTACCGCCGGCACCACCGTTGCCACCGTCGCCACCGTTGCCGGATTCCACGGTCGGGGCGGGAGTCTCGTCGTCACTGCCCTCGCCGTTGGCAGGAGGAGCGGGGATGGTGGCCGCTCCACCGGCGCCACCGGCACCACCGGCACCACCCCAGATGACGCGGGTTCCGGCATTCGACGCGGCCGCGCCACCGTCGCCGCCGTTGCCACCGGCGCCGCCGGTGCCGTTTTCGCCGGTAGCCGCGCCGCCAGCGCCGCCCGCGCCGCCGTTACCGGAGACGCCCAGGATGGTGCCCTCCCCGAAGTGCCTGTTCGGGAAGGTGTCGATGCCCCAGTTCCCGTCGGACTTCCAGCCGAGTGCGGCGGCGCCTGCACCGCCGTCGCCGCCCTTGCCGCCGATTCCGTTGGCGGCACTCGCCGCGCCGCCCTTGCCGCCGGCACCACCGTTGCCGCCGTACTGGCTGCCCGATGCTGCGTCGCCGCCTTTGCCGCCGTTGCCGCCGTTGCCGCTCTCGGTGCCCCCGGCGCCGCCGTTGCCGCCGACACCGCCGTTGCCGCCCGTGGTCGCCCTGGTGGTGTCGGTGTCTTGGTCGAAGTACGCCTTACCACCGGCGCCGCCCGTGCCGCCGTTGCCGTGGACGCCGCCGGTACCGCCGTCACCGCCCGTGCCGCCGGTCCAGTGGGTTTCGTCGCCGTCGGCGCCGGCACCACCGGTGCCGCCCGTCACACCGCTGTTATCGGCGTCTGCTCCACCATTTCCGGCCTTGCCTGCTTCGCCGCCGGTACCGCCGGTTCCCGCCGCGCCGGCGGCGCCGCCCTCGCCCGCGGAGCCCACGTCGCCCGCGTTGCCGCCCTTGCCGCCGGAGCCGTAGCCGTACTGGCCCTTCGAGGACCAGTCTCCCTTAGCGCCGTCACCACCATTTCCGCCCGCGCCCGCGTTGCCGCCGGCGCCGCCGTCGCCGCCGCTGCCGTTGGTGCCGGACTCAGAGTCACCGCCGGCGCCACCAGCACCGCCCTTGCCACCGTTGAAGCCGCTACCGCCGTTGCCGCCGTTGCCGGTTCCGGTTTCGAAGTTGCCCGTCGAGCCCTCAATGCCGTGGTCACCGTGGCCGGCGTTACCACCGTCACCACCGGCACCACCGTTGCCGGATTCGGATGCCCCGCCGGCGCCGCCCGCACCGCCGTTGCCGCCGTCGCTGCGGGAACCGTTGCCGCCGTTGCCGCCGCTACCACCATTGCCGCCGTTGCCGGTGGTTCCCGCCCCACCGTTGCCGCCGGCGCCACCGTGGCCGCCGAAGACCCCGTCGGCACCGTCGCCACCATTGCCGCCGTAGTTGCGGCTGCCATCGGCGTCGGCGCCGTCACCGCCGGCGCCACCATTGCTGGCCTCGAAGGGCTGGTCGTCGCTGCCGTCTTGACCGGTCGCGCCTGCTTGCGCGTCTGTACCGCCTGCCTCGCCGCCGGCGCCACCCTTGCCGCCACTCTCGCCGTTAGCGCCGGCCTGACCGCCGTTGCCACCGGAACCCAACGTTCCGTCGCCGCCCTCGTGGGTCCAATCGCCCTTGGCGCCTTTACCGCCGTCGCCGCCCGCGCCGACGGCACCACCGGCACCGCCGTTACCGCCGGCACCGGACGTGCCTGCTTTTCCGGTCTCGTTCTTCAGCTCGCCGGCCGCGCCGCCCTTGCCGCCGGCGCCGCCGTCGAAGCCGTTGCCGCCCTTACCGCCGTCTTCACCGGCCCCGTTGTTGGTGCCGGCCGTACCTCCGTTGCCGTTAGTGCCCTTAATACCGTCGTGCCCGGCACCGCCGGTACCGCCGACACCGCCGTTGCCGGCATTGCCCGACTCGGTGCCGCTCGCACCGCCGGCGCCGCCGACGCCGCCGGTGCCACCGACGGCGCCGTCGCCCGCCATGTTGTTGTTGTTGGTCCCGCCCACACCACCGGCGCCACCGGTACCGCCGGTGCCACCGTTGCCGATCTTGCCGCCGTCACCACCGACACCACCGTTACCGCCGGTGCCCGCCTCGTGGGTGGCATCACCGGCACCGCCTGCGCCGCCCATACCGCCGGCACCGCCGTTGCCGCTCTCGCCGCCACTGCCGCCGTTACCGCCGACGCCGCCGTTGCCTGCCGCCTGGCCGCCCTCGGCGTCTACACCGGCACCGCCGACGCCGCCCTTGCCGCCGTCACCGTTGATCGTGCTGTCCTCGCCGGCCGCGCCCTTGCTGCCCAGCGAGCCACCGGTACCGCCGGCGCCGCCCTTGCCGGCCGCGCCGCCGGCACCACCGTTGCCGCCGGCACCACCATCGGCGTGGTCCTCATTACCGGCAGCACCGGTACCGCCCTGGCCGCCGGCACCACCGGCACCGCCCTTGCCACCGGCACCACCGGTGCCGAAAATCGCCTTCGAGGCGTTGCCGCCGCTACCACCGGTGCCACCGGCATTCCCGGCGTCACCGACTCCACCGGCGCCACCGTTGGTGCCCCACACACCGTCCACACCCTGGCCACCGGCCGTGCCCGTGCCGCCGGCGCCACCCGCGCCGCCGATGCCGAACATCCAGCCCATCGCGTCGCCGCCGTTACCGCCGTTGGCGCCCAGGCCACCCGCACCACCGGCACCGCCGATGCCCATGATCGAGCCGCCGGCACCACCGTCGCCGCCGGCCTGACCTTCCGTGCCGGCTCCACCGGCGCCACCGTTGCCGAACCAGCCGGCAGCGCCACCGTCGCCGGGTGCAATAGCGTCTTGCCCCTCTTCGCCGTCTTCACCGGCTACCGCGGCCTGACCGGCGTAACCCGCCCCGCCACTGCCGAACCAGATACCGCCCGCGCCGCCGTCAGGGTGCTCGGCGGTACCGGCGGCGCCGTCGCCCAGATACATCTGCCCCTCGGGCGCCCAGCTGTTGACCAGGTCGACCAGCCAGGAGTTGGCCGGGTTGTCGATAAACGAGTCCACCATCGTGTACAGCGGCTGGTAGACCATGGCGTTGAAGATCGTCGTGAGGTCGAACGCGCTGGTGTCGGCAGCGAGGCCCGGATCGGCCGCCAAATCGAACCACGATCCGATGTCCCAGGCGTTGCTATCCCAGCCGCTGTCCGAGCCTGAGACCGGGGTGAACAGGTCAGTCAGCCAGTCGAAGTCCCAATCGGCGCGCGCTGTGGGGGCCGCTGCCAGGGGCGCCATGCCGAACGTCAGGAACGCCGCGGCCGTACCACCGGCACCAACCAGCCGATTCGT
Organism: Mycolicibacter heraklionensis; assembly: GCA_001673575.1. GTDB lineage: Bacteria > Actinomycetota > Actinomycetes > Mycobacteriales > Mycobacteriaceae > Mycobacterium > Mycobacterium heraklionense_A. The sequence goes on along the minus strand of LZME01000044.1, from coordinate 34,240 downwards.
CTTACGGCGGTTGTTCCGACGCTGCTGCCGACCTGACATGATTCCCCGCTTCTGCTTTAAGGCGACCTGTGTAAACCGGTCAAATAGTTACCTTGCTCACCGCAGGGTATTCCAAGGAACGGGGTTCATCCACTCGTGTGAGCCAACCTGACCGGCCCACAAGGAAGTTAACGAGGCGCAATCAGTCGGCGCTTGAAGGGCTCTGGCGAACTACCTTCAGGCGGTACATCGTCAGATCCGCCGGTACGCCGCTGGTCTTGGCCGCGAGCACTTGACGGCGTGCTCGCTTGGCAACCACACCCAGTTCATCGAGGGCGGCCGGGTCGATCCGTTCCAAAGTCGGCCCGGAAACCACGATCCCGCCCTTGGCGGCGCGTTCCATGACCCGGGCGGCAATGTTGACGTCCACACCGAGCCAGTCGTCGGCCAGCCGCTGGGGCCGTCCGGTGTGGATGCCGACCCGCATTCGCGGCGTGTGGCCGTTGACCTCGACCTCACGGATGGCCTCTTGCGCCTCCAGGACTGCGGCGACGGCCACCAGCGGATCCCGGAACACGGCCATCAACCCATCGCCCATCCGTTTCACGATGCGGCCGCCGGCGTCCAGCAGCGGCGGCTCGATCGCCCGCGACACCCGCCGCAGCAGGGTCAGGGTGGCGTCGTCGCCGGACTGCAGCGACCACGTTGAGAAGCCCACCAAATCAGTGAAGACCAGCGTTGCCTCAGCATTGCCCGGCGCCCGCGACATTCGTTGGGTCAGGGCCTGCCATACCTGCAGCGCGCCCAGACTGACTTCACGCGAGGCCGCCGAGCGATCGCCCATCAGGCGGTCGGCCGCCCGCGCGGCGGCCTGTGGTCCGCCGTCTCCGGCGGTCGACAACGGATCACCGAATTCCGGATCTCCGGGCAACGCTCGCCGCACCCGCCGGACCAGGTCCACGATCCGGACGTCGTTGGTGGTGCGGTTCAGCCAGGCCGCGGCCTCATCCAGGGAGAACGTTGGGCGGCGGTTGGTGCTGGGCTCGTCGGACATCTCCACCGCCTCCCCGAGCCCATCAGCCTGCCGAGGGGCCGGCTCGAGGTCCATGGAATTCAGGGTAGGTGGCGCTCGCCGAGACCGGCAACGACCCCGACAGTGGCACACGACACGATTGGCGTTTTCGGGGCGACGCGCCACAACTAATGTAGACAACGATCGTTGTCACAATTATCGTAGTTTCAGGTTTCAAGACAGGAGACGTGATGACCGTTACGCCGACCGCGTCCGTTGAGCAGGCGCCCGCGCCCGCCGACGACAGTGCCCCGAGCGTTGCCAAAACCCCTCCCAAGCCCGCTACCGCGGTGGAGCCGTTGAACTCCGATTCGTTGACCTGGAAGTACTTCGGTGACCTGCGCACCGGAATCATGGGCGTTTGGATCGGCGCCATCGAGAACATGTACCCCGGCCTGGGCGCCGGCGTGACCGAGCACTCCAGCATCTTGAGCGAGCCGATGCAGCGCGTGACACGGTCGGTGTACCCGATCATGGGCGTCGTCTACGACGGCATCCGGGCCCAGCACACCGGTGCCTCGATCCGCGACTATCACCGCGACATCAAGGGCGTCGACGAGAAGGGCCGGCGCTATCACGCGCTGGACCCCGACACCTTCTATTGGGCGCACGCCACGTTCTTCATGTTGATCATCAAGCTCGCCGAGTACTTCGACGGTGGGCTCACTTTGGCCGAGAAACGCCAACTCTTCGACGAGCACGTGCAGTGGTACCAGATGTACGGCATGAGCATGCGCCCCGTGCCGAAGTCCTGGGAAGAGTTCTGCGAGTACTGGAACCGGGTGTGCGAGGACGAGCTGGAGCTGACGCCGGCCGCCATCGACATCTTGAACATCCGCATCCCGAAGCCGTGGTTCGTCCCCATGCCCGACGCGGTGTGGCACCAGATGTTCAAACCGGCACTGGCCGCCCAACGCTGGGTGGCGGCCGGACTGTTCGAGCCGGTGGTGCGAGAGAAGGCCGGTCTGCGCTGGTCAGAGGGCGACGAGGTGCTGCTACGGCTGCTGGGCAAGGTCAGCCACGTGGCATTCAGCTTCGTGCCGGACGAGATTCGGCTGCACCCGCGCGCGCTGGCCGGATACCGGCGCGAGCAGGGCAAGATCCCCAGCGACACACCGCCGATCGAAGCACCGTGGTTCAGCGGACCGCCAAAAGACCGGCGCCGCAGCGGGATGCACTACGTCCCGCCGGTCAGCCGGGGCATGAAGCTGGTCGAGCGTGCCGGTGCGCTGATGCACAGCACCTTCTCGCTGGCTGCCGGCAGCGGTCTGACGCCGCGGCCGCCGCGCCGTAAGCCCAAGGCCGCCTAAGCGCGGCGCTGGGCTCGCGCGCTCTGGTAGAGGCAGATCGCTGCTGCGGCAGCAACATTGAGGCTCTCAGCGCCGCCTGCCATCGGGATGTGCACCCGGTGGTCGGCGGCGGCTGCGGCCTCGGCCGGCAACCCCTGGGCCTCCGGGCCGAACAGCCACGCGGTGGGCGCGGTCAGCACCGGATCGGCGTCGTCGAGGCTCAGTTCGCCGTCAAGGGCCGTCGCCAGCAGCTGCAGTCCCGCCTGTCCCAACGCCGTGAGCACGGCATCGGTGTCGGCAGCCACCACGACCGGGACGTTGAAGATGCTGCCCGCGGACGAACGCAGGCACTTGCCGTTATAGGGGTCGACGCTGTTGCCGGTCAGCACCACCAGGTCGGCACCGGTGGCGTCGGCGATGCGTATCAGGGTGCCGGCGTTACCGGGCTCGCCGATGCCGACGGCCACCGCCACCAGTCGCGGGGCATCGGCCAGCAATGTGTGCAGCTCCGCTTCGGCGTGCGCGCACACCGCGACCAATCCGGCCGGGGTGACGGTGTCCGACAAGGCTTTTGCCGCGCGATCGGTCACCAGTTGGACCGGTACCTGCGCGCAAGCCAGCAGATCGTGGTGACGCTGCGCCGCCGATTCGGTGGCGAAGACCTCAAGGACCAGACCGCGTGCGATCGCGGCCTCGATCAGATTAGGCCCCTCGGCCAGGAAGCGCTGTTCGCGCTTCCTGGCCACGTGCCGATGCAGCTTGACCGCCGCGACCACCCGGGCCGAACGTTCGGTCAGCATCGGCTCGGTTCGGGTCAGGCAGCCTCGCCGGAAGGCGCGTTGACATCCTCGGGCAGCGCGGCCCGAGCGACCTCGACCAGCGCGGTGAACGCAGCCGCGTCGCTGACGGCGATCTCAGCGAGGTTCTTGCGGTCCACCTCGACACCGGCGGCCTTGAGGCCCTGGATCAGCCGGTTGTAGGTGATGTCGTTGGCGCGGGCCGCCGCGTTGATGCGGGAGATCCACAGCTTCCGGAACTCACCCTTGCGGGCACGACGGTCCCGGTAGGCGTAGGTCATTGAGTGCAGCTGCTGCTCTTTGGCCTTGCGGTACAGCCGCGACCGCTGGCCACGGTAGCCCTTCGAAGCCTTCAGGACTGTACGGCGCTTCTTCTGGGCGTTGACTGCGCGCTTCACGCGTGCCATGGGGTGTTCCTACTCTCGTTGGGCGTAAGGGGAATTGCGATGCGGAGAAAGCGGCAATCAGCCGTTCAGCATCGCGTTGACGCGCTTGGTGTCGCTGGCAGCCACATCGGTGCGGCCGGCCAGACGTCGGGTGCGGGTGCTCGGCTTGTGCTCGAGCAGGTGGCGGGCGTTCGCCTTCTGCCGCACGATCTTGCCGGTTCCGGTGCGACGGAATCGCTTCGAAGCGCCGCTGTGGGTTTTCGCCTTGGGCATGTTTCCTCAGTTCTGCTGTCGGGTTTTCAGTTCTCGGGCTGCTGCTCGGCCGCATCCGCCGCGGGGGCGGGAGCGGTGGCGGGTGCGGGGGGAACCGCGCCTCCACCGGCGTCTTCTGCAGCCTTGGCACGGGTTTTCGCGCCGCGGTGCGGTGCCAGCACCATCGTCATGTTGCGTCCGTCTTGCTTGGCGGAGGTCTCGACGAAGCCGTACTCGGCGACGTCGGCGCCCAGCCGCTGCAGCAGGCGGTAGCCGAGCTCGGGCCGGGACTGCTCACGGCCGCGGAACATGATCGTCACCTTGACCTTGGCCCCGGCTTCGAGGAAGCGGACCACGTGGCCCTTCTTCGTCGCATAGTCGTGGTCGTCGATCTTGGGACGCAGCTTCTGTTCCTTGACGACGGTCTGCTGCTGGTTCTTGCGAGACTCGCGCTCCTTCTGAGCCGCCTCGTACTTGTACTTGCCGTAGTCCATGATCTTGCAGACCGGCGGTTTTGCGGTCGGTGCGACTTCGACAAGATCGAGATCGGCATCCGCGGCGACGCGAAGCGCATCCTCGATGCGCACAATGCCTACCTGCTCCCCGCCCGGGCCGATCAAACGAACCTCAGGTACACGAATGCGCTCGTTGACGCGGATCTCAGTGCTGATGGGACCTCCTTGGGTAGTCTTCGGTCGCGGCCGCCGCAGTGCTCGTCCGGACGCAGCGGCGCTGACCCCACCCACCAGCAAAAAAGCCCTGCACGAAGCAGGGCCCATACCGACCGATCACGGCCTGAATTGCATCAAGCCGCCTGCGCAACGCGCAGAGCAGGCGGTTTGCACCGCCTGCGACCGGACCACTGAGCCGAAAGGATTGCTCCTGGGCCAGTGGTGGGAGGGAACTCCACTTGCTGTCCTGGCGTACGCCGGGACGGTCGCGAAAGCGAGTCTAGCAGCAGTTCAGGGCTGCTTCCTCCCCGCGAGCACACCCACCGGCGATTCCTCACATATTTTTCGCGGCTTTTCTGCTTATTCTCGCGGGCTATGACCCTGACAGTGCCGCCCGTGCCGCGCTCGCGCAGCCGCTCGAACACCCGGTTGCACTGGGTGCCTTCCGCGGCCGCCTGGGCCGTCGGTATCGCCGCCACATTGTCGCTGCTGGCGAGCATGTCACCGGTGATCCGGTGGGCGATCCGGGTGCCTCGGGAGTTCGTCGACAAATACCTGTTCAATTTCCCGGACACCAGCCTGGCCTGGACCTTCGTCCTGGCCCTGCTGGCGGCCGCGCTCAGCGCACGCAAACGCATCGCCTGGTGGCTGCTGATCGCCAACCTGGTGGTCGCCGGCGGCTGGAACGTCAGCCGGCTGGTGTCGGACACCTCCGACCGGTTCCAAGTCATCAGCGGTGTCGCGGGCCTGGTGCTGCATGTGGCCACGATCGTGGTGCTGGTGTTGGCCCACGGCGAGTTCTGGGCCAAAGTGCGGCGCGGAGCGCTGCTCAAGTCCGCCGCAACGCTGATCGCCGGCTGGGCGGTGGCGATTCTGCTGTGTTGGGGCCTCATCGAGCTGTTCCCCGGCACGGTGACACGCCCGTTGCGCCTGCCCTACGTGGTGAACCGGGTGGTCGGCTTCGGGCTGCTCGAACCGGACTTCTTCCCCGGCAAGCCGGACTTCGGGCTCAAGGCCCTGTGCGGACTCCTGGGGGCCCTGGCCCTGATCATCGCGGCCATCGTGCTGTTTCTGTCGCAGCGCGCCGACAATGCCCTCACCGGCCAGGACGAGTCGGCGATCCGCGGGCTGCTCGAGCAGTACGGCCAGAACGACTCGCTGGGCTACTTCGCCACCCGTCGCGACAAGTCGGTGGTGTTCGCACCCAACGGGCGCGCCGCCATCACCTACCGGGTCGAGGTGGGTGTCTGCCTGGCCAGCGGCGATCCGGTGGGCGACCCGCGGTCGTGGCCGCAGGCCATCAACACCTGGTTGCGGGTCTGCAAGGACTACGGCTGGGCGCCCGGTGTGATGGGGGCCAGCTTCGCCGGCGCGCAGGCCTACCGCGACGCCGGGCTGAGCGCCCTGGAACTGGGCGACGAGGCGATCTTGCGGCCCTCGGAGTTCAAACTGTCCGGCCCGGACATGCGCGGGGTGCGCCAGGCCGTCACCCGCGCCCGCCGCTCGGGTCTGACGGTGCGGATGCGCCGGCACGGCGAGATCGGCGCCGACGAGATGGCCCGCGTCATCGAACACGCCGACGCCTGGCGCGACACCGAATCCGAGCGCGGGTTCTCCATGGCGCTGGGCCGACTGGGCGATCCGGCCGACGCCGACTGCCTGCTGGTCGAGGCGGTACGCGGGGATCCGCGTACCGGGGAGGTCGTGGCGATGCTGTCGCTGGTGCCGTGGGGGCACAGCGGGGTGTCGCTGGATCTGATGCGCCGATCCCCGCAATCCCCCAACGGCACCATCGAACTGATGGTCAGCGAACTGGCACTGCAGGCCACCACCATCGGTGTCAGCCGGATCTCGTTGAACTTCGCGATGTTCCGGGCCGCCTTCGAGCAGGGCGCGCAGCTGGGCGCCGGTCCGGTGCTGCGACTGTGGCGGCGGCTGCTGATGTTCTTCTCCCGCTGGTGGCAGCTGGAGACGTTGTACCGGTCGAACATGAAGTATCGGCCGGAGTGGGTGCCGCGCTATGCCTGCTACGAGGACGCCCGGCTGATCCCCCGCGTCGGGGTGGCGTCGGTGATCGCCGAAGGCTTTCTGGTGCTGCCCTTCTCGCGGCGCAACGAGCAGCACACCGGACACCACTCCGCCGTGCCGGCGACGGTGGCCGCCTCCGGGCGGCTGCACAGCGACGGGACCGCCCCCGACACCATCGACGGCGGTGCCGCCGGCGACTTCACCGAGCCCGCCGAGACGCTCCCCCGGCTTCCCGAGCAGGTCCGGGTCCGGATGGCCAAGCTGAAGTCGTTGCAGGACAGCGGCATCGACGCCTACCCGGTGGGCGCCGCGCCCAGCCACAGTGTGAGCCAAGCCCTGGCCAGCGGCACCGAAGAGACCGTGTCGGTGGCCGGGCGGGTGTTACGGATGCGCGACTACGGCGGGGTGCTCTTCGCCCAGCTGCGTGACTGGTCCGGTGAGGTGCAGTTGCTGCTCGACAATTCGGTGCTCGCGCACGCCGACGGCGCCGCGCGCGCCGCGGACTTCAGCGCGGGCGTCGATCTCGGCGACCTGGTCGAGGCGACCGGCCGGATGGGCCAGAGCCGCAACGGGACACCGTCGCTGCTGGTGACGCACTGGCGGCTGGTCGGTAAATGCCTGCGCCCACTGCCCGACAAATGGAAAGGCCTGACCGACCCCGAGGCCCGGGTGCGGACCCGCTACGTGGACCTGGCGATCAACTCGCAAGCGCGCGAGCTGATCGCAGCCCGCAGCAATGTGCTGCGCTCCATCCGGGACACCTTGTTCGCCAAGGGGTTTCTGGAGGTCGAGACCCCGATCCTGCAGCAGCTGCACGGCGGGGCCAACGCGCGCCCGTTCGTCACCCACATCAACGCCTACGACCTGGACCTGTATCTGCGCATCGCCCCGGAGCTCTACCTCAAGCGGCTGTGCGTCGGCGGGGTGGAGCGGGTGTTCGAGCTGGGCCGGGCGTTTCGCAACGAGGGCGTCGACTACAGCCACAACCCGGAGTTCACCCTGCTGGAGGCCTACCAGGCCCACGGCGACTACCTGGCCTGGATCGACGGGGCCCGCGAGCTGATCCAGAACGCCGCGGTGGCGGCCAATGGTGCCCCGGTGGTGATGCGACCGGGCGCCGGCGACAAGCTCGAAGCGATCGATATCTCCGGGCAGTGGCCGGTGCGCACCGTGCACGACGCGGTGTCCGACGCGCTCGGCGAGCAGATCGACGCCGGCACCGATGTGGCCACGCTGCGCCGGTTGTGCGACCGGGCCGGCGTTCACTACCTGCGGCAGTGGGATGCCGGGGCGATAGTGCTCGAGCTCTACGAGCACCTGGTCGAGGCCCGCACCGAGCAGCCCACGTTCTACACCGACTTCCCCACCTCGGTCTCGCCGCTGACCCGGCCGCACCGCAGCAAGCCGGGAGTGGCCGAGCGGTGGGACCTGGTGGCGTGGGGCGTCGAGCTGGGCACCGCCTACAGCGAACTCACCGATCCGGTGGAGCAGCGCCGCCGGCTGCACCAGCAGTCGCTGCTGGCCGCCGGCGGGGACCCCGAGGCCATGGAACTCGACGAGGACTTCCTGCAGGCCATGGAGTACGCGATGCCGCCGACCGGCGGGCTGGGCATGGGCGTGGACCGCGTCGTCATGCTCATCACGGGCCACAGCATCCGGGACACCCTGCCGTTCCCGCTGGCCAAGCCGCGTTGAGCCGTATTCCGGTCCATCATGGAGGGGTGATTCTGGCGAGCGGCGAACACACCTCGCTGATGCATGGCTGGATCCCGGTCACGGTGCAGGTAGCGGCGGTGTTGTCGCTGGTCGTGGCCGTGGGCTGGCGGTCGCGCCGCTGGCTGTGGCGGCTGCCGCTGATCGCCGCCCTGGGGCTCGCCGCGGCAGGGTGCGCGTACTGGTTCGCCACCGACGACGGCCTGTCCGGGCAGCCGCCGCCGATAACCCTGTGGCTGTGGATCGCGTTGACCGGCGCCGCCGCGGCGCTGCTGGTCTTGGGCTGGCGCGGTGCGGCCTGGTGGCGCCGCGGCATCGCCATTCTGGCGGTGCCGCTGTGTCTGATCAGTGCGGGTTTGACGCTCAATGCCTGGGTCGGTTACTTCCCGACCGTGCAGAGCGCCTGGGGAAACCTGACGTCGGGACCGCTACCCGACCAGAGCGATATGGCCGCGGTGGATGCGATGGCCGGCTCGGGCACCCTGCCGTCGCGCGGCCACGTGCTGCAGGTGACGATTCCCGCCGATGCTTCGCATTTCAAGCATCGCGGCGAACTGGTGTACCTGCCGCCGGCGTGGTTCGCCCAGAATCCGCCGCCGGCCCTGCCGGCCGTGATGATGATCGGCGGCGAGTTCAACACGCCCGCAGACTGGCTGCGTTCCGGGGGCGCGATCAAAGCCGTCGACGACTTCGCGGCCTCCCACCACGGCAATGCACCGGTGCTGGTGTTCGTCGACTCGGGTGGTTCGTTCAACAACGACACCGAATGCGTCAACGGCCCGCGCGGCAACGCCGCCGACCATCTGACCGAAGACGTGGTGCCGTACGTGATCTCGCACTTCGGGGTCAGCGCCAAACCGTCGCAGTGGGGTGTGGTCGGCTGGTCCATGGGCGGCACCTGCGCGGTCGACCTGACCGCGATGCACCCCGACAAGTTCAGCGCGTTTGTCGACATCGCCGGCGATCTGAGCCCCAACGCGGGAACCCGCTCCCAGACCATCAGCCGGCTGTTCGGCGGCAGCGTCGACGCCTGGGCGGCGTTCGACCCGTCGACGGTGATCGCCAAGCACGGCCGGTATTCCGGGGTGTCGGGGTGGTTCGCGGTGGACAGCAGCGCAGCCAAAGCCGATACCGGCGGTCAGCTCGCCGCCGCGCAGTCACTGTGCACGCTGGGCCGGGCCAACGGCATCGACTGCGCCGTGATCAGCGAGCCGGGCCAACACGACTGGCCGTTCGCCGGAAGGGTGTTCACCCACTCGCTGCCGTGGCTGGCCGCCCGGCTGAGCACCCCGGGGGTGGCGCCGGTGGGGTTCCCGGATACCTCGCCCGCCACACCGGCTCATCGAACTCCGGGGCGGTAACGTGTCGGGCATGGGCGACGAACCGACCGACCCGCAAACCGATCCCGGATTCGACGACGCCGGCGTTCCGACCTTCGAATCGGTGCGCGACAAGATCGAGAGCCGCTATCAGACCTCGATCGGCGCCCAGGAACTGGATTCCGAGACCCCCGAGGGCCGCAGCGTCGACAAGCAATTCGAGGACCGCCAGCGCGCGGCCGCCGACCGGCTGGAGCAGATCCGCAAGTCGATGCACGAGGGTGAGCACTGACCGGTGCGTACCTTCACCATCGCCGAGCGGCGAAACCGTTTGGCGCGCAGACATTTTCTTGCCCCCGATACCGCTGACGAGCCGATCGACCGGATCGCGGCAACGCTGGTCGGGTTGCACTCCACCGATCCGGCGACCCCGTACCTGTCGCTGTGGGCGCGGCGCCCGGGGTTCGCGGTGGCCGACCTGAACGAGGCCCTGTACGAAAAGCGTTCGTTGGTCAAACATCTGGCGATGCGCCGCACGCTGTGGGTGTTCGATCCCGCCGATCTGCCCGCTGTGCAGGCCGCGGCCAGCGACCGGGTGGCCGACGCCGAACGGCGCAAGCTGATCGCCGACGTGGCCAAGGCGGGCGTGGCCGATGACGGCGAAACGTGGCTGACCCAGGCCGCTGCCGCGGTGCTGCGGCACCTCGACGAGAACGGCCCGGCCAGCAGCATCGCGCTGCGCGCGGCCCTGCCCGAGCTTGCCGGCACCTACGATCCCGCGCCCGGCAAGTCCTACGGCGGCCAAACCCATCTGGCACCGCGCGCGCTGACCGTGCTGGGCGCGCAGGGCCACATCGTGCGGGGTCCCAACGACGGCGGCTGGACCTCGTCGCGGCCGCAGTGGACGACCGCGGCCAGCTGGCTCGGTGCACTCGGCGCCCCGATGACCGCCGAGCCGGCGCAGACCCAGCTGATCCAAACCTGGCTGCGGGCGTTCGGCCCGGCCACCGCCGAGGACATCAAGTGGTGGTTCGGTACCACCAAGACGGTGGTCCGCAAGGCGTTGAGCGCGATCGGCGCCGTCGACGTCGACCTGCACGGCACGCCCGGCTACGCGCTGGCCGACGACCTGGAACCCGAACCCGAGCCCGAGCCGTGGGGCGCGCTGCTGCCGGGACTCGACGTCACCACGATGGGCTGGTACCAGCGCGACTGGTATCTCGGTGAGCACCGCGGCCAGCTCTTCGACAGCAACGGCAATGCCGGGCCCACGGTGTGGTGGAACGGCCGGATCGTGGGCGGCTGGTGTCAGAACGCCGCCGCCGAGGTGCAGTTGCAGCTCCTGGAAGACCCGGGCCGAAAAGCCCGCGCCGTACTGGAAAAGCGGGCACGGGAGCTCACCGCGTGGCTGGACGGGGTGCGGGTGCCGCCGCGGTTCCCGTCGCCGCTGGTGAAGGCGGCACAGCGCTGACGGCGTGGTTTCCCGAACCGGTGAACTGCCTCTTGAGCATCGCGTACCCCCAGGCCAGTACCAGCCACGGCGCGATCAACCACGGGCCGTTCAGCAGAATGAACTTGACGCCCAGATCCATGAAGCTGTCGGTATTGATCGACGGGAAGCCGGCGATGATCTCGGTGCCGTAGTAATACCAGGTCAGGACGGTGTGCGTGACGGCTGTCGACATCACCAGCAGGGTTCCCCGGTAGTCGGTGAACTTGGACCGGAACAGCAGGACGAGTCCGGTGACGCCGACGCAGGCGTTGATCGCCGACAGGACTTCGATCATCAAGAAGTTGGGTTCGGCGTCCAGATAGCGCAGGTCGCCGCCGTCGATGTAGTTCCACCAGGGATACGCCCACGCCGCATCGCGGGCCCCGGCGATGGCCTTGTGCAGGATCAGCCAGCCGAGTTCCCAGGTCAGATGCGTGATGTAGGAGCAGATCACGAACGGCAGAACCACCGCCTGGAGGCGTTGGAATCGGGTCCAGGTCCGAAGCGACGGTATCGGGAGGAACGCCGCAAAAATGCCCAGGAAGTAGGCAGCGGTCGCCTGCACCACCATGGCATCGGCGATGAAGGGACGGTCGACGCTGCTGTGAAATGCCAGGTAGCTGTACGTCGGAAACGCCAAGGCCAGCGAGCCGAACGCCACGATCCATACGATGCGCAGTCCGCGCGACCGCGGAAGTGTCGCCGAAATCTGGGGTGAGTTTTCCCGGCTCAGCTCTGCGGTCGCCATCGGCGCACCTCTCCCGTCTCGCCCAACCACCTGGAGTAATCTCGATTCTGTTACACAGAATCACGATTACTGTGGCACCGTAGCACCTCGTGGACACAGGGCCAACGGTCGATCGAGAGCAGGTGGCGACCATGGGAGCGAACCGATCCACGCCCCCTGTCGCCGACATGGCCGACGCACGCAGGGCCATGTACCAACAGCAGATCGTGGCGGCAGCCGAGTACGAGTTCAGCCGCACCGGGTTCGCCGACGCAAGGGTGAGCGACATCGCCAGGACCGCCGGGGTGTCACTGGCGACGGTCTACAAGTACTTCGGCGGCAAAGACGAAATCTGGGATGCCCTCAACGCCGCGCGCATGCAGGAGTTCGTCGCCGCCGTGCGCGTACGCACAGACGAAATCGACTCCCCGCTCGAGGCGATCCTGGTCGCAGCGCGTGCCGAGGTTGAGTTCTTCGCAGCGCATCCCCACTTTCTGCAGCTGCACATCAATGAGGGCCTGAGCTGGGCATCGGCGTCAGCCGACTTGGGCCGCGGAGGTCAGCGGGCAGCGTGGCGAACGGGCATGGACATGATCACCCGTGCGGCCGAGGTCGCGGTGGACGCGGGTCAAATCACGCACCTGTCGCCGCGAATCGCTGCGGCACTGGTCATCTCGGCGTTGCAGATTTGGCTCACCGACTGGGTCTCGGCGGGTAAGACCGAGCCGATCGAGGCTGTCGCCGACGCGGTCGTACGGCACCTGCGAGTCAGCCTCGGCGCTGAGCCGGCTTAGCCAAACACGGGACCCTAGGCGCTGGCCTTACGCCGCCGTTTGACCGCTTTGGCGGGTTTGGCTGGTGCACCCAGGATTTCGGCGAGGAACTTGCCGGTGTAGCTCTCCGGCACGGCCACCACGTCCTCGGGTGTGCCGGTGGCCACCACCGTGCCGCCGCCGGCGCCACCTTCGGGGCCCATGTCGACGATCCAGTCCGCGGTCTTGATCACGTCCAGGTTGTGCTCGATGACGATCACCGTGTTGCCCTTGTCGACCAGGCCGTTGATGACGACCAACAGTTTGGCGATGTCCTCGAAATGCAGGCCGGTGGTGGGCTCGTCGAGGATGTAGACCGTCCGGCCGGTGGAACGCTTCTGCAGTTCGGAGGCCAGCTTCACGCGCTGCGCCTCTCCCCCGGACAGCGTCGGCGCCGGCTGGCCCAGCCGCACATATCCCAGGCCGACGTCCACCAGGGTGCGCAGGTAGCGGTGGATGCCGGTGATCGGCTCGAAGAACGCCGCCGCCTCCTCGATGGACATGTCCAGCACCTCGGCGATGGTCTTGCCCTTGTAGTGCACCTCCAGGGTCTCCCGGTTGTAGCGGGCACCGTGGCAGACCTCACAGGGCACATAGACGTCCGGCAGGAAGTTCATCTCGATCTTGATGGTGCCGTCGCCGGTGCACGCCTCGCAGCGGCCGCCCTTGACGTTGAACGAGAACCGGCCGGGCTGATAGCCGCGCACCTTGGCTTCGGTGGTGGCCGCGAACAGGGTGCGGATCTTGTCGAACACCCCGGTGTAGGTGGCCGGGTTGGACCGCGGCGTGCGCCCGATCGGCGACTGGTCCACCCGCACCAGCTTGTCCAGGTGATCGAGTCCGGTGATCCGGGTGTGCCGGCCGGGCACCAGCCGGGCGCCGTTGAGCTTGTTGGCCAGCACCGTCGCCAGAATGTCGTTGACCAGCGTCGACTTGCCCGAGCCGGACACCCCGGTGACCGCGGTGAGCACGCCGAGCGGAAACGCCACGTCGACACCGGACAGGTTGTGTTCGCGCGCGCCGACCACCCCGAGTTGACGCTTGGCGTCCACCGGCCGGCGGTTCTCCGGAACCGCAATGCTTTTCGCGCCGGACAGGTAGGCGCCGGTAATCGAGTCGGTGTTGGCCAGCAGGTCGCTGTAGGGACCGCTGTGCACGATCTTGCCGCCGTGCTCGCCGGCCGCCGGGCCGATGTCGACGATCCAGTCAGCGTGCGCGATGGTGTCCAGGTCGTGCTCGACGACGATCAGGGTGTTGCCCAGATCTCGCAGGCGCACCAGGGTTTCGATCAGTCGCCGGTTGTCGCGCTGGTGCAGCCCGATCGACGGCTCGTCGAGCACGTAGAGCACGCCGACCAGGCCCGACCCGATCTGGGTGGCCAGCCGAATGCGTTGCGCCTCACCACCGGAGAGCGTTCCGGCGGCCCGTGACAGCGTCAGGTACTCCAGTCCGACGTCGAGCAGGAAGCTCAGCCGGGACTGGATCTCCTTGAGCACCTGCCCGGCGATGGCCTGCTCACGCGGGCCCAGGGTCAGGGCGTTGAGAAAGTCCGCGCAGTCCGCGATCGACAGCTCACTGACCTGCGCAATGGATTTGCTGCCGTAGTCGCCCGCGGCGAGCGTCACCGCCAGGATCTCCGGCTTGAGCCGGGTGCCGGCGCACTCCGGGCACGGCACGTCACGCATGAACCCGGCGTAGCGTTCCTTCATCTGCTCGGATTCGGTCTGCTCCATCTTGCGCTGCAGGAACGCCATCACACCTTCGAAATCGGTGTAGTACGAGCGCGTCCGGCCGTAGCGGTTGCGGTAGCGCACGTGTACCTGCTCGTCGGAGCCCTCCAGGATCGCCTTGCGGGCCTTGGCCGGCAGTTTGCGCCACGGGGTGTCGACGTCGAAGCCCATCGCCTCACCGAGGCTGGCCATCATCCGGGTGAAGTACTCGCTGGTGGGGCCCATCGACCAGGGCACCACCGCGCCCTCGGCCAGGGTGCGATCCGGGTCGGGCACCACCAGGTCGGCGTCGACCTCCTTGCGGATGCCCAGGCCCGCGCACTCCGGGCAGGCCCCGTAGGGCGAGTTGAACGAGAACGACCGCGGCTCCAGGTCGTCGACCGACAGCGCGTGCCCGTTGGGGCAGGCCAGCTTCTCGGAGAACCGCTGTTCACGGTGTGGGTGGTCGTCGTCCCGGTCGACGAACTCCAGCACCACGATGCCGTCGGCCAGCCCCAGCGCGGTCTCCACCGAGTCGGTGAGCCGCTGCTTGGCCGACTCCTTGACGGTGAGGCGGTCGACGACCACCTCGATGTCGTGCTTCTCCTGCTTCTTGAGCTTGGGCGGATCGGTCAGTGAATGCACCACGCCGTCCACCCGCACCCGGCTGTAGCCCTGGGTGTTGAGCTTCTCGAAGAGGTCGGCGAACTCCCCCTTGCGGGTGCGCACTACCGGCGCCAGCACCTGGAACCGCAGGCCCTCGTCCATGGCCAGCACCTGGTCGACGATCTGTTGCGGGGTCTGGCGGGCGATCCGCTCGCCACAGACCGGGCAGTGTGGGGTCCCAGCGCGGGCGTAGAGCAGCCGCAGGTAGTCATAGACCTCGGTGATGGTGCCGACCGTGGAGCGCGGGTTGCGGTTGGTGGACTTCTGGTCGATGGACACCGCCGGCGACAGGCCCTCGATGAAGTCGACGTCGGGCTTGTCCATCTGGCCCAGGAACTGGCGGGCGTACGCCGACAGGGATTCGACGTAGCGGCGCTGCCCCTCGGCGAAGATGGTGTCGAAGGCCAGCGAGGATTTGCCTGATCCCGATAGCCCCGTGAACACGATCAACGCGTCACGCGGCAGGTCCAGATCCACACTGCGCAGGTTGTGTTCCCGCGCACCCTTGACGATCAGCCGGTCAGCCACGGGTCCATGCTAGGTGGCCCTACCGACAACCAGCTCAGGGCCAGTACCGTGACGGTCATGACCTCCCAGATCGCGGTGGACGACAACTACACCGGACACGTCGAACCCGGAACCGCGGCGCGGCGCACCCTGCCCGGGGCCACCATCATCAAGGCGTCGGTGGGCCCGATGGACAACAACGCCTACCTGGTGACCTGCACCAACACCGGCAAGACGCTGCTGATCGACGCGGCCAACGACGCCGAGAACCTGGTGGCGCTGGTACGCGAGCACGCCCCGAACGTGGCGCTGATCGTCACCAGCCACCAGCACTTCGACCACTGGCAGGCGCTGACCGCGCTGGCCGAGGCCACCGGGGCGCCGACGGCCGCCCACGCCCTGGACGCCGAGCCGCTGCCGGTCACCCCGGAGCGCGTCCTGGCCGACGGCGACACCGTGACCGTCGGCGATCTGAGCTTCGACGTGATCCACCTGCAGGGCCACACCGAGGGATCGGTGGCACTGGCGCTGGACGGCCCGGCCACCGGCGGCGTGACGCAGCTGTTCACCGGCGACTGCCTGTTCCCGGGCGGTGTCGGAAAGACTTGGCAGCCCGGCGATTTCGAGCGTCTGCTGGGTGACGTGAGCCGCAAGGTGTTCGACCGTTTCGGCGACGACACGGTCGTCTACCCCGGGCACGGTGATGACACCGTTTTGGGGGTCGAACGCCCCCACCTGGCGGAGTGGCGCGAACGGGGTTGGTGAGCAGCCAGCCCCGGGACTAGCCGGTGGTGTGAACGATCAGCACGTCGATCTTGGAGCGCCGCGACACGTTGGCCGGCACCGAGCCGAGCAGCCGCCCGGCGATGGTGCTCAGGCCGACGTTGCCGACCACCAGCAGGTCGGCTTTGACCTCCTCGGCCAGCTCCACCAACGCGTCGACCGGGGCGCCGACGATGGCCTTCTCCTCGACCTCGTAGGCGCCGGCCGCGATGGCCCGCTCCTTGGCCTCCTTGAGGATGGCGTAGATCGGGGCGTTTCCCGAGGCCTTGTAGCCCTCGTCCTTCAGAGCATCGGCGGCGCGGGGGTCGTCGGCGTGCGGCAGGTAGGCGGTGGCGATGACGACCTTCGCGCCTTCACCGGACGCCAGATGAGCCGCGCGGTCGACGGCGCGCAGCGACGAGTCCGAGCCGTCCGTACCGACCACCACGGTCTTGTAGCCGCTCATTCGTAACCCTCCCGGTGCATTTGTCGCCTGTTCGCAAATTGAGCCATGGCGACATTAACGCGTCGACGGCCCCGATGGGGGCGATTGGCGTCACATGTCGTTTGCGGCGCGGCGCGCCCACCCGCCTGACCGGCCAGGAAGCCCCATCCGGCAGGCCTCGTGACGTAGCTGACATGCCGTGCCCAACGGTAACGTGGAATGTCATCACCGTCACCGCTACCGACAGCGCACGCCGTTGAGCCAGGTACTGAGCCCGGCCCCGGCGCAGACTGAGGCGGGTCCGCCACTGCGCCAACCGCGCTCACCGGATGCGGCCGTAATCGCCGTCGCGGCAACGGTGATCAGCGTCATCGGCGCCAGCCGGCCGTCGCTGTGGTTCGACGAAGCAGCCACCATCTCGGCGGCGACGCACCGTTCCCTGCCGGAACTGTGGCGATTGCTCACTCACATCGACGCGGTACACGGGCTGTACTACCTGGTGATGCACGGCTGGTTCGCGGCCTTCCCCGCGACCGAATTCTGGGCGAGGGTGCCGAGCAGTCTGGCCGTCGGCGTCGGGGCTGCGGGAGTGGTAGTGCTGTCCCGCAGCTTCACCGGCCGGCAGGTATCGGTGTGCGCCGGTGCGCTTTACGCGATTTTGCCGCGGATGACGTGGGCCGGCGTCGAGGCGCGCCCCTATGCGTTCTCGGCGATGGCCGCGGTCTGGCTCACGGCGCTGTGGGTGACCGCGGCTCGGCGCAACACCGTGCGATTGTGGGTGGGCTACGGCGCGGTAGTCGTGGCGGCGACGCTGCTGAACACCTTCACGGTGCTGATGGTGGCGGTACACGCAATAGCGCTGCGACAGGTGGGCGCCGACGATTCCGCGAGAAGGAGATGGGCTGCGGCGGTCGGGATCGCGCTCGCGGCGCTGGCCCCGTTCCTCTGGTTCAGCCAGGGCCAGATCCGACAGGTCGCATGGATTCACGCGCTGAACCCGCAGACCGTCATCGAGATCGTCCAGCAGCAATACTTCGACAACAGTGTGCCGTTCGCGATCCTGGCGTGGCCGATGCTCGCCGGCGCCGCCGTCGCCGTTCGAAACGGCACCCGCGGGTCCCCCGACGTCGAGACCCGACGGCTCGCGGCGCTGTGCGTGGCCTGGATCCTCATCCCGACCGTGGCCACGCTGGCCTATTCGGTGGTGGTGAAACCCGTGTACTACCCGCGGTATTTGATCAGTACGGCTCCGGCGATGGCGATCGCGCTGGCGATCGCGGTCACCACACTGGCCACTTCGCGCCGCGCCGTGATCGGCATAGTCGCCCTGTTGGCGATCGCGGCGTTGCCCAATTACGTTGTCAATCAACGCGATCGCTACACCAAGGAAAAGGGCTGGGACTACAGCGCGGTCGCCGACGTGATCGTCGCGCATGCCCAGCCCGGGGACTGCCTGCTGATCGACAACACCACCAGGTGGCTACCCGGACCGATCCGGGCGCTGACCGCCGCGCGTCCCGAGGCGTTCGCGAAGCTGACCGACCCCGGCCTGGGCCCACACCGCCAAACCTTGGGGCGGCTGTGGGATGGCCACCTGGGGGTGTCGGCACTGAAAGATCAGTTCGACCGTTGCCCGGCGATCTGGACGATCACCGATCACGACCACAGTCTGCCGGCCCATCAGCGGGCGGTGATGTTGCCATTTGGCACCCGGTTTGCGCGTACCCCCGACGGCCAGATGCTGCACGCGTTGCGCTTCCACGTCGTCGAACGCTGGCAGTTCACCTTCGCCCAGGTGATCAAGTCCACCCGCTGAACACCCTAGGTGCAGCAGTTGGGGTCCAGTGCCGCGCACAATGCCTGCAAGGCATCCGGACGCACCCGGTGAAACATGTTCATCCCCCGCCGGTCTGACACCACGAAACCGGCATTGCGCAGCTGCGTCAGGTGGTGGCTGACGGTGGATTCGCTCAAGCCCAGTGCCGTGGCCAGGTCGCCGGACTTCTCCTCTCCGGCGGCCGAGCTGAACAGATACGACACGATCTTGACCCGAGCCGGGTCCGCTAACGCTTTGAGCCGCAACGCGATCTGCAACGCATCAGCATCGGTCATAGGCCCCGCAGCAACCGGGGCGCAACACACCGGCGCGGTCATGTCGATCACCGGCAATGCTTTCGGCATGGCTTCATCCTGACACATTTCGTTGACATATATCGAAAAGGTCGGCATGCTGACGCCAGATCGTTAGTTCGACATATGTCTCACAGCTGGAGGTGACTGCCATGTCCCGCATCCAACTCGCCCTCAACGTCGACAACCTCGATGCCGCGATCACGTTCTATTCCCGGCTGTTCGACACCGAGCCGGCCAAGGTCAAGCCGGGCTATGCCAATTTCGGGATCGCCGACCCGCCGCTGAAGCTGGTCCTGCTGGAAAACCCTGGTCACGGCGGAACACTGAACCACCTGGGTGTCGAGGTGGCCTCGAGCGAGATCGTCCACTCCGAGATCGCCCGCCTCAGCGACGCGGGCCTGTTGACGGAGACGCAAGCGGACACCACCTGCTGTTACGCCGTCCAGGACAAGGTCTGGGTCAGCGGGCCAGACCGAGAACGCTGGGAGGTCTACACCAAGATCGCCGATGCCGAGTCCGCTACCGCACCGGCCTCGTCCTGCTGATGGGCGACGACGCAACGGCCACACAGCTGTCCACCCTGGACCGATTGCTACCGGTCTGGATCGGACTGGCGATGGCCGCCGGCCTGGCGCTGGGACGGATGATCCCGGGTCTGGGCAACGGCCTCAGCGCGGTGCAGATCGACGGGATTTCGCTGCCGATCGCCGCCGGACTGCTGATCATGATGTATCCCGTACTGGCCAAGGTCCGCTACGACCGGCTCGACACCGTCACCTCGGACCGGCGGCTGCTGATCAGCTCGCTGCTACTCAACTGGGTTGTCGGTCCTGCGGTGATGTTCGCTCTGGCCTGGCTACTGCTGGCCGATCTACCCGAATACCGCACCGGGCTCATCGTGGTCGGCTTGGCCCGCTGCATCGCCATGGTCATCATCTGGAACGACCTGGCCTGCGGGGACCGCGAAGCCGCCGCCGTCCTCGTCGCGCTCAATTCGGTCTTCCAGGTCGTCATGTTCGCGGTGCTGGGCTGGTTCTACCTATCCGTGTTGCCCGGCTGGCTGGGACTGCCGCAGACGAGCATCGAAGTCTCTACCTGGCAGATCGCCAAGTCTGTGACCATCTTCCTGGGCATCCCGCTGGCCGCCGGGTACTTGACCCGCCGTTGGGCCGAACGCACCAAGGGCCGCGGCTGGTATGAGAGCCGGTTCTTGCCACGGATCGGACCCTGGGCGCTTTACGGACTGCTCTTCACGATCGTCATCCTTTTCGCGCTCCAAGGCGATCAGATCACCCACCGCCCCCTCGACGTGGTCCGTATCGCGATTCCACTGCTGGCCTATTTCGGGTTCATGTGGGGCGGCAGCTACCTCGTCGGGGCCGCGCTCGGCCTGGGTTATGCGCGCACCACCACCCTGGCGTTCACCGCCGCCGGCAACAATTTCGAGCTCGCCATCGCGGTGGCGATCGCCACCTGGGGCGCGGCCAGTGGGCAAGCCCTGGCCGGTGTGGTCGGGCCCCTCATCGAGGTTCCCGTCCTGGTCGGCCTGGTCTACGCGTCGCTGGCCCTGCGGAACCGTTTCGGGGCCGTACCGCCTCAGTCAGCGCCACCAACGAGTGCACCGGCACCCCGGCTGGCCCGATAGGAGACCACAAACCCCATCCCGGCGAGCACGGCGAAGATCGCGAACAGCCAGCGTGCCGCGGGCTGGCCGGCGCTCATCGCGGTGTTGACCACCAGGCCGGCGATGCCCGCGCCGAACGCCCCGCCGATCAGCGTGACGGTGTTGACGGCGGCGGCGGCGGTTCCACCCTCGGCCGGGTCGTCGACGCAGCTCATCGCCCACGCCGACAGGTGCGGCCAGCCGGCGCCGACGCCGATGCCCACGACCAGCAGTGCCAGCGCCCAGATCGCGCCGACCGCGGTCGGGTTGTAATGGCTCATCCGGGCGAACGCGACCACCGCCAAACCCCCCGACATCACCAGCGGCGCGCTGATCACCAGGCCGATGACCACCCGCACCTTGCTCACCGACGCGCTGGCGATCTCGCTGAACGTCCAACCGGTCGACAGCGCGGCGCCCAGGAAGCCGGCCATCACCGGCGGCAGGTGGGCCAGCCGTTGGCCGAGCAGCGGGATGTACAGGTTGGCTTTCGTGGTGGCCATCAGCAGGCCCAACGTCAGGTAGATCCACTTCTCCCGGCCAGGCTGGAACGCGCTGGACGGCAGTACCGCCGACGACGAACGCCGGTCCACCACCAGAAACACGACCAGCAGGGCCCCACCGACCAGCAACAGCCCCATCGCACCGATCAGGCTGCGCGGCAACTGCGCGACACTGACCGCCAACGCGGCGCCGCCCAGCAACAGCAGCGACCGCACCGGGAACTTCACCGACTCGCCGCGGTGCCCGGTACTCCCGGCCGGCAGCACCACACTGACCGCCACGCCCATCGCGACCGTCAGTATCGCCATGAGGCCGAACGCCCACCGCCAGATGCCGAACTGGGCGAAGAGGCCGCCGGCCGCCGGCCCGACCAGGGTGCCGACACCCCACATGGCGGACACCAGCCCCGAGGCCCGGGTCCACAGCCAGCTGGGCAGGACGGCGTTGATCAGCGCCCACCCCAGCCCGGCCAATAGGCCGCCGCCCATGCCCTGCAGGGTGCGACCGACCAGCAGGACCTCCATCTGGGGTGCCAGCGCACAGAGCACTGTGCCCAGGCCGAACGACAGCAGGCCCAGCAGGTAGGCCGAGCGGGAACCCACTCGTACCAGCACCGCGTTGGCCGCGGCTGCGGCGATCACCGATCCGACCAGGTACAGGGTGGTCACCCAGGCGTAGAACCGCTCACCGCCGATGTCCTTGATCGTGTTCGGCAGCAGGCTGATCGTCAGGAACTCGTTGGTGGCGTACAGCGCCACACCGCCGGCCAGCACGGCCGCGGTGCCTAGATAGCGCCTACCGAGCAGCTCACGCCAGCTGCCAGCGCTTACAGCGGAGTCATGCACCACTGTTTCAGTCAGTTCCACCACCGCTTGCAGTCAATCACGGATCACCATCACACGCGAAAATGGATCGCCCGCCTGGCGCGTCACTTGATGCCGGCCGCGTCCATCCCCCGCAGTTCCTTCTTGAGGTCGGCGATCTCGTCGCGGATCCGGGCCGCCAGCTCGAACTGCAGATCACGCGCCGCGTTCATCATCTGCTCGGTGAGGTCCTTGACCAGATCGGCCAGTTCGGCCCGTGGCATGTTGCTGGTGTCGCGGCCTTCGAAGACCCCGGCAGAAACGTATTGGCCCGCGCGTCCCGGCTCGCCCTGGGCGCGCCGCCCGCGCGAGGCATTGCGGCCCGACCCGGCGATCTCGATGGACTCGGTGTCCTCCACCTCCCGGTACACCTGGTCGAGGATGTCGGCGATCTTCTTGCGCAGCGGCTGGGGGTCGATGCCGTTGGCCTCGTTGTACGCGACCTGCTTGGCCCGGCGGCGCTCGGTCTCGTCGATGGCCTCCCGCATCGAGTCGGTGATCTTGTCGGCGTACATGTGCACTTCGCCGGAGACGTTGCGGGCGGCGCGGCCGATGGTCTGGATCAGGCTGCGGGTGGAGCGCAGGAAGCCCTCCTTGTCGGCGTCGAGGATCGACACCAGCGAAACCTCCGGCAGGTCCAGCCCCTCGCGGAGCAGGTTGATGCCGATCAGCACGTCGTAGTCGCCGAGCCGCAGCTGCCGCAGCAGCTCCACCCGGCGCAGCGTGTCGACCTCGGAGTGCAGGTAGCGCACCCGGATCCCCATCTCCAGCAGGTAATCGGTGAGGTCTTCGGCCATCTTCTTGGTGAGCGTGGTGACCAGCACCCGCTCGTCGGCCTCGGTGCGCTGCCGGATCTCGGCGATCAGGTCGTCGATCTGGCCCTTGGTCGGTTTCACCACGACCTTGGGGTCCACCAGGCCTGTCGGGCGGATCACCTGCTCGACGAACTCGCCGCCGGCCTGGCTGAGCTCATAGGGGCCCGGGGTGGCCGACATGTAGACCGTCTGGCCGATCCGGTCGGCGAACTCCTCCCAGGTCAGCGGCCGGTTGTCGCACGCCGACGGTAACCGGAACCCGAACTCCACCAGGTTGCGCTTGCGCGACATGTCGCCCTCGTACATGCCGCCGATCTGCGGCACGGTGACGTGCGACTCGTCGATGATGAGCAGGAAGTCCTCGGGGAAGTAATCGAGCAGGGTGGCCGGGGGCGTGCCGGCGCCGCGACCGTCGATGTGGCGCGAATAGTTCTCGATGCCCGAACAGAAGCCGACCTGGCGCATCATCTCGATGTCGTAGTTGGTGCGCATCCGCAGCCGCTGGGCCTCCAGCAGTTTGCCGTGGTTCTCCAGTTCTTCGAGCCGGCCGGCCAGCTCCTCCTCGATGGTGGAGATGGCCTGCGACATCCGTTCCGGGCCGGCGACGTAGTGGGTGGCCGGGAAGATGCGCAGCGAATCAACCTTGCGCACCACGTCTCCGGTGAGCGGATGCAGGTAGTACAGCGCCTCGATCTCGTCGCCGAAGTACTCGATGCGGACCGCCAGCTCCTCGTAGGAGGGGATGATCTCGACGGTGTCGCCGCGCACCCGAAAGGAGCCGCGGGTGAACGCCATGTCGTTGCGGGTGTACTGCACGTCGACCAGCAGCCGCAGCAGGCCGTCGCGCGGCACCTCCGCACCGACCTGCAGCTCCACCGAGCGGTCCAGGTAGGACTGCGGGGTGCCCAGGCCGTAGATGCAGGACACCGAGGCGACCACCACCACGTCACGCCGGGACAGCAGGCTGGAGGTCGCCGAGTGGCGCAGCCGCTCGACGTCGTCGTTGATCGAGCTGTCCTTCTCGATGTAGGTGTCGGTCTGCGCGATATAGGCCTCCGGCTGGTAGTAGTCGTAGTACGAGACGAAGTACTCGACAGCGTTGTGCGGCAACATCTCTCGTAGCTCGTTGGCGAGCTGCGCAGCCAGCGTCTTGTTGGGCGCCATCAGCAGGGTGGGACGCTGCAGCCGCTCGATCAGCCAGGCCGCGGTGGCCGATTTGCCGGTGCCGGTGGCGCCCAGCAGCACCACGTCCTTCTCCCCCGAGGTGATACGCCGTTCCAGGTCGGCAATGGCGGCCGGCTGGTCACCGGCCGGCTGGAACTCGCTGACGACATCGAACCGGCCGCCGGCGCGGACGATGCCTTCCACCGCGTCTGCGGCGGGCCGGTACTCCGAATGCGCGACGATAGGGTGTTCGGTTGCGAAGGCCACGAAAGCCAGAGTAGGCCCGCCCGGCGACAATGCAGAGCGCGCCAGCGCTATGAGGAGGAGCCGGGCAATAGGCTGGGCCTCCGACTGCGAGAGGCGGCCAGCGGTGCATCCACCCAAGGAAGAAACCTTCGACCTGCGCGGCTACACCAACACCGACCCGAAAGGGGTGGTGCGCGCCGTCGACGTCTACACGGTGCACCCGTGGGGCCTCTACCTGGCCCGCCCCACCCCGGGCCGGGCCCAATTCCACTACCTGGAGTCC
Source organism: Mycolicibacter heraklionensis (assembly GCA_001673575.1). Taxonomy (GTDB): domain Bacteria; phylum Actinomycetota; class Actinomycetes; order Mycobacteriales; family Mycobacteriaceae; genus Mycobacterium; species Mycobacterium heraklionense_A. The sequence goes on along the minus strand of LZME01000044.1, from coordinate 9,943 downwards.
TGGCTGCTGCCGTCGCTGGGTCTGCGTGCGACCGTCTTCCATTTCAGCCCCGGTTATGAACGCGACCAGGACTTCTACCTCGACGTCGGCGAGTACACCGCCGGACCGGAACGCTGGCACTCCCGGGACCACTACCTGGATCTGGTGGTCCGCACCGCATCCGGCGTCGAGCTCGCCGACACCGACGAGCTGATGGCCGCCGTCGCCGAGGGCCTGCTGAGTCAGCACGACGCCGAACACGCGGTGCTACGCGCGGTGGCCGCCGTCGACGGCCTGGCCCGCAACGGCTACGACCTGCACCGATGGCTGGCCGGCCAGGGCATGCCGGTGACCTGGCCGGTCAGCGACGGGCTTAGGGGGTCACCACCGGGATCTCGGTAGTCGCCGGGTCGTCGGCCCCAGGTTCGGCCCCACGGTCGGTCACAGCCGGCCGGTTGCGGGTGAGCGACGAGGTGGGCAGCACCTTGATCGGCCACCAGAACCAGCGTCCCAGCAGCGCCGCGATCGACGGCGTCATGAACGCCCGGATGATGAAGGTGTCGAACAGCAGGCCCAGGCAGATCGCGGTCCCGGACTGACCGATCGAGACCAGGTCACTGCTGATCATCGCGCCCATGGTGAACGCGAACACCAGGCCCGCCTGGGTGGCCACGCTGCCCGATCCCCCGACGCCGCGGATGATCGCGGTATTCATCCCGGCGCCGAGTTCCTCCTTGAATCGCGACACCAGTAGCAGGTTGTAGTCCGATCCCACCGCCAACAGGATGATCACGGTGAACGGCAGCACGAACCAGTGCAGTTGCAGGCCGAAGATGTGCTGCCAGATCAGCACCGACAGCCCGAACGACGAGCCTAGGGAGACCGCGATCGTTCCGACGATCACCGCGGCCGCCACCAGGCTGCGGGTCAACACCAGCATGATGATCATGATCAGGCACAGGGATGCCATCACCGCCAGCATCATGTCGTATCGCAGGAACTCACCGATGTCGTGATAGGTCGGCGCCGTGCCGCCGATGTAGACCCGGGCTCCCTGTAGCGGGGTGCCCTTGATCGCCGCCTTGGCCGCGGTCAGCTCCTCCTCGGTCTTGGAAAGCGCCGCGTTGCCGGCCGGGTCGCCCTCGTGAGTGACGATGATCTGCGCGGATTTTCCGTCCGGCGAGACCATCAACTTGAGGCCCTTCTGGAAGTCGGCGTTGTCGAAGGCTTCCGGCGGCAGGTAGAAGAAGTCGTCGTTCTTCGCGGCGTCGAAGGCCTGACCCATGACGGTCGCGGTGTCGGTCATCCGCGCCATCTGGTTGATCATCCCGTTGAACGTGCTGTACATCGTCAGCATCGTTTCGCGGATGTCCTTGGAGATGGCGACCATCGGCGGCAGCTGCGACACCATCTGCGGCATCAGGGTGTCCATGTGCTCCAGGTCGCCCAGCATCGCCGTCATCTTGTCGCTGAGATTGTCGACCCCGTCGAGCCCGTCGAAGATCGACCGCAACGACCAGCACATCGGGATGCCCGAGCAGTGCGGCTCCCAGTAGAAGTAGTTGCGCATCGGACGCCAAAAGTCGTCGAAATCAGCCATGTGGTCCCGCATTTCATCGGTGACCTGCTTCATCTCGGTGGTGTGGCCCACCATGTCGTGAGTGACTCCGGCCTGCTCCGACATCAGGGCGTGCATGCGCTCCATGATCTCGATCATCGAACCGAGCTGATCGGTCATGTGCAGCATGTCGGCCATCCGACCCTTGAGATAGTCGAGGTTCTCGGTGATGGGCACCGACTGCATGCTCAGCTGAAATGGCACCGAGCTGTGGTCGATCGGCGCCCCCAGCGGCCGAGTGATGCTCTGTACCTTGTCGATTCCGTCCAGTCGGAAGATGTTCTTCGCGATCCGATCCAGTACCAGCATGTTTCCCGGTGTCCGCAGATCCTGGTCGGTCTCGACGAGCACGATGTCGGGGTTCATCCGGGCCTTGGAGAAGTGTCGATACGACGCCTCATAGCCCTGAATCGACGGCAGGCTCTTGGGGATGTAGTACTGGTCGTTGTAGTTCACCGAGTATGACGGCAGCACGCCGATCCCGATCAGGGCGACGATCATGGTCACCACGAAGATCGGCCCGGGCCACCGCACGATCGCGGTCCCGATCCGGCGCCAGCCCCGCGCCGAGAGTTTCCGCTTGGACTCCAGCAGGCCGAATCGAGTGCCCAGCAGCAGAACCGCGGGGGTGATCGTCATCGCCGCGGCGACCACGACCAGCATGCCGACCGCACACGGCACACCCATGGATGCGAAGTACGGCAGCCGGGTGAACTTCAGGCAGAACGTGGCGCCGGCGATCGTCAGACCCGAGCCGAGCACCACGTGCGAAACACTGTGGTAGGTGGTGAAGTACGCGGCGATGCGGTCTTGGCCCGCCGCCCTGGCCTCCTGATACCGGCCGATGAAGAAGATGGCGTAGTCGGTCCCGGCCGCGATCGCCAGCGAGGTCAACAGGCTCACCGCGAACGTGGACAGCCCCATGATCTCGAAGTGGCCCAGAACGGCCACGATCCCGCGAGCGGCGCCCAGTTCGACGAAGACGGTGAACAAGATCAGCAGCACCGTCGCGATCGAGCGGTAGATCAACAGCAGCATGACCGTGATCACCACGAAGGTGATCGCCGTCATCTTGAGCATGCTCTCGTCGCCGGCGTCGTTCATGTCCATCGTCAGCGCGGCCTGACCGGTCACGTAGACATGCAGGCCGGGTGGCGGCGAGCTGCCGTCGACGATGTCGCGCACCGACTGCACCGATTCCTTACCGGTGGTGGTGCCCTGGTCGCCGACCAGGTTCAGCTGCACGTAGGCGGCCTTGTCGTCCATGCTCTGGGCGCCACCGGCGGTGATCCGGTCGCCCCAGAAGTCCTGCACGTACTCGACGTGCTCGGTGTCGGCGCGCAGCTTCTCCACCAAGCCGTGGTAGTAGGTGCGCGCCTGCTCGCCGAGCGGTTCATCGCCCTCCAGCAGGACCATCACCATGCTGTCGGAGTCGAACTGCTCGAAGTTGGCGCCCTGCTTCTTGATCGCCTGGTAGGACTGGGCATCCTTGGCCGCCAAGGACACCGAGTGCGCCTTGCCGACCTCTTCGAGCTGCGGCACAACGACGTTGACGACGACGGTGAGCGCCAGCCACGCCACCACGACCAGCAGGGGTACGCGGTGAATGAACCGCGCGACACGGGAATGCGTGACGGTGTCGGTGCTCATGCCGACTTCACCAGGCAGAAGACCTGCGCGTTATGGGTGTCGACCGTCTGTTCGTCACGCACCTCGCCGTTGACGGTGATGCGGCAGCCGATCGAGCTGCTGTCGCCCTGGGCGACCACGTTGGCGAAGATGGACGTCAGCTTGGTAGAGATGGTGAACGACCACGGCAAGGTCGTGAAGTCGGCGCGCTGCGGCTGCGAGTTCTCGTCGAGGTAGTTCACCTGGCCAACCGTCCCCTCGGGTCCGAACACTTCATAGATGACGTCTTTGGGGATCACGGGTCTGGACTCGTCGATGAAGGCGGTGGACGCGGGTTTGGGCGCCATCACCGCATGGATACGAAAACCCGCAAACCCTGCCAGCGCCGCCACCAGGACCACGACCATCGGAATCCAGGCGCGCTTCACGAAGTCAAAAATGTTCTTTCCCTTTCGCTTTCGCGGTAGACCCAAGGGGCTCTAAAGGTGTTGCAGGGGTTCCAGCAGGCTCACGCAGCGCCGGACTTCGTCCGGCAAGGAACCGGCCTCCGGGTCGCGCGACCAGCGCTGGATGCCGGTGTTCGCCGTCGCCATCACCGCGCTGGCGACGACTTCGACGCGCCGGTCGTCGCTGGGCAACTGCAGTCGCTGGGCGATGAGCTCGACCAGTTGCGTTTCCAGCTCGGCCAATTCGGCGGTGTGTAGCCGGAGCAGCTCCGGGATCTCGCAGATCATCGGCAGCAGTGTGGTGAGGCCGACCGAGTTCGCGGTGTGGACTTCGATGTGGTTGATCACCAGTTCAGCTACATCGGCCATCAGACGCTCTGCGCCCGGCCCGCTTCGCACCACGGCACTGAGATCCGGGTCGAACGGCGGGAACGGCAGCACCACCGACGTTTCCTTGTTCGGGAAATAGTTGAAGAAGGTGCGTACACAGACGCCGGCGCGCTCGCTGATCATCGGCACCGTCACCGCGTCGTAGCCCTGCTCGGCGATCAACTCGACCGCCGCGCGGTGGATGGCGGCCTCGGTTTCGCGCCGCCGGCGTTCCCTCAGCGAGCTGACCTGCGGCGCGTCCACCCGCAAATCATTGCACACAATGCAAACTTTGCGTGGCATGCAATTTTTGTGATTCCGATCTCTCGGCCGCGCGGACTGTGACGCGCGCTATGCCCGAGGGCCATTGCCCCGACCGCGCTAAACTCCGCTGCTATGAACGCCAAACTGCGAATCGGTGTCGCCGCTGCCACCACCGCAGCCGTGCTCGGGTGCGGTCAGCTGATCCCCGCTCCGGCGGCCGCCGCCGACGAACTGCATAACGTGACCTACATCGCGAAGGTCGACGCCTGGTCCAGCGGCAACGTGGTCACCTTCATGCGCAACGACACCGAGACCGCCAGCGCGGACCTCGATGCGTTCGGGACCCCGTTCGAGGCCAACACCGTGATGGCCGACCCCAGCAAGGCCGGCATGGTGATCCGGCTGCGTTTCCCGACCACCGCGACCGTGCATTGCGAGATCAAGGTTGATGACGTCACCACGGTCAAGAGCGAGCGCTTCGTCAATACCTGGGGCAACACCAATGACCCCCACACCGGCGCGATGCTGTGCGGCGCGCTGATCAGCAGCATGGCCTAGAGGGGCCGGTAAGCCCTTCTACGGCCGCCAGCCGGTGTCGTCGGCCCAGGCCCACGCCCGCCTATAAGCGGTGTCGAACCACGGTTCCTTGACGTCGCAGTACGCGTCGATGTCGCCGTCGGCGGCCGCGCGTTCGGCGGCGCGCTTGATCGCCAGATAGTCGGCCCGAGCCTCGGCATCAGCGGACAGCCACGCCGGAAACAGCAGGGCGAACTGCTGATTGGGCCAGCCCGCGACCCGGATGTGGACGTTGGTGGCCCGCCCCGGGTCGGCGGAGGCATGAATCCGCTTGTCCCACAACGCCGGCTTATCAGTGTGGTCGAACTCCGCGACGGTGCTGCGGGCGTCGGCTTTGACACTGTCGGCGGTAATCGCCTCCAACCGCGGGTATCCGGCAGCCAGCAATGCCTCGGCCAGTTCGTCCGCCACTGACAGGGATTCGACCGTGATCTGCACGTCGATGATGTCCTTGGCGTCCAGTCCGGGCACCGAGGTTGACCCGATGTGGTCGACGCGGATCGCCCGGTGACCACAGGTGGTACGCAGTCGGGCCAGGATGCGCTGCGCCTGGTCCGGCCAGGTCGGGTCGGCCGGCACCAGCCGTGTCGAAGACGGCACTGCCCGGCGGTTGGTGAGATTGTGCGCGAACGGCAGGATGCGCTGCTCCCACAGCTCAAGTGCTTTGGCCGCCAGGTCATCCGGGCTGCCGGAGTTGTCCAGCCAGACATCGGCGACGTCGCGCCGTTGCGGCTCGGTGGCCTGCGCCGCGATCCGGGCCCGGGCGTCGGCCTCCGACATGCCGCGAATCTCGGTCAGCCGGGCCACCCGAGTCTCCACTTCGGCGTGCACCACGACCACCAGCGGGAACAGCGGTGCCATCTGCGACTCGACCAGCAGCGGAATGTCCTCGATGATCACCGCGTCCGTCCCGGCCGCGGCGATCAGCTCCGAACGGCGTTGCGCCACCAGCGGATGCACGATGCCGTTGAGCGTGGCCCGCTTGTCGTCGTCACTGAATGCGATCGCGGCCAGCGCCGGACGGTCCAAAGCTCCGTCCGGAAGCAGGATGCCCGGCCCGAAGGCCTCGACCAATTTGGCGAGGCCTTCGGTACCGGGCTCCACAACTTCACGGGCGATGACGTCACCGTCAACGATGACGCCACCGTGGCGGCTGAAGGTAGCCGACACCGTCGACTTACCGGCGCCGATACCGCCGGTCAGACCGATACGCAGCATCTGCGCCCCTTCAGCCCCTTCAAGCTCCCAGGCGCGATTTAGGCGCTGTTACCGGCGAGCTTCTCACGCAGTGCGGCGAGCTGCTCGTCGCTGGCCAGCGAACCACCGGCCGGAGCCTCGTCGCGGTGCGAACCGTTGGCACCCGAGCGCGGCTCGGCGTGCTCGGCAGCGGCGAACTTCTCCATCTGCGCGGTGTGCATCTTGTGACGACGCTCGGCCTCGGCGTAGCGGGCCTCCCACTCGGTGCGCTGCTTGTCGAAACCTTCGATCCACTCGTTGGTCTCGGCGTCGAAGCCCTCGGGGAAGATGTAGTTGCCCTGCTCGTCGTAGCTGTCGGCCATGCCGTACTTCGAGGGGTCGAACTCCTCGGTGTAGTCCTCGTTGGCCTGCTTGAGGCTCAGCGAGATCCGGCGGCGGTCCAGGTCGATGTCGATGACCTTGACCATGGCGTCGTCGCCAACCGCGACCACCTGGTCCGGGACCTCGACGTGGTGCTCAGCCAGCTCGGAGATGTGCACCAGGCCCTCGATGCCCTCCTCGACACGGACGAACGCACCGAACGGCACCAGCTTGGTGACCTTGCCCGGGACGATCTGACCGATCGCGTGGGTGCGGGCGAAGTGGCGCCACGGGTCTTCCTGAGTGGCCTTGAGCGACAGCGAAACCCGCTCGCGGTCCATGTCGACGTCGAGCACCTCGACGGTGACCTCGTCGCCCACCTGAACGACCTCGGACGGGTGGTCGATGTGCTTCCAGGACAGCTCGGAGACGTGCACCAGGCCGTCCACGCCGCCCAGGTCGACGAACGCGCCGAAGTTGACGATCGAGGAGACGACACCCTTGCGGACGGCGCCCTTCTGCAGCTGGTTGAGGAACTCGCTGCGCACCTCGGACTGGGTCTGCTCCAGCCAGGCACGACGGGACAGCACCACGTTGTTGCGGTTCTTGTCCAGCTCGATGATCTTGGCTTCGATCTCTTTGCCGATGTAGGGCTGCAGGTCGCGGACCCGGCGCATCTCCACCAGCGAGGCCGGCAGGAAACCGCGCAGGCCGATGTCGAGGATCAGGCCGCCCTTGACGACCTCGATGACGGTGCCCTTGACGGCCTCGTCCTTCTCCTTGAGCTCTTCGATCGTGCCCCAGGCGCGCTCGTACTGGGCGCGCTTCTTGGACAGGATCAGACGACCCTCTTTGTCCTCTTTGGTCAGGACCAGGGCCTCGACCTCATCACCGACGGACACCACCTCGTGGGGGTCGACGTCGTGCTTGATGGACAGTTCGCGGGAGGGGATGACCCCTTCGGTCTTGTAACCGATGTCGAGCAGGACCTCGTCCCGGTCAACCTTGACGATCGTCCCCTCGACGATGTCGCCATCGTTGAAGTACTTGATCGTTTTGTCGATGGCGGCGAGAAAGTCCTCGGCCGAGCCGATGTCGTTGACGGCTACTTGCGGCGAGGTGACGGTGGGACTTGGCATGTGTTGGGTTGCTCCGGACATTGTGGCGTAGTAGGGACTCAGGTGTTGTCACGCATGCTGCGCATGCGGTCGCCCGCGATCTGGTCTAGGACTAGTCGAGGACTACCTGTTGAGGCTACTCGACGCGTTGCACGCTGGACAAACCGGTGGCTACGCTCCCTCGCTATGCCTCAGATGCGGAACCGGCGAAGGGTCGGAGCGCCGCTCATTGTGATCGTCCTGCTCGCCGTCCTCACCGTGTTCCTGTTGCTGCTGTTCACCGCGGCCAACCCGGGCGGAACCCTGACAGCGCTGGTACTGGCGAGCATGTCGATGCTGGTGGTGCTGTTGTGCTACCGCTGGCTGGACCGCTGGGAGCCCGAGCCGCGCCGGCTGCTGCAACTGGCGTTCTTGTGGGGCGCATCGGTGGCCGTGGTGCTGGCGGTCGGGTTGGAGACCTTCGGCTCCTCGGTCGCCACGGTACGGCCGCTGGTGTCGAAGGCCTTCGACATGGCGGCCATCCAGGCGCCGTTCATCGAGGAGGCCGCGAAAGGCCTGTTCCTGCTGGTCATGCTGACCGGGCGGCGGCGGCTGGCGCTGAACTCGCTGACCGACTGCATGGTGTACGCGGGCGTCGTGGCGGTGGGTTTCGCCTGGATGGAGGACATCGTCTACATCGCGCCGGCCGAGTCACCGGCCCAGATGGCCGCGGTGGCCATCGCCCGGCTGATCTTCGGTCCGTTCGCCCACCCGCTGTTCACCACGATGACCGGAATCGGGGTGTTCTTCGCGCTGCGCCGCCACGGATTCTGGTCGAAGGCCATCGTGATCCTGATCGGCTACCTGGCCGCGGTCGCGATGCACGCCTCGTGGAACGCCTCGCTGGCGATGGGCGGCGGGCGGCTCTTCCTGGTGACCTACGTGTTCTGGCTGGTTCCGGTGTTCCTGCTGATGGTGCTGCTGGGGATGTTGAGCCGCCGGCATGAGCAGCAGCTGGTCGCCAGCAAGCTGCCCGGCATGGTGGCCGGCGGCCTGATCAGCGCCAACGAGGCGACCTGGCTGGGCTCCATCCGCAGCCGCAAGCTCGCGATCCGTGAGGCCACCCGCATCGGTGGCCGGCCCGCCGGCAAGGCGGTCAAGAACTTCGCCGTGCAGGTGGTCCAGCTGGCGTTCATCCGGGATCGCATCGACCGGGGTTTCGGCGATCCCGAGGTGTTCGCGGTGCAGCAGGAGGACGCCTACGGGGTGGTCGCCGCCCGCACGGCTGCGCCGGTGCTCTACACGATGGCCGGGTATCACTCTCCCCTGCCGGTGCGACGCTGACCTCAAGGAGGCATCGCGATGTCGCTGCGCAATCGCCTCACCGACTACTTCGGTATCCAGCACCCGATCGTGCTGGCGCCGATGGCGCAGGCATCCGGCGGCCGGCTCGCGGCGGCGGTCACCCATGCCGGTGGGCTCGGTCTGCTCGGCGGGGGTTACGGCGACCCTGACTGGGTGCAGCGCGAATTCGATGCGGCGGGCGACACGCGCGTCGGCTGCGGATTCATCACCTGGAGCCTGACCCGCGCGCCGGAGGCTCTCGCTGTCGCACTCAACCGGAACCCGGCGGCGATCATGCTGTCCTTCGGTGATCCCGAGACGTTCGCCGGAGAGATCCGCGACGCGGGCGTTCCGCTAATCTGCCAGGTGCAGACCCTGGACCAGGCGCAGGCGGCGCTGCGGGCGGGCGCGAACGTGATCGTGGCCCAAGGCGCCGAGGCCGGTGGCCACGGAATGTCGGGCCGCTCGACTATGACGTTTGTCCCGGCCGTCGTGGACCTGGTGGCCGAACACTCCCCGGACACGTTCGTGCTGGCCGCGGGCGGGATCGGCGACGGGCGCGGGGTGGCCGCGGCACTGGCGCTCGGCGCCGACGGCGTTCTCATCGGTACACGGCTCTGGGCCGCCAGCGAGGCCCTCGTGTCACCGAGCGCGCACCAGCGAGCCATCCAAGCCAGCGGCGAGGACACCGTCCGCACCCGCGTCTATGACCTTGTGCGACAACTCGATTGGCCTGCCCACTACGACGAGCGGGCGCTGCACAACACGTTCCTGCAGAGCTGGCACGGCGACGAGAGCCATTTGCTGGCGAATCTGCCCGAGGCCATCGCTGCCTTTGAGGCGGGCCTCGCCGCGGCGGACTTCGACATTGCGCACATCCTGATCGGCGAGGCCGTCGGCCTCATCCACGACGTGGTGCCCGCGGGTGCCATCGTGGCGCAGATGGTTCAGGACGCGACCAGGATCCTGAACCGCGGCTCGTGACCACCGTTAGAAGGGTGGTGGGTCGTCGTCTGCGGCGGCGGTGGCTTTGGGGAACCAGACGGCGTCGAATGCAGCGTGTC